>CAWKIF010000102.1:0-79493 GCA_963849485.1 candidate division FCPU426 bacterium | reverse complement strand
TAATGAATCGGGACAGGCTTTGTTAACACCCGGGGCTACAAACATGTCATCCCTCCGGGGATTTGGGACGCACAGATTTGCTAATCTGTGCTACGGGATTTGGGAAATTTAAATGCAAAATGTGAGGCTCACCTGCAAGGTAAACCTCACGAAATAATGGGTTAAACTTTAATTTTTCTTTTAGAAAGCGGTTTATATTTACTTCCGTTAATACCTTCTTCAATATATATTTTAATTAAAGACTGATAAGGTACATCCATTTTATTTGCTTTGGTCTTTAATTTAGATATTGTAATTTCAGGAAGCCTTATAGATATCGCTTTGGTTGTGGGTTTAAGATCAGGAAAACTTACAAGGCTGCCTTTTGACCAATCAACGTACTCCATGCTGCTATGCGTTGACCAAAATTCGCGCTCTTCATCCACTTTTAAAATCGGGAATTTCTTTTAACTTCTTCATAAAACAACCTTTCATTCTTATTCATAACCCTTGCAGAGATTACTCTGACTGCCTCATTTCTAATGGTAAATGAAATAAATAATTCCTTACCGTTATCCGTATGGCCTAAAGCATTATACCTTTTTTCTTTTTCACTTGAATGTTTTTCATCAGGTACTGCCCACAAGGAAGCATTTAAAAATACTTGTTGGGCTTCAAGAAAGTCTACATTATGTTTAATCTTGTTTTTATTTATATTTCCGGCGTCCCATTCAAATCTGACCGGTTTCGGTAAATCTATTGCGTCCATAATGTTTTAATGTATATATCAGAAATATACATTAGTGATAAATTAAAAGCAATAGAAAAGTTTTTTAATGGATTAAAGTTCCAGGGTTGGGGAATTTAATAGGTGGAAGCAGTGTATGGGTTGCAACGACCTCACCCTGGCCCCCTCTCCCGATCGAATTGGGAAAGGCTTTATCAAGGAGAGGGGAAGAGGGTTTTTTTGTTGTTGCATTACCCTCCCGATAATGAATCGGGACAGGCTCTGTTAACACCCGGGGCTACAAACATGTC
This sequence comes from candidate division FCPU426 bacterium, assembly GCA_963849485.1. GTDB lineage: Bacteria > Oederibacteriota > Muellerivitia > Muellerivitales > Muellerivitaceae > CAVTWJ01. The sequence goes on along the minus strand of CAWKIF010000102.1, from coordinate 78,476 downwards.
ATCCCTCCGGGATTTGGGACGCACAGATTGATAATCTGTGATACGGAAAGAAAAGTATGACGCACAGATTGATAATCTGTGATACGGAAAGAAAAGATGACGCACAGATTGATAATCTGTGATACGGAAAGAAGATATGACGCACAGATTTGATAATCTGTGATACGGAAAGAAAAGATGACGCACAGATTGATAATCTGTGATACGGAAAGAAAAATATGACGCACAGATTGATAATCTGTGATACGGAAAGAAAAAGATGACGCACAGATTGATAATCTGTGATACGGAAAGAAAAGATGACGCACAGATTTGATAATCTGTGATACGGAAAGAAGATATGACGCACAGATTTGATAATCTGTGATACGGAAAGAAAAAGATGACGCACAGATTTGATAATCTGTGATACGGAAAGAAGATATGACGCACAGATTGATAATCTGTGATACGGAAAGAAAGCATGACGCACAGATTTGATAATCTGTGGTACGGAAAGAAAATATGACGCACAGATTTGATAATCTGTGATACGGAAAGAAAAGATGACGCACAGATTTGATAATCTGTGATACGGAAAGAAGATATGACGCACAGATTGATAATCTGTGATACGGAAAGAAAAGATGACGCACAGATTGATAATCTGTGATACGGAAAGAAAAGATGACGCACAGATTGATAATCTGTGATACGGAAAGAAAAGATGACGCACAGATTGATAATCTGTGATACGGAAAGAAGATATGACGCACAGATTTGATAATCTGTGATACGGAAAGAAAGCATGACGCACAGATTTGATAATCTGTGATACGGAAAGAAAGCATGACGCACAGATTGATAATCTGTGATACGGAAAGAAGATATGACGCACAGATTTGATAATCTGTGATACGGAAAAAAAAGATGACGCACAGATTGATAATCTGTGATACGGAAAGAAGATATGACACACAGATTGATAATCTGTGTTAGGGGATGAGACGCAGGTCAGACCGGTAATCGTACATATTTATATAACAAAGACAGTTTGGTAAATTTAAGTTCAATATAAAATGTGAACAGGAAAGATGAATTACAAGGTTTTGCTTTTTTATAAATATGTGCATGTGGAAAACCCGGAGCTGTTTGTTGATGAGCATCTTAAATGGTGCGCTCAAAATGATATTAAAGGAAGAGTATTCATTGCCGGGGAAGGAATAAACGGTACGGTATCGGGCAGAACGGATAATATTGAAAAGTATAAAGCCGTCATCAAAAATTATCCCGGGTTTAAGGATATTGTTTTTAAAGAAGACGAAGAGCAGCAGCATGCGTTTAATGCAATGTACGTAAGGTTAAAGGAAGAAATTGTTAATTCGGATTTGAAAACTACCTCACCGGGCAGAGGCGGGAAGCGGCTTTTCACCGGAAGGGCTGTTTGAATTTTATAAAACCGGGAAGGACTTCATCATAGTCGATGCGCGCAATAGTTATGAAAGCAATATCGGCAAATTCAGGAATGCCCTTACTCCACAGATTCAGAACTTCCGGCAATGGCCGGCGGCAGCGGAAACGCTGAAAGATTATAAAGACAAAACAATTGTTACTTACTGTACCGGGGGGATAAGATGTGAAAAAGCCTCGGCTTATCTGGTTGAACAGGGCTTTAAGGACGTTTACCAGCTTGAGGGTGGAATAGTATCATACACAAAGAAATACCCGGACACATTCTGGCAGGGAGGCGTATTTGTATTTGATGAACGTCGCGTAGTAGAGCCTAATAATGATCCGGAGCTTAAGTATATTTCCAACTGTTATTTCTGCGGCGAACCAACCGCGTATTATATAAATTGCCATAATTTAGATTGTGATAAGATTTTAGTATCTTGCCACAAATGTAAAATAGAAAATAATTATGGCTGTTCGGAAGAATGCAGGAAGTCGGAGAATAAGAGGAATAGATTTTATGGGTAGAACACGAATTTGACCAGGATTCACAGGATTAAACGGATTTTTACGGATGATATGATGGGTTGGGGAATTTAATAGGTAGAAGAAGTGTATGGGTTACAACGACCTCACCCCTGGCCCCTCTCCTTATTAAGGAGAGGGGAAAAAGAGGTTTGATTTATTTGCCTAACCCTCCCGATAAGGAATCGGGACAGGCTCTGTTAACACCCGGGGCTACAAACATGTCATCCCTAGCGGGATTTTTGCACGCACAGATTTGATAATCTGTGCTACGGGATTTAGAAATATAAATACAAAATGTGAGGCTCACCTGCAAGGTGAACCTCACGAAATAAAAAGATAAAAATGTTATGAAAATATTACATATAATTATATTACTCGGGTTTGGGTACAGCTTTAATGTTTTTGGGCAGGAAGGGTTGGTTAAAGATTTTTATCCGAACGATACACTGGCAGTCGGAGATAAATTTTTCCAATAATGTAAGGCAGGGTCCTGCAAAATTTTATTATCCCAACGGCAAATTAAAACAGGAATTAAACTATACGGATGGAAAAGTAGAAGGCGTAGTTAAGGAATATTATGATAACGGTAATGTAAAAGACGTTTATACAATTCAGGATGGAAAGCGGAACGGCCCGGAATCATTGTTTGATGAAAACGGAAAATATTTAAAAGATTTGAACTATGATAACGGGGTCCTCGTCAGGGAAGAAGCCGCGGCGGAAGATACTACTTCCAAACAGGCTGGCGCAGAATGTCGGCTGCAGGCAAAACAGATTCTTTGAAAAATAAAACGATTGCCGTCAATGCCGCGGCTGCGATAAATCAGAATGAAAGCAATCCCGAATATGCAGATACGGCGGATGTTATGCCCGCCTGTAGGCGGGATAAAAACAATCATGAATAATCTTGTTTATCCCGGCTCTGCTAAAGAAAAAGGCATTCACGGGATTGTGAAAATCCGCGCCTTTGTAGATGAATACGGCGAGGTAACTAAGGATGAAGTTGTGCAGGGTATAGGTTCCGGCTGCGATGAAGTGGCTGAAAATTACGGTGTATTATACGCAGTTTACTCCCGGGTTAAAAAACGGGAAGCCGTGTAAAGTACAGATGGTTATAAATGTAGAATTTAAAAATACAAATGGTACTAATTAGCGAATATGGATTAACACGAATTTGAGCCTCAGGTTCAAGCCTTTGGCTGAAGGACGAATTCACATAATACGAATTAACACGAATTAGGATAATACGAATTCACGCGAATTAAGATAATACGAATTCACGCGAATTAAGATAATACGAATTAACACGAATTAGGATAATACGAATTTACGCGATATTAGGATAATACGAATTCACGCGAATGAAGACAGGGATTTTAACGGATGGGGAGTTTAATGGGTAGAAGAAGTGTATGGGAAAAGATTATTTTGTTATTACGTAACCCCGGGTTTACACCCGGGGCTACAAACATTACGTCCCATCCGGGACTAGAAAAGAGGAATGGGAAATTAAATGCAAAATGTGAGGCTCACCAGCAAGGTGAACCTTACAAATTATTTCATCACAATCATTTTTTTGACTGAATTGAAGCTGCTGCTTCCATCTTCAGAAGATGCCGTTAAAGAATAGACGTAAACACCGCTTGCTAATTTATTCGCATTAAAAGTTACAGAGTAATTGCCGGCATTTTGCTGCTTATTAACAAGTGTAGTTACTAACTGACCAAGTAAATTATAAACCTTTAATTCAACAAATTGCGATTTTGGCACGCTATAGCTTATTGTTGTCGAAGGATTAAATGGATTTGGATAATTCTGATTAAGATTAAATGAAGTAATAACCGGCTTTTCTTCAACTGCTGTGGTTGTATTCATGCCTGAAATTTTGGTAAACCCTTTTAAGGGTGATGTTATATTATTAACCGGTTCAGTGTTGTGTACTTGTGTAATTAAAGTTATGGTTCTTGTTAAAATGTTGCTGTTTTTATTTCCGGCAGCCGCAATAAAGCTGATAGTTCTCGGCAGTACACACGGATTTTGTGCAGTATCCTTATATGTTATATTCCTGATAGCAGCCTGGTAATTAGCTGCTGATGAAGCTCCGCTTAACGCTAAAGTTCCTTTTGAAGAGTTCCAGGTTCCCGTAATGCCGTTTTGATTTGTAAAATTAAGAATATCTTTTCCACTGCTGTAATTACCTGTAATTTGAACTATTGCACCAGTTAAATTAGCGTTGCAATTTATCTTTAACGATGAAGTTATTGTTATTACTGGCGTTGCTCCCGGCTTTATATCCTAAGGTTGTATCTTCTATTGATGATAAGGAAGGTATCAGTATCGCTCCAACCATTCCCGGACCGGTACAACTAAAATTTACACTTCCGGTGACTTCTGTCATTCCAACCGGTAACAACTAATATATAGGTACCTGCTGTTAGTTTCACGCTGTTAATACATGATTGCTTGCATTGCGAAGATACACCGGCTAATATATCGTCATTTGCTGCTATACCATGCGCCAATGGGTTAGCAGGGTCAAAATTATTATCATAAAGAAAAAGCATACGGATCCGCTGCCGTTAAAAAAGGTGGTATCGGTCTTGAAAGTATAAATTCCCGGAACCGTTACAGTTATTCTTTGGGCGGCATAATCATACAAAAGATTTTGCGCTGTCCATGCACCCGGTAACTGATTTCCTGTTTCTTCTATAATTGGGCGCGCAAATTGCAGGCCGGCAGATAAATTAGCGGAAAAATTTGTAACAACCTGGGCCTTCAATGCAAAATTAACACTAAAAATAACGGTGATTATAAGCGTCAAATTTAACAGCCAGGTCCGGCTGATAAGTAATTGTGCAGGTATATTAAGTGCATTTAACGGATAAAATAAGCTTCTTTTCATATTCAAACTCTGGTTTCGAATTTTTTTTAAGCATCTTGTTTACGCTTATATTTTCGCACAACCGGTTGAATATGAAATAGCTCTTCGGGGCTTATCTGAATAGCTCTTTTAGGTCATTATTATCTATAAATTTGCAGTTATAGAGGTTTTGGTAATTAAATAGTGGTTAAAGAAGAAATGGGGTTAATTAAGAAACGAATTACATGGTAAAAATCATATTTATTACGAAAGAATAATAATATTGTCGCGAATTGGATTAACACGAATTTGAGCCTGAGGCTCATCTCAGCCAAAGGCTGATGAGCCTCAGGTTCAAGCCTTTGGCTGAAGGACGAATTCACGCGAATTAAGACAGGGATGGGATTTATGGGATGGGGAATTTAATGGATAGAAGAAGTGTATGGGTTACGTCGACCTCACCCCCGGCTAAAGCCGACCCCTCTCCCAATCGAATCGGGACAGGCTTAATTAAGGAGAGGAAAAAGGTTTTTGGGCGATACGTCTTCCTCGGGTTATGACCGGGGCTACAAATATTTCATCCCTCCGGGATTTGAAGGCAATAAAGCAAAATCCTCCGAGGATCAGGAAAGCCTCGGAGGTTAAGTCAGCAATAAAGTTGGCGCTAGAGACGGGGAAGGCGGACCGGGCTAACACCCGAGGCTACAAACATGTCATCCCTAGCGGGATTTTTGCACGCACAGATTTGATAATCTGTGCTACGGGAGGTGAGCTTCACGAAAGAGGGGATGTTAAAAGATGCATTCAAATCTTAGGGCTGTCAGGATGTTGACTAATTCTTCGTCGGGGATTGACAATTTAATTTTAAATTTTGAACTCCCTTCTTAAGGGATATTCTTTTCTTAATGTATCAAAATACTTAGGTATCTGCGCTTTGGGCATGGCGCTTATAGCCCTCATTTTAGCATCGTCTTTTTTAATGTCGTAAATTTTGCTTATGACATCGTTCAATTCTTCCACGCAGTTACACGTATGATTTAAATTTATTACGGGGGTTTCAATTACCGGTAGAGAGGGTTTCCAAACCGGCTGCTCTCCAAGGAATTTGCAGAGAGCCTTATAAATAATAACCGTTCCGTTTACCTTTCCTTCCAGGGAATATCCTGCAATATGTGGCGAAGCCAATTTAACTCTTTCAAGCATGGCGGTATTTATGTCAGGTTCATTTTCCCACACATCAAGAACCACACGTATACTTTTTTTATCCACAGCTTCAGCCAATGCAGTATTATCAACAACAAGTCCGCGGGAGGCATTGATCAGAATAGCATTGTCATTTAATTTATTTAAATTTTCCCTGTCAAAAAGATGAACCGTCTTATCTATCCCGTCCTTATTCAGGGGGACGTGAAGCGTAATAATATCGCAGTTATAAATCTCATTAAGGGGAACAAAATCAGCCGCACCAGATTTTCTTTGCAGGGGCGGGTCGTTTTTAAATACCTTCATACCAATAGTCCCGGCAATCCGGGCGATACGGCTTCCTATATTACCGGTACCGACTATCCCTATTGATTTTCCTTTTAAAGCAGAACTATTTCCATTTAATAATTTTGTAACGGAAGTAAAGACGTATTCCGTAATCTGCATCTGCATTGCATCCTTTTGCACCGGAAAAGCAAAAACCTTTTGAATCCAGGTATTTAAGATCAATATGGTCCGTGCCTATAGTAGCGGTTCCCACGAACTTTACGGGAGTACCTTTAAGTAAATTTTCATCCACCTTAGTAATTGAGCGGACGATTAAAGCATCTGCATTTTTTAATAAATTATTATTTATCTCCCTGCCGTGGATAACAGAAACATTCCCGAACTGTGAAAATGCTTCCTGGGCATAAGAGATGTTTTCATCAACAATAATATTCATGGCACAAATATACAATTTTGGGAGTATGAATTTACATAGTACGAATTTTCACGAATTAGGACGAATTTCCATAGTACGAATTTTCACGAATTTGAGCCTGAGGCTCATCTCAGCCAAAGGCTGATGAGCTTCAGGTTCAAGCCTTTGGCTGAAGGACGAATTCCCGCGAAATAAAGACAGGTATTTTCACAGATTAGGACTAATGATTTATCTGTGTTTATCATAATAATCATATGAATCAAAAGAATCATAGTTCAGACAATTGCATTCAGGTCACAAATGGAAAGTATTAATCCTTTTGGACTATATATATTTTAAAGTTTATTAGTTATTTTATTATTGATTTTGGGGATTTAAATCTCTTGAAATAAATCATTTAACTATTGATAAATTCAATTGTGCGCTAATGTTAAATCTTTGTTTCCTGTGACAACTTTCACTTAAATATTCAATATAATTACCCATTTTAGGCCGGGAATAAAATAAATTTTGAAGCAGAAAAATACTTCATTTATTGAAAAAATAAAGAAAAAAGGCCGGTATAGCATACGGATAAATTATTAAGACACCTTACTCAAAACTGAGTTATTGTAGTGCGATTTGTTCAATCGCGTTAATCCCCGGATTAGAAATAAAAAATATTCTGAGATTGTCTAAAAAAATTATTATTGAACCCTGGTATTCTGAATTTCTAAGTGGCTATGTATTATTTAATCAAAAACAAAGACATTTTACCACTAAGACACTAAGATCACAAAGAAACACTAAGAAGAATTACTTATTAGACAACCTCATACAATTGGATGAATAATTTCTTGCGCGGACAAGAAACATCATCTGCCGTAAAATACTAAATTATTAAACGCTCTTATTTTTAAGACATTCTTTTATATGCTTAAATGGGAATGCCTTTTTCATGTTGAATAATCCCTATTCATTTTTGTTGAATATAGCAGTTATTAGTACATATATGTGGTTTACGTGGCGAAGCTGTGCCTAAAACATACGAATTTAAGCGAATTTGAGCCTTTGGCTGAAGGACGGATGAACACAAATTAACCGTAGGGACAGGTCGCGACCTGTCCTTACACGTAGTATATTGTGATTATTGGTAGAAACAACCTGTCTATCTCGCCGAGGCGGTGGTCCCGATTCCTTATCAAGAGGGCAGGCAATTTGTGTTCCACGTCTACGTAAAAACACTTAGATGGTTCTACGTAAAAACACGTAGAAAAATCTACGTGTTTTTACTGATTTATTTAAATAAAAAAGTTTTTATTTTAAAATACGAATTCAAGCGAATAAAGACACGTATTGGCGATTTAGCTGTGTCCTTCATAAAAATCATAAGAATCAAAAGAATCATAGTTCAGACAATGTAACCTCACTAAGTAAATGTAAAGCTTCTTTACGCGTGTAAAGAATCTTTAAGCTAAAAAAATAGAAATTTTTATGAATAAACCGAAAATGTATTGTTTTTGGCGACTTATGATGTTGGTACTATTATTGAGTTTATAATTGCGGGTCATATCTAATAATTATTCAGCGAAACGGTGAATTTTATTAAAAACAAATCATTTTCAGGGTTATTTATCTTCAAAATTCAAGACCAGGAATTTTGTCTGAATTTGAAAGAAATAATTAATGTATTAAAACTTCCTGAATGTATAATCCGTACAGACGGATCCGGTTCGGAACTGGAATATGCCGGGGAGAAATATAAAATGATTTCATTTGATAAAATCTACAAGCTTTCACATAAAAATAGTCCTAAGGCAAGAGTAGTATTGATTAAAATTAAGAAGAATCTTCTGGGTTTTCATGCAGATGAAATAATAGAAATTATGGCAATAAATGAAAATTCGCTGAAATTATCACGTTTTGATCATAATAAAAATCCTTACATAAAGCTGGTTATTAAATACGGGGAAAGGGAAATGATAGTGCCGCACCTGGAACAAGTCCTTTCCTTCGTTGAATAATTATTAAGGCATTGAATTTATTTTAGATTTTTTAGAACTTGAAAATATAAAGATGTGATTTACGTGGCGAAGCTGTGTCTAAGACATACGAATTAAAGCGAATTCTCGCGAATTAAGACATGGATGGGATGAATTATATTATTGATAGAATTTTTCAGGCAGACTGTCTCTACAAACGTAAAGATACGTGTGGCATGGTTATAGTGATATTATAGAAAAAAATGGAAATTATTATTCTTTTGATAATCCGTTTTTCAAACAATACATATTACGCCTTTCGGCATAACGCTCCCAGGCGTAATCAAATGATATTCGTGAAAATTCGTCCTAATTCGTGTAAATTCGTATTAATCTAATTTGTAAATTAGTACTATAAATAAATAAAAAATTGCAACGATAATAATTAATGTGATTTGCGGGATATATTTTTTTCTGAAATTGCATTAAATATTGACCATCAAACTCGACTCTAAAGGAAAAGGATGAAACTAACCAAATATTTTTTAATAATTACATGTTTTATTACCTTACTCAGTTCAAAGTCATTTGCCCAGAATAATGGAATGCAGTTGGGGGCGACTTAAATTCTTTACGCCAGCCTGCACAGGGTGGGTTTTATGATTTTTGGACCGCAGGCTGTTAACATCAAAGTAGCCGTCTGGGGTTGGGTAAAATTTCCCGGGAAATATTTAATTCCCGCATATTGTACCGTTAATGATTTGCTTTCATATTCAGGCGGGCCTACGGATGCCGCAAGGCTTGAAAATTTAAGATTAATGAGGATGAATCCGGATTCTACACAGACAATAATTAATATTAAATATGCAGACTTAATGATGGATTTAAAATCTAATAATATGATTAAATCCCCTTCATTACAGCCGAATGACGTCTTGCTCGTTATTGGCGAGCCGCGATATTACTTCAGGGATTATTTTACAATGATAGTAACTGTCAGTTCGGTAATAGTATCCCTGGCTATTCTTTTTGTCGACTATATAAGGAATAAATAAGAAATAATGGAAAATAATAATATTGCTATGCAGGATCATGGAAATAATTCAATTAAAGATTACATAAAGCTGATAAGAAATAATTTATTTCCTGTAATTCTAATAACTGCTGTAAGTTTAATCGTTGCTGTTATATATGCTGTTTCTGCAATTAACATTTACGAATCTTCTACAACTATAAAAATTTCCAAGCCTTCTGGAAATGTGCTTGAATCCCCCTTAATGACGGCAACAGGCCTTGAAGGATTTACAGACGACCGTTTTATCTCCACTGAAATGGAAATAATGAAAAGTTATGCAATCAGGTTAAATGTTGCAGAAGCAGTAATTGATACTTTTTATACAAAAAAAGATCCGGGTGAATTTTATCTTATTTATGACCGTTCCTTATTCAATGATAAAAGTAATAAAACACTGCTCGATGCGGATGCCTTTGCTGAATTATTAAGCAGTAAAGTATCAATTGAACAGAAAAAAGGGATTGACCTTGTAGATATAAATGTCAGTTCACCTTCCGCATACGAAGCTGCCTTAATTGCAAATGGTGATGCCATAGAATATTTGAAAGAAAATTTATCAATAAACAGGGACCAATTAACAACCGTCAAAGATTTTCTTGAAGAGCAGTCAAAGGGAAAACAGAAAGATTTAACGGAATCTGAAGATGCCCTAAGCAAATACCAGGCTGAAAAAGGAATTATATCCCTTGATGCACAGTCTCAGGCATTAATAACGGAAATGGCAAACCTGGAAGCGCAACGGGACGGCTTAAAAATAGATATCGTAGCTAATAATAAGGCCCTCAGCCAATTAAAGGACAAACTAAAACAGCAGGTCCCAAGATTGCAGAATACTTAGAAAGCCAGGCAACGCAATCATATTTTCAGGCGCTGCAGGATGAACTTGCAAAAATTGAAGTGAACAAAGATGTGGCGATGGCAAATCAAAATGGAAAAGGCGCTAATTCGCCCTTATTAAAAGATTATGATACAAAAATAAACGAACTGAAAGACAAATTAAGCTCGAAACTTGAACAAATTAAAAGCGGAATTTTTTCAAGCAATCCTGATATAGTCAAGGACCTTACGGAAAAGATAATTGACGCTGAAATTAAAAGCGATACTACAACTGTACAACTTAACGAATTAAACGGCATTGTTGATAAATATGAAAAGCAGTTCAATAAGCTCCCCCAGACCTCAATAGACTACGCCCGCCTTGAAAGAAAAAGGGAAGCGGATGAAAAATTGTATTCATTGCTTGAGGAAAAACAGCAGGAAGCTCAGATAAATGAGCTCTCACAGCCCGGTAATGTCATAATAATTGATCAAGGCAGGGTACCAAAATCACCATCAAAACCCAACCGTGTACTTATTGTTCTACTTGGTTTCATACTGGGCGCCGGTATGTCATTCGGGTTTATTTTCATTAAAAATTATTTTACCAATACTATTAAGAACTCCTGAAGATGTACAGAACAGGAATATAAATGTTCTTGCATGGATACCTTTCATTGAGGGTATGGGAGTTAATGGACTTAAAGACCATGAATTTATAGTAGCCAAGAAACCCGACTCAATACCGAGCGAGGCATTTAAAGCGCTCAGGACAAGGGTTCAGTACTCCAAGGTAGGGCAGGAACCTCTTAAAACAATACTTGTTACTTCATCTACTCCCGGCGAGGGCAAAACATTAATATCGGTTAACCTTGCGGGAACGTTTGCCCAGCTCGGCAAAAAAACCCTGATAATTGATCTCGATCTAAGGAAGCCTCGGGTACACTCATTATTTAATTTGAACAAACATCCGGGGCTTGTAGATTATCTTTTCAATGAAGTAAAATTTGAGGATATTATCCGGCCAACGGGGCTGAATAATTTAAGCCTTATAACATCGGGCACTATACCGCCCAATCCTTCGGAAACAATTGCATCAAAAAATATGAAGGACTTTATTGAAAGGTTAAAGAAGGAATTTGATATTATTATTTTTGACTCCGCCCCTGTAATTGCAGTTACCGACTCAGAAATACTTTCTTCCTTAGTAGATGCTACGGTACTTGTTGTTTCTGCAGATATGACTGAATTTGAAGTTATGGAAAAATCAGTAGAAATGCTTAAGCGCAGCAGTTCATCCTTTGCCGGAACAGTATTAAATAATTTCAGTTACAAAGCTGGTTACGGTTCGTATTACAAATACTATTATTATTATTCCGGTTCGGAAGGCACCAACGGCACCAAAAAGCCGCACAAAAAGCATGATATTTCAAAGAAATAACTCCTTCATGATTATTCCCCTCTAGGGAGGGGTGTAGGGTGGATTGAAGCGATTATATTTATATAACTTAAATCAAAAAGGTTCTTTCTTATTCGTGAAAATTCGTCCTAATTCGTGTTAATCCAGATTAAATAAATTATGTTCAATAGAGACACATTAAAAAAATTAAAACTAATAGTCGCCGATCTTGACGGTACACTATTAAGGAACGATGCCGGGATAAGCGAAAGAACCGAATGCTTAATTAAAGAATTAAAAAATAAAGGCGTACTGTTTACATTCGCATCCGGGCGGCTTCATTCAGCACTGAGCAACTATGCTGAACAGCTTGATTTAAAAATACCTATCATATCGCTCGACGGCTGCCTAATAAAAATTAATGGCGATGAAGCACCGCTTTATAAATCATTTGTTCCGCAAAGATATGTAAAGCGCGCGCTGGAATATGCCGACCGGCACTTATTAAATATTGCCTTATGCAACACAGATTCCATTTATTATACCGAGCGGAACTCAGTGATTCCGGACCTGATGGAAAAATTCGGAGCAAAATATGTGGAAGTCCCGGAATATAACGGCTTAACAAAGCAGACACTGGAAATAACGATAGCAAGCGATTACAAGGATAACGTAAAACATGTCCGGGATAAAATGAGCTTTCCGCATACATTCGGGCTGAACATCTCATATTTTAAATCCCACACCTATAACGGCATATATTACCTTGAAATAAGAAAAAACAGCTCTAATAAAGGCAAAGCATTAAATTTATTGTTAAATTATCTTGGTATACGCCAGTCTGAAACAGCAGTTATAGGCGACTGGTACAACGACATCAGCCTTTTCCTGCCCAAAACATTAAAAGTTACATTAAGCAACAGCCTTCCCGAGTTGAAGCTGCTGTCGGACATAGAAATGCCAAAAGACAACAATAACGAAGGCGCCGCAGAATTTTTAGAAATGGTCCTAAAAGCCAAGAAATAATTTGTACCGCGGTTCGCCGAATCGCTCTTTCAAAATGATTTATACTGCGATTCGCCAATTCGCGTTATATCATGTTAAAAAATAGTACGGGGAAATTGTCTGGTTTCTAATTTCGTTCAAATCACACAAATGATAATGATTATTAAAATTTATATAATTTAAAATTTTTATTCTTACCCGGTCTCCGGTCTTTGATTTTTTTATTCATATTTTTCTATTTTCCCCGGTCACCGATTCTTATTAGTGTGAATTCGTCCTCATTCGTGAAAATTCGTATTATGTAAATCCCATAAATCCTGGTCAACATTCGTATTAATCTATTTTCACCCACTATGCTTAATTAGTATTTTTTATTAATCATTCGTGGAAATTCGTAATAATTTAGAGGGAATTCGTATCCATGCAAACTAAAAATATTTTTTTTAAAAAACCCCATCTTCCAAACCTGCCCCCACTGCGGTGAAGGCAACACGCTGCGTATGTCTCACCCGCGGAACTGGAGTGAAAAGCTTATTGATAATCTTACCTTCTATAAAATTTACAGGTGCAGACAGTGCGGCTGGCGGGATTATTTATCAACATTTAATTCTTCCGCGTTAACTGGGAAAATTGTGCTAATATATACTATCACTGCAGTTGTTATAGCTTATGTAGTTTATATGATTTTATCAAGACTTATTCATTAATTTGTAAAAGCATAATATAGATTCAGACAAATAAAATTGGTTTTAATGTTAATATAAAGTTGTAACAATTTTAAAATATCAAGGCGGATTAGTTTTTAAATGTTTAGAATAAATTATTTAATAATAATGCTTTGTTTCATTACAAAATATTCATTTTCACAAACCACTAATGAATTTATGAATTTATTTGTTTCATTAAATGGCAATGATAAATGGAGTGGGAAATTACCGAGCCCAAATAAACAAAATACAGATGGTCCATTCAGGTCAATAGAACGGGCAAAGAATGAAATACGATTGTTCAATAAAAATGGGGAAAAAAATAAATTACTTATAAATGTTGAATTGAGAAAGGGGATATACAATATTGATGAAACTTTGGATTTCGATTCTTTGGATAGTGGAAACCAAAACATAGAAATTACATATAGAAATTTCGACAATGAAGAAGTGCATATAACTGGGGGCATACGACTTTCAAATTTTAAAAACGTGGCAGATAAAAACATATTGAAACAATTAAGTATTGAAGCTGCTAATAATGTAATGTGCGTTAATCTTAAAGATTTTGGTATTAAGGATTTAGGGGATGTTGCTATATCGGGAAATTGGTTTGAATTGTATTTTGATAATCAACCAATGACTTTAGCAAGGTGGCCTAATAGTGGTTTTTATACTTTTAATAATTTCGAATTCAGAGATACAACCTTAAAAAGTGGAAGTAATAAAATTATATATACTAGCATAAATTTTAATGATAAGAGAATTAAGAAATGGATTAATAAAAAAAATGTTTGGCTCCACGGATATTGGTATTGGAACTGGTCGGATGGATATGAGAAAGTTAGCTCTTTTGATACAACAAGAAACAAAATAATCCTTGCACCTCCATTTAATAATTCCGGATACAAAATAGGACAGAGATTCTATGTGGAAAATATTTTATCTGAATTAGATACTACGGGTGAGTGGTATCTAGATAGAAATTCATATGAATTATACTTCTGGCCGCCTGCAGATATAAGTGAAAAAATTGTTTATATACCAAAGATACAATCTTTAATAAGAATGAAAAATATAAGTAATGTTGAGTTTGACGGGATTATATTTGAAGTTACTAAGGGAGATTGTATTACGATAAATAATGCAAATAATATCGGTTTTAAGAATTGCATTATTAGAAATGCCGGGGGATATGGCATACTGGAAAAAAGTGTTAGAAATTGTTACATGGAAAATTGCGATATATACTATTTAGCTGATGGTGGAATTTGGTTAGACGGAGGAGATAGAAAAGATTTAATACCGGCAAACAATTTGATAACTTGTTGTAAAATACATGATTTTTCTTTATTAAATAGAACTTATAGGCCAGGCATTAATCTATTTGGTGTAGGAAATATTGTAGAGAAGAATGAAATTTATAATGCACCGGCTAATGCAATTTTAATGCAAGGCAATGAACATATAATTGAATATAACTTTATACACGATGTCTGCTATGAAACAAGAGATGTAGGTGCGATTTATTCGGGTAGAGACTGGACAATGCGCGGACTCTGAAATAAAATTCAACTTATTTGTTAATATAATTCCGAGATATTCCTATTTAGATTCCAACCCTGTATCCTCAGTTTATTTAGATGATGGTATGAGCGGAATCTTGATATACAATAATATTTTTTATAGAGTTAATAATGCTATTTATTTTAATGGCGGAAGAGATAATTCGGCAAACAATAACATATTTATTGATTGCCAAACCTCTTTAATTATTAATCCCGGAGTAGATGAA
The DNA here is from genome assembly GCA_963849485.1 of candidate division FCPU426 bacterium. Lineage (GTDB taxonomy): Bacteria > Oederibacteriota > Muellerivitia > Muellerivitales > Muellerivitaceae > CAVTWJ01. The sequence goes on along the minus strand of CAWKIF010000102.1, from coordinate 62,993 downwards.
ATTTTACGTGATGCATATTTGATTCCCCGGTTAGATTCAATGCCATATAAAGGCCCGAAATGGGCAAAAAAATATCCTTCTTTGGTAAATATACTTAATGAAAACCCTACCCTGGCACATGGTAATAAAATAATAAATAATATTTGTTATAAAAGTTCCTGGTTTAGAGACAATAGCAGTCATGACTCTTTACTTGTTTTCAAGAATAATTTATTTCAAAACAATTTAATAGATGTTAATCCAGGTTTTTATGACACAAACAATATGGATTTTAGAATAAAAGTAAATTCACCTGCACAAAATATTGGTTTCTCTAATGACATTATTGCGAAGATTGCTAAATAAGATAAATAATGTTAATAGTTTATAGAGCAGGTATTATAAATAAAATATAAGTAGAAATGAAAAAAGAATTAGTAATTGAACCACCAAAACGATTTTCATCGATTGACTTTAAAGAGCTATGGAATTATAGGGAATTATTTTATTTCCTGATATGGCGAGATACAAAAGTTAGATATAAGCAAACTTTTTTGGGAGCAAGCTGGGCTATTGTAAGACCGGTACTTTCCATGGTTGTTTTTACTTTTGTCTTTAATAAATTAGCCGGCTTTTCAACGAGTGGAGTGCCTTATCAACTTTTTACATTCACTGGAATATTAGCTTGGAATTTCTTTTCAGATGGAATAACAGGTTCTAGTCAGAGTTTAATAACAAATTCAAATTTAATTACAAAAGTATTTTTCCCAAGATTGATTATTCCTGCTGCCGCTGTATTAAAAGGTCTAGTTGATTTCGGAATAGCATTTATTATTTATATCCTATTTATGATCTATTATTCCTTTAATCCAGGGCCAAATATATTATTATTTCCACTAGCCATTATTTGGGAAATTATAACGTCATTAGGAATTGGTTTGTGGTTCACGGCTATTGGTGTTAAATATAGAGATATTGCACAAGCTCTGCCGTTTGCGATACAGCTTCTATTCTGGATTACACCAGTAGGATATTCAAGCGCGAAAATACCATTAAAATGGGAATTGATTTATTGGCTAAACCCTATGACTGGTGTTGTTGAGTTATTCAGAGCGACTTTATTAGGACATGCATATCTCCCACTACATTTATTAAATTTTATCAATTGCAATATCTATAATAATTTTTATTACAGGTATTTTTAATTTTCGAAGAATGGAAAAGGAGTTCGCAGATATTATATGAGTAAAGCAATAATTAAAGTAGATAATATTAGTAAGCAATATTTTTTAGGCCAAAATTTGCACGGTCGAGGGGCACGTACATTTAGAGATATATTTGACTATAAAATTAAAAATTTTTTTTCTAAAAATAATATTGAACGGGAAGATAGCAATAAATCAATTTGGGCATTGAAGGAAATTTCTTTTAAAGTTGAGGAAGGAGAAGTCATTGGGATTATTGGAAGGAATGGTGCGGGAAAGAGTACGTTATTAAAAATTCTTTCAAGAATTACTCTTCCGACATGTGGTAAAATTACACTAAATGGGCGAGTTGCATCATTATTGGAAGTAGGCACCGGTTTTAATCCTGAACTTACGGGCAGAGAAAACATATTTTTGAATGGTTCAATCTTAGGCATGAAAAAGAATGAAATATTAAAAAAATTTGATGAGATAGTGGAGTTTGCAGAAATTAACAAATTTATTGATACACCAGTTAAAAGATATTCAAGCGGAATGTATGTCAGATTAGCTTTTTCAGTAGCTGCACACCTAGAGCCAGAGATTTTAATTGTTGATGAAGTTCTATCTGTTGGAGATTCACAATTTCAAAAAAAATGTATTGGAATAATGGGTGACGCTAGTAGTAAAGAAGGCAAAACTGTACTTTTTGTAAGCCATAATATAGCAGCAATAAAACAGCTTTGTCCTAAAGCTATTATTCTAAATAATGGCCAAATAAAATCATTCGGTGAGACATCTTCGATTATAAATGAATATCTAAATGAGAATGAAGTTCACTGTTCAATGATTGATTTAATTAACTACAAAAATAGAAATGGTTCAAAAGAAGCTATTTTTATTAATGCAATGATTGTCGATAATGATGGGAAAAACAGAAGTGAATTTTCAATTGGAGAAGATTTAAGTTTAATTTTTGAAATTATACCACAAAAATCAAATATTAAAGTAAAATTTGCTGTAGAAATTAAAACCTCTGATGGGATAAACATTTGTAATATTGTAGATTCTGATTCAAAATTTGGGTTAAGTTGTTTAGAACGAAAAACGAAAATAATGATTAAATTAAATGATTTAAGATTATATCCTGACACTTATTACATTAGTCTTTGGGCGGGAAGTCTTAACAGCTCTGATGATTTCGATTATGTGCATGATTGCGGATCTCTTTTAAAATAGTTGATGGTGGTAGATTAACTATGGAGAAAACTTCCACGCAACGCAGGTATATTCTTCTTTACGCCTGCATGGCTAATATTAGATTAATTCAATAAAATAGGATATTTAATTATGATTATTGTAAAACTCACGGGTGGTTTAGGAAATCAGCTATTTCAATATGCACTTGGCTTTAAATAGCATTAAAGTCAATGGACAGATTAAAGTTGGATGTGTCCAAGTATTCTGATAATTATGAGATTCGAGAATACTGCTTAGATTTATTTAATATTTCCGCCGTGATTGCTGATATAAGAGAAGTTAATAAAATTTCAAAATTGAATTTCGTTGAAAAAAATATCAATTTATGTTTTAATAAATTGCAAATCAATCAAAAATATTTATTTAAGGGCAACCGTATTCGTGAAAGATTTTTCCAATTCGATCCGAATGTTTTACAATCAAGTGGAAATATATACTTAGATGGTTATTGGCAAAGTTACAAATATTTTGATGATGTTAAGAGAAAGATAGAACAAGAATTTTCATTAAAAAACAAATTATTAGAATGTTCCAACGAGCTTTACAATGATATATTAACTTCGAATGCTGTATGTTTGAATTTTAGGAGGACTGATTTTGTAACAACTAACCTGCATAGTTCTCTAATAGGTGAATATGGAAATTATTATTATAAAAAAAGTATAAAATTCATTGCTGATTCAATCGAAAATCCGAAATTTTTTGTCTTTTCAGATGATATAAATTGGTGTAAACATAACGTCCAAATTGATGCCCCGGTCATATTTGTAGATCATAATCATTCAGGATTAAAATTTTATAATTATTTTAAATTAATGTTAGCATGTAAACATTTTATTATACCAAACAGTACCTTTGGGTGGTGGGCAGCGTGGTTAAGTCAAAATTCTAATAAAATTGTGGTAGCACCAAAAATATGGTTTACTGATGATACAATCGATACAAGTGATTTGATCCCAGATACTTGGTTTCGTTTTTAATATGTAATAAAAAGAATAAAAATAAAAAGGAAGGAGTAAATAGAATGAAAAAAATATTGGTTACTGGATCAAGTGGTCTTATTGGTAGTGAAATAGTAACGTTTTTTGCTACTAAAGGTTATATTGTTTATGGTATTGATAATAATATGAGAGCTGATTTTTTTGGAGAAAAAGGAGATACTAGATGGAATCAAAAGCGTTTAACTGAGTTATTTAGTAACTTTCATCATAATGAAATTGATATACGAAATAGAAACCTTGTTATTGAAATTGTTTCTAAATTAAAACCCGATGCCATTATTCACACTGCGGCACAGCCAAGTCATGATTTAGCAGCTTCAAGACCGTTCGATGATTTTGATATCAATGCAGTTGGAACATTGAATTTATTAGAAGCTAATAGGAAGGTAAATTTAGAAACTCCATTTGTTTATTTATCAACAAATAAAGTTTATGGTGATGCACCTAATGAACTAAACTTAATAGAAAATCCTACACGATGGGAATATAGTGATATTAATTACTATGATGGCATTGATGAAAATTTCCGAATAGATCAATCAAAACACTCAATTTTTGGAGCTTCAAAAGTTGCTGCTGATATTATGGTACAAGAATATGGTAGATATTTTAATATGCCCACCTGTTGCCTGAGAGGTGGATGCTTAACTGGACCAAACCATAGCGGCGTAGAATTACATGGATTCCTAAGTTACTTGATTAAATGTAATATCGAAAGTAAATTATATAACATTTATGGTTATAAGGGAAAACAAGTCAGAGATAATATACATGCTGAAGATGTAGTCTTATTTATTTACGAATTTATAAAAAATCCAAGAATTGCACAGGTTTATAACCTAGGTGGGGGCCGATCAAATTCTATATCAATTTTAGAAGCATTTAAGCTCATCGAAGATATATCATGCAAAAAAATGATTTATGAGTATACCGACCAAAATCGTGTAGGAGATCATATCTGTTATATATCAAACCTATCAAAGATGAAAGCCCATTTCCCCCAATGGAAAATTACTAAAAACCTTGATGCAATATTCAGCGAGATTTTTAATTCATGGAAACAAAGATTAAATAAATAATAATAAGTAGGCTCTAAAAAGCAAACTTTAAACTTCTATGCTTTTTAGTATTATTTTTGTAATAAACTGCTAATTAAAAATTATAATAACAGATTATTCTAAAATCCTTGTAAAATATTTGAGTTCTATATTTTTGTTCTTGCCCTTTTCATATATGACAAACACATTGACCAAAAGAAGACTTTTGCTCTCTGTGCTTATGCTATTGACAGCCCGCGTTCCATAGTTTGTGCCCTTTGGTAACGCTTTGTTGAATTGAATTGTTGTTATTCTGATTGTTCAAGTTCTTTTGACACTTTTTCTGTCAATAATGAGTAAATTTGCTATAAGAAATTTATATAAATATTTACTATGTTAAATTTTTTTACGAAATAATTATACCCTTTTAAAGTGAACTCATAATTAAACCCGTTGTTAGAAATTAAGCTAAAGCATTTTTAATAAGATTTACTGGCCTATTGTTAATGAATTTATTTAGATTCCTCAAAATAGTATGAGCAGAGAATTCAGAAACAACTCTTGTTCTGATACTGTCGAAAGATTTAGCATAGATTTTACAAATCATGAACTGATCACAAAGCTGTGAAAACAAAGTTTCGATCCTTTTTTCTTGATTTTCTTAACAAATAGGGCTGTTTTTTATATTTGTTTTGATTAAGACGTAAAGGAGTTTTCAAGATGATGTTTTCTAAATTAAAAAAATCAGTTTGAATTTCTTTAGAGACATAACCTTTATCACCAAGCAAAAAAGCATTACTAATTTGTTCTTTTACAACTTTAAGATAGTAGATATCATGTACTGATGCTTTAGTTAAATCATTGGAAGTGAACACCCCCTTGATGGTACAAAGCCCATGTAGTTTGTATCCGTAGATGTAAGTATTCTGAAAAGTACAGAAAACTTTATTAGGCGATGTTTCAAAATATTTCCGGCAGATTTTAAACTTTTCCAGTCCTTGATATCTTACATACTTCCAGAGGTATAGAATCTATGATATAAATGTTTTCTGATTCAACTATTCTATCAGAAATAATTTTTCTTACTTCTTCAATTTTTAAGAAGAGTCTACGGCGTTTTATTTTGTATTTACTGTTTTTAATCAAGTCAGAAAATTGCTTTTTTTATCAAGCTGGTCATTTAGTAAATTTCTAATAAGCAATCAAATTTATCGAATGTTTTTTTGATGTTGTGCATGGTAAATCCCTAATAGTTGTAAGTAATATTGCAATAATATCTTAACAACATTTAAACCAACTTCTTAGCACGGCTTGTTTTAATTTTTAATAACGGGTTATATGATGCCTTATGATATAGATGTAGTTATTCCTACATTTAATTATTCTAAATATCTTCTCTATGCTGTTAAATCAGTCGAAAATCAGACAGTTAAACCCAAATCTATTATTATAGTTGATGATGGTTCGACTGATGATACAGAAGAGATTATAACAAGTTACAATTCTTCAATTCCTATTGTATATTTAAAAAAAAATAATGGAGGACTAAGTTCTGCAAGAAATGCTGGAATAATATATTCTAATTCAACTTATATTGGCTTTCTAGATTCTGATGATTACTGGTTGCCCCAAAAATTGGAGGAGCAACTAAAATTATTTAATTTAACTAACACTGATGAATTAGGATTAGTTTATTGTGATTTTGAGTATATTGACGAAGACGGATTGGTTATTTTGAATAAAGCTAAAAATGAAATAGATATAGATTGTAGAGGTTATTGTTTTAATAAATTGTTAATGGGTAATAAAATAAATGGTAGCGCAAGCGCTACTATACTTAAAAGAAAGTGCTTTGAAAAAGTTGGTTTATTCGATGAAAATCTTAAAATGGGGGAAGATTGGGATATGTGGCTAAGAATTGCAAAAGAATTTAAAATAGACTTTTGTAAATAATATATTTGTGCAAATTAGAAGACATTCGTGTAATATGCAAAATGATAAAATTTATGTATATACTAATGAAATAGGTTTTTATAACAAGTGGATTGTATTACCAAACGTGGATCCAAATCCATTTTCTAAAAGAATTTATGATAATATTGTTAGTTTAATTTTGAATTTGCATTTTAAGCAAGCGATTTATTCCATGAAAATTTTAAAGAATTGTCTAAAGCCAGAAGTAAAATATATCCTTTTTAGAAATTATAGTGGAGTAAATTTATTTACAATACTTTTAATAATAAAACAAAGAGTTATTAAAAAGCTAAAGAAAATATTTTTCAATGAAATTAGTTAGTGTAATAATGCCGGTATATAACGGCGAATCCTTTATAAGTGAGGCAATTAAAAGTATTTTAGCACAATCCTATAATAATTTTGAACTAATTATTATTGACGACTTCTCAAAAGATAATACTATAAAAATAATTGAAAATTATATAAATAAAGATAGGAGAATTAAGTATTTCATAAATTCAAATCATAAAGGAATCGTAGGTGCCTTAAATACAGGTTTGGAAAAGTCAAAAGGTGAATATATTGCCCGTGCTGATTCGGATGATATTAATTTAAAAGATCAGATTTTTGAAGCAAGTTGAGTTTCTAAATCATAACAAGGATTTTATGTTAGTAGGCGGTGGATATGCTGTTTTTAACGAAAATGGAAAATATATTAAAATATTTCATCCTAGTTTACCAATTGAGATAGCTTGGAATTTTGTCTCAAATACATTTTTTGCACATCCGACCGTTATGTTTAGGAAGGAATTAGTATACGAATTTGGTCTTTATCCGGATGAAGAAGCAGAAGATTTCGCTTATTTTTCTAGTATTGTGCATAAATATAAGTGTGCTAATCTAGATACAATTTTAGTAGAATACAGAGAACATAATTTAAATCGATCGTTTGTATACTCTAAAGAAATAAATAAAAGTGTGCAAAACACATTCAAAAAGAATTTTTTTTATTATACTGGTAGTTTAGATAATACTGATATATTTTTTAATTATCAGCGCTTTTAAAAAAGTCCAGTTTCAAAATATTTCTAAACTTATCTTATTAAATTATTGTATTATTAATAAAATCTTACATGATTATAATTTATCTTTTATTTCAATTCAAAATATTAAGTTCATAATAAAATTATATATTAATATTTTTATATTTCCCTTAACTAAACTATACGCAATAATTAAAAACAGGATCAAACAAATTATTTCTGATAATAATATTAAATAATTTATTATGATAGCTTTCATTCTTTATACCCTACCTTTTGTTTTAATTATTTTAATCTTAGGAAATCAAAAAAAGATAGCATTAAAATTGCTTTTCATTATTATCCCAATAGATTTTTCGATTAATTATTTTAATTTTCATCTCATCGATACAAGTAGTATTCAAATCCCACTAAGTGTTATGATGATTTGGGTATTTTATATGTTCGATTTGAATATTAAGCTTGATAAAGTTTACAAATTGGTATTTATAGTTACCTTTTTAATTGTATACGGTATTTTGATTGGCATCTTTAATTTGTCAATAATTCCGAATATTGATAGTTTTTCCTCATATACTTTTAAAAATATCACCCATAAAGCAATTAATTAATAATTCAATTTGGTATTTAACAGTTTTACCATTTTTTAGAATAATATGGAACGTTATAAGGAAGTCCTTTTAAACGATAACTTATTATTAAAAATAATTTCAATTCCTATATTGGCACATAGCCTAATGATCTTATTGACATTAAATAATCCAATTGTTTATTCGGATTTAATTGCACCTATATTTAATATAACTTCAGGTTATACAAGGTATGGCGGAATATTTTACGATGCTGAATTTCTAATTGATTATTCAATTATAGTATTGATAATTTCTATGATAATATTTAACAAAAATAGTAAAATATCAATATTATTGGGTAGCGCGGCTATTTTCTGTGGATTTTATCCGGATCAAGGTCTTTTATTGTAATAAATATTATGATGCTAGTATTGTTATTTTATTTTTATGCCAGAGCAAAAAAATACAAGTCAGTTGTTATTTTTCGTAGCGCAGTATTATTAATAATAATAATTGTGGGATATAATTTCTTTTTGAAAGATTTAACTATTTTTAATAGACTTAGCAGCACTGTAGAATATTTTAGAAATAGCAATTATAATGCTGCTTTCGATCGCGACGATTTTTCGATTCCCTCTCTTGTTCCTTCTATTCCGATAATAGGTTTTGGAAATTTTTATTTTTGGCAGTTCAATGGTAACGAAATTGTCTCGCATAATATTATACTAGCAATTTATATACGTTTTGGAATTATAGGAATAATCATATTCATAATATTTATAATAAATATATTAAGATATTTGATTTACATTTATAAAACAAATACAAATAATAAAGAAATTACTTTATTATTTATATTAGTAATATCATTAATATCAGAACAGTTGAAATTATCTTTTATAAGATATTACACGCCCATATTTATGTATTTCATAATATTTTGGTATATAAAACAAAAAATAAATAATACATATTCACGTGCCTAAAAAATGATTGATATGATTAAGAATTAATAAAGAACTAAAATGATAAAATTATTATTAAAATCCGGAAAGTGAGTAAATTTCTAAGAATATTTTAAAATGCTAAATATTCAAAACAAGTGCAATCTAGCAATACATTTGGATGAATTAAATTTTGCATAGATTTATTTAAAATAAATATTATGAAACAGAGTGTTTGTAAACCCTTCAATTGGAATAACTTTCCCTTTATAGAATTATTTATAAACAATAAAAATAACATATTTTTAATATTTGCACTAAAAACAAGGTATATAATTATAAAAATATACTAAGTAAATAAATTAATTTAAATAATTGAAAAAAAGCTAATAAGTCTTTAAACATTCAAAAATTAGCAAATAAATAATCCATGATTATTTATGATGTACCCCAAAATGCACAATAATTTAAGGTGGAAAATACTTAAATTATAATAAGCGAAAGGAGCTTAAAATGTCTGGAAAGAGAAAAAACTATAGCGCCGAACGAAAAGCAAAAATAGCCTTGGAAGCAATCAAGGGGTACAGCAGCATAAATGAAATTGCAAAGGAATATAAAGTTCATCCGAACCAGATTAGCAATTGGAAAAAACAGTTGTTAGAATATCTTCCTGGTATTTTTTTATTGAATCTTTGCCGTCAATATGGCAATATGGCAAAAAAGGAGGATGCCATGGAAACTCTGCAAAAAACCACCCTTCGGTTGGATCGGGAACTGCTTCGCCAGACCAAAAAATACGCATTAGAACAGGATAAATCGTTAGGCGAAATCATTGAGGAATCCCTCGGGTTGTTCCTCAAACAAAAAGGCGTGTCGGAAAAGACCAGCTCCAAACATTTCTACCGTTGGGCGGAAGCCCTCGCCAAGAAAAAGGGGTTTTCGCACCTCAAAGAAGCAGATGTGGTAAGGCTGGTTAGGGAAAGCCGCAGTCTTTGATCCGAGCGGTCGCGGACACCAATATATATATTTCCGGCATCTTCTGGTCCGGCTTGAATCGGATGATCCTCAATCTGGCCCGACATGATTTGCTGGCTCTGTACGCATCCCCTAAACTGTTTCAAGAATTGACCCGAACGATGAAGGGGAAGAAATTCAGTCTTTCGGATGAACAGGTCGAAGTTTTGATCCGTGAGATCATGGGCTTTACCCTGCCTGGCAGGGAAGCCGCAGTTACCACGCCCCACTTAAGGGATCCCAAGGATCAATTCCTTTGTGATTTGGCGGCAGGCTCCAATGCGCAATACCTCGTGACGGGGGACCAGGATTTATTGGTCTTGAAAAAAATTGGAAAAACCCAAGTGGTGACGCCCCGTTTTTTACTGGAAAAGCGATTCCCCGATTTAATCGAGGCTTTTGAGAAGAACTTCTAAAACATGTCCGTGAAAAAGGGTCCCCAATTGCCATAGCAATTGGGACTACCAAATCTCGCACTCACCTGGAAAGTACGTGCTAGGTGGCAGGCTGGAGTTCCCCCGATCCAGCGCAAATCCAAGCTTATTTTGACTTTACCCCCAAACTTTAATTGTTACATCGTCCCGTTCCTATCTCTTTTATAATTTCTGGGTCGCTATATTCCCTTAAAAAGGATTCCCCCATGGGCCTATTGCCGATGAGCAAGGATTTTTCAAAAGAGCAGCGCAATTTTTTCCGGCTGGGTCTATACCTGGATGTCCGCGGGGCTCACCCTTTCCGGCATCACGGCGGTTTTCACGGCCTTTAACCAGGCCATGGCCCGCGCCATTCTGGGCAACCGGGGGGGTTTCGAGATTCTCCTGGTGGTCGAGATCCTGCTGGTGTTCGGCCTGGCGGCGAACATGAAAAAACTTTCCACCGGCTGGGCGATTACCCTGTTCCTCCTCTATTGCCTGACCTCGGGCCTGACCCTGTCGGTCATCTTCTGCGTTTTCGCGCTGAAATCGATCATCAGCCTCTTTTTCGGGACCGCCCTCGTCTTTTTCCTGATGTCCCTCTACGGCTTTTTCACCGACCATGACCTGACCAGCTGGGGGCACGTGCTGTTGTTCGGCCTCTTGGGCATCATACTGGTTTCGCTGGTCAACCTCTTCCTCAACAGCTCGGGGGTGGAATGGGTCGTCAATGTCCTGGGCGTTTTCATCTTCACCGGGCTGATCGCCTACGATACCCAGAAACTGAAGGCCCTGGACGAGGCGGGGACGGAGGAGGGAAGCGCACGGGAGGTCAAGGAATCCATCTACGGCGCGTTGGAACTGTACCTGGACTTCATCAACCTGTTCCTCAGGCTCCTGGCTCTTTTCGGTAAAAAAGACGCTAGGGGCGGGGAAAATTCGCCAAATAGGGACAGATAGTTGGCCCCAATTGCCCAATGCAATTGGCCGGGAATTTCGCCCATCACAACAAATGGATTATGGAATGTTATTGAATTTGACATTTGTTAGGGATCACCAAACCTCACCTCGAAACTTGTGGTTTCAATGTAGGAGACAGTCCGCACGTAAACCGATAAACAACCAAATCCCAGCGAAGGGCTATCCGTTCGCCCCTGTTTAAGTAGCTCGGACGGGTTGGCTAGTAGGATTAGCCTCGTTTAATCCCAATTGAATCGGATTGAAAGGTGTGGTATATAATACTATATCTTGTGATTAGGAATATTCATGGAAGACATAAAGATTTCCGAAATTAGTCATAATCGCATTAGGCTACGCCAATATGACCTAAAAGAACTGAACAAATTAGAGCCTAAACTGCATGATGCGGTGGGGGAAAGCATCAAATTAGAAGTAGTGTCCGGGAAGTTGGATGAGATCAGGGGTTCTGGTGGTTGGGTAAAGGGAAGGGCCAAATCGCCAAGCCGTAACATCGGTAAGAGCGGTGGTTTTAGATTCATCTATATGCTTTTTCGGATACAACATGACATTTATCTTTTCATGGTTTACGACCATCGAAAAAAGACGGATCTTACATCGGGTGAGATCAAACTATTTAAAAGAACCGCTGAGATCATCAAAAAATCTTACGAGCAATCCCAGGGGGCACCAAATGAAAAAAACTAGAAAAGCATCCAAGTTATTCAAGGAAAGCCTTCGGGAGGCGATCAAGTACGCCCAAGGGAAACCCGCCAAGGTGAAGGTGGAGACCCTCTATATTCGAACCACGGGCAAAGACATTAAGGAAGCGCGGAGCATCTTGAAGGTTTCACAGCCGCAATTCGCGAAGATCATGGCGGTGAGCCCGGAAACCGTAAAAAAATGGGAACAGGGCAAAAACCCCATTCCAGCCTCTGTTGGTTATTGGGCGGAAGGGCTGATCACCCATCCCGATACCACCAAAAAGCTCTTATATGAAATGGCGGGAAAATATTCGGTGGAAGGCTGACAAACCGACAGATTGTGATTAATAAAAACAGGTAGGTGTTTACCTATGATTGGCAACACTCTTAAAATTTCAGATTTGAAGAAGGATAGTAAGTGGTGCGATAAAGACCGGGTGATGCTTTATGCCTGTTTTCAACTCCTGGAGGACTTTATCGAGAAGGAAAAACCGCAGAAGATTACGGATTACGATTACGACCCCTACCATCAAAAACAATGGAAAGAGCTTCAGGTCCTCTATCGTTATTGGAAAGTAATCCGGCCCCAGTTGCAAAAGGATGAACAAAAGGCACTGAGAAAATGGGCCAAGACTTATAAATACACTTTGGTTCCCAACCCTGATGGAAAATCTTCGACGCATGTCGTGCTGCATGAGGATAAGAGGGCTAGCGCCTCCCATCGGAAACTTGAGGACAAGATCCGCGTTATGGACGATGAAATGCTCCATCGTCTTATCGACATAAGGCAACATTTGTGGTGTTGAGATGAACTGTGCCGAAAGTTAAATTGAAGGCTGATATTTATGAAATTCTATCGCGTCCGTAGAAGAAGGAACCGCTTACGGCTGGAACCGGGCCCATAAGTATACGGAAAAACCCAATGAAGAAACGATAAAGGATGAGATTGAAAGAGCCGTCATGAACGAGATTTGCGAAATCATTAAAATTGACTCATAGGAAGCCCCAGCTTTTCCTGGTTAAGTATTCCTGGATGCGCTCTGGTCGGGGAAGTTAATGAAGTAGGGGCGTGTGGTCAGTCACCATTTATTAATATTTCCTATCCTAATTCAATGGAAACAAGGACTGGGATGAACGACACGCTTCAATTGGGGGAAATCACTTTAACCATCACCCTCAAGAACATCCGCCACATGCACCTGCGGGTTTACCCCCCCGACGGGCGGGTGGGGATCACCGCGCCCTTACGGATGGACCCCGCGAAGATCCGGAACTTCGCCCTTTCCAAGATCGATTGGATCAATCGTCAGCAAAAGAGAATCCGGGAAGGGGGATGGACCGCCCCTCCCCTCTATATAGAAGGCGAGTTGCACCCGGTTTGGGGAAAGGGTTATCCCCTGAAGCTTGTGGAAAAGCGGGGAAAGCCGAGTGTTAGCCTCGAAGAGGACCGGATCTGCTTACAGGTTCGCAAGGGCGCGGGAGCGGCCCAGAAGGCTAAGCTTTTGGCCCGGTGGTATGGGGAATTGGTTCAACAAGCCCTGCCGCCGCTGGCCGCCCGATGGGGCCCCCAAGTGGGGGTTCAAGTGAAGAGTTTTCACGTGAGGAAGATGAAAACCCGGTGGGGAACCTGCCATACCCGAAAAGGCGTGATCCGCCTCAACGCCGACCTGGCGCAGAAAGACCCGAAGTACCTGGAATATGTCCTGGTGCATGAGATGGCGCACCTGTTGGAGCCCTCGCACAACCAGCGCTTTTACGGCCTGATGGGGCGTTTCATGCCCCAATGGAAAACCTACCGCAAAGAGCTCAATCGAAGATCGAAGAACAATGAGGAAAGTATCTATGACTTGTAGCAAAACCTCAAAGCAAAGACGATTTTTACCGCCAAGACGCCAAGAAAGGCAAAAACAATCAGGGTTTAAAGATTTTAAAAATCGATTATCTAGTTGTTCTTGGCGTCTTGGCGGTTCAATGGTTTTTTTAGTTCCGAAGATCAAGTCGATCAAATTGATCGCGCCCTGCCCGCTCGAATCATTCTGATAATTTTCTTTTCGCGTCCCGGATGATTTTTATATATCAGCCCCCATCCCTTACCCTAGCGTCCAAATCTCCGTAACTTAACTTACGGAGTTTTTTTAAATTCAGATTCACCAGGGGAGGTTTTCATGTCGAGTTTTTTTAATAAGAAAGGTTTTGCGGTTTTGGCGATGGGTGTCTTTTTGGGGTTGGGCGCGTCGGCCCGCGCCGAGGAGGGCATGCCGAAGGACGACGGAATGCAAATGAGCGAGGCCCATGGCTGGGACAAGGGCGGCTGGGAAGACGGCTGTAAAAAGGCCTGCGATCTTTCCGATTCCCAATCGGGGAAGGTCAAGGATCTTTGCAAGAAACAAAGGAAAGAATCCCAAAGCCTTTGCGACCAGATCAATGTCGATGAGGATACCTTGAAGATGAAGTTGGACGCCAAGGCGGACGATGACACGATCAAGGGCCTGCTCGCGAAAATCGACGCGGAAAAGGAAAAACTTGAGACGATCCGCGACGGCTATCGGGACCAGTTGGACGCCATCCTGAGCCCGAGCCAGCAAGCCAAGTTCCTTCTGGCTAAAGAGGGATGCTGCAAAATGGGCATGGGCTGTTCCATGGGCAAGATGGGAAAAGGGGATTCGAAGGGCGAAGATTCATCCGATCATAAAATGAAGGATGAGACGAAGTAAGAACTGACAGCGAATGGAGTGGGGACGCCCCCGGGCGCCGGGTTCTGATACCCATGAATCCGGTCCCTAGGGGTGATCCTGACGGAGAATGTTTTAGGCGCCGGTTTCTGTAGAAACCGGCACACTCAAATCACGGGTCTCGACTTGTGGTCTCGACCCAGAGGAGGCTTCAGTGAAAAAAGGAACGATTTTGGACGTGGTGGAAAGCGAAAAGGCTCCCCAGGGGCTGGAACCCGATAAAGTCGTCGATGTCGCCGGACTGATCCTTGTCTCGGAGGGCGCCATTGTGAGCCGGGTGCTGGTGAAGAGCGAGACCGGGTCCATCACCCTGTTCGCCCTTGACCAGGGCCAGGCCATGACTGAGCACACGTCCCCTTACCACGCGATGGTGCAGGTCTTGGAGGGGAAGGTCGAGCTGACGGTCGACGCGAAAAAGCGCGATGCCCATGTGGGGCAAAGCGTCCTGATGCCGGCGGGGGTCCCCCATTCGGTGAAGGCCCTGACGCCCTTGAAAATGCTTTTAACGATGATCAAACCGTCCTAAGAAGCCCAGCACGGACGGACAAAGGAAGTGACTATGAGTGACGCCATTAACCTCAATCAGAACAACGAAGACCCCTCGCGGAAACCCGTTGCGACCCCGGCCGCGGGAAACACCCCCCCGCCTATGAACCCCGACCATCGGGAATCCGAATCCCGCGATAAACTACGATTTAGCGGCTACAAACGCGCCCCAGACTTGAACAAACCCGTGCCGGCGAAGAAGAAATGGTTCTGGCAATAATATTTGTAAAGCCATTCGACGGGTATCCGCCCATCATCCCAAACGATTAGGGTCAGGCTGGGCGGTTCCCGCTGAGTGGTAAACTTATCAGAAAGTCATACCCCAGCCCCATCGGTGATTCGCCCGGGCTGTATGACGAATATCATCGTGTTTCATCAAAGTAAATCGTGATACTTAATAAAATTTGCCTGGCTTCGCTTCCTCCGTTCCTTAACCTCCCAACAAATCAAAGGAGTGAATTATGAGAAGAAATCGCCGGAATCCCATCGCGAAATTGATTGCGGAAGGCGCGGTCTCTCTCTTGCTGTTTTTTACCCTGGCGGCCTACCACTGCCTCGCCGCGCCCCCGCCCCAAATTACCGCGGAGTGGCTCCCCCAATCCAATAACCTGTGGGCGGACAACCTCAGCGGTTTGGGCCTGGAAAGCAACTGGACCTCCGGGCCCGGCGTATATCCGGGTTTGAGCGAGAACAACGACATAGCTGTTTTCGACGGGTTGGATGTGACCGCCGGCACGGCCACCCCCAATGTGACCCTCAACACCAGCCTCACCTTGCAAGGCCTCTACTTTACCAACGCGAACGCGACCGAAAGTTACAACCTCGACACGGCGGGCTATACCCTCACGATCCTCAATGGCGAATTGCTCAACGATTCCTCCGCCACCCAGACCCTGACCAACGGCACCGGGCAACTGCTTTTGAACAACACCAGCCTTTTCAACGTTTCGGGATTCACGACGATCAACAACGGGGACGGGACCGGGAACGGCTACGTCGGTTTTTATAATAGGTCAGACGCCGACCTCATCGGCGGCACCACCATCAATAACAACGGCGGCCAGGTGGAGTTTTACAACATCTCGACGGCGGGGTACGCCACCATCAACAATGACAATAATGGCCGCTTGTCTTTTGATTATGATTCGAACGCGGGATATGCCACGATCAACAATAACGGCACGCTTCTCATTTATGCCGGGTCCTCCGCGGAGGCCGCGTCCATCACCAACAATGAAACTGTGTATGTCCAGGACACTTCCGATTTGGGAACTTGCCATTTACTGAATAACCCCGGATCCAGCTTGTTGATGAGCGGTACTTCCTCCGCGTTTTTATCCAATATCACCAACAATGGTACCGTGGAATTCAACGATGCCTCCACGGCGGGAAACGCCACCCTGACCAACAACGGCTCACTTTATTTTTCCGGTGACGGCGATGGGGACAACTTTTCCACCGCGGGAAACGCTCAGATTAACAACACGGCCTACCTGGAGTTCAACGACTACGCCACGGCGGGAAATTCCACCATCCAAAATACCGGCGACACCGAGTTTCGAGCCAACTCGACGGCTGGGAACGCCGCCCTCACCAATGTGGATTACACGGGCAGTATCCTCGCTTTCAACGACTCCTCCAACGCGGGAAACGCCGTGATCTACAACGGATACGGGGACGTTACCAACTTCAACGACACTTCCTCGGCGGTCGGTTCCAACGTCACCAACTACGGAACGCTTAATTTCTCGGGGGACGGGGACGGGGTGAACTTTTCAACGGCGGCGGACGCCGTCGTCGCCAACCACAATGACGTCAATTTCAGCGACTACGCCACGGCGGGGAACGCCACCCTCACCAATGTGGATAACGCTGATGCCGGCCTTTACTTCACCAACTCCTCCAACGCCGGGGCCGCCGTGATTTACAACGGAGTCGGGGACATCACTGTCTTTTCCGACTCTTCCTCGGCGGGCGATGCCACCCTCAACAATACTAATGGCGGAACCCTCTATTTCGACCAAGGTTCAACCGCGGCTAACGCCAATATCACCAACAATGGAAGTGTTTTCGTCGGCGGTCATTCCGATCTGGGATATTCCTCGATCACGAATAACCTCAGTTTGAATATGCTCGACAGTTCTTCCGCCAACCATTCCACGATCACCAACAACGGCTCGATTTATTTCTCCGGGGACGGGAACGACGTGAGCTTTTCCACGGCGTGGAGCGCCGTCATTACCAATACCAACTACCTTGAATTCGACGACTACTCGACGGCGGGCGGCGCCACCATCAACAACGGCTACGACACGGAGTTTCGCGTCAACTCGACGGCGGGACTAGCGACCATCAATAACACCGGCCTGGTGAATTTCAACGACAATAGCTCGGCGGGCGGCGCCAGCCTCAATAACCTGGACAATGCCAATAGCGCTATTGTATTCAATAACTCCTCCGGCGCGGGAAGCGCCACGATCTACAACGGAACCACCGACGTTACCAACTTTAACGACCATTCCTCGGCGGTCAGTTCCAACATCGACAACTATGGGGCGCTTAATTTCTCCGGCGACGGGGTGAGCTTTTCCACGGCGGCAAACGCCACCATTACCAACCAAAATTACGTTCAATTCAGCAACTACGCGACGGCGGGGAACGCCCTTATCAGCAATGTGGATAACACTAACTCCTACCTATACTTCTACCAAAACTCCAACGCGGGGAGCGCCTCGATCTACAACGGGCAGGGGGACAGTACCTTCTTCACCGACAATTCCTCTGCGGCCGGTTCCACTATCACCAACAACGGCTTGTTTTATTTTACCGGCGATTACGACGGAGTGAACTTTTCCACGGCCGGAAGCGCCGTCATCACCAACAATAACTACATGGAATTCAGCGACCTCGCGACGGCGGGGAACGCCTCGATTGACAATGAAAACGAGCTGAATTTCTCCAACAACTCCTCGGCGGGTTCGGCCAACATCCTGAACAACGGCCAGATCAACTTTGAGGGCGACGGGGACGGCGCGAATTTCTCCACGGCGGCCGGATCCACCATCATCAACAACAAAGTCATTTATTTTGAGGATTACTCCACCGCGGCCGAATCAAGCATTACGAATAATTATTGCCTGGATTTTGACAGCTTCGCGACGGCCGGCAACGCCAATATCGACAATGAAAGGATGTTGTATTTCAACAATTCCGCCTCAGCGGGTTCCGCCAGCATCCTGAACAACAGCTCCCTTTCTTTTGAGGATACCTCCACCGCGGGAAGCGCCAATATCGCCAATAACCGGCACCTGGAGTTCGACAATTTCTCGAACGCCGGAAGCGCCACGATCGATTCGGAAGGTGGCATGGTTTTCTTCTACAACAACTCGGACGGCGGCTCCGCCCGGTTCATCCTCAACCAGCGCGCTTACCTGGATATCAGCAACGATTGGAACGGTTACGTCCAGACCGGCTCCCTCGAGGGGGATTCCACGGGCTATATCTACTTAGGCGAGAACTCCCTCTACACGGGTTTCAACAACCTGAACACCACCTTTAACGGCGTGATTGGCGACGATGAGCTTGGCTTCGGCTGGCTCAATAAGGAAGGGTCGGGCACCCTGACCTTGAACGGCCGGAACTTCTACTCGGGCGGCACCGAGATCGACAACGGAACGCTGGTGGTGGACAGCAACGGGTCCCTGGGTACCGGGAGCATCGACAACTACGCAACCCTGAGTTACGTCAACAACGCCGTGGCCGGGTCGAACACCCTTTACAACGGCAATGGAGGCGGCGACTACACCGCCCTCTTGAGCTTCCACAACAACGCGAGCGCGGGAACCCTGACCATCCTCAACGACACCGCCAGCGCCGTCGATTTCTACGACACCTCCACGGCGGGGAACGCCTTGGTCGCCAACAATAACTTCATGACTTTCTGGGATGATTCCACTGCCGGGAACTCGAATATCACTAATTCCGCCTTCCTCATTTTCAACGACGAATCCTCGGCGGGGGCCGCCACCATCATCAACGGGGGCTCGATCGTATTTGAGGGCCGGTTGGATTTGGCCAACCTCTGCACGGCGGGGAATTCCGTCCTCACCAACAACGGGGGCCTGATCTTCAACGCCTTTTCCACCGCGGATAACGCCGACATCACCAACAACAATTTCATGCTCTTTGAATCGAACGCAACGGCGGGCGCCGCCAGCATCGTCAACAACGGCACGGTTTCCTTTTCCGGAAACGGGAACGGCGTCGATTACGCCAAGGCGGGGAACTCAGCCATCGATAACGAGGGCGGGTTATCCTTCGGGGATTATTCCACCGCGGAAAATTCCACCCTCCTCAACAACGGGACTCTGTCTTTCGACGGCCATTCCACGGCGGGCTCCGCCAGCGTCACCAACAACGGCTCGATCTATTTTTCCGGGGATAACGACGGGATGAACTTTTCAACGGCCGGGAACGCCACCATCAACAACGCGAATTACCTGGAATTCAACGACTACGCGACGGCCGGCGCCGCCACGATCAACAACAGCGGCGACGCCGAGTTCCGCAGGTTCGCGACCGCCGGAAATTCCGTCCTCGCGAACACCGGGACCCTGGATTTCAACGACTCCGCGACGGCGGGAAGCGCCTTGATCGACTCGGAAGGCGGATCGGTCCATTTTTACAATTATTCCGACGGCGGCACCGCCCAGTTCATCCTCAACCTGGGCGCGACCCTGGACATCAGCCAAAGCTGGAACGGGCTGGTCAACACGGGTTCCATCCAGGGCGACAGCACCGCCGTCGTCGAATTGGGCGGGAGCCTGCTCGTGACGGGCTCTGACAACCTGAGCACGACCTTCGCGGGCGTGTTGAACGACAACGGCGAAGGGGGCGGACTGGAGAAGACCGGGACCGGGACCCTCACCCTGGACGGGCAGAATAGCTACGGCGGCGGGACCCAGATCGACCACGGGACCCTGGTAGTGGACAGCGACGGAACCCTGGGAAGCGGCCCAATCGTCAACTATGCCGTCCTGAATTACGTCAACAACGCGGTGGCTGGGCCCAACACTATTTCCAATGACAATGGGTCCTACGACGGCGCGGTGTTGAATTTCGACAACTTCTCCGACGCCGGGCAGCTGACCCTCAACAATTCCGGGGCGGGGACCATTAACTTTAACGACCAATCCACCGCTGACGAGGCCAACCTGTCGAACTTTAGCGCCGTGAACTTCAACAATAACGCCACCGCCGGCGACGCCACCCTGAACAACGAGGGCGGATCTTCCGCCGTCCTTCTTTTCAACGACAGCTCCAACGCGGGAAGCGCCGTTATCTATAACGGCTCCGGAAGCACCCTCGCCTTCAACGACGGCTCCTCGGCCGAAAATTCCACGATCACCAACGCCGGCACCGCGAGTTTCAACGGCACCTCCACGGCCGGAAATTCCACCCTCACCAACAACGGCGTCCTGACCTTCGGGGGGGAGGGCGACGGGGTCCGCTTCTCCACCGCGGGGAACTCTACCCTCAACAACAGCGGAACCCTGACCTTCGAGGACTCTTCGACGGCGGGCAACTCCACCCTCACCAACGCGGGTTTCCTCTATTTCCAGGACAACGCGACGGCGGGGGCCGCCCAGATCCAGAACGACGGATCGATTTATTTTGAAGGCGATAACAACGGTATCACTTTCTCGTCGGCGGGGACTGCGGCGATCAACAACGACGCCACCCTGGTTTTCGAGGATGATTCCACGGCGGCGAACGCCAGCGTCACCAACTACAACGTCCTCCAGTTCAGCCAACAGTCGACGGCGGGCAGCGCGGCGATCGAAAACGAGGCCTTCCTGAGCTTCCTGGACGGTTCCTCGGCGGGCGCCGCCAGCATCCTCAACAATGGGATCGTGACCTTCTCCGGGGCCGGGGACGGCGTCACCTTTTCCAGCGCGGCAAACGCCACGATCGTCAATTCCAATGGTGATATTTACTTTGAGGATTACTCCACCGCGGATTACTCCACCATTAACAACGGCAGCCAGTTATTCTTTGAGGGCAACTCCACCGCGGCCTACGCAAATATAACCAATGGAAACGGCTTGGAATTCGACCAACAGGCCACGGCGGATCACGCCTCAATCGATAACGAGAGCCGATTGGTTTTCGACAACCAATCCTCGGCGGGTTTTGCCAGCATCCTGAACAACGGAAGAATGTATTTTGAAGGCGATGGGGACGGAGTGTCTTTCACAACGGCCGCGAACTCGACCCTCCTCAACGGCGCCAACGGCCAATTGTATTTTGAGGATTATTCCACGGCGGCCAACGCCAGCGTCACCAACTTAGGCGATATCCAGTTCGACACGCACGCCACGGCGGGAACCGCGGTCCTGGACAATGAGAATCTCATGACCTTCCAGGACGGGGCCTCGGCGGGCGCCGCCAGCATCCTGAACAACGGGGACTTGTACTTTGAGGGAAATGGGGATGGCTTCAACTATTCCACTGCGGCCAACTCCACGATCCTCAATCAAGAGGGAAGCCTCTATTTTGAGGATTATTCCACGGCGGGAAGCGCGACGATTACTAACGGAAATTATTTGCAATTCGACGGCTACGCCACGGCGGGAAACGCCGGGATCGATAACGAAAATGAAACCGCATTCTACGGCCAATCCACGGCCGGGTCCGCCAGTATCCTCAACAACGGACGGGTTTTATTCGCGGATAACAGCGGCGCGGGGAATTCAAATATCCTCAACCACGGCGACCTGGAGTTCGACCAAGCGAGCTCGGCGGGAGCCGCCACCCTCGACAGCGAGGGCGGCGCGGTTTCCATGACGGAGAACGCCAGCGGCGGCACCGCCCGCTTTATCCTTAACCAGGGCGCTTCCCTGGACATCAGCCGGGCCTGGAACGGCGGGGTGTCGGTGGGCTCCCTCGAGGGGGACGCCACCGCGTCCGTCTATTTGGGCGAGAACGGCCTGACCACCGGGGTCAACAACCTGAGCACCACCTTCAACGGCGTCATCTCGGACGATGGCGCGGGTTACGGCCGCCTCTTCAAGGCGGGGACCGGAACCCTGACCCTCAACGGCCAAAATACCTACACGGGCTGGACCGAGATCGACGGCGGCACCTTGGTCGTGGACAGCGACGGATCGCTGGGAACCGGCTGGATTGACAACTACGCGACCCTGAACTACGTCGACAACGCCGTGGGCGGGTCGAATGTCCTTTATAACGGCGATGGGGACGGCGACTTTGACCCTTCTTTGAGCTTTAACAACAACGCGAGCGCGGGCTCCCTGACCATCGTCAACGATTCCGCCAGCGCAATCAGCTTCAACGGCCAATCCAGCGCCGCGAATTCGCGCGTTGTCAATGCCGGCGGTTTCATCGCCTTCAACAACAGCTCCACGGCGGGCTACGCTTCCATCTATAACGACACCACCGGGGGAGCCGTTTTGGATTTTAACGACGAGTCCAACGCGGGCGCGGCAACACTCGAGAATTCCTATTATGACACCATCAACTTCAACGGCGACTCCTCGGCGGTCAGCGCGACGCTGGTCAATGACGACTCCCAGAACGCCACCCTCAACTTCAATAACCAATCCACGGCGGCCGACGCCACCCTCTACAATGGCGCCAACGACACCCTGAATTTCAACGACGCCTCGACGGCGGGCAACGCCAATATCCTGAACAACGGCTCTGTGTTTTTCACGGGAGACGCCCCGGGGACCATCGCCTCGGCCGGAAACGCCAATATCACCAACAACGGCTGGCTTGGATTCCAGAATTATTCCACGGCGGGAAGTTCCACCATCACCAACAACCTTGGCATGGCCTTCTCCGGCAATTCCACGGCGGGCAACGCCGTCATTACGACCGGGAACGGCGGGTATCTCTATTTCGAGGAGGACGCCACCCCGGGCAACGCCCAGCTGACCGCCAACGGCACGGGTTATGTCGATTTCAGCGACAGCAACGCTTCCACCGTCCAGGGTACGTCCGTGACGGTGGGTTCCATCGCGGGGAGCGGCACCTTCTACCTGGGCCAGATCAACCTGGTGACGGGCGGGAATAACCTCAACACCACGGTCTCGGGCCAAATCCGCGACGGGGGGGATTCCAGTTATACCGGGGCTTCATTGACCAAGACCGGCACGGGCACCCTGACCCTTTCGGGCGCCAACAGCTTCAGCGGGGGAACCTCGCTTCTGGGCGGAACCCTCTGCCTGGCGAACAACAACGCCCTGGGAACGGGAAGCCTTTTGATGGACAACGCGACGACCCTGCAGGCGGGGGTGAATAACCTGGCCGTCACCAACGACATACAATTAAAAACGGGCGTGGAAACCTACGACACGGACGGGAACATTTCCACCCTTTCCGGGACGATCAGCGGTTCGGGCGGTTTGGCCGTGACGGACACGGCGGGCTCGGGCGTGGTGACGATCTCGGGCAACAATACCTATAACGGCGGGACCACGATCGACGGCGGCACGGTGGTGGCGGCCGACAACAACGCGCTGGGGACCGGCCTGGTCTCGGTGCAGGGCGGGGCCCTGCAATTGGACGCGGACGTGACCCTTTCCAACAACGGGGTGGACCTCTCGACCGGGACGACCCTCAACGCCAACACCAACACGAACAACACGGTTGGCTCCCTGAACGGGGCGGGATCGGTATCGATCGCCACCGGGATCCTGACGACCGGCGGGAACAACAACAGCACCGATCTCACGGGAGTGATTTCAGGCTTGGGCGGCTTGGAAAAGACGGGCTCGGGCGCCATGACGCTTTCCGGCTCCAACAGCTACAGCGGCGGGACCAGCTTGAGCGCGGGGACCTTGAACCTGGGCAACGGCGGCGCCCTGGGGACGGGCCTCCTGACCCTCGAAGGGGGTGCGACCCTGCAGGCGGGAGTGAGCAACCTCGCGGTGACCAACGGGGTCTCCCTCAGTGGGACCGGCACCTTTGATACCAACGGGAACCAAACTTCCCTCACCGGGATCATCTGCGGCACGGGGGGCCTGGCGGTGACGTCCAGCGCCGGAGCCGGGGCCCTGACCCTTACCGGCAGCAACACCTACCAGGGGGGAACCTGGTTGACGGCCGGCCTCTTGAACGTCTCGAATAACAGCGCCCTGGGGACGGGCACCCTGACCCTTTCCGACGGGACCACCCTGCAATCGGGCTTGAACAACTTGGCGGTCACCAACACGGTTTCCCTGAACGGGGCGGCGATCATCGATGAGCAGGGGAACGCCACGACCCTGTCGGGAGTGATCGGCGGGACGGGTTCCTTGTCGGTCGAGACGAGCACGGCGGCGGGCACCCTGGCCCTCCTGGGCGCCAACACCTTCACCGGCGGGGCCACTCTCGACGCCGGGACCTTCGTGGCGGGCAACCGCCAGGCCCTGGGTATGGGCCCCCTGGACAACGTCCATTTGAACGGCGGGACCCTGATGACCAACAGCTCCACCACCGGCACGCCGATCGCCATGGCCGTGGGCGGCAACTACATCCAGGCGGCGGGGGGGACCCTGCGATTGGGCCTCGCCGGTGCCTCGGCGGGACAATACGACTGCCTCAACGTGGCCGGGACGGCGACCTTGAACGGCACCCTGGCGGTCACCAACATTGGCGGGTTCACCCCGGTGACGGGCGAGACCTTCATGGTTCTCACGGCGTCGGGCGGGGTGAGGGGGACCTTTTCCACCTTCGACGACGAGATCCAGGGGGTTCGGCTGCTTCCTATCTACCAGGCGGACGACGTGTTGCTGGACGTCTTCCTCCAGTCCTTCGCCGCGCTGGGCCGGACCACGGGGGAAAGGTCGGTGGGGGCCGCCTTGGACAGCCTCTTTAACAACCCGCAGGACCAGACCCTGATCACCTACCTGGGCACCCAAACCCTGCCCCAAATCCAGGCCGACCTGGCGCTTTTAAACCCCGCGGGCCTCACACCCCTCTTCCAAATGGGTTTCGGCTCGGCGGCGGTGGAGGCGCAGGCCATCGGCCAAAGGCTGGAGGACCTGATGGGCCTGGGCGGTTTCGGCGGGAGCGGCCTGGCCCGCTACGGCGAGCACCCGATGATGGCTTCGACGCTGTCGGCGGGATCGGAATCCGCGATCGCGAGCCAGGCGGCTGGCGGGGAGCGCCTCGGCGGATTCATCAGCGGCTTGGGCGACTTCGGAAACATCACCGGCAACAACGGGGCGGAAGGGTACAGCTTCTCTACCGGCGGCGTCCAGGCGGGCGTTGACTATTGGATGAACCCCAGCCTGGTGGCCGGCGTTCTGCTGGGTTACGACCAAAGCGGCTCCAGCGCTCAAAGCGGCGCGAACGTCACCTCGACCGGGGGGCTCTTGGGCCTCTATGGAGGCATGAAACTCGACTCTTGGCGCGTCATGGCCGAGGTCGACGGCGGGATGAACAGCTACAAAACCCAGCGCCCGACGCTGGGGGGCCTCGCCTCGGGCACGCCCCAGGGAACGCAATTCGGCGGGGAACTGATGGTGGCCCTGGACCTGCCGGCTTCCGGCATGGTCCTGTCGCCCTTCGCCTCCGGGCAAGTTACCTCGGTGCAGATGAATTCCTTCCAGGAAACGGGTTCCGCGGGGACCCTGGGATTGGAATCCTTCGCCTCGCAGGGGGAAAGCGCCCTCTCGAGCCAATTGGGGATCAAGGCGGGGAAGAGCTGGAACTTGGGCGGTGGGGTCCGGTTGGCTCCCTCGCTCAGCGCCTCCTGGGAGCATTTCTACCAGGGCAATCAGGACCAGATGACGGCCAGCTTCGGGCCGGGTTCTTCCTTCACGGTCAGCGGGCCCGCGACGGGCTCGGACGCGGCGGTGCTGGGGGCGGGCGTGGAAGCGCAATTCTCCAAGCAGATCACCCTCTTCGCCCAGTACCAGGGTAAGGTGGGGCTGACGGATGACGCCTCCTCGCAGCTCTCCGGCGGGGTGAACGTCGGCTTTTAATAGGGCCGGACGGAAGGGAAATTCAGCGGACGCCCTTGGAGTGCAGGAAGGGCGCGAACTTGTGGTCGGCGACTAGGATGTGGTTCTGCAGCCAGTCGCTGAGGAACCGGGTCATGGCCGTGGGCAGGTTCATCTCGTCGTTTTCAAAGTCCTGCTTGAACTGCAGGACGCGGCTGAGGAACATCTGGTGCTGGAGCTTGTGGGCCTTGGCGTCGGGGTAATGGTAAAGGTCAAAGTAGCCTTCCTCGACGCTGAAGTGGTACTTGGTGTACTCGATGAGCAATTCGATGACCATGCCCATGACCACCCGTTCCTCTTGGTGCTCAATGCCCTTTTGGAGGGTGTTGATGAGGGTGATGAGGCGCTGGTGGTGCGCGTCGATGTCGCGGATGTTGACCTTGAAGCTGTCCATCCATTGGATATAGGGCGGCATGGGGGCTCCCCTGAATTGTTTCCGGATGCCTTGGCGCGCATATTCTAGGCAATATCAACCTTCTGTTGGAAGGGGGCGGTGGATTAAATGAGGGGAGGGCCGCGGCCATTTTCGGATGTATGAAATTCATCGACGGGTCTTTTTCCCTGAAAGGGGTATAATTCATAGGTCTCCCTAGAAGTCCGCTCCAAATTTTTCCGAGGTGAAAGAAATGATCAACCCCATCCATCCCAAGGCAACCAGCAATATGCCTGTTCCCGAACCCCCCGTCGCCGCCGCCAAGGACGAGGTGAAGGTGAAGAACTCGGCTTTCGACAACGTGGTGGAACAGGTCGCGGGAACGGGCCAACCGCCCAAGAACGCGGGCGCCGAACCGGCTCAAAAGGTCCAGGTCAAGACGGACCCGGGACCGGCTCCCCAGGCGGTGGTCACGCATCCAAAGGGCGGGACTTTGAACATTACGCTCTGATCCGTTCGCAAGTTAAACTTCTCTCCAAGCCCCGGTAACCACCGGGGCTTTTTTTGTGCCCTGTCCCAGGACGATCGCGCTGGGAAGGGGGATCGAACCTGTTAACCGCCTTCGCCAGAACACCACGGGCTTCGCCCGAGGGGATACAATCAATTTTTTAAAAAAATTCCACCGATCAATTTGATTGCCGGCGTTCATTCTCCCCCTATTCATGTTGTGAAAAGCCATAAACAGAGATATCTTTTTCCTACCTGTGAAACGATAAATATTGAGAATTGTTGGGTTTTTGTCTTGGCTTGCCCAGTACCATCCGACCTTTAAGGAGCCTCCTGTGACCCGTAAGCAACTGCCGAAGGCCTCGCGAAATTCTTTCTTCGGATGGGTCTTCCTTTTGGCCTGGGGTCTTCTTGTCCAGGCCGCCGCGGGTTCCCCTTACGTCCTCAACACGGCCAATGACCTTTCCAACGCGGCGGGCAGCATCAACGGCGCGGGCGTTCCAGCCACGATCCAGTTCAACAACAACGACCTCGACCTCGCGCCCCTCTCTTCCCCCTCACGCTTCAATACGACACCACGCTCGCGGATGGGACGGGCACGAACAACCTGACCCTCACCAATACCACCCAAGGGGTCACGGCGGGGTTTTCTTCGACGGCCCTCCTGACGGTCTCGGCCGGCTACTTGGTGAACCTCTCGGCCGCGGGCGCCTTCGGTCAGGATACTTTCGGCAACGGCCTGCCCGGAAATTCGGCGGGCCTCGCTTCGGGGTCCTTGGGCCTGCAGGCGGGTTCGGCCCTGAACCTTTCGGGCGGGTCCGGCAATACTTCCGGCACGGCCTTGGGCGGAACGGGGGGCGGGGCATTTCTTTCCGTCTCGGGCGCGGTCTCCATCGACTCGAGCAACATCAGCCTTGCCGGCAACAGCGCGGGGCAGGGCTCGGGGAACGCTCGGACAAAACGAGGCTTCCGGCGGTTCGGCCGCCGCGACGCTGGGTTCCTTGACGGTGACTTCCAACAGCTACCTGTTCTCCAGCCTCGGGAACCCGGCCGGCGTCAACCTGGCCGGGGGAAACCGGCGGGTTTGAGAACGGCCTGGGCAACGGCGGTACG
The DNA here is from genome assembly GCA_963849485.1 of candidate division FCPU426 bacterium. Classification (GTDB taxonomy): domain Bacteria; phylum Oederibacteriota; class Muellerivitia; order Muellerivitales; family Muellerivitaceae; genus CAVTWJ01. The sequence continues at coordinate 34,646 of CAWKIF010000102.1, read as the reverse complement.
GGGGGCGGGGTCACCCTGGCCCTCTCGGGGGACCTGCTGGCCCAATCCTCCGGACTCACCCTGACGGGGGGCACGGGAGGGGGGAATTTATAACCCGTGACCGCCCCCATTTACGGCACTTCCGGGACGGGAGGCGACTCGGCCCTGAACTCGATGGGTTCGGTCTCGTTGGTCTCGGGAAACCTGAGCGTCCTGGGCGGCGCGGGCGGGTCCGGCGAGGGCGGCGTCACCGGCGCCGACGGGGACAATGGCGGCAACGGCGGCATTGCCTCGGTTTTCATCAATGACAACCTCAGCCTCTCGGTTTCGAGCCAGGCCTCCACCCTGAGGGTCACCGGGGGCAAGGGGGGCTTTAGCGACAGCAACGGCTATGGGATCGGGGGATTGGGGGGAAACGCCGGGCCTGGGAGTCAATGGCTCGACCACCGCTGATTCCAGTTCCATCCTTGTGACGGGAGGGGACGCCAATTCGGGCAACCGTCAGCCGAGCGCGCAGGAGAGCGCCGGGGGAAACGCGGTGGCTTTCATGGGAAGCCTCAACCTGACCTCGAACCAATATTTCACGTCATCCAGCGCGGGGTCCCCGGCAGAATTCGCCGTCGCGGGCGGGACCGGGGGCAATGAGTTTCTGGACGGCAACGCGGGGCAGGGCGGGGATGCGGAACTGGTTTTCACAGGGGCCGTATCGCTTGATTCGAGCCTGGTCAAAGTGTCGGGCGGGTCGGGGGGCGTCTATAACGGCACCTCCAACGGCCATCTTGGAACCGGAGGCGACGGCGGAAACGGGGGGGAAGCCACGCTTCAGCTGACCTCAGGGATCGCCTTAACCGCCAACAACGGGTCTTCCGCCTTGGAAGTCTTGGGCGGCAACGGGGGCCAGAACGATGATAGCAACGGCACCGCCCTGGGGGTGGGAGGTTCGGGGGGCGGCGCGGCCTTGAACTTGTCGGGCGCTGTTTCGGCGGATTCCAGCCAAATCAGCGTGATGGGTGGAAACGCGGGGAACGGCTGGGGATCCATTGGGGAAACCCAGGGCTCGGGCGGGAACACCACGGCTTCCCTCAGTTCCCTGGTCATGACTTCCATTCAATATGAATCAATGCCAATCAGTGAAGTGCCATCGTCCTTTAGCTTGATGGGGGGCGGCGGCGGCGCGGATCTGAACCAAGGCAATGGCGGAAATGGCGGATCCGTTTCACTCATGGTGTCCGGAACCCTCACGGTTGATTCAAGCGCCCTATCGGTGACCGGTGGGAGCGGGGGGAATAGCGTTTCCGCCGCCGGCGGAAACGGCGGGATTGCCGCCGTTTCATTGGGGTCGGGTTTTGCGCTGACTTCCGGCCTGGGCCAGGCCAGCTTTGGGGTGAACGGCGGCCAGGGAGGGGTGAATACGGGTAGCGGTTCCGGCGCGGGCGGCGCCGGGGGCGATGGCACCTGGACGGCGGCGGGGGCGGTGTCGGTGGATTCCAGTTCCCTGCAGATCGTGGGAGGGTACGCGGGCAGTGGTTTTGGATCTAGCGGGGTAACGGAAGGCGCGGGGGGGAATGCCGCCGACACCCTTAGCTCGTTGACCTTGACCTCCGTCGCCCACTCGAATAATTCCAGTGTGGGAACCGTTGCGAGTTTGACCGTGGCCGGAGGCAATGGCGGCGCTGATAACTACCTCGGGAACGGGGGCCGGGGAGGGGACGCGGCCCTCTCCATCACGGGCGCCTTGACCTTAAGCGGGGCGGGGGCGCAAATCACCGGCGGCCAAGGCGGTTCTTCCGTCGGCGCCAATGGGGGTGACGGCGGGAACGCCATCCTGGCCCTCTCCAGCGCCGCATTAAGCTCCGCCTCTACGGTTCAAATGAGCGGGGGAAACGGCGGAAGCGGAATCGGCCTGGGCAATGGTGGTAACGCCGCAGTTTCCATCGGGGGTTTGAATTTGCAAAATTCAACCCTGATGGTGGATTCGGGGAACGGGCAAACCGTGGGTTCCGTCGCGGTCACGCTGGGGGATTTGAGCGGTAATGGAACTCTCTATATAAGTGGGAACGGGGACAACAGCCTGCAAGTCGCCAGTGGTAATTTTGCCGGGGTCCTGACCGGGAATGTGGGGTTGGACAAGACCGGAAGCGGCGCCCTGACCTTGAGCGGGGCCAATAGCTATTCCGGGGCGACAACCCTTGACGGCGGGATACTGAATATCCAGGGGGACAACAACTTAGGCAGCCGATATCAACTTGATTTCAACGGCGGCGCCCTGCAGGCGGGGGGCAGTTTCGCCACCGTCCAGAACGCCGACCTGCTTTCTTCCGCGGCGACGGTGGATAGCAACGGCCACTCGGTGACCTGGGACGGGGTGATCAGCGGCTCGGGCACCCTGGCGGTGACGAGTTCCGCCGGCGGGGGAGTGCTGGACCTGGCCAATGCCAACTCCTACACGGGCGGGACGACGATTGAAAACACCACCTTGGAAGTGGACAGCGGCGGGACCCTGGGTTCCAGGGCAATCGGCAACGGCGGCATGCTGGTTTATATAAACAACGCGGTGGCGGGTTCCAACCCCATCGACAATGAGGGCGCCCTCCTCTTCGAAAACAACGCCTCGGCGGGCGCCGCCTCGATTTTTAACAATTATGACATGACCTTTTACGACCAGTCGACCGCCGGTTCCGCCACGATCCTGAATAGCGCCAGCGGCTTATTGGTTTTTTCGAGCGACGGACCCTCGACCTTCACTTCGGCCGGAAGCGCGACGATCACCAACCAAGGCGAGGTGGATTTCGACGGCTACGCCACCGCTGGGAACGCGGGCATCGTGAATGAGCATAATCTTTATTTCGAAAACAATACTACGGCTGGAAACTCCAATATCCTAAATCGCGGTTGGATGGAATTTGATAATAACTCCACCGCAGCCAATGCTGAGATTGACAACGAGGCCAGCATTACTTTCTTCAATTCCTCCACGGCGGGTAATGCCAATATTTTAAACAACAGCGGGATTAATTTTAAGGATGCAGCGACTGCGGGGAATTCAACCATCACTAACAATAGTTCCATGGAATTCTGGGTCAGCTCTACTGCTGGCAGCTCAACCATCACCAACAACAACGGAAGCCGGATTTATTTTGCGGACAATACCACCGCGGCTAACGCTGTCATCACCAATAATGGCGACATGGGCTTCTTCGGTGTATCCTCGGCGGGTAACGCGGTCATTACGACCGGAAATGGCGGGGATCTGTATTTCCGTGATGATTCTAATCCCTATCATGCCCAGCTTATTGCCAATGGAACAGGATACGTGGACTTCAGCGGTAACGATGCCTCAACCGTGACGGGCACGGCGGTGACGGTGGGCTCCATCGCTGGGTCTGGCACTTTCTATCTAGGCCAGATCGACCTGGTGACAGGCGTGAACAACATTAGCACAACGGTAACGGGCCTGATCAGCGACGGGGGGTGGTTCGCCTCGACCGGAGCCTCTCTCACCAAGATCGGCACGGGCACCCTGTCGCTCCTTTCTCCCAACGCCTTCACGGGCGGTGCCAATATCGACGCGGGGATCTTGGTGGCGGGAAACAGTTCCGCCTTAGGCGGGGGCGCCTCGAACAATGTCGCCTTGAACGGCGGGACCCTTATGACCAACAGCGCCTCAACCGGCACGCCCATCAGCATTCTCGTCGGGGGCAACTACAACCAGGCGGCGGGGGGGACCCTGCAATTAGGCTTGGCCGGAACGGCCCCGGGCCGATACGACAGCCTGAACACGGGCGGGAAGGCGGCGCTGGGGGGCACCCTGGCGGTCACCAGTATCGGAGGGTTCCAACCGGTCTTGGGCAACAATTTCCTAGTGGTCAAGGCCAACCAGGGCGTCACCGGAACCTTCAGCCATTTTGAAAATGAAATCAGCGGGATCCGGCTCTTCCCCATTTACCAGCCGGATGACGTCAGGCTGGTGGTCTTCCCGGGCTCCTTTGCCGGAGTGGGCCTGACCCCCAACGCCCGGGCGGTGGGGGGCGGGTTGGACGGGGCTTTTTACAGCTCTTCCGCCCAAAATTTACTGAGCGCCATGGCGTCCCAAACCACCGCCCAATGGGCGGCGGACCTGGCCCAATTAAGCCCGGCGGCGGTGACGCCCCTCTTCCAGATGGGTTTCGCCTCGGCGCAGGCCCAGGCCCAGGTTGTGGCCAACCGCCTCGACGCCCTGATGGCCGAGGCGGATGTCGTGGGAAGCCAGTGGGCGGGGGCCGCGAAACCAACCTTGTTCGCCTCTACCCTTTCGCCCGCGGCGGAAATGTCGATGAAGAAGACTGCCAGCCCGGGAGACCGCATGTGCGGCTTCATCACGGGCGTTGGGAATTTCGCGACCGTCAGCGGGACCGGCGGGGTCGAGGGCTACAGCTTCACCACCGGCGGCGTGCAGGCCGGTGTCGACTATTGGTTCGACCCGGATGTGATCGTGGCGGGATTGTTGTTGGGGTATAACCAGGCTGATTCCACTGCCGCCGACGGGGGAACGGTGGATTCCACCGGCGGGACGGCCGGGCTCTACACCGGCTTCCGGCTTGCGGACTGGCGGGTGACGGCGCTGGTGGACGGCGGCATGAACAGCTACAAGATCCAAAACCCCAGCCTGGGGGGGACCGCCTCGGGCGCGCCCCAGGGCCTTCAGGTGGGCGGGGAGATGACCCTCGGACTGGACCTGAACGCCTCGGGCTTTCTGGTGACGCCCTTCGCCTCGGGTGGGTACGAGTATGTACAGGTCGAATCCTTCCAGCAGACGGGGAGCGGTCTGCTGGCCCCCGAGTCTTTCGCCTCGCAGGGGGAGGCGAGCCTGGCGAGCCAGCTGGGCGTGAAGGCGGGGCAGGACATCAAGGTGGGGGGCGACGTCAAGCTGACGCCCAGCTTCCTCGTGTCCTGGGACCACCTCTACCAGGGCAACCAGGACCAGCTCACCGCCAGTTTCGGGGCGCCGGGCAGCTCCTTCACGGTGAACGGGCCCTCGATGGGCACCGACGCCGCGATTTTGGGGCTGGGCCTGCAGGCCCAGTTCGCCCGGGAAATCACCTTCCTGGCCCAGTACCAGGGCCGCATCGGCATGTCCAACAACCAGGCCCAGCAGTTGACGGGAGGGGTCGAGGTCGGGTTCTAAAACTTTTTTTAGAAAAAAAGATAAAAGCCTGGTTCCCTCGGGAGCCGGGCTTTTTATTGGGAGAAGTGGGAAAGGATCTTGCGGGCTTCCGCGTTGGCGGGGTCCGCTTGCAGGGCCTCCTGCAGGCAGAGTCGCCCGAGGTTGTAATTGCCCATGCGCAGGCTCGACAGCCCCAGGTTGAAATAGATCTCCCCAAAACCCCCGCCCGCCTCCTGGAGGCAGCCCAGGAACAGCATTTGGGCCGCGGGATACTGGCCGTATTTCAAGGCGAAAAGGCCGAGGTTGGACAACCCCAGGGGGTAGCGCTGGGGCCGGTAGAAGCCGTGGAACCAATGGACCCAGGGGTGGGGAGTCTCCTGGCTGAGAACATTGACGATCTCCGGGTCCGGCAGGTAGGGGTAGCCGTAGGCCGGGGGAAGAGTGGAAAAATCGACGGCGGAAAGTTCCGGCGCGTAACCGGGGGCGGCGTAGAGGGCCGAAAGGCTGTCCAGGTAGATGAGGCGCCAACCGGGGGTCTCTTTTAATTGGTCGGCCCAGGTTCCGCTGGGGATGTAATCCATCAGGATCAATTGGGGCTGGTAAAAGGAAACCAACCGGGCCAAGCCTCCCGGCTGGCCACTTTCCAAGTAGGCCTCATAAAAATCGTTTCGAACCACCTCCGACCTGCCGTCGATGAAGCTGGGCTGGGGGGCCCGCCAGTCGACCCAGCCGCCGCAATTAAGCGTGTTGAGAAGGCGCCCGTTCAACGAGTGGTCCCTCAGAAACTCGACCGCCCGGACGGGAAGGCAATTTTCCCCCAACCCCAGGCCGGTCCGGTCCACCCTTCGGTCGGTGATGTAATAGGCGTTCGTGGCGACCCGGGCCGTGAGGGCAAGGGCGAAAATGGAAAAAAACAAAGGAACCAGCTGATGCCTCAACCACCGGTCCGCCCGGGCCGGGAAAAGGTCCCGGACAAAAGCGGGCAGGTAGGGGACCGCGACTAGGATGAAGAGGGGGATGTTGCGGATGGCGGAGAAGGCCAGGAGCGCGAAAGTGACGGAAAGGGCGGCCTCGGGAAACCTTCTTTTTTTCCATGTGAGAAGGAGGAGTACCAGGAGCGACGCCGACAGGAAAAAGAAAAGGAAGAGATGCAGGCTGGAATCCTGGTGGAGCCTGAGGTAAGAAAGCGACTTGAATGGGGAGGACAGTTCGGCGATGTTTTGCTTGTGGGGGTTGGCGTCCAGAAGCCGGGCTCCCAGGGTCAGGGGGAACAATGCTCCTTTCAGAAAATAGGGGTTCGCCAAATCCGCCACTAGGGAAAACAAGGCGGCCCGGAGGAGGGGTTTGTCCAACTTGTGGTGGTGAAGGTAGCCGCCGATCCCGTGGAACAAGAGGGGCGCCCAGCCCAGGATAAACAGACCCTCGGTGTTCACCCAGGCGAGTTGGATAAAGGGCAGCAAATAGAGAAAGTTCCGGTTGCGGTCCCGGTACTCGAGGATCAGGAGGGTAAGCCCGAGGAAGAGCCAGCTAAGGACCTCGGGGCGGACATAGAAGCGCCGTTCCATGACCAGAATGGCGCCCAGGAGGCAGAGGCAGATTCCTCCGGGCGGGGAGCCCGCTAATTTCAGGCGCCAAGCCAAAACCCAGAAAACCAGGAGGATCAGCAGACTGTTCATCAGGGTCAGGGAGGCATATCCCCCCGCCGTTTGTAATGAATAAAGAATCACCTGGTAAAGCCAATTGGAATCCAGGTAGTCCTGATTGTTTTGTGTGTAGGTGAAGGTGTCCTTGGAGGGAACGGCGTGGTTTTGGACGATCCAGGAACCGGCTTTCAGGTGGGTGCCCAAGTCGTAGGACTCCATCTTTCGAGCCGAGAAAAGGGCCAGGAGGATAAAGCAGGTCCCCAGGGCTATTTTCCATAAAGCAGGGATATCCTTCTGAAGCGTGGGGGAAGATTCGGGGGAGCGGGGAATCACGAACCGGATGGACGGCGGGCTTTTTCCAGAATGGGACTGCCCTCAGGGTAATAGCTTTTTAACAGGCCTAGCCCCTCGGTGGAATCCTTTTCGGCCTTGGCGTTTTCACCGAGCTTTTTCTCGACCGCAGAAAGTTGAAGCAATGTCAGGGCGACGGGGAGCCCTTGGCCGCCGTAAACGTCTTTTTGGATCGAGAGGCAATGGTTGAGCAATTCCTCGGATTTGGGGTAGTTCTCCAGGGCCTGGCAAATCCCGGCGAGGCGGAAGACATAAGACAGGTTGTCGTATCCGAAATAATCCACCACGAAGCGGCTGTAAATTCGAAGGGAGGACTCTAACAAGGATTTCGCCTTCACCCTTTGCCCGCGGGATAGGAGGAAAACCCCCAGGTTTTGCGATGCGTCTCCCACTTCGATAGAGTCGCCCTTGAATTTTTTTTGAGCCTCACCCAAAGCTTTTTCCATGCAGGATTGGGCGTCGCCCCAATGCCCGGCCTGTTGGTGGGCCCGGGAAAGAAGGAGAAGCGATTGGAGATAAAGCCCCGGGTCGGAGTCCTTTTGGGTTTCCTGAAAGGCCACGCTTTTTTGAATGGATTCGAGCGCCGGAGCGGTCTGTCCCAGAGAAAGGTCCGCCTTCCCCAGAAGGTTCAGGGATTGAGCGTAGGAGGCCGCGGGTGAACGCACGTTTTTTTCAAAGAGGCTCACGGCCCTTTGGGCGAAATAGAGCGAGTCCTCCAACCGGTCCCAATCGTAATAAAGGCTGGAGAGCTGGAGATAAGATTCGGCCGAGAGGGGGTTATCCGTTCCGAGCGATTTTACGCGCAAGGCTAAAGCCCAATTGAGCGAGGACTCGGCATCCGGGAACAGGCCCAAATGACGATCGATGACGGCGAGGTCCGTCAGGATGGGGGAAAGGGAAGCGTGGGTCGGGCCGAAGCGGTCCGTGGCGATGCGGAGGGCTTTTTCCTCGAGGGCTTGGGCGTCGGCCAAGTGCCCCTGGTGGAGGGCAAGGACGGCCTGGTTTCGCGCGACCGAAAGGGGATCGGAAACGTCCAGGATGTGCTCCGCGCCGCAACGAGCAGGGGGAAGAAATAGTAAGGCGGACGCCAGGGCCAGTGGCGCCCAAAATTTTTGAGGAGCGGCGGGGGTTTTTCTCATGGCGCGATGCCTTGGAACCATAGGTCGGGAGTGGGGATCGCCCCGGGGTTAGGTTCCCCCAGGGGTTCCTGGGTCGGGCCCAGGATGATGACGTTCGCGTCCCGCTCGAAGGCGTCGGTCCAATCCGACCAGCCGTCGCTGGAACGGACTTCCCGGGAAAGGTGGGCGCCGCCGTCAAAACTCAAATCGGCCGCGGAGGCGAGGCCTCCGGAATTTCCGACTTCCGAGATCACATAACAATCCGCGCAGCCGGGCGGGTCCGGGGTGGCTTGTCCGGATTCGGTTTGGAACACCACGCATTGGCCTTGGGGAGGAAAAGATTGGGGATGATCTTTTGGGTTGAAACCGAAAGTGACCCATTGGAAGGAGGCGGGGACCTGATCGGGTTTGAGGGCCTCGCCGTGGAAGGAAGGGATCGTTTTGTGGCGCATGAAATCAATGATGTAAACGGAATAGTTCAGAGGGTGGGCGGGATGACCGACCTTGCGGACTCTTAACGCCAGACCGGTTCCGGTGAGACCGTAATGGGGATGCAGGGCCTCGCCTTGGCTTAATCCTGGGGTTGGGTTTTCGGGCGACCCTCCGGCATAAATGGGCAACTCCCCCGCTTCATCATAGGGATTGCCTTGGAGGCGGGCGCCGGTTCCATGAAGCGCGTAAAGAGGCTGGCGGTTGAGGGTTTTCCATTTTCCTTTTTTAAAAATCAAAACATTGAGATTCGGATCGGATGTTTCATTCCGCGGGTCGAAGGGGTTGAGCGCATCCCCATAATCAATCGAGGCGAAGTTTTCCGGACCGATTTTTCCAACCTTGTGCATACCGCCCCGGAAGGCGTCCTGCTCAATGACGAGGTGATAGACCTTGCCTTTTTCAAGAGGAAGGTTGTCGATGGGGACGGTGGCCCAGCTGTGATCCTTTGGGGTCAGGGCCGCGGAAGCGAGCGTCTGGGAAACCGGGGAACCCTTTTCGTCATCGTGGAGGGTGACCAAATAAGACGGAGGAGACTTGGCATCCCCGACATGGAAGGAAACGGCAATGAGGTTCATGTCTTCCTGGCAGGTGAAACGGAATGAAATTTTATTTTCCGGCTGCTCCAAGGCCTGGTAGAGGATCTGATTGAGCAGGAAGTGGCAGCCGAAATCCGCGTGGGCGAAATTTACCCAAAGTGAGAAAAAAAGGAAGAGGAGGGCACTGAAAATTTGCATGTTTTATCCGAGGGATATAAATTTTTAAGATCATAACATAGTAAAAAAGTCGCCCTGGAGGTAAAACGAGGATTTCCTTGGTAATTTGGGCATTTTTCGGAGCCTCCGATGGTTATTAACCCAAAAAAATATGAATTTATTTCATAAATGAGGAGTAAAATTTACTTGAGGGAATAATAAAAGAAGAGCTCAACCGTCTAGATGTTGAGCCTTCATCCTGAACATAAAAACGATTTCATTCAGGAGAAACCTCGAAAAATTTAAAAGGGGAGAGTTCACCGTCAACTTAACGGTTGGATGTGATTGGCTTTTGGCGCAGAAGGCGGTAGAAGATGGATGCCAAATTTACAACACTTCACCTTTCGATATTTCGAAGAAATTTATTTAAACTTAACTTATTAAGTTTAATGATTGTTTTAACTTTTGTCGCACTTCCCACCCTTTCCTTGGCCCAAGTTCTTGCTACCTCCAATATTTGCTCCAGCTCACCGGTGTCCTATTCGACGATCGCGACCACTTACGGCCCCCTCTCCCCGGGAACTGGCAACTGCGGTTTTCCCGGCGGGACTTACGATCCCAACAATTATTGCGCCATCATCAGTGCCGATTATCAAAATGGAATGGCCTGCGGAGCCTGCATTGACGCGCAAGCCTCGACTGGAGGATCGGTTACGTTGATGGTCGTGGATAGCTGCCCCAGTTGCTCCACCGCCAACCAACTGGACCTGGGGCCCCAAGCCTGGAACACCCTGACTGGGAATGCCCCTCCCGGCATAGCCAACATCACCTGGCACTTCATCCAATGCCCCTTGAGCATGATGACCGGGGACCCCAGCGGTGACATCATGTACCAATGGAAATCGGGCTGCAGCGCCAGTTACAACCCGATCCAATTCTTGGACATGAACATCCCAGTCACGGCAGTGGGTTTTTCCACATCCTCGACCGGCCCTTACACGGCGTTAGTTTTAGGCGCGAATGGAGTAGGAGGAAATGAATATTGGGGGACCTCCAACGGCAACCTCGATAACGGCGGCACCGGCCCCTATTATTTTGACGTAACGAACGCCTGCGGCCAATCCACCACCATCGGCCCCTTGGGCATGGGCTCCTGCAGCACGACCCTCACGACCGCCAATCAATTCAACGGTACCGGGCCGACGCCCACTCCGGGCCCCCCGACGGCGACTTTCACCATCACCAGTACCCCCGCCCCAATGAACACCGTGGTCGTCAACGGCATCAGCTTCACCAATTGCGGGATCGGCCAACCCAGCGCCGATTCGCAGAAACAGGAACTGTTGGCCCAAGGGACCGGTTTGGATTACGTGATGGCCTCGGCCCAGTGCGGTCAGCCCTTGAACATCAACCTTCCCGCGGGCGCCACACCCGTCACCGCTTTCCTTTATGTGGAGTACAACAACATGTCTGCGGAAGCTCCCAAAACGACCCAAATCCAGATCAATGGATACGGGACGGGGACCGGAACCGCCGCGGGTGCCGTCACCTACGCGAATTGGGTTCAGACTTGGTACAGCGTGCGTTACTCGGTGAGTCCCGCTTCCCTCATGATCGGAGCCAACACCGTCAATACCAGCGGCAACGGCGATACCTGCAAGGGGTTGGGTTTGATGGTCCTCTATAAAGACCCCGCCCAAACCACCAACAACGTGGTGGCCATCGCGGACGGGGAATTCGCCTGGCATTACGAGGAGAACGGGCAAATCGCCTATGGATATCCCCCCTATGACTCTCAAATGGATTGGTCTTGCTTGGGGATGACCTGCGGAAGCTACAAAACCAGGTTCTCAGTCCTCGGCGGAGCCGATGAGTGCAACGGCAATTCGGACGGGTTCATGGACCAGATCGAGACCTGGGGATCGGGACCTCCGGGCCCGCCGACGAACAACGGCACGGCCTATGGCGGCAACCAAGGATCGCCGGCGGTTTGGAGCGGCCCGCCGGGAGCCTTGAACTGCAAGGTCGGAAGCGGCCCGGATGAGATCCAACGGGATTATTACCCCCCCACCAGCGCCTTCCTTAATAATGGACAAAGTTTCGAGTGGGGGTTCGACCCCGCCCCTCCCATCTTCCCGACCAAAAGCACCTATTGGCAGCAGGCCCTCATCGCCCAATATATTTGCAATCCCCAGACCTATTGCGCCGTAACCCAGACCTTCAACAAAGCGGTGACGGGTACCCCGCCCGGATGGATCGTCGGGGCCGCCCCTCCCGACCAGGGTTCCTGGGCTGAAGGGACGAACGGGGTTTCCTTCGTGGGCGGGCCGAATGGCGATTGCATGGATGAGAACAACCAGCTTTTGAATACCCAAGTGGCCAGCGGCCCCGGGACGATTACCGCGAATTATTGCCAAACCAATCAGCATCAAAGACCGAACCAGGGCGGAATCATGTGGGACGTGAACGTCAACACCGGCGCTGGTTACGAGGTGCAATTTGACGGTGACAACTGCGCCAACGCCGATAGCTCGCTGACTTTCAACGTCTATGGGCCCGCCGGTACCGGAACGGGGAATATCACGAAAACCCAGACGGTCAACCTTCCGGCCAACAGTGTCATGTGCGCCACCTGCCCGACCTCGACCTGGATTCAGGTTATCATTTCGGGTAGCAATTTCATCGTTTCGGTCGGCGCTGTCCAAGGGACCTACAGTTTCAGCACGACCTTCACGGACTCGAGCTATTCTTCCGGGATGGTGGGCATCAGTGATTATGGATGCACCAATGATACTTTCAAATCTTTCCAATGGAACGGGGTCTGTAATTCCACCCCGACGCCCACTCCCACGAATACCCCCACTCCGACCCCTACGCCGACCCGCACTCCGACGCCCACCCCCACCCCCACCTATACCCCAACCCCCACGCCGACACCCACCAACACCCCGACGCCCACATAACACCCACCGTAACACCCACCGTAACACCCACCTGGACGCCGACCGTCACTCCAACTTGGACCCCGACCATCACCCCCACTTGGACGCCAACGGTGACCCCGACCTGGACTCCAACCCGCACCCCCACTCCTACGCCGACTAACACGCCCACCCCGACTCCCACTCCGACCAACACGCCGACCCCAACCCCAACTCCGACAAATACCCCTACACCAACCCCTACCCCCACTAGGACACCCACCCCGACTCCCACGCCACCGAATACCTATACCCCTACGCCTACTCCCACACCAACCAACACCCCCACGCCCACCCCTACACCGACGAATACCCCGACCCCCACCCCGACCTATACGCCGACGCCTACTCCCACGCCGACCAACACCCGTACCCCGACCAATACTCCCACCGTGACGCCGACTCCGACCCTTACCAATACTCACACGCCGACCAATACGCCGACGAATACGCCGACCGTGACCCCCACCTTTACCCCGACCAATACCCCCACACCCACGAATACACCCACTCCCACCATGACCCCCACCGTGACCCCCACCCCGACCTTGACCTATACACCCACCCCGACTCCGACCCAAACTAATACGAAAACTCCCACCAATACGCCAACTGTGACACCCACCCCGACCCAGACCAATACCCCCACCCCGACCATGACGCCTACGCAAACACCTACCCCAACCTTAACGAACACCCCCACGAACACAATGACGGTCACCAACACGAAAACCCCCACCAATACACCCACTCAGACAGTGACGCCCACGGTTACGAATACGGTCACCCCCACGATGACCCCAACCTTGACAAACACCTGGACCCTTACCAACACCCGCACTTTGACCCCGACCTTCACCAATACCCCTACCCCGACCTTGACGCCCACGCAAACTCCCACTCCAACCCTGACCAATACGCCTACCTTGACCAACACCCCCACCGTGACTCCGACTCAAACCCTTACTCCTACCCTCACCCTGACCCAGACGGTCACCAACACGAAGACCTTGACCAATACCCCCACGATCACCGTCACCATCACTCCCACCAATAGCCCCACCCTGACGATGACGCCCACCGTGACTCCGACCCAAACCCTCACCAATACCCTGACGAATACAATGACCATCACCTCCACGCGCACTGTCACGAATACTCCCACGGTGACGATCAGTCCCACCTTTACCCAGACCCCCAAACTGAGCTTTACCATTACCGACACGGACACGGTGACAAACACCTATACCGTGACAGAAACTTTCACTTCGACTAATACAACTACGGTGACCAAAACCGTCACGGAAACGGCGACACCGACCTTAACCAACGGTTGGACTCAAACCTTCACCTTGACGGTGACACCCACCTCTACCCCCAGCGTGACCCCGACGGTGACCAATACCCGCACGATCACCAATACCCCCACCCCCACCAATAGCCCCACGGTCACGATGACGCCGACCTGGACTCAGACTTTCCGCTTCAGCCCCACCATCACCGATACCATTGTCTGGACCTCCACCCCGACCATCACCAACAGCTGGACCGCCACCCATACCCCCACGGATACGGGATCACCCACTTCCACTTTCACTTCCACTCATACGCCCACCGTCACGAATACCTGGACCGAGACCTTGACTCCCACGGCGACGAGAACTTCCACCGCGTCCTCCACGCCCACCGATACCCGCACACCTACCCACAGCCCCACGCCCACCTCGACGCGAACCCACACCTCTAGCCCCACGCCCACCGCGACCCGGACCCTCACCCTGACCTCGAGCCCGACCCGCACCGCCTCCCCCACGGGGACGGCCACCCCCACGGTGTCGGCCACGCCCACCGGCGCCGTCCAACTGGTCAAGCAGGTGTCCAATTCGAGCACCGAGGCGGGAGCGGCCTTGGTCTATACCCTGACGGTGAACGTGGTGGGGAACAACGTCTTCAACCTGGTGGTGACGGATCCGCTTCCGGCGAATTTGACCTTCCAGAACTTCGTGGCGTCGCCCTTGGGGGCGAGCGCGAGCTATAACCCGGCGACGTCGGTGATGAGCTGGCGGATGCCGTCCCCCTTATCCCCGGGAGAGTACCAGATGACATACCAGGTGATGGTGAATAACCTGGTGCCGGGGGGCTTGACGATCCAGAACTGCGCGGCGGCGAGTTACACGGGAGGGGCGCTGGTCAGCTCCTGCGTGAGCTCGCAGACGACGGGTCAATACACGGTGAAGATCGACATCTACAACGAGGCGGGGGAACTGGTGGCGGCGCTGCCGGTGAGCCAATATTCCCAAGTGATTAACGGGATCAACATGGGGTCGGGGGCGATCACGTCGGTGAGCGGTCCGGGGAGCTCGACGACGGTGTATTTCGCGGGGGTGCCGATTGGGACGTGGAACGGGACGGATGGGTCGGGGAACCCGGTGGCGAACGGGCAGTACTACGTGAAGGTGGACAGCATCAACAACATGGGGGTGGACACGAGCGTGACCGCCCCGGTGATCGTGAACCGCTCGGTGTACAAGGTGGCGGTGAAGATCTACAACGAGGCGGGGGAAGTGGTGAAGACCTTGTATGTTTACTCGAGCAACCCGGTGCCGGGGAACTCGACGCAGCTGGTGTTGTCGGCGTCGGGGTTTGAGCCGACCAGCGGGACCCCCTCGGGGACGGTGCCGACGCAATTGACGATCTCGCTGGGGAACGGGGTGACGGTGGTGTGGGACGGGACGGGGGACAACGGCGGGGTGGTGCCGTCGGGTCAGTATTTCATCGAGGCGAGCGAGCAGAACGGGACGGGCGGGCAGACGCAGATGACGGCGCAGGTGATGGTGCTGTCGGATACGGCGAACGCGGGGATGGGGAACGTAGCGGCGGAACCGAATGTTCTCAACGGGTCGACGGGATACCAGGTGCGGATGGTTTCGGACGTGGGGGGATTGACGCTCTCATACCGGGTGTATGACACGGCGGGGGAACTGGTGCGGGGTAAGGTTTCGGGGGCGGCGGGCATGAGCGAGGCCGACTGGAACGCGGCGGGGAAGGCCAGCGGGCTCTATTTCGCCATTGTGGAAGCCGCCAACGCCCAGGGCGGGCTCATCGGCCGCAAGACCCTCAAGATCGTCGTGGTGCGCTAAGCGCCATTCGGCGTTGAGGGGTAAGAGCTTTAGCTTTTCATAATAGTTCAGACCCGGAAAACCTACAGCCAACGCATGCCGACCTTCTATGAAAGTTCAATGAGGTCGGTATAGTCCCGATCTCCTTTGCCCCATAGGAGCAAAGGGGGACAAAGCCGCAAAGACTCAAAGTAAAACAAGGATTTTTGAATAGCCCTTAAATCATTCGATTTTGTTTTAATTCGGTCTTAACCCCAAAAAGGCTGTTCTTGGCGGTTTTGCGTTGGACTTTGTCCTTAAATGAACCTGAACAAAAATCGCTTTTCTTCTTAATGCCCGGCGGGCTCCAGGTTTTTTTTCATCAAATACTCCAAATGCGATTCGATTCCCTCCCAGGCGGTGAATTTAAGGCCGAACTCCCGCTCGATGGCCCCCAGGTCAAATAGCATGGGCTTCGCGTCCCACCCCTTGTCGAGGACCTCGATTTTCGACGCGGAACCCGCGAGGGCGGCCGCCCTTTTGGGCCACCCTTTCCCAGGTCACAAACTCGGTGGAAAGCCCGAAGAAGACGCGCCGGTTCAAAGCGCTCTCCAGAACCGCCCCGTAAAGCTTGGCCAGGTCGGCTGCGTCGATAAACTGGGTGCCGTCATGTTTCGTCACCGGGATGGGATCTCCCCGGCGGGCGGAATGGACAATCGAGCGGAAACGCTGGTCAGGCTGGGTGACCCCGTCGGGAAAGGCGGGGTTGCCGAAGGTGTAGCCGGGCCGGATGACATTGAAGCGCATCCGCGATTTGGCCGCGAAGCCCAGGCCATAGGCCTCCGAGGCCGCCTTAGTGGCCCCGTAGAGGTCCTGGGGCCTCAGGTCGATGCCCTCGTCCATGCGGGGCCGGAACTCGCCCACCGCCGCCGTGGAAGAGGTGTAGAGAAACCGGCCCACACCCGCCTTTTCCGCCTCTTCCAGCAGGAAAACCGTGACGGCCGTGTCCTTTTCCAGCATGGTGGCGGGCGTCTCGCCCCAGCCCAGTGCCACATGCAGGCAGGCCTCGCAACCCTGGAGGGAACGGGAGAGGAGCGCGCGGTCGTAGAGGGTGCCTTCCGCGATTTCCACGCCGGGAAGCGTCTTCAAAGAAGGCATCTTGCCGGGATTGCGGATGAGGAGCCTTAAGGCGTGGCCCCGGCTTAGAAGTTCCTTCACCACCCAATGGCCGATAAAGCCGCTGCCGCCGGTCATGAAAATTTTCATCGGTACGACCTCCTGATACAGGCTTGAGTCCCGGCCCTCAGGTTCTCAAGGGGCCCTGAGCCTGTCAAGGGAAAGCCGCACGGCAGGGGAAAAGTAAAAACTATTTTAACAGGATGCTGAAAAAGTCCGGGTTAAGGTTCGGTGTAGACGACGTTCGTCATAGTGCCGACCCCGGTGGTTGCCGCTTGGGTGACCGCCACCGAGCTGGAATTGTAAATAGTGAGGGTCAGGGGGACGGAACAGGGAAAGCAACTCATGGCGCCGGCCACGGAAAAATCACTGCCGCTGGCGCTCACGACGGCGCAGTTGGGCGAGGTATAGGGCAACGTCGTCGTGACCGTCCCGGAATAGGGGTTGCCAGGGACTTCGGAAAAAGCCCAGCTCAACACTGCCGAAACGCCCGCGCTGCCGCCCGTTGCCTTGAAATAATAATTCGACGTACTGGGGCTACTGCTATTGCTGTTGTTGGAACTGGAGGGGCTGCCTCCACCGCAGGCGAGTCCCAGAACCGACAAGGCTAATAAAGTTCCCGAAAAAATAAAATTCCTCAAGGCAAGCCTCCGCAATTGAAATGTTGGCTCCCCTCTGTGGAGGATCTTTTAATCGATAAATGACATCACAAATGTTAATTGCTTGTTAGCAATGGGAAGGACGATTAACCCTGGGAAGGTCGGTAGACCAGACGGGAAAAATTATCCGGCAGATAAAGGAAAAAAGAATATTCATACGAAACTATGCCCTTCGAAAAGCTTGTAAATAAACCCTCTCCCCCTTGAGTCAGGGAGAGGGAGGGTGAGGGGTGCTGCAGTTTATAAGTTCCCCCCTCATCCCATCCTTCTCCCCCCGGGGGAGAAGGTGAGAATAAAAAAATCAAAGCTTTTGGATAGGTAGGGTTCGCCAAGAAGATAGTTGCGTATTTATTGATGGGCGGCGGCGGGGATTGAGCCGCCGGTTGGCCCTCCGAAGCCGGACGAACCGTTCGTCTTAGACTTGGCGTCGGTGCTGTTCCAGTCATCGGCTGCGGTTTTTCCACCGGAGGTATTCTGCCAATCATCCGTCGCGGTTTTTGATTTTCCACCGTCTTTGCCGGAGCTTTTGCAGTTGGAGCCGGCGGAACCGCCTGTATTTTCCCAATCATCTTTGGCCGAGATCGAACCCTTGGACTTTCCGCCGCCCTTACCGGAATCTTTGCCCTTTGATCCGGTGGAGCCGCCCGTGTTTTCCCAGTCATCGGATGCCGTTTTATTGCCCGTGGAATTTCCGCTGGAGGAATTTCCTTTTCCGCCCTTCACCTTATTTTTTTCCAAGTTGCTGGAATCGAGTGAACCGCCATTTTTGGAGGAACCTTTGGAGCCGCCGTTGGAGGAACTCCCTTTCCCGTTCTTCTCCTTGTTTATTTCCAGGTTGCTCGAGTCGAGCGATCCGCCCTTAATTTTATCCTTGCTGCGGCGGTCGACTTGTCCGGCGATCACCGTTTGATGGGTGCTCTTCATGGGCTTGTGCTGACGCTTTCCAGCCGCTTGCCCGGTGGGGTTATCGGCGTAGGATCTGGAAACACTTCCGAGGACCGTCAAAAGAACTGTCAGAAAAATTAATTTCCGCATGGGTGGATGCTCCTTGGTTAAAACCCGAGAGTCAACCCCGGGTGATGTAGGGCGATTATAGGGAGGTCAAAAAGAGATTGCGGGCATCGGGAGGTAAATTCGGGGCGAAGGTTTACCTCGTTACTTGCAGAAACCACCTAAAGGCTTCTATATATACGATATGTGGCAGGAGTCCGGGCGGATTGTCCCGTTGAACCCCCATCACACTCGAAACTCCCGGTCATCGGTTGTTAATTTCTCGCTTTAATATTGAAACAAACGGACGGATATGGAATTATTTGCAATTGTCATTAGGTTCGGTGCCGGAAAGACGATAGTTCGGCACTGCAGGGGAGGCTTTATGGCACGCATCCGATGGGTGGCCTACGCCACAGTTCTTGCATTTACGTTTCTCGCTTCCGCCGCGCTGGCTCAAACAGCGAACAGCGGAGCGCCCTTGGGCAGCAGGACGAATCCGATTCCGGTATCGATGGTGGGCGGCACAGGCGCCCAGTCAACCCCGGGAGCCAAGGGGGCCAAGAGGGGATCGAAGTTGAATCCCATCCAAGGCCAGACCCATCCTCGCGTTTCCCTCACTCCTCACCCCTAACCTTTAACGCCGAAGCTTGAACCGCGTTGGGGTGGGGGTGTTTCCCTCATCTGTTTCCCATCGCGGCACCTCTCAACACCGACCCGTTGTTTGAACGCAGGCCGAATTTTATTATATGAAGCCAACGAGGACTGACCTTGAGGATGGACCCGCGGTGAAACGCAAAAGCGCATGTGCCCTCTTATTTATATTCCTGGTTTTCCGTCCAAGCCTTTGGGCCGCGGCCGAGGACAAGGCCTACCTGCAAAGGGTGATCGGCTTGGTCCATGCCATGACCGACGCGGGCAATGGCCGCCGGGTCTTCGACGGCCAGTTCGTCCTTCCCAGCGAGACCGTCCAGGTCGGTGAAAAGTCCCAGGCGGTGCTCCAATGCCCCGACGGCTCGCTCCTCACCCTGTCCGCCGGAACCCAGATGCATATCGTGACCCTCCAACGCCCCTCCCCGAAGGAAAAAAACTTCCTCTTCCACCTGGACGCGGGAAAGATCTTCGCCCAAGTGAAAAAACTTTTCTCCGCCAAATCGACTTTCGAGATCGACGCCGGGGGCGTGATCTGCGGTGTCCGGGGCACCGAATACTCCGTGGGTTACGATCCGAAAACGAAAACCCTCGACCTGGATGTGTTTGAGGGGACCGTGAACGCCGGCGCGGGAGGGAACGGCCATCTTTTTGGGGCCGGCCAATCGGGACATTTCGTGGACGGCCACTGGGATGGAAAGACCGGCCAGGCCCCGCCGCCCCCCAAGGGCGTCAAGGGTGGAGGCGGCGGGAACGGGTCCGGTGGGAATGGCAACGGTACCGGCGGAACGGGTTCGGGTGGTTCGTCCGGCACGGGCGGCACCGGCGGGGGGAACGGCGGCGATCAATCGGGAGGCGGTTCCGGAACCGGCGGAGACAACGGCAACCCCTTGGGGGGCAACGGTCCCGCTCCCGGCAACCCCTCCGCGGGCTATCAGCCCAATAGCGCCCTAGGCTCCTTAAGCAACCTGAGCCTGGGTGATCTTAACCAGCAATTTGTCTCCGGGATCGTCCCGAACCAGGACAACAACATCAATTCCGCCACCCAATCCGTCCACATCCAAGTGGTCGTTCCGGGGAAGGAGGGCCTATGATCCGCCTTTACCCCTCCGTCCCAATGACGGCTTGTCTTTTGCTGGGGCTATTCATGGGCATCTTCCCGGATCGCTTGCGCGCCCAAACGGAGGATGCCGTTTCCCCAACCGTCACGGCTTCCACCGCACCTGTGACCGCTGACAGTGTCCCCGCCCCCCCCTCCCCCAAAACCTCCCGGGTTTCCCTGGATCTGGGGGCGCAATATATCGGCTGGAGCTCCAACGATGTCCTTCCTTACAACGGCTCCGAATTTTTGGTGCCCCTGACCCTCTCGGTCACCCCCTGGAAGGACGCCCGCTTCTACAGCCAAACCGAGTTCGCCAACGGCAATTACACCGATTCGGTGTCGGGCACGGAAACCTTCAACCTCTCGTCCCTCACCGACACGGTGGTGGGGATGGAGGCGGGCTTTGACAGCTTTTCCCTCCCTTCCATCGTCAACATCGGCATCAACCTTCCCACCGGGGACACCTCCTGGGAATTCAAACAGACCAATTCCATCGTCCCCACCGAATTCATCGACAGCGATTACCGGGGACGGGGTTTCGGCCTCAGCTTTCTCTACGGCTTGTCCCTGAAGGCGGGCGGGGAACAATACGGCGTCGCGGCGGGTTACCTCTATTCGGGCGCCTTCAACCCCAATTACGGGCTGTTTTCCGGGGGTGTGCCGTTGAAGCTGGGGGATTCGGTCTTTCTTTCCCTGAACCGCGTGGCGGACCATGGCGGGGACGGGAACGACATCCTGCGCCTCTCGGCCTTTTACTTTTTGCCGACCCAGGCGGAGGGGATCGACCTGCTCCAGATGGGTCCCAACGTGAACGCCTCCTACGCCTGGAACAACCCCCAGGCCTTTTCCTTCGAGGTGGGGGGGCAGTATTTTCTCCCGGCCCAGAACGCCATCAACGGGTCGCTGGTCACCGAACCCGACCCCTCGCTCGCCCCCCGGTTTTACCTCTACCCCAGTTACGCTTTCGGCAACTTCACCCTCCTGGCCCGCGCAAAATACATCCTGGCCAACGGCTACCCGGCGGCCAACACGCTTTATGACGGGGGAGGCTACCTTCTGGGCCTGCAACCCTCGATGAAGTTCAAGCTCGACGCCTCCTCCTCGCTGCGTTTCACGGCGGGCTTTGATTACGTCCTCTGGCAAAACGGCGGCTATGACCTTTCCGGCAACCGGGTCGACCTCGCCTATGCCCATTGGACCTTCGGGACCCATTACGAGGTGAGCCTGTGAGCCCCGCCCGTCGCGCGAAGAAAGGCCCGGCCCAACGCCGTCCCCGGGGTCCCCGACCCGTTGGCCTCCGTAAAAACCGCCTGCCCCTTTTGGCCTTGGGGTCCCTCCTATTGGGCCTGGCCATCCTTTGGGGCTGCCAGGGGAAACTCTCCCCGACTTCCCCCGTGACCCCCTCGAAGGGTTATAACGTTTCCATCGCCATCCCCCTGACCGGCCAGGTCAAGGCCAGCCTTTTGGGCGTGACCAATAACGCCGTCCTCTATAACATCTCCGGCCCCAACATGACGACGATCAACGGCACCACCGGCTCCCTCTCCTCGGGAACCACGGGCACCGGGGAGCTGGATTTTTCCATTTCCGTCCCCCAGGGAAGCGCCCGGTTGATTTCCCTGGAGATGGTCAACGCGGCCAACCTGCAACCCTTGGCCCTGGGGGCGGTCCTTTCTAACATTACCGCGGGTTCGGTCAGCGACCTCGCGGTCTCCTTAGGATCGGTCGTGCGAACCTGCTACACGGTGGACGCCTCCTCTTACGGCTCCACGACCAGTTACTTTACCTTCCAGTCCGACACCCTTTCCGCTTCGCCCACGGGCGCGGACTTGGCTATCGCCCCCTCGGGAGGAGGGTTCGTCCTCACCGCCTTGGGTTCGGACGGCATCGCCTACCTCGGCAACGGCTCCCTGGTGAATTTCGATTCCGTCCCCACCACTTTCGCCGCCTCCTCCAGCGCCTCCAAACAGGCGGCGGGGGCCGGCCCACCCTCTGTCCAGACCGGCGATGTTTACGTCGTTTCACTGGGGGCGGGAGCCGCCAACGGCTATGCCTGGCTGCAAATCGTGAACCCCAGCCAGCCCTTCGGTTTGATTCCACCGGGCCCCACCGGGCCCTATTTCTTCTACCGGTTGAACACATCCGTTCCTTATTTCGCCTATGACCCCTCCACCTCGGACAACGCTGGCTCCTGCCCCACCCACATCTTCACGCCCACTAACGTCCCCACGAATACCTTTACCCCCACCTCCACCCCGATCCCCACCTCGACCTTTACGCCCACCTTTTCATCCACAAACACTTTCTCGCCGACGATCACCCTTTCCCCGACTTCCACCCCAACCCCCTCGGTGACCTCGACTTCAACCGTGACGTTCACCCCCACCGACACTCCGCCGGCCACTTCCACGCCGACCGAAACCCCCACCGCTCCGGCAACGAATTCACCCACCTTTACCCTCACCGTGACGCCGACCGTCACCCGGACAACCACCCCGTTGAACAGTTCCACCCCCACCGTCACTTTCTCCATTACCTCCACGTCCACGAGAACCGGTACCCCCACCTTAACCCCGACGATCACCGCCACCCTCACCCTGACCTCCACCCCCGTGAATAGCGCCACGCCGACGGTGACCGCCACCCTCACCTCGACGGGTACAGTCAGCCTGACGCCTTCCATCACCTCCTCTCCCGCCCCCACCGGCACGGCCACCCTGACGCCTTCCAGCACCGCGACGCCGACGGTCACCCTGTCCCCGACGGTTTCGACGACACCGACGGCATCCCTCACCGTTTCAATCACCCTCAGCCCCACCCCCAGCTCCACGCCCTTGAACAGCCCGACGGTCACGGCCACTCCCACGGTGACCTCGACGTTTACGATGACGCCGGTTCTGTCCTACACCGCTACGCCTTCAGCCTCGCCGACATCGACGGTCACGCTTTCGCCGACGGTTTCGTTGACGCCGACGGTATCCCTCACCGTTTCGATCACCGCCTCGGCGACCCCCACGGATTCGATGCCGCCTACGGCGTCCCTCACCGCTACGCCTTCGGCTTCGCCGACATCAACGATCACCCTTTCCCCGACGGTCTCCTTGACCCCGACGGTTACGACTTCCCCATCGATTACCCTCAGCCCGACCCCCAGTTCCACGCCCTTGAACAGCCCGACGGTCACGGCCACCCCCACGGTGACCTTGACGGATTCGATGACGCCGGTGCTGTCCTATACCAAGACGCCGACCGCTTCGCCGACATCGACGGTCACGCTTTCACCGACGGTCACTCTCACCCTCACCCCGACCTCGACCCTCACCCTCACTTCCACCCCCGCGAATACCTCCACCCCGACCCCGACCGCCACGATCACCCTGACCTCGACGGTCACATTGACCCCCACGGCCACCCTCACCCCGACGATTTCGGCTTCCCCCACCCCCACCGGGACCGTGACCTCGACCCCCACGATCACCTCGACGCCCTTGGCGACGGGTACCCCGACGATGTCCCTGACCGTGACGCCTTCATCCTCGCCCACCGCCTCCCTCACGGTCACGCCCGTCCTCTCTTACACCTCGACTTCCACCGTCACGGCGACACCGACCACGACCTCGACTTCCACCCTTTCCCCCACGCCCCCGCCCACGCCCGCCTTCTCCTCCGCGGCGGTTTCCTGCATCAATACCGACGGGGGCGACGGCGCCTGCCGTGTCTTCCAACTGTCCATCGCCGCCAACGGGGCCGCCGGGTTCCCCTCGCAAAGCTACGCCCTGGTCAAGGACCTCTCCAATAACAGCAGCGTCTACGTGGGCCCCTGGGGCTACTCGGGCGCGGGCACGACCTTCACCGCCAACCTCTCCGGGGAATCCTTCGGCGTCACTTCCACCTCCAGCCCCGTCTCGGCATCCTTGAGCGTGGCGCTCCTGGACGCCACCAAGGGCGTGACCTACGGGGTCCTGCTCCCCTCGGGCTCCCCCCTCTCCCTGGAGGCCCCTCCGGGCTATATCTACACCAGCTCGGCGGCCTGCTATACCACCCTGGAGGACGGGAATTGTTCCGTCTTCACTTTCAGCATCAACCCCTACACCCCGGCCTGCGCGGCCACCCAGGTGAGCATGATCAAACTCACCGATATCGCCACCGGGAGCGCCACGATGTTCGGGCCGGTCACCTATACCTGCAACAACTTCAACTGGCAGGTCCCCGCCGAGGCCATGGGCGTGACCCAAGGCCCGGCCCTCTCCCAGTTGTTCCGGGAGGACCTTTATGATTCCACCGGCACCAACCTTTGGGATTCCAAGACCATCGGACCCCTCAACCTGGAAAACCCGGGCAATTACATCGCCGCAAGCTCGCTTGCCTGTATCACGTCCGACCAGGTCACCGGGGCCTGCCGGGCCTTTACCCTCACCGTCAACGCCAACGGCCCGGCGGGGGTCAATTCCACCAGTTACGCCTACGTGACCGATACCTCCAACGGCGATAGCGCCTGGGTGGGCCCCTGGACCTACCAGGGCGCGGGCTACAGTTTCTCGGTCACCCTCCAGCCGGAGGATTTCGGCATCACCAGCGCCGTCTCCCAGGTGCAGGCGAATTTCAACGTGAAGCTCTATGACGAAACCAAGAGCACCATCCTGGATACCGCCGTGCCCGCCGGGTCGCCCATGACCCTGGAGGGCCCCAGCGAGTACATCTACAGCAACAACTTCAACTGCACGACCTACGCCGTGGACGGGAACTGCGGGTATTTCAACTTCAATACCACGCTCAACAACCCCGCTTCCTCGCCCGTGACCAGCCTGGTGAAACTCATCGACCTCTCCACTCCCGCCACGGTCTTCCTGGGCCCCCTGGTCAATAATGGGCCCGGGAACCAGGCCTACTCCGTGGCCCTCAACGGGGAACTGCTGGGCCTCCAGCCCGGCCAGACGGCGGTCAACCATTCCTTCGAGGAATTCCTCACCGATTCGACCGGCGTGACGGTGCTGGACAATCAGCCGGCCGGCCCCTTCAGTTACGAGTACTCGGTCAATTACCTGGCCGGCAGCAACTTGACCTGCCTTTCCACCGACAGCGGAACCGGGGCCTGCAAGGAATTCGTGTTCACCATCGACGCCAACGCCCCCGCCGGGGTGACCTCGGTGGGCACCGCCCTCATCACCGACACGACCAACGGCCAATACGACTGGGTCGGCCCCTGGAACTACACGGGCACGGGCACCAGCTTCTCGGTCACCCTGAATGGCTACGATTTCAACGTCTATTCCAATTCGCCCCCCGTCCAGGGCGCCTTCACCGTCAAGCTCTATGACGCCACGGAAAGCGTTCTTCTGGATTCGGACGTGCCCGCCGGATCGCCCATGTCCATCGAATACCCGACGGAATTCATCTACAGCGACTCCTTCAGCTGTTCCACCTACGCCCAGGACGGGAACTGCACCTATTTCACTTTCAACGCCAACTTGGACAACCCGGGCTCCACCCCCGTGACCACCCTGGTCGCCTTGGAGGATTTGACCCGGGGCGTCTCGGTCTTCCTGGGACCCTTCGTGAACACCGGCGGGGGCGACCAGGGCTTCAGCTCCATCCTCAACGGCGCCCAATTCAACTTGAACCCCGGCGATACGGCCGTGGGCGACGCCTTTGAGGCCACCCTTTATAATTCGAGCGCGACCACCATCCTGGATACCCATAGCGCGCCCACTTTCAGCTACGAATACCCCACGGCCTACCTGGCCTCCAGTTCCGTCACCCCGCTCTTCGTAGGCGGTAACCAGGCCGTCCAGGGCTTCGTCTTGAACCTTCAGCCCAACGGGCCCCCGGGGGTCCTTTCCACCAGCTACGCCTACCTTTACGACACCCAGAACAGCGAGTACGCCTGGGTGGGCCCGGTCACCTACACTGGCACCGGCGACAGCTACTCGGCCACCATCCTTTCCTCGGACCTGGGGTTCACTACCAGCGCCAGCGGCGCGGTATCCAGCCCCCTTTCCATCAAGTTCTACGACGCCACCCAATCCGTCATCCTCAACACCTCGGTGCCCGCGGGATCGCCCCTGACCCTGGAGGCGCCCAACGAGTTCATCTACGGGGCCGCCTACGACACCTTCTCCTGCCAGACCTTTGACGCGGACGGGAACTGCGTTTATTTCACCTATAACACCGACCTGGACGCGCCTTTTTCAGCCACCACCCCGGTGACCACCCTGGTGCGGCTGGAGAACCTGACCAGCGGCGTTACGACCTACCTGGGACCCTTCGTCAATAGCAGTGGAACCAACCAGGGCTTTTCGACGGTCTTGAACGGGGCCGAAATGGGCCTCTCGGCCGGCCAATCGGCGGTCAACCAGCAGTTCCAGGAACAACTCATGGACGCCACGGGCGTCACGGTCTTGGATCGGCAGGGGGCTGAGAGCTGGAGCTACGAGTATCCGGTCAACTACCTGACCTCCGCCTCGGTTTCCGTGCTTTCCACTGATCCGGCCAACGGGGGGGCGGTCCAGCGGTTCCTCATGACCATCGGGACCAACGGCCCCGCCGGGGTGCTTTCCTCCAACACCGCCCAGATCATCGACACCAAAAACAGCGCTGTTTATTCCGTGGGCCCCTGGTCCTACACGGGGACGGGCAGCTTCTCGGTGACGCTCAATGGGACCAATTTCGGCATATTGACCAACACCGCGCCCGTCTCCACCGGCTTTATCGTCAAGCTTTGGGACCAAAACGAGACCCACTGGGAGGATACCATCGTCCCCACCGGGTCCCCCATCACCCTGGAGGCGCCCTCCGAGTTCATCTACGGGGCCGGCTACAATACCTTCTCCTGCCAGACGCTCAACGAGGATGGAACCTGCGACATCTTCATATACAACACCGACCTGGACGCGCCCTTCAGCGCCTCCACGCCGGTGACGACCCTGGTGAAGCTGGAAAACCTGACCAGCGGTGTCACGGTGAATCTCGGGCCCTTCGTGGATAACCAGGGGACCAACCAGGCCCATTCCGTCACCCTCAACGGGGCCAGCTTCGGCCTAGCCCCGGGCGGGTCGGCGGTCAACCAGCAGTTCCAGGAACAGCTCTTCGACGCTTCCGGCGTGACCCTTTTGGACCAGACGGGGGCCGAGACCTTCAGCTACGAGTACCCGGCGAACTATTTGGCCGGAACCTCCATCGCCCCGATGTTCTACGACCCGGTCAGCCAGGCCTACCAGGGCTTCGCCGTGACCATCCTCCCCAATGGGCCCCCCACGGTGCCTTCCATCAGCTACGCCGAGGTGATCGACACCACCAACAACCAATTCGCCTGGGTCGGGCCCATCACCTATACGGGCACGGGGGATAGCTACGCGGCGACCCTGACCTCGATCGACTTCGGCTTTACGGTGCAATCGGCCCCCGTCTCTTCCAATTTCATCGTGAAGCTTTACGACCAGACCGAGGGCCATTGGCTGGATACCTCCACGCCCGCAGGATCGCCCGTCACCCTGGAAGCCTCGACGGGCTATATCTACGCCGCAAGCTTCGGCAGTAATGTCCTGGCGGAAGACGGCAACAGCGTCACCTTCAACTTCAATACCACCCTGAACACCCCCGGCACCACCACCCAGAATTTCCAATATGCCCTGGTGAACCTGTCCGGCGGCACCAATCCCGCCACCCTATTCTTCGGTCCCGTGGCCAACCCCCTGGGGAACCACGCCTACGCGGTGACCTTGACCGGGGCCAGTTTCGGCCTGACGGCGGGACAAGTTGCCATGAGCCAGGTATTTGAGGAATTGCTGTACGATTCCAGCGGTCAGACGATCCTGGGCAGCCTGCCCGTGGGCACCCTCAGCCTCGAGAACAACACGCCCAACACGAGCGACAGCCTGGTCTCCAGCTCGCTCTCCTCCCTCTTGACCGGGGTTTCCGGCGCTTTCCAAACCTTCCTCTTGAACCTCTCGGTTTCCGGCGGGGCGGGGGTGACCTCCACCAACTACCTGAAGGTCGAGGACCTTTCCAATAGCACCAACCAGGTTCTGGGCCCCTTCACCTACTCGGGCACCGGCACCTTCCCGATCACCCTCCTGTCTTCCATGTTCAACGTCACCACCACCTCGCCGGTCTCGGCGGCCTTCGGGGTGACGCTTTTGAACGACAGTTCCACCACCGTTTTGGGGAGCGCCGTTCCGGCTGGCTCGCCCGTTTCCCTGGTTGGCCCTGAGGAATACCTCTTCCGGAACTCCGCATACAACGAGTTGACCTGCTCGACGGTGGCGGAGGACGGGAACTGCGAGGAATTGACCTTCCAATATTACCTGGAGGCCCCCAGCGGCGCCCCGGCGACCACCTATTTGAAGGTGGCCGACCTGAACGCGTCCGGAGGCCCGATCACGGTGGGCTTCGGCCCGGTCACGGATAGCGGCGGCGCCATCGAGGCGAACTACCCGCTCCTGGCCCAACAGTTCGGATTGACGAATCCCGGCCAGACGGCGGTCAGCCAGGTGATGGAAGAACTGCTTTACGCCGATTCGGCCGGTGTCACCCTGTTGGATACTTACCCCTTGGGGACCTGGAACCTGGAAACGCCCTCGCCCTACCTATCTTCCGCTACCCTGACCACCGTGCAAACCGATCCATTGAGCGGCGCCTGCCAGCAGTTCCTGCTCTCCCTCAACCCCGTCGGCCCCGCCGGAGTGCCCAAGACCGGTTATGCCAGGGTGACGGATTTGACCAACAACGATTATTACATGTTGGGCCCCATCACCTTCGACGGTTCCGGAAGCTACTCCACCACCCTGAACGGAAGTTATTTCAGCGTGACCTCGGCCTCGCCGGTTTCCACCGCCTTCTCCGTGACCTTCTTCGCGGAAAACCAGTCGACCGTCTTGAACTCGGTGCCCCTGGCGGGTTCGCCCATCAGTTTCGAGGCCCCCGCGGAATACCTTTACCGCAACACCAGTTACAACGGCGTGGCTTGTGCGACGTCGGCGGAAGACGGGAACTGCGAGGAATTCAATTTCGAATATTACCTGGAAGCGCCCAGCGGCGCCCCGGCGACCACTTATATTAAACTCATCGACCTCACGGCGCCGGGCGGGCCGGCCACGGTGGCTTTCGGGCCGATCACCGATACCGGCGGCGCCTACTCGAATACCTATCCTCTCCTGCCCCGGCAGTTTGGGCTTTCCTCGCCCGGACAGATCGCGTTGAACCAGGTGTTCGAGGAACTGCTTTACGCCGACGCCGGAAGCGTGACCCTCCTGGACAGCTGGCAGGCGGGGACCCTGAACCTGGAAAACCCCTCGCCCTATATTTCTTCCAGCTCCCTTTCCTGCGTGGTGACCGACCCCGCTACCAGCGCCTGCCGCAGTGTTCAGCTCGATTTGGGGCTCTCCGCCCCCACCGGCATCACCAAGACGGTTTGGGCCTATATCTACGACACCAGCAACGGACATACCGCCTACGAGATGGGACCCATCAACTTCACGGGGTCCGCCACGATCCCCCTGACCATCCGGGGGACCGACTTGGGGCTGACCACGGCGAACCTGCCCGTTTCCACCGCCATGGCCGTGACCCTCTACGACCAGACGAAGAACCACATTCTCGACGCGGCTGTCCCCGCCGGATCGCCCCTGATGATGGAAGCCCCGCTTCAATATTTCCTCAACAGCGGAACCCTCACCAGCACCAGTACGGGCGAGGATGGCAACTGGCAGGCCTTTAATTTCCAGCCCTATGTGGATTCCCCGGGCAGCGCCACCGTGACCACGATGGTAAAACTCATTGACCTTTCCAATTCAACCACCGTGAGCGACCAGATCGTGGACAACAACGGCGGCGGGTACGAACCCACCCTGCCCATGCTGCCCGCCCAGTTCGGGGTGACCGCCGCCGGCCAGATCGCCCTGAACCAGGTCTTCCTGGCCGAACTCTACGATTCCACCGGGGTCACTCTTTTGGATACCTGCTCCCCCGGTACGATCAACCTGGAAGCCCCATCGCCGATCCTCACCGGAAGCTCGGTGTCGCCCCTGGTCATCGACCCCAGTACCAACGCCTGGAGGCAGTTCCTGCTGACCCTCTTCGCCAGCGCCCCGGCGGGGGTCACCAAAACCAGCTATGCCCTTGTGACCGATACTTCCGCCGTCAATAACCCCACCACTTGGGTCGGCCCATGGACCTACGTGGGCCCCGGCAACAGCTTCGCCGCGACCCTCTCGCCGATTTCCTTCAATCTGGGTACGGCGGGTCTGACGGTGGCTACCAGCCTGGCGGTAACCCTTTATGACGAGGCCAAATCCCGGCCGGAGGGCTCCTCGGTTCCCACGGGCTCGCCCATGACTCTGGAAGCGCCGCTGGAATACATCTCGAGCACCAGCTATTCCTGCCAGACGAGCGCCGAGGACGGCAATTGCGAATCCTTCTACGTTTCAGCCTACCTGAGCGCGCCGGGATCAAGCACGGTGCTGAGCCAGCTCAAGATCGTGGATCTTTCGAATGGGATCACCGTAGGCTTGGGGCCGGTCACGGACATCAACGGCGGCGGTTATTCCAATTCTTACTATTTATCGCCTGAGCAGTTCGGGGTGAATACCGCCGGACAGATTGCCTTGAACCAAAACCTCGCCCTGCAGTTGTTCGATTCCACCGGCGTGACCCTGCTAGACCAGAAATATCCCGGCGCCATCAACCTGGAAAACCCCTCGCCCTTCATCAGTTCCAGCTCCTTGAGCTGCCTGACCACCGACAGCGGAACCGGGGCCTGCCAGGTCTTCCAATTGCTCTTGAACAGCCAGGGCCCCGCCGGGGTTTCGGAAACCAGCTACGCGGATATCGTCAACCAAACCACGGGAACCGTCACCGTCGTGGGGCCCTGGAGCTATTCGGGTTCGGGGACCTTGGCGGTCACGATTTCCGGCAGGTCGATGGGCCTGACGGCGGCGGGCGTGCCCGTGGCCTCCCAATTGGCCGTGACCCTCTTGAACGGTCAGCAAAACAAGGTGCTGGGAGTTTCCGTGCCCGTGGGAGGCTCACCCGCGAACCTGGAAGCGGCCCCGGCCTATATTGACAGCACGAGTTACGCCAGCGCGATCTTGGCGGAGGATGGAAACGTCAACGCCTTCACCTTCTATATCTATCCCTATACCCCGGGATGTACCGCCAGCCAGGTGAGCATGATCCGCTTGTGGGACGTCACCAACGGCACCTCGGTCACCTTCGGCCCGGTCACCTATACCTGCACCGATTACACCTATTATGTGACGGCGGCCCAGTTGGGCCTGGGCCCCGGCCAGACCCTGCTGAACCAGAAATTGGTGACCCAGTTACTGGATTCGACGGGAACGAAGATTTGGGATACCCAAAACGCCGGGACCCTCAACTTGGAATATCCCCAGGACTACATGGGCTCCAGTGCCATCAATTGCCTGACGACCGACGGCGGAACCGGGGCCTGCCAGGCCTTTCAATTCACCATCAACGCCAACGCCCCCTCGGGGGTGACCCAGGTCAGCTATGCCCAGGTGGCCGCGAATGCGCATACCGTTTTAGTGGGTCCCTGGAGCTACGCTGGCACCGGGATGAGCCATACGGTGACCCTGTCGGGTTATGAATTCGGCCTCAATACCCCCACCACCATCGCCTCCGCCCAATTCGCGGTCACCCTTTTAAATGAGGCTCAAAACAAGGTCTTTTCGTACGGAACTCCCACGGGATCGCCTATTTCCATCGAGGCTCCCCCGGGCTATATCGACACCGCCAACCTGTCCAGCCCCGCCACCTTGTTGGCCGAGGATGGGAACCCCACCGCCTTTAACTTCTACATCTACCCCTATGTACCGGGTTGCTCCACCCAACAAACCAGCATGGTCCGGGTGATAGATACCACCTCGGGGAATTACGTTTGGCTGGGCCCCTACACCTATACCTGTACGGATTTCGTGGGCCAGATCACCGCCGCCCAATTCGGCCTCACCCCCGGCCAAATCTTTACCAACCATAATTTCGTGATGGAGTTGTATAACTCCACCGGTACTGTTATTTGGGATACCTACCAGCTGGGAACCTTCACCCTCGAAGGTCCTTAAGACTCAAAACCACGATTTCACCGCCAAGACGCCAAGGCGCCAAGAACACCAAAAACTGGATAGGGATCTGTTGACCGCAAGTGCATCAGTTTGGGTGTCATTGCGATCTGGCTTCGCTAAAGCTACGCCAGACAGGGGAAAAAATTGACGGCCTGTGGGCCATAGCCTTGGCGAAGGCCCAGGCAATCCCAGTCCGCCTTTCGCGTTTTTCTTAAAAACAACCAATGATCAAAAACCCTTATTTTTCGCATTCACCCGGTGAAGACTCTTTTTAAGGGTTTTCTTCATTTTCCTGAGTATCTCAAAATTTGAATAAACCCGGACGGTGAGCCTGTCGAATCCGTTATTTTTCATCTTCCGAATCGGAAGATCGTTTTAAAGGCTTTTTTGCATTTTTTCTTGCCGCCAGAAAAACTCCCTACCTACCTGCCAATTTTGCCCAGACTCTGGGCAAGCCAACCCGCCCAGCGTCCAATTAAGTTCTCGTCGGGAACTTAATTGTCCCCGAAAGGGGGCAATTCAAGACAATCAACTTGGCAATGGATTGTAGACTACAATTTCTAATCGGGTTCATTAGCTAAAAACGACTAAAAATACTGAATGGGTGCCATTGCGAGAAGCTACCCAACCCTTTGAATTTGCTCAGGGCCCTGAGGCTCTCGAAGGGTCGAGGTAGTTGTCCCAACTCGGGACAAGCCAACCCGCCCAGCGTCCAATTAATCCCAAGCCTTAGCAGGAATTGGACGCTGGAAGCTCCATTCAGGAGAAACTAAATCCTCACCCCTTAATTCCCCTTATAAATCGAGTCGGAGACTCCGACTCGGATAATGAGGTTTTTTGAGGGGTATCGGTTCTTCCTCTTGAAGCACGGAATAAATAGGCAAAAAGAACCCGGTTTTTGTCCAGAGCCTGGACAAGGGGGCCGGGGGCAGGGAAGAGTTATTCTGCGCAGAATAACTTGGAGTCATGGTAGGGCCAGCACAAACCCCACAGGCCAGAATTCCCGTATTTTAGGGGCGGTCGGTTTAGGGGGGTGGGTCTTCTATATTAAGAGGTCCAAATGTACCCCTAAAGCCAAGCTTTTTGAGCCTTGTGGTAAAGTATCCTCGCCGTCTGTTAGAACCACTTTTTAAGAGCCCATATGTTATTGACCATCACCAATCGAACAACCCCTGCCACCGACCTTGGATTCCTACTCAGGAAGAACCCGGAGAACATCCACACCTCTGAGCTGTCCTATGGCAATGCCTATGTCTTCTATCCCGAAGCCAGCTTCGACGTCTGTACCGCGGCCCTATTAGTAGATATTGACCCTGTTGGCCTGATCCGGGGCCATAAGGGGGCATTTGTACCTGAGCTTTTAGGCCAGTACGTCAATGACCGGCCCTATGCGGCTTCTTCATTCCTTTCCGTAGCCCTTAATAAGGTTTATAGCTCGGCCATGAGCGGGCAATGTAAGGCCAAGCCTGAGTTAGCGGCAGAACATTGAAAAAATCCAATAATTACAGGCTCCTGCACATGGCCCTCGCAAAAAGGATGGTGTGCAAACCGGTATTCAACGACATGATGAAAAGGGTCAACATGGGTGAAGCCCAAGGCATCCTCTCGTGGAAACTGGACCGCCTGGCTCGAAACCCAATGGATGGTGCCACAGTCATCTGGTCTTTGAAACAAAACGGAATAAAGATCATCACGCCGAATCAGACCTACGGCCACGGCGATGACAATACCATCCTCATGTATATCGAGTTTGGTATGGCGCAGAAATATGTCGATGATTTGAGCAAGAACGTCAAACGGGGCAATCGGGCAAAATTGGAAAAGGGCGAATGGCCCACCGCCGCTCCGCTCGGGTATTTGAATTACACAGACTCCATTACCAAAGAAGTGACGGTCATAGAAGACAAAGTTCGGTTTCCAATTTTGAGAAATATGTGGGAACACATGCTTTCAGGGGCGTATACCATCGAGCAAATCGTAGATATTGCCAACAACGAGTGGGGACTTCGCACCCGAAAGACAAAACGACAGGGAGGAAAACCTGTCTCGCGATGCTTCGGATATCGGCTATTCACCAATCCCTTCTACTACGGCCTTATGAAACGAAGAGAGGGAGATTATTTTCATAAATATAAACGGCTGGTCACAGAAAAGGAATTTGACCGGGTGCAAGTTATTCTGGGGCGAAAAGGAAAACCCCGATCCAAAACGCATGAATTCGCGTATACGGGAATGATACGGTGTCGAGAATGCAACTGCATGATAACAGCGGAAGAAATATCGAAATTGGTGAAACGGGACGGCCAGATCCACCGTTATACCTATTATCGCTGCACCAAGAAAAAGAAAGAACTCAAGTGCTCCCAACCAACTATTACTCTCCCCGACCTCATAGCCCAAATCGCAGATTTTATAGAACAGATACACGTTCCAAGACGTGCGTTTCTACGAGCGCTTCAGGAAATTGATCAGATGAAAGGGAAGAATGACGAAA
>CAWKIF010000101.1:0-8354 GCA_963849485.1 candidate division FCPU426 bacterium | reverse complement strand
TGTTGCCCAAACCCTTCAAGAGTTCAAAGACCACCAACGGGTGACATCCTGAAATTTCGCAAGAGGCTTACAAAATGTTTCAATGTGTTCTCGCAAACCTTTTCCAAAATAACCCCAACCGCTTTTGGGCCCCTCCCATACCTCACCAGAACCCCTATGTTTTGGATCCCTGCGGTTAAATACTCCTGAATCCTTACCCTCCAGAGCCTTCGCCATCTCATTCGGGCGAAACCGTGCCTCTGAGCCCTCGCGAAAGAACGCTCCATCAGGTGTTGGCGTATTCCGATATCACGCCGGGAGATCCAAGATCGGCTTCCCGCCCTCATCCTATCCAACTCATCCTGCCGGAAATGCCGCTTGAGGCTACGGCCTGATTTGTTATTCGTGCACTTCCCGCGTAATTCACAAGCTCCACAAACCTTGATCGTAGCCGCGTAATCGATACTCTGCCGTTCTTCATGGACGGATTTACGATGGAGCCGGTTTCCGGCCGGGCATTGGTAGGTGTCGGAAACGGGATCGTATTTGAATTCCGATGCGGGGAAAATGGGCCGTTTGGACGCGCGTTGTACTTCCGCCGCCCCTAAGTCGGAAATATGGGCTTGAAGGCCACGCTTGGAGCAGTCCAGAAAGTTCTCGATAGTTCCGTATTTACTGTCCGCCACCACCGTTTCGGCGTTTTGTTTCGTATTGTCATGATGCTGATCCACCAGTGGCCCCAACAAATGAGCCTCATTTATTTCACCGGATGTCACCTCGGTGGCGGTAATGACCTCGCTTTGACCATCCACCGCCCGATGAACCTGGTAGCGGGGCTTGGAAGTACCACTATTACGCCGTACCAAGGCTGCGTCTGGATCAGTCGTGGAAAGGTAGCGTCGATTGACCGGCTTGGAGTCGGGACGGACATATCTTTTGTCCGTCACATCTTCTAATCGTTTTTCAAGTTCCGCGTATTTCTGGGTTACCTGGTATTTCAGGGATCGGGTATCCACCACCGAGTTACATGAAGCGTCAGCCTCTACCAGGCTGGAATCCATGAAGATCTTCCGGCCATCCACCAACCCGGCTTGGACACATTGCCATACGATTCGCTCAAAAAACTCCCTGAAAACATCCTGCCCCCAGCGTTTGCGCGCCTTGGAAAGAACGCTGTGGTTGGGGATTTCAGACTCTAAGTCGTATCCCAAAAACCAAAGCCAATCCAGCCTTTCCGGCAGGGTGTCCATGAGTTCCCGCTCGGAACGAACGTTGTAAAACACCAATAAAAGCATGAGCTTCAGGAGGACGGGGGGTGGAACGGACTCGTTGCCGTTATTTCCATATTTGTCTTTAACGGCTTCGTAAGCGAAATCAAAATCGATGATGGAAGCTATCTTTCGCAGGGGGTGGTTGGAACGTATCCGCTTTTCCATATTCACGTTCGTGAAGAACAGCTTGCCTTGAGGCTCAGACTGTTTACCCATCATGGGCGGGTCTCCTCGGAAAATTTTATCCCTCTCTCCCCCTTATAATGATTTCGAGAATTTGTTCAAGTCATTTGGGCAACAGCCCGTGGACGCCTGACCCCTTTTTTTTTAAAACGGTACGACCGACGTTCATGGGAAACCACCCTTTCTGGATTGAAAGGATGGTGAAACAGGCTCAGAGGTTTCAAATCGAAAAAGATCGTTTTGACTCTGAAAAGATTGCAGATAAAGGCTTTTGGAAGTCTTTGAAAGTCGTTAACCGGACACTAGTGAAGGTGTATACTTAAATATTAGAGGTTGATATGAAAACCAACATTTCGGTTCTTCTTTTGATTGTTATTTCAACGTTTATTTGGTCTTGCACTCGTAATTTAATTGTGCCACCTTTAAATTCAGCAATCTCATGCGGCGGCTCTGGCCCTTTGACAATCGTTTATGGTTGGAGTGGGGGAGGTTGTCAAATAGTGATTACTTTAGATGGTGGGTGCCCTGTGACTGAAACGGGGGTGGGAGGTTATCTAAGCATATATTCCGGCATTTCAAGCGCAAACCACACTGTTGTTATTTCAGCCAATGGCACTACTAATACTTGTGTTTTAAATGGAAAAAGTGGAAGCGTTACTATTTTAGGGTCGGGTGTTTGCTCCACCCCATCTTACATTTGCCCATAGGGCCAAAGTTTCTTATGGAGCTTTTACTTTTAGCGGTTTGTAATCATGGTGAACTAACACAACAATATCACCGGACATGAAATCCCACCCTTGTAAGTGCCCAACTTCAACGTTTATCCCTGGGGCTAATTTGATAGTAAATGCATTTTTTTTATTCAACGTGGGGTTGGTAAAAGTGGCTAAAACTTCTAGATTGCGGCCAGATACATTTTTAAATACCCCTACTAATCCATTGCTTAGCAATGCATGTCTAAATGAGACTTCAATCGGCATAACGGGTCTGTTATCTGCCCGCGTCAAGATTTTGGGTGTAAATTTTCACGGGCGTCTTAATCAAGCGG
The DNA here is from genome assembly GCA_963849485.1 of candidate division FCPU426 bacterium. GTDB lineage: Bacteria > Oederibacteriota > Muellerivitia > Muellerivitales > Muellerivitaceae > CAVTWJ01. The sequence goes on along the minus strand of CAWKIF010000101.1, from coordinate 5,873 downwards.
CTTGAGCTTCTGTCTCCTTCCTTGAGGTGTGGACTTTAAGCCTATCCCATCTTTCTTGTTGGGCTTCGGCCACTGCCCAGACCAATTTAGTTAATTCCAGTTCATTCTGCATCATCCCTGCCGGCCTCAGTCTTCTCCTGAGTTCTAGATTGAATCTTTCGATGATGTTGCTGGAACGAGTAAGCATCCAGAATTTTGGGTCTTCCCGGAAAAATAGGGTGTAGGACTCAAATTTATTCTCCGTCATCTCCACCGCTTTGGGATACGTCCTGGACCACTTGGCTTTGAGACTTCCCAAAGCTACTAAGGCTTCTTCCCGGTTCTTGGCCCAATACACAGCCTTGAAATCCGCCATGAAAGCCTTTTGATCCTTCCAAGCCACCCGGAAACGGACGTTGCGCATTTTGTGTACTACGCAAAGTTGGTGGGTGATCCCTAAGCGTTTTTCCACCGCCGCGATGATCCCGCCATGGGCGTCGGACACCACCATCCTCAAACTTTTTCTGTCCAAGCCTCGATTCAATAGGTCTTCCAGCATGGCTTCCCAAGAAGCCTCACTCTCCCTGTCTCCCACTAAGTACCCGAGAAAATGTCGTTTCAGGTTCCCATCCACCCCGATAGCCACCAGCAACGCCTGTTTCACACCAGCCTCTTGACGCCTGATTGTCAGGTAAAGCGCATCCAGATACAGGTATCGGATCCCTCCGGGTAAGGGTCGCTTCTCCCATTCCCGCAACGTGGGTTCCAAGGCGTTGGTCATCTCACTGATGTGGCTGGCCGACCATTTCGTTCCAAAGGCCTCGTTCATCCCTGCCGCTACTGAGCGGGTGGAAGCACCTTTCAGCCAGAAATTCATTCCCAGATAACCCATCAGGGCTTGGCTACCGTCCCTCAAGGCCTTCAAAGTCTCGGAAACGAACCCTTTACCCTTCCTCAAAACCGGCTTTCTCAATTCCAACCGGCCTAGAAATCCAGGCACGAAAATCTGTTTGAAACCATTACGGTAACGGGGTTTTTCCTGCCTTTCGTAGGGTTGGCTACCCAAGAATTCGTCTCGTTCCTTTTCCAACTGGGTATTGAAAGCCTCGGAAAGCTGCTGGTTGAGAGCCTCCCCGACCCATTGGCCGATCTGTCGACTTCCTACCGCCGACTTGACCATGGCTTGAGTTTTCTCTCTTGCCAAGGCCTGCAAGGCTAGGTGTATATTCTTCATGGGCGTAACGTCCTTTCACAAAAAGGATATGGTGTCGTGAACAAACACCATGTTACGCCCGTTTCTTTTTACACCCTTAAATTTTACGCGGCCTGTTATCTACGGCTGTTTCTAATTTCAATTTGTTCTGATGATTGTTATATAAACCTATGCCGAACAAAACCGCTCCAAAAATACCAATGCCTGCAAATATTCCAATGATAAGGTGGAGGATAGAATTGTTCTTTTTTTCTTCCATGATTAAACCTTTCTTAAAATGATTTATTTTCTTGTGTTTTCCTCGATCTTTAATTGACACAAGGCTGTTTGAGCTTGAAGTTTGAGTTTAAAAGCTTTTTCGACGGCAATCGCATACCCAATTAGGGCACCTAAGATCATTCCGAGCCAAACTCCAATTTTCATATGCGTGTAAATTTCGATTCCATAAATTATTCCAGCGCCTAACACCCCAACCGCGATAGTGTAAGTTAATAAAATAATGTTCGCTTGAGTGTAAAGGTTACCCGCAAACTTTTTAATAATTCCAGGATCGTACTCAACCATATTGCCTCCCAATAAAATTATTTACGGTCTGCAGATCTTGCAGGGTGTGTATCCCAAACGAACAGCCTTATCGCGATCAATCGGCTTATGCGAATGTTTCAAGAATCGACATCCCCGCTTGTGAAACTTGTGGCCGGTGTCGGTGATGTAGACGATATTTTCAATTTTCGTGGAATCGGAAACTTCAGAATGGTGTTTGGCTTGGACGGGGGAGGGAAGCGTAGGCAGTAAAAGAAAACCGAGGGTTAAGGCCGTTATCAATTTGAGAAACTTTTTTTTCATACGTTCACGATGACGACATGGTTCCCACGATTCATGCTGAATCTTTGGGATAACAGGCCGCGTTGTTGCTTCAATATTTTTTGCGGCCAGTTACTGGCTAATGTTGGGTGTTGAAGGATTTGTGAATAAATCCCGTTGGGTATGAAATTACGGTAGCACTAAAAACTGTGCATGAATGTAAATTATTCACAATTCATTAAGGTTAATCGAACGAAGTCAAAAAATGTGCTGTTATCAATCAACCCCGCAAAATATCAAAGAATTATCAGGGCCTGGGATAACTATATAACGATGACTTAATTACTTTGTCACCTCATTAGTGTGTATTATCCACAACCGAAACGGGGAGGCCTCTCATGAGGTTGAATTCCATTTGGGCAATACTGTTTTTTGTGACGGGAATGACTCTCATATATACAGCCTGCGGCTCGAAGAACCCAACCACCCCAGGAGCCCCTACCAACACGCCCACCTCCACCGCCACCAGCGCGGCTTGTACCAACTGCACCGGCACCTTCACCCCAACCTCCACCTCGACGCAGACGGCCACTTCTTCTCCCACCCAAACTCGAACCGCCACCTCCACGGGATCGCCGACCCCCACGGCCACGATCACGGGAACCAATACCTCCACGGTCACCGCGACTATCACTTCGACGGCTTCAATCACCGCCAGCGCGACTTCGACCTCCACAGCCACCGCTCCCCCCACTTCCACCCTAACCGCTACGCCGACTTCCAGTTCCTCCCCCACCCCCACGGCGTCGATCACCCCGACCGGGACCCCCACGGAAAGCCCCACGGAATCGATACCACCTACGGTGACCCTCACCCCGACGCTTTCCGATTCGCCGACTTCCACCGCCTCCCCGACCGTCACCAATAGCCCCACGCCGACCGGGACTATCACCAACAGCCCCACCCTCACCACCTCGCCCACCGTCACCTACAGCCCCACCCTGACCTTAACCCTGCCCCCGGCAATCACCGGCAACGTTTCGACCCTGGCCACGGGAACGCTCATTTATCCCAACGCGGTGGCCTTGGACAGCATGGGGAACCTCTATGTTCCCAACAACGCCTTGCAGGTGCAGGAAATTTCCGGAGGGGTCACTTCCTTGGTCGCGGGAACAGGGACCGGGGGATATGCCGACGGGCCGGCGACCCACGCCTATTTCAGCGCGGTCGAGGGAATCGCTGTGGACTCCATCGGGAACGTTTTTGTGGCGGACGCGACCAACAACGAGATACGGGAAGTCACCATCAATTCCTCCCCCGTGTCCTTGATCACCTTCGCGGGGCAGAGAACCCCCGGCTTCATGAACGGCGGCGGCATCGGCGCCCAATTCAGCAACCCCTATTGCCTGGCGATCGACAAATTCAACAACATCTACGTGGGGGACCAGTACAACGGCGCGATCCGGATCATCACCCCCGGGGGGGCGGTCAACACTTTCGCCGGGGCGGGTTATTCCTCGCCGGTTTCCAACGGCCCGGCCTATATGGCCACCTTTAACGGCATCAACGCTATCGCCCTGGACAGTTCCGGCAACCTCTACGTGGCCGAATCGGGGGCCTACGACGTGCGAAAGATCACCGTCTCGGCCGGGTCCACCATGGTCTCGACCCTGGCAGGCGACGGGTACCCGGGTTTCAACAACGCCAACGGGACCTTGGCGGAATTCAACTACCCTTCCGGGATCGCGGTGGATGGTTACGGCAACGTTTATGTTTCCGATTCCAACAACCAGTTAATCCGGAAAATCACGCCCTCGGGGGACGTCAGCACGCTGGCGGGACAATACCAAAACCACGGGGCCGCCAATGGGCTGGGCACGTCCGCCCAGTTCTACTCGCCCGAGGGGCTGGCCATTGACCAAAACGGGATTCTCTATGTGGGGGACGCCGCCAACAACCTCATTCGAATTATTCAATAGGCACTCCCGGCAGAAGGGGGGCAGGATGGGCCCGGATCCCAGGGCCGCCTATTCGCTGACGGTATCAGCGGAACTTTCCCAGCCAATCACGGATACGGCTTTGCGCGCCTGGCCTTCCCGGCCGCCGTAGACCAGGTAGGACTTGCCTGGTTTTTTGGAGGTCTTTTTCCAGTAATCCAAGCCCTTAAAGGCATCCCCCGCCACGGTCGAACCCGATTTGATCTCCACGGTATTGATGTTCGCGCCTTGGACCGCCAATACATCCACCTCATGGCCCGTTTTGTCGCGCCAGAAATAGAGGTTGGAGGGCCTTCCCTGGTTCCAACGGGCTTTGACCATTTCCGAAACTACCAGGGTTTCGAAAAGGTTTCCCCGCAAGGGGTGCGTGGCCAACTGAGATGCCTTCTCGATTTCCAAGAGGGAACAGGCCAACCCCGTGTCGTAAAAAAAGAGCTTCGGCGTTTTTACCACTCGTTTGTTGAAATTCTCGTGGTACGGTTTCAACAGGTGGACCAGAAAACTCGCCTCCAGGATGCCGATCCAGGAATTCGCGGTGTTGTGCGTGATCCCGCATTCCACCGCCAGGGAGGATAGATTCAACAACTGGCCCGTCCGTGCCGCGCAAAGCTTCAGGAATTTTTGGAACAGCGACAGGTTGTCGATGTTCTTGATCTGCCGGACGTCCCTTTCCAAGTAGGTCTGGATATAGGAAGGGAACCAGTCCCGCGGGGGGATGTGGCGGTGATAAAGGGAGGGGTAGAACCCCTTGAAAATCCAGTGGTCGGGTCCGGTCGGGCCTATCCGGGGTGTGGCGGTTCCAGCCTCCGCAAGGCTTAGCGGCAACAGCGTCAACAGGCGGACGCGCCCAGCCAGGCTTTGGGAAAGATGCTGCATGAGGAGGAAGTTCTGGGAGCCCGTGAGGATGAAAAGGCCGGGTTTGCGGGCGCGGTCCACGACGCCCTGGAGGTACGAAAAAAGTTCCGGCACCCGCTGAACCTCGTCCAGCAGGGCCCCTTTCGGATAACCGGCTAGGAATCCCCGGGGGTCCGATTGGGCGAAAGCCCGCTGGTCGGGGTCTTCCAGGGAAACATAGGGTTTGGACGGGAAAAGGTTTTGGACGAGGGTGGTTTTGCCCGATTGCCTCGGCCCCAGGATGGCCACCAGGGGGAATTTTCGGGCGGATTGCCGGACCGTCGCGTCCAATAGGCGGGGGATCATGGAGGAAGTCTAAGCCAACTTGGACAAATTGTAAATATGATTGACAATTTGTCCAAGTTGCGGAGCGTCCGACCGCGAAGTGGGTTTTCCATACCTGGCCCTCCCCCCGGGGTTCGGGGAAGAATCGGCCTCGTTCTTCAACATGAACGGCACAAAACTTGTGTTAACCCAGCTTGTACAAGAGCTTCACCAGCTCACCGACCTCATTGATCAGGCCCTCTTTCTGGGACTCCAGAAGAGGTTTCTTCTCCCCATTGCTTAATAGAACGTTGTAAACCGTTGCCGTCCATTGGAACGGGATGCCCTTGGGGCTGGTCAAATCACGGGGTTCCGTGGTGATTTCGAAGGTTTGAAATTGGTCCCTCGGGAGGGTGAAGAGCAACTTTTTGTTTTCATAAAATTCAATCGACATGATCGTCCCGTTGAAGACCAATTCCCGTTTCAAAAAAAGCCCCTTATACATCGAGAAAAAGGACACTAAAACAATGAGGACCACTATGCCCTTCACCAGAAAAGGGAGGGAAATCCAATATTGTGGCCGCAACGCGAATTGAAAAATCATCAAGGGCCCGAAAATAAAACCGATGCCGACGTACATGGCGGTAGCGTCCCCGGAGGTATCGCAAACGAGAGATTTGGATGGTGCTTTTGATGGAAAAGGGTCTCGCGCCATAGATCTT
>CAWKIF010000100.1:0-4696 GCA_963849485.1 candidate division FCPU426 bacterium | reverse complement strand
CCGGTGCCGGGCGCGACCGAGCTTTCCAACATGATCATCGCGCAAAGGGGATTCGACGTGAATTCCCGCATGATCTCGGTGGAGAATGCGGACCTGCAGGTTCTGGTTCAGTTGGGACAGGGAGGCTGAGGATAACGGGTGGATCGGGCTCCCAAATCCAAAGGGAGCCCGATTTCACCTCTTTGTTGCGGAGTGAAGATGAGGGTTTTGTAAAAACTAAAGCTTGTAAAAGGAGAAAAACCATGTCGACAATTTCAGCTATCAACAACGAAACCACGATCACTAAGTATCAATCTATTGGTCCCAAAGCCTCTTCCTTGAAGGCCTTTGTCGCTGAATTGGAGGCGGAAATCGCAGAGCTTTCGACGTCGGAAAATATCAGTTCGTCCACAAGCACCCAAGACACCACCGCCACGGCCTCTTCTTCGAATATCGTTGAATCAGTCTCTGATAAGGCTTCGGCCACTCATTCATCAGCGAAAGCCTTGAAGCTTATCGAGGAACTCCTCGCTTTACTGTCTATGGATACACCCGACTTGACCCTGAAAACCCAGGCCGTTGCGGTAGGTAATCTCACCAACCAATCAAATCAAGAAACAACAGGCAAGGAGGGAGATTCAACTACTGGATCTTCCGTTTCTATCAATACTCTGTCGTGAAATATTCTGCGGCGCACCTGGTTGTTGCCACCCCCTGCTTCGGAGGCCAGCTCTCAGGGGCCTATTATTTTTCTATGCTTAAGCTTCAGGAGGATTGCGTTTGGGAAGGGCTCTCCCTCTCGGTCCTTTTCAACGGAAACGATCCATTGATATCTCGGGCCCGGCAGGATCTAGTCGCTAAGTTCATGGAAATGGAAGGCGCAACCCATCTTTTGTTCATTGACGCTGATATAGAGTTTAAGCCCGAACAGGTGTTTCGGCTGCTAAGGTTCGATTCGGACGTGGCTGCGGCGGTCTACCCCCTAAAACGCCTGGATTGGGCACGAGTAAAGACCCTGGTCTTGAGTGGGGAGGATAACCCCAAGACGGCCTGTCTTCGGTATGTTGTGGAAATGGAAAAACCCGCCATGCTTAAAGATGGGTTCGGCCGGGCCCGTTATGCCGGGACAGGGTTCATGATGATCCGCCGTTCGGCCCTAGAGGCCCTGGAGTCACGCTATCCGGAACTTCGCTACCATGTTCCAGGCCGGCAAGGCGAGGAGCCAAAGGGTCCGGAACGCTGGGCATTTTTCGACTGCCTGCTGAACCGGGATGAAAAGATTTTTCTCAGCGAGGATTTCAGCTTTTGCCGGAGGTGGACCGACATAGGTGGGGAAATATGGGTTGACTTGCGGAGCCAGTTGAATCACCTGGGCTTTTTCACTTTCGAGGGAAACCTCCAATCGGAATGGATGAACATTTGCGAGAAGCCTAGTCAGGCGTTCCATGCGGGGACCCCATGAGTGACCAACGGACCTATATCTTGGTCGCCAGTCCATTTTTCGGAGCCCAGGTAAGCTGTCTCCACGCCCTCTCAGTTTTGGAGTTCCAGAAAGCCTGCAAATTTAGGGGAATAGGATTTAACGTGGTGGCCCAGTGGGGAGACGCGCTAATTCAAAGGGCCCGTCAGGACTTGGTAGCCAGGTTCATGGAAAACTCCCAGGCCACCCATTTGCTGTTCGTGGATGGGGATGTGGGGTTCAAGCCTGAGCAGGTTTTTCACCTGCTGGATTTCGGAGCTGACATGGTAGCGGCTGTTTATCCGAAAAAAAGGCTGAATATGGACAAACTCGGTGAAATGGCGCGGGAAGGCTACTCCCGGTTGGAATCGGCGTCCCTGGAATATGATTTTGATGTGGACGACCCTAAAAAAGTGCAGGTCCGTAGGGGTTTCGGAAAGGTGCGGCAAGTGGGCATGGGGTTCACACTGATCCGTCGCCGTGTTTTCGAGGGAATGATAGAAAAGTACCCCCAATTACGGTACGAAGATACCTTTACTATGGATGATCCGTTGGCCCGAAACCCATTCCGTTACGCACTCTTCAACTGTCTCATTGATTTAAACGCTGGGGAGTACCTGGCTGAGGACCACAGCTTTTGCCGTAGGTGGACCGATATGGGTGGTGAAATCTGGTTGGACCTTCAAAGCCGACTGAAGCATGTGGGACCAGTGGTATTTGACGGTGATTTTTCGACGCAATTCCACCCGGATTTTATGGATTTGGCTTTTGTAAAGAAGAACTCTTAAAGGTCAAGAGAGGGAAGGATGGTACGAAAATTCAAACTGATCTCAGTGGAAAGGAAGTATTAGTCCTGTTCTTCCTGAATTCCTCGACCAAACAAATAATGGGCATAGTAAATCCCACCGAAGAAGAGAAAGGTCGACATAACCAAGGAATTCTTCAAAAGGTGATTGTCGAGTTACCGGATAAAATCGCGCCCAAGGAAAATGTCGGCCACCTCCTTGCCTTGATCGGTAATGCCAAGGAGTACCTTGGTGAACCCTACATCGAAAGTCGGTATCGCGAACTCCCTCCGAATGAATTGAAAAGGGAATATTTCAGGTTATTTGAACGAATAATGTTTGTTGCCGGCAAACGTTCCGAAGCTCTCGGGTCTCACTTGGGTCGAGTCCCTTAACCAAAATTGGGCGCGCGTAACCAAAAACGGCCGGACAATTATTTTCCTGAAAACATTCCTGGAGAAATAGTTAAAAAAAGAAGCTGAATCAAAGTTCGCTTAATGGTATGGGAAATGCATTTTTATTATTGGCGATTAAGCGGGCCGGCCAACCTTTGGGAGAAGAGGGGAAACGGGTCCCCCCGGCCCGCTTAAAACTTAAATTGAAAGTAAACCCATGTGGTATTCATTTTTGCTCTTTCACTTATCCTGTTTAACTACCTTTATGTTCATCATCGGATGTGGTGGGTCCCAAAAGTACGGGATGGTGGCGGGGGACAGGATCGCGATCGTAACCCGGACTGATCTCCAGCGAAAGATTTTGGCAACAGGGAACATCCAGCCCCATGCTTCCCTTAGCCTTTTTCCCGCTCTTACGGGAAGGATCGAAAAAATCCTGGTGAAGGAAGGGGATCTTGTTCGCAAGGGACAACTCCTGATGGAGTTGAGCTCAACCGAACGGGCCGCCATGTTGGACGAAGCAGCCGCCCAGGGCGCTTCCCAACTGGCCCATTGGGAGCAGTCCTATCAGGAAACTCCTCTTCTCTCCCCGGAGAACGGCCAGATTATTTATCTGCCTACTGTTCCCGGTCAGGTCATCAGCACAGGCGTTACCGTTTTGGTCATGTCCGACCATCTTATGGCCAACGCGCAGGTGGACGAAACAGATCTATCTCAGGTCAATCTGGGACAAAAAGCCATCATCACCCTGGACGCCTATCCTGATAAACCCGTTCAAGGCACCGTCAAGCGCATTTCCTATTTTTCCGTAAAGGTTAACAACGTTACCGCTTATGAGGTGGACGTTGGGATGTATCAGGTTCCCACATTCATTCGAAGCGGTATGACGGCCAACGTGGCCTTTCAATTGTCCGATAAAAAAAGTGTCTTGGTTATTCCGACAAGTGGCTTGAGGCAAGCTGACGATAAAAAACTGTTTGTTCTCAAGGCCCCTTCTAATCTTAATGCTGCCCCCATGACGCAGTGGGTCGATACTGGACTGAGCGATGGAAAGAATCTTGAGATCATCTCGGGTTTGAGCGAAGGGGACAGGATTTTGGTAAGTGAATTTTCCGCCGCCCAACTGATGCCTCAAGTAGAAAAGACAAACCCTTTCATTCCATCCCCACCGAAAACCAAATCCCAGGCGGAAAGGGTGGCGGCGTGCCCCCCCGCCACCGCTATGAGAATACCGAAAAAACATCATAAGTCCTTTCTTTATCTGCGGGTTAATCCGAGGAACCAGCTGAAAAATCAGAAAAACTAAGCCCTAATCTGGGCCGCGAATCCCCCGACCGGTCAACGGCACGAGTCAAGCTAACTGCTGCCCGTAATATAAAAATATTAATGTCGCAGTTTTCTTGCTATAGGGATTGGATTTTGGATATTTTTTGACCCTGAAATTGACGTTTATGACGGATTCTCATCGTGGGCAAAACTAAGAGTAAGACCAGCATGGTCTGACCCGAGTTTCACTCTTTATTAATGTCAGTCGATCAAGTGAAGCTGCATTCCTGCGTTGCCATTCATTAACTTTCAATTATCAGCCAAAAAACCACAAAATCCCGCCTACCCTAAAAGCCTGACAACCCTGGGTGACCATATCAGGAAGCGCCGCCTTGACATGGGACTATGGCAAAAGGACGTGGCGGCAACATTAGGGGTGACTGAATCAACCATTACCAACTGGGAAGTGAACCGAGTCACTCCCGAGTTCACTTACCTCCCCCGCATTATCGCCTTCCTTGGGTACACCCCGCCGCCCTATGATAAAATGTCTGACAACATCATCGAAAGAATTAAGCTCTTCCGTCTAACCCACGGACTGAGCCAAGAGAATTTCGCCAAACTGATCGGGGTGGATGAATCGACACTTGCCTCCTGGGAGCGGGGTGAACAAAAGCCATCAAGAAAATTAATTTCAAAGCTCTCGATGCTTTATTAACAAAAAACTAGTGTAACTTCATTTTTGGACCCAATTTTGGGGCAGGTAATACTAACGACGGGGGCATATCACCAGATTTGAGTTCCACGGCCGC
>CAWKIF010000099.1:0-50826 GCA_963849485.1 candidate division FCPU426 bacterium | reverse complement strand
ATCCTGTTGCCTTCGGTTCAGTTGAGTATTGTTCATGCCTTCTCCCACCGGGTGCGAGCTTTCAACCACGCCCCCACTCCCATCAGCGTTGCCCTCGATCGTGTAAACGCGACCGCCGCGCACTTCCTTCACCAGCGCCACGTGTTGTCGCCGAACGTCAGGAGATCCCCCGGGCGCGCGTGCGAGCTCGACACAAGCCCCTTCTGATAGCCGTGGGAGCCTTCCGTCGCCCACTGGTTGATCTGCGCCACCGAGGCCGTCCGCGTAGCCTTCGACGCGCCGCCTTCCGCCATCGCGGTCGTCGCGAAGATCGCGCACCACGGCTCCCCCGTCATCCCGTATTTCGCCTCGAGTTTGTTCAGTTCCGGGCCGAGGTTGTTGCCCTGGCTCTCCGCGTACTTCCGAGCGAGTCCACCCCGAAGTTCACCGCCGCCCTCGCCGCCCTTCCCGGGCACCGCACCGTCTGCAGTCGTCGTCGTCGTCCGCGTCCGGTTCACCGCCGACGCCGGTTCGTTGCCCTAGTCTTCGCCGATCTTCGTCACCGCCGCGATCAACGACGCCGGCGAAGGCGACGTCGGTTCGGTGATCCCCGACGGCAGTTTCGGCGCCGAGTCCGGTTCGATCCGCGCGATCGACGCGCTGGTTCCGTCACCGACCCGTGCGAGCTCAGTTCGTCCACGAGGTTCAGCAGATCCTGCGTCTGCGCCGGCGAGCGCTGGTTGCCCCCGACGCCGCCCTGCTCGTCGTCGCGTGGTCGTCGTCGTCGTACCGCCCGGCGGGGACGCGCCGGCGCCAGCCGCGCCCCCACCGCCGAGCAGCTTCAAGAGGTAGGCCGCTTCGACCGCGTGCTGCCCATAGCGTTCCGGGTAGGCACTCCGCTGCACCGCCTGCGCCAGCGCGCCCGTGTTGTTCCCGTACTGGCCCGCGAGCTTGATCGCCCTCGAGAGGAAGGCGTCCGACGCGTAGCGCGGATTGTCGACCTGCGCGAGCGTCCCCCAGCCCTGCGCCGGCGTCTGCTGCAGCGGGCCGGCTGAGCCTTCGCTGTTGGGCTGCAGGTCGGGCGAGAGGGAGCTCTCGACGATCCCGGCCTCGAGCTCCGCCAGCCGCGCGTTCTGCGGCGCCCGGCCCCACAGCGGCGCCGACGCCAGCTGCCGCGCGATCGCCAACTGCTGCGGCGAGAAGGTCGTGCCGCCCGGTGAGACCTGGCTCGGGCGCTGCTCAGGTTCACCAGCACGGTTGACGGGCATCCCCGTAGACCGTACTCTCGAGCGATGATCGCACTCCTCAGCATCCTCATCGTCATCGTGATCCCGTGCTCTTGGGTCAGCTTCTGCAGCGCGTTCCTCGACGGGGGAGCCTTCGAACGCAACCACCCGCGGCTCCTGATGGTCATAGAGGTAGGCGCCTGCGCGGCCTACGCGCTGCTGATCATTTCGCTGCTGCTGCTGTAGAGCGCTTTTTCCGCTTCGCGCTCGCGTTCTTCGGCCTGCTTCACACGCGCTTCGAAGATGGATTTGCCGGCGACCGATCGCTGTTCGATCGCCTTCGCCGCGGCCCGATCCCGCCGGCGACTCTGATTCCGCCGCGGCGCCCGCCGGCCGGTAAGTCCCTTCTTCAGCGGATCGAAGATCTTAAGAGCAGCTGCCCGGCGTCCTCGCGCGGGCCCGGCTTCGTCGTCGCGGTGCCACCCAGCGCAGCGACGAGATCGGTGAGAATGTTCGCCGTCCCCAGCGGCGTTTTCCCACCCTCGAGGAACTCCTGCGCCTGGCGCGCGCCCGGCGTGACCGTCGTCGCGAGTTCGCCCACCGCGTCCAGCAGCTCGTCTTTCCAGTTGAGTTCGTTGCCCTTCGCGTTCAACGCTTTGTCGTGGCTCGCGAGTTCACACCCTGGGATCGCGTCGAATGTCCATCCCCTGCGGCGCGAACTGTTCGCCGGCGGTCGGCCCCGCTTCACCGCCAAGGATCCCCAGCGGCGAGTAATGACCAAGGTCGATCAGCGCCCGCCCGAAGATCGGCACATTCGCCTCGAAGGTGCCCTGCCGGTAGAGCGGGTCTTCTTTGGAGCCGACGTTCGGCGCGAGGTAGCCCTGCCCCATCGCCGTCCGGTCCTGCTGCGTCGCCGAGTACAGCGCCGCCGCGATCCCCGTCTTTATCGGGGAGTGAACGGCATCCGGTACAGCCACCGCGCGGAGTTCAGCCACCACAGGCCGAACGGCGTGTAGCTCGAGACGGCGCCCTTCACCAGCGGCGTGAGGTGATTCCAGTTGCCGGCCATATCGTCCACGCGTTTCGCCAGCGCGATCGCGTCGTTCATATTCAGCTTGTCTTCCACGAGCTGCTTCATCAGCTTGTCCTGATCGCCGAGCACCGATTTCCACGTGTCGACGAAGCCGGAATCCTTCAGCGCTTTCCCCAGCATCGCGTTGCCCGTGTGGTGCCCGAGCTCCGCGAGCGTCGCCTCCGTGTGGGTGTAGTACTCGCGCCACATCTTCGCGCCTAGCGTCTGTTTCGCCCGGTTCACCGCGCGGCCGCCAACAGTGTCATCGCTCCACGCCCGATAGATCTGCTGATCACGCATGGCGCCGGCGAGTCCCTTGCGGCCCGCGAGCACACCTTCGAGCCGGCGGTACTCCTGGCCCAGCGGACCGAACTCGTCGGCGAGCACGCCGTTCTCGTCGTGGCCGGCGAGCTGCGACAGCGCCCGCTCGAGCGAGGCGCCTGCGCGACGCGCGTAGTGGCTGCTGATCATGTTCCCGCCGAACTCCGTCAGCCGCCGGATCGCGTTCTCCTCCACCAAGCCGCCCGCGTGTTTCGCTGACAGCGCGAAGGCGATCCGCCGGAAGAGCTGAGTGAACCTCTGGAAGTTGCGCTTGACGACGTTGTCCTTCGCGCTCACCGCGTTCTCGTGCGCCTCCATCCGGTCAAGCACCATCTGCGGGACCGCCGCGTACTCGTCACCCGACGTCGAGCTCGCGATCGGCGAGTGCTCGTGCAAGCCGAACTGCGACAGCGTCTGAGAGAGCTCGGCGTTCGTCGCATCCGCCCCGAGCTCGCCAGCACGGGCCGCGGCCGCCTGCACCACACGGCCCGTCCGCATATTCACCACCACGAGCCCGTCCTTGCCGAACGGGTCTTTGACCAGGCCACCCTCTTCGTCGACGCGGAAGTTGTCGATGCCGTGCTGCACCTCCTGCGGCGTCTGCCCGGTGAAGGCCGCGTATTCCCGCACGTGCTGAGAGTGCACCTCGTGCTGCGCCACCTTCGACGCGTCGCGCACGAGCTGATCCTGCATCGCCTCCGTGGAATGATCGAGATTGCCCTTCGCGTAGCTTTTGCCGCTCCGGACCTTGTCCTCGCGCGAGACGCCGCGGTTGGTCGAGAGGAATTGCGCATTACCCGGGTTGTCCTTGTGGGAGACGAAGCCGACACTGTCGACACCGTTCTCCTTCATGTGGTCGAGGATCTCCTGCGTGGTGAGGATCGTGCCGTCCGCGTGGCGCAAGGCCGGCTGTGCCTTCGGCTCGTGCGGGATCTGTTCGGCGCGCTCGCTCGCGGTTTTCTTCGCCTCGCGCAGCCGCTCTTTCGCGCCGGCGAGACGAGCCTCGGACGCCTGCAGCCGAGCGTTCTCCTCAGCCGTCCGGTCAGCAACCCGTTTCACGCCCTGGCGGGCGCTCTCCTTGTCGCGCAGTTTCTGCGCGCGCTTAGGTACTTCTCCTCCTCGCGCACCTGCTCGCGAGCCTGAGCGTGCGCCGCCTTCGCCGCCTCATACTCGCGCACGTGCTCAGGGTTCTTGCCGCTCACCGCGATCCGCCGCTCGCGCGCCGCCGGCAGCGACTCCTCCGCGCTCGCGTGCAGCTGCTGCAGGTGCTCGAGGTGCGCTTCGGCCGCCGTCACCTCCGGCTCGAGCTCGGCGGCGGCCGGGTGATCGCGCACGTTGCTGATCCCGTGCCTCTTCATCAGGTCGACGATCTTCGCGCCGGCGTTATTCCCCTCGGCCTCAGTGCCGGGCCGGTTCGCGAGATCTTCGAGGCGACGGATCTTGTCCGCCACGCCGGCCTGCGAGAGCGCCTGCCGTTTAGACGCGAGCTCGTCTTCGGCCGCTTTCACGTGGCCGCCCCCGTTGTTCACCATCTCTTCGAGACCCTTCTCGTGCGCGAGCGCCTGCGCCTCCGCTTCCGCGTGCATCTTCACGTCCCACGGGACCGCGTCCATGTGACTCTGCGCGTAGGGGAACAGCTTCGCCCGGATCTGATCGGCGTTGAGTGTGTTGTGAAACACCCGCAGGGCGGTCATCGGCGCCTGCAGTCGGTTGAAACCTTTCGGGCCCCGCACCGCTTCGAAGGCCGCCTCCGGGTGGTCGATGAACTCCTTTTCGCTGAGCAGCTTGTCGATCCGGTCGAGAGTGACGTTCTGCTGTGACTTCTCGAACGGCGTGAGAGACGGCCGGATCGCTTCGAGCTTGGCCTTGCGCCCGAGCAGATCCTCCTCGACGGTATCGGGCCGGCGCAGCGTCGCGTCGGCGATCATGTGCAGCGCCGCCGCACCCGGGATCTCGTGCGCTTTCAGGTGCTCGACCGCACCGGTGATGTCGCCCTCGCGGATCAGTTTCGCCGCCGTCGCGCCAGCCTCGCGCGAGCTCGTCAACACCGCCGCCTTCGACCGGGTGCTGCCGACGATGTCACGCCGCACGTGCTCGCCGGCGGCCGCCGTGTAGTCCACGCGCCCCGGGTGGACCACGCCGCCCACGAGGTTGCGCTTCAGCCGCCACCCCTCCGCCTGGAATGGGTCCTCCTGGCGCAGCTTGCCCGGGAGCTTCGTCAGCGCCTGCTCGCCCAGCTTCTGCGCCTTCGCGCGCAACGGATCACGGCTGTACTGGCGCCCGGTCACTTTCAGCCCCTCCGGCGTGCGACCCGTATCCTCCACGCCCCCCGGGCCCGACACGAACCGAGGACCCCCCGGATAGAGCTCGAGATCGGGCCTGTCGCGCGAGAGCGCCTTTGCGGCGCCCTCCGGGCCGAACCTACGGATCAGGTCGGCCGCGCCGCCCACGGCGCCCTCCTCGACTCCTGAGAGCATCAGCAGCGACGCGAGCGGCGTCCGCCACGGGTGCATGACCTGCGTGCCGAGGCCCTGCGCGAGCTGTTCGGCCTGTTCGTTGGAGCCACCCGGGCCGACGCCGTACTTTTCCTTCAGCGCCTTCAAGCCGGCCGAGAGGGTCGCGTTGCCGCCCATCTCGCCGGCGAGGTAGGACTGCCCCGGCAGGTCGACAGCTTCGTTGAGCATCTTGCCCCCGATGCCCGGGACGAAGCTGAACGGGTGCAGGTCCGCCAACGTCGTCCCGACCGAGTTGAGGACGCCGCCGACCGCGTGTCCACAGGCCGCGTGAACGGCAGGATCGTCCCCAAGATGCCGCCGCCGCCTCCCCCACCGCTGCTCCGATGTTCGGGCGTCGGCGGCGTTCACGGTAGCCCTTCATCAGCTGCGCGAGCGACCCCAGGTTCGCCTTCAGTGCGTCCGAGCCGAGCGGGTTACGGTCTTCGGCACGCTGAAGCGCCCGAGCCGCCGCGATGTGCTGCTGCGCGCGCCGGCGGCCAGCTTCCGCCGCCAGCGCCGCTTCCTGACGCTCCTGCGTGTGATTCACCAGCGGCGAGCTCGGCGCGAGGTGCGACGAGAAGACCTGCCGGGACATCGGCGTCGGAGCCGGCGCCGGCGACCGCACAGCGTTCAGCAGCACGCCGGCGCCGTAAGGCTGACGCGCGGGGACCGGCGCAGCCTTCGGGACGACCTGGCCGCGTTCCTCGTTGCGGTTGCCTCCCTGCGCCGGCACGGCGCCTACTTCCCGGGAGCGCCGCCGGTGACGCCCGCGAGCGGGTTCTGCTTCAGCGGGATCCCGAGCGCCGCCGGGTTATACCCTTCGGCCTTCAAGCGGTTCTGCGTCCCCTGAGTCACGTAGCCGTGTTCGGCCGAATCGAGAGCCGCGGACATCAGGGCGTTCGGCGCGTAGCCCTTGCGCGCCGGCAGTTTCAGGTGTCCCCGTTCGCAGCTTTCACACTCTGCTCAGGTTCGCCTTCGGTCAGCGTCTTCACCTTTTCAGCGCGCGTACCCTTCAGCGCGCCGGCGTACTGGCGGATCGACTGGATCTCGCTGGCGCCCTTCGCCTGTTCCTTCTTCGGCAGCAAGTTGTAGGTGTCCTGATTCTTTTCCTGCGCATCCGTGCGCGTCGTGGTGGTGGTGCGCTTGTTGTCGGCTTCACTCGCGCCTGTCGTGCGTTTGTTATTGGCTTCGCTCGCGCCCGTCGTGCGCTTGTTGTCGTTTTCGCTCGCGCCCGTCGTCCGCGTGTTGTTGTTTTCACTCGTCTGCAGCTTGTTCGCTTCCTCACGCTGTTTCAGGATTTCCGCCTGCGTGTCAGCCGCGACACTCCCACTGATCAGGTTTTCCTTCGCCACGAGCTTCTGCAGTTCACTCGCGAGCTTCGAGAGCGCCACGTTGCGCGAGCTCGCCGGGATCTCCGACGCCGCCACCTGCGCGGTCTGCTCATCGCTCACGCGTGCGCCTGACGTTCGGCAAGCCGGCTCGAAGCCGCGTCCTGCTGTTCGCCGCAGCCGCCTTGAACGGGCTCGAGGCCGACAGCGCAGCGAGGATCGGGGCCGTCAGTGCGTTGTTCTTGCCCTCTTCGCCCGCCGCGTTGCTGTAGATCGAGGAGATCGCCGGGCCGGCCTTCGCGGCCGCCTGCGAGGCGAGCGTGCCCTCCGACTTGCCGGCCTGCACCGATTCCTTGAAGCGTTCTTCGGCCGCCCGCTTCAGTTCTTTCACGCCTTCGCGCTGGGGCTGATACTTCAGCAGCGCGTTGAGCGCCGCCTGCGTCGCCCACGACTGCGCTTCCTGCGGAGTACCGACGGGCGCCATCTACTTCCCTCTTCTTCTTGGTCGCTTGCTTGATCGTGTCCGCACCACCAACGCGCACCGCGCCACCGGGCTCCTGCAGCCACTGGCCGTGCGTGGTCCCGCTGAGACCCGGCGCCTTCGGCGCGTTGTAGCCGCTCAGCGCCGCTTCCTTGCCCTCGAGGCTTTCGATCCCCGTCGTGTACGTGTGCTCGTTCGACTGCGCGTTGAGCTGCGCTTCGGCGTCGGCGTTGTTTTCCTGCTGCTCCTTCAGCGTCGCCGCGCCGAGCTCCCGGTTGAGGTTCGCGTTGTCGGTCGCGACGCCCTCGCCTTCGTTGTTGGCGCGCTGCGCGGCCGCCTGGATCAGCGCGCCGCCGTAGAGCGTGCCCGTCGCGTTCGCACCTTCGTTCTGGCGCCGGCCGAGCTTCGCGGAGCTGTTCGCCAGCGCCGCCAGCAGTTCGTTCGTTTTGGCCTTGTCTTCGGTGACGGTGACGCCGTAGCTGTTTTCGGCGTCGGTTTTCGCACGCTGCGCCGCCTGTTCTGCCTGTTCGTAGCTCGCCTTCCCCGTGGCCTCTTCGAGCTGCCTTTCGGGTTTGTAGAGCTCCGGAGGCGCCGGCGGCGGGGTCCCGTCCCCGCGACCTCCTGCTGCTGTTCCGTCCGGGTGCCCGGATTGCGCGACCACGCGTAGCCGAGAGATGGCGCCGGCTGGGCCCCGACGCGCACCGCGCCGCCGGGCTCCTCCTGCCATTGTGGGCCGCCCGCCATCGCGAAAGAGCCTAGATCACGCGCCCGTCAGCGCGCACGAAGATCTCGAGCGTCCGAAGCGAGAAGCTCATGCACTCCGATTCCAGCTGGACCCGGAGGCTGAGGTAGCGCACCTTGCGCGAGATCCGCCACGTCACCGGTTTCGTCGCCTCCGGATCCGCGCCCGGCGTCGGGATCGCGTTCGTCTCTTCCACAAGCGCCACTTCCTTGCCGCCCGAGCTCGGCGGGGATTCGCGCGGGAACAGTTCGCCCCACGGGCCCGGGTAGGTGTTCGTCGTGAACAGCTTGACGGTCGGGCTTTCACCGCCGACGAGTTCGTAGCGCGCCCGGATTTTCGCCACAAGGTTCGGCACGAGATTGCCCGTCGGCACCGCCCGCGTCACGACACCGAAGACGATGTCCGACGTCGGTTCCGGTTCCGATTCCAGTGTCTTCGGGAGATACGGGTCGCCTTCGACCACTGCCCCGCTTTCCTGCGTGACCGGGTGTTCGCCCGGTTCGAAGTAGTAGCACGACATCACGCGCGGATCACCGCCAACCGGAGTGAAGCCCACTCCCAGCAGGCCGCCTTCCGCTTCGCCCGCCGGGAGCGCGTAGGCGCTCACCGTTCCGCCGGTGCCCGCCAGCCGCGTCCACGCCGGCCCCGCTTTCGCCGCCACAGGTTCGAGGCGGCACACGAGCACCGTCACGACGCCGCCCCGGTCGAGCGACGGGTTGACGATCGGCAGGAGGTAGTGGCCCTTATAGACGACCGCGGTCCCGGGCACGCACCCTTCGTTCACGTATTTCCGGTACACGTTCTGAATCGGGGCGGAGATCCGTTTGAACGCGACGCTCTTTTCCGAGCTCACCCCGAGCTCCATCAGCCAAACGTCGTCCTTGCACGGGATCACCACACCGCCCTTCCACGCCGCCACACCCGGGTAGCCCCACAGCGACGCGTCCGCGCTATAGCGGTCCTGCACCCACTGACTGTTCCCGTTGACGTCAGTGATGTTCTTCTCGAGGTTCTGGATCAGCCAGATCCCCTGCGTGGTGAAGACGATGCAGCTCGAGCGAAAGCCTTCCATTCCCACGATTTCCACGCCTTCGGGGATCACGAGGTAGTTCGCTTCGCCGATGAAGCACTTGACGGCTTCAGCCGTGCGGCTCGCCGGCGCCGAGAGGATCAGTTCCGTGCCTTTCACTTCGACGACGGTCGTGCCCTGGTTGATCCCGGCGAGGCCGCTCATAATCGGCATCCCGGCCACGATCCCCGTCGCCGAGCTCACCGTCGCTTTGGCACTGTTTTCCGTCGTCGTGATGTTCGGTTCGACGATTTCCGTTTCGAACTTCGGCGTTTCACCTTCGACCTTCGGCACGTTCGACACTTCGATCCGGTCGCCGGTGGCGCGCAGAAGCCGGTTGCCTGCGGTCGCATACCACGCCTTCCCCGGTTCGAGTTTGCCTTTGCTTTCACCATCGAACCACTCGCCCGTCGGGAAGTAGAGAACGCCCTGGAATACGCAGGGAGCGAGCCTCCCCGCCGGCAGCGTGATCGTGATTTCTTCAAGTTCCCCGTTGGCCTTCACCTTGTAGAGCTTCTTCGTGTAGCCCGGGCCCGCGCCTTCCACGTAGAGCAGCGTCTGATGGCCGCCGTGTTTCAGGAAGCCCGACCACAGCATCTGCCCCTTGCCGTCGACGAACGTGTTGCCCGTGTCAGCCGAGGCCCACTTCGCGCCGCCACGCCGGTAGAGCACGTTTTCTTCGTTGAGCAGCCCATTGACGATGTCCCACGCACCATTCGCCGGGATCAGCTCCGGCGCCATCGCCGGGAACATTCCGCCGCTGAAGTCGGACTCGATGAGCCGCTGAAAGCCAGCGACCGGCGGCATCTCAGGCGTTCATGCCCGCACGCGGATCTGCGCGGGCCCGAGTTGCGGATCCGCCGGTTCTGCTGCTCGAGGAGCTCGGTGCACGCCGTGTCGTACAGCGCCTCGAACATCTGCGCGAGATCCGGGCGCGCCTCGACGCGCGTGAGCCCCGTGGCGATCGCGCCGGCGACCAGCGCGTCATCGAACTCCGAGGGCGTCGCGGCCCGACCGATTCGCTCAGCGCCGGCGCCCGCACCACCGCGAAGATCTCGATGCTCAGCCCCGCGACCGTCGGCGTCAGGTCCCGGGAAGATCGTCACGGATTGGGATTCAATATCCTCCCCGTTACTGCCTCCGTTGTAGGGCCCCCCAGTATAAAATTGAAGATCGACCTGCATGGGTTGTCCCGGGTTGTAGGCGTCAAACTGGAAGTGGGTATAACCGGACAGGTCCAGGGGAGAGTGCGGGGTGTACTGGAACACGGGGTTGATGACGGCCGCGCCCGCGGCGAAGTTGGAACTGTAGTCCACTTCCAGGGAATGGGTCCCGTCGGTGGGGTAGAGGGTACTCTTGTGCAGGATCACGTTCGTATTGGCCTGCCATAGGCTGATGTCCCCCTCGAAACTGTCGAAGGGGGTATATTGCAAGGACCGGACAGTCAGATTGGTTTCCGAAGTGATCCCGACCAGTTGGCCCACCCCCGTGGCGCCGGTGGTAGAACCGATGATATCCCGCTCGATGGTCCGGAGGTTGGTCATCACAATATGCCCATCCCCCAGGTGGTGGGGATGCAGGCATACAATGACCGCCCTTATATCCTCCCGGGTCCTCAAGAAATCGGACGAAGCCCAGTTGGTTTCTATGGATTTGAAGATCGGCTCGGAAATGTTCACCCGCAATTTACGGTTCCATCCCGGTTTTAAGGAGAAATCGACGCTTTCCTGCCATTCGGACTGAGGACCGGTCTGCACGGCCAGGGTGAATACCACCGTATAGGGTTGCGGATTGAAAAAGTCGAATTGGACCGCCAAAACATTGCTCCAATCCATTAATTTGGTCTTCACGTATTGGGCGGCCTGGTCCTCGCCAAAACTTCGGAATCGCAGGTCCACCGCGTGCTCTCCATGGAACATGCAGTAACCGGACAACACGGCGACGGAGTTACTCCCTGCGCTGGTCTGCGCCGCCCAGCCATCCGCCCCGGGGTTGTAGAGCGTGTCCCAAAGCACGGACCGCCCTGGGCCTCTCCGCGCGGGGCGAACGCTTTTCCCAGGGCGACCTCGTCCCGGCCGGTGATGCGGATATTGTCGAAATAAGCGGAACCCGTAAGCGCCGAATCGTGGTAAAAGCCGATATAGAGGCTCTTGACCTGCTCCCAAATTTTCGGCGTAAGCGGTATTTTGCCAATTACTAGCCGAGGTTTTGAAGGTCTTGGCCTTCAGGTAAAAGGTAACGTTCAGGTTCCATCCCGGCTTGCAGTCAACCGGCTTGGCTTCCATCCACAGGTAGGTGTCCCCTGTTTTGAGCGCCATCCCCGCCGTGAGCGTCTCCTTCGTGGGGTTGTAAATATCCACCTTGACGGCATCCGTATTTTTCAAGTTCATGGCGTCATTTTGGTCGAATCCATACCAGGCCTGGTCTTGCTTGCCCTCGAACGCAAAGGACACCTTGAGCATATGGGAACCTTCCGTGGCGCTTTTGGAGGTCACGATGGTCGCCCCCGTTGATTTGTAGGTCCCCCCCATGGCGGTAAAGGGGGTGGTTCCCTTCTCAAAACCTTCCAAGAGGCGGTCGGTTCCCTCGGTGGCCGGGATGAAGGGCACGGCGTCGCGGATAATTTTTTCAAGTCCCGGGGCCTTATCCGATAGCAAGCGCACCTTATCCACCACCACATCACCCTTGCCGATTTGGTTGGAGGCGAAAGACAAGCCGAATTTCCGAACCGCGTTGATCTGAAGAACAGGAGCCGTGTTGATGTAATTGCTGGCGGCGCACTTGAAGGTGTGAGACCTCAAGGAAATGGCGACATCATGGTTCCATCCGGGTTTCAAGGTCTGGGCGGGAGGACTCGTAATATTCCCACTTGGCTCCCGTATTCAAAACCACGGAGGCGTCCATCGGGTCTTTCCCGGGCACATAAACGTCAAAGACCACTCCATTGGCGGCCGTCAGGTCCATGTCGGCCTGAAGGACAAAGGATCCACGATCATCCGGGGCCTTGTTGTCGAAATAGAAAAAAGCAGCATGGGTTCCCTCGGAGGTTTGTACCAGCTTTACGTCCGTATCAATCGCGGAGGAATATTCCTTTTCCGGGGCGAAGGGGCAGTTCCCGTCCTCGAAACCCGTTACCAGGACCGGGGTTCCCGTAACCCTGTCGGCGGTGGTATAGCGGATCACTTTATCCGGGTCCGCTCCTGTCAGGCGCAGGTTATCCATATACAGGAACCCCTCACCCGACTCTTTGGTCTCGAACACGATGGCCGCCTGCTTGAGGTCCGTCTTGGGGTTCAAGGAAATCAGGTCGAAAGAGATATTTTTGTTCCATCCGGGCCTCAAGGCGATTTCGGGGGATTTCAGCCAGCTCCAGGAAGGGCCCTGCTTGAGGATCACGGAACCCGTGAAGGTAAGGGGGGAGGAGTTATAGAAATCGACGGTCAGTGCGGTGGCGCCGGTCAGGTCCCCGGCTTGTGAAGTGGAAAAGGCCACCCGGCCCCCTCGGGGCCCCAGAATAAAATGCCCCCGGTAGCAGTAATGGCCGCTGGTTGGAAAGTCCTGGGAGATTGTCCCCCCATCCATTACGCTAGCTTCAAATTGGGTCCCCCAATAGCAGGACCCCAATTCGAAATCTTCCCAAATGAAAGTCGTGCCCGGGGTTGAAGGCACTGCCGGCGCGGCAGGAGGAGGGGGAGGTAGAGCCTCGTCCGCAAGGGAAAGTCGGGGAATCAGAAGGCAAACCGTCATAAAAAAGGCGGCCCCTACTGCCGCCCTGTTGAAATGGGATCTCAATTTAAGTGGTTCCTTCAGTTGTTATTGATAGGTCCAGCTCTTGATGTCCGCGATCGTCGTGCCAAATCCAGACCCACTGCCCCCTGCCCCGATTTGAATCCCAATGTATTGAACCTGAGTCGGATCAAAGGGTCCTCCCGAAAGGTAAAAGCCGCTCGGGGCGGTAGTGACCGGGGTCGAAGGAACAGGCATCGTCAAGGTTAAGCAGGCTGATCCGGTGCCATTGCAAACAAAACTTCCTGCCGAGCCGTAAAGCTGGGCGCTGGCTTTGCCATAGGCCGTGGCAGAGCCTTCCTCAATATAGGGTTCGGAGTAAAAATCATAATTCAAAGCGGAAGTACAGCCGCTGGTGAGGGTTAAGACAACGGTGATGGTTTTACCGCTGAGGTTGATCGTCGGATTAACCTGATCCAAAACATAAACAGCCTGGTTCGCGCCCGTGAACCCCATGGTCACTTCCATGGCACCCGTGGAGGAAGTACAACTCGAAAATGCGGGATTGAAACCTATGTTGGCGGTAGCTTGAGATCCCGAGTTGATCGACCAGGGACTAACGGCTGAAGCGGTATTAAACATCGTCGCGGGAAGGGAAAGCGGGGGGAGCGGAGTCGCCGTAGTGGTCGGATAGCCCCAATTGGGCTCATTGGGATTCTGGACGCCGCAACCCAAATAAAGCAAAGGCACGCTGGAGACGACCGCGAAAAGCAAACCGAGGATCAAAAACGAAGGTTTCAATCAGCTCTCCGTGGCCAGAAAAGATTTAGCGGGGGTTTCACTAAAGCGTTTTAACAAGGCTAGCACCAGTTAATGGAACCTGTCAACAAAGGATTCTTTTCCAGCGGCTAAAACTAAAATATCCCGAGGCGATACCGGTTCAAGCTTTTACCCGCGCCGGGGCCTTGGCTGTGGATTCACGCACAATCAATTCCACCGGGGTCTCCAGCCGGACGGCCTTGGGGCTCCCGCCCTCAATGAGCTGCAATACCCGGCTGACAGCCAGTTTCCCCATGTATTCCTTGGCCACGCTGATGGTCGTCAGGGGCGGGTCCGTGTAATGACTCATAACAATATTGTCAAATCCAACCACGCTCAGATCCCTAGGCACGTTCCGACCCGACTCACGGGCGGCCCTTAAGACCCCCGCCGACATCTCGTCATTGACGCAAAAGAGGGCCGTCAAGTCCTTGCGCTTGGCTAGAATTTCCTTCGTTCGCTCGTAACCTCCCCAAAAGTTCAACCGGTCAGCCTTGAACACCAGGTCTTCGGAGGGGCCGTTCCCATTCTTTATCATTTCTGATTTCCATCCCAAAAACCTTTCGTGGATGCTGGGCCGGTCCAGGGCGGCGGCCAGGATTCCGATCTTCTTGTGGCCCAGGTGCGCGAGATGTTCCACCGCCAGGGCGCCTCCCTTGCCATTCTCGATCTGGACCGTGTCGACCCCCTTAAGTTCGGGGAAATTATCGATGGCCACCACGTGGATTTTCCGTTTTTTCATGTCCACGGCCATCTTGGGGTCACACCGTCCCGAGGACCAGGATGCCGTCGACGTTTTTCTCCCGCACGATTTTGGGAAGGGTGGGATAGCCCTTGTAGACCGATTCCATGTAGGAAAAATAGATGTTGAAGCCCTGCGCCAGGGTTTCCTTCACGATTCCCTCGATAATGAAAGAATAGAAGTTATTGGCGATGGGCTGGCCCTCCAGGTAAAAAATCACGCCCAGGTTCGGGTCCGTTTCCCCGCCAGGCCCGCCGCCAAGGCGCTGGGATGGTAATC
Organism: candidate division FCPU426 bacterium; assembly: GCA_963849485.1. Classification (GTDB taxonomy): domain Bacteria; phylum Oederibacteriota; class Muellerivitia; order Muellerivitales; family Muellerivitaceae; genus CAVTWJ01. Next base: position 36,547 of record CAWKIF010000099.1, on the reverse strand, counting down.
CAGTTTCTCGGCCGCGTCCCAAACCTTCGCTGGACAGCCTGGCTGATGACCATGTCCGTACGGCGGTTTAATACAAACGAGACGGTAGTAATAGAAACCCCAGCCGCCTTGGCCACATCCTTGATCGTCACGTTTCCCATAAGACCGCCTTAAGCTTTTCGTTTCACATATTCGTTTTGATTCCCAAAATCGAAACTGTTCATTTCTTCCCAGCCAGGCTCTTCTTGAACTGGTCGATTAAGCCGATGGGAGTGGGGTCCACTCCCCTTAAATAAGCCAGGTAGACGCTCACGAAATCCCCCAGGTACACCGAGGTCATCATCTGGCAAAGAAGACTTTTTCCCTGGGGTTCCACACCGATTACCCCCGCGGTCCTCTTCTTCAAAATCCCCTCGAGGATATCGAACCTGCGGGCGATTTGGGGATGATCCCCCTTGGGCTGGCGCAACAGGACCACCGCCGAACCTTTCGTCAGCGGTTCGTGGAAGGAATAACCCAGCACCTCATTGTGGTTCATTTCGGGGATGACGCTGTTCAAGCATATCCGCTTGGCGTTCTCGTTGATCTGGCATTTCCAGCGCAGTCCCACGCTTTCCATATGGTCCTGTCCGGCGTAAACCACGGGCAACTTACCGTGAAGGAACCGGGCCAGTTTCTTGGCCGGGTTATTCGCCATCCGGGAATAGGGCCCGTAACCCGCCGCAAGCCGGTTCATCCACTCCACCGTCTCAATAAAGGCCTTTTCCTGGGAAGCCATCAAACCCAGGCTCTCCATGGCGGTCATTAAGGTGATGAAGGAATATCCCAAAGCCGACCGGGGCGGGAGCCCCCCGGCGGGGCCAAATAGGGAAGCTTGTTCCTTTGCGAGAGCTTTAAAAGCTCGCCCCCGGCCGAGATCACCAAAAGAGGATGCTTCTTTTTCAGCGTTTGATGGAAGACCGAAAGGGTTTCCTCGGTGTTTCCGGAGTAGCTGGAGCAAACCACCAGCGTGTCCTTCCCCACCCAGCCGGGCAAATCGTAATGGCGGTTCACGGTCACGGAAAAAGACGCTTCTTTCCAGGTCAAGCCCTTCAATAGGTCCCCGCCAATGGCCGACCCGCCCAAGCCCGCGACCAGCACCTGCCGGATGTCTTTGGGCTTCCTCCCCAGGGTCGAAGCCCCTGCAACTCTGCGGCGCGCGTCCAAAAACTGGGCCGGCAGGCTGACCACCTTCCCCAGCATATTGGAAGGATCCAGCTTTTTCATTCGTTCCATTTGGCCCAAGGGATTGGTGGACAAGTCTGCCTCCGGAATTTTTATTACCATCAGGAATCCAGGCCCAATTATTCACCTTAAAGACTGAAAACAAAAAGAAAAATTCATTTTTAAAAATCACAAAACCACATCCAACGCAAAGACACTAAGTAAAACAACGAATTAAAGACAACTTTCTGAAACCTGTAATTCTCCGATGTGGAATTTTACCTTTAAAAGCTTTTCTTGGCGTCTTAGCTTCTTTGTGTTGGCCGTTGGTTAAATTCACTCGCCCTTTGAAAAATGCGGATGGGAATGGTCGAAAAGATCGTAAAAACTTGAGACCCGCGCTTGTTTCCGGGCTTCGGTGAGGGAAGGCAACCCTTCCTGGTAATGGGGCACCCACGGAAAGACATATTTCCGGCCCGGCCTCAAGGTTTGGCCGATCCCTGAAAAATGGCCCTCCCGGCCCTTGATCTCAGCATGGAAAAAGGGGGTCACCCGGTTGGTTTGCGCCAAAAGTTCTAAATTTCCCAATCGGATACGCAAGGAAGTCTTGAACCGGGGTTGAGGCAGGGGCACCCATTTCCAAGGCACCAATGTGGTTTGGTTCTCGGATTCAAACTTACCACCCTTCAACCGGACGAAACAAATCGCGTCCCGGCGATGCATCCCTTTTTTCAACAGGCCGGAAATCGGAACCTTCAAAACCTGACGGCTTTCCCCCGCCCCCAAGCGAACCTTTAAGGGAATCCGTCGGATCACCCGGCCTTCCCAAGTGATCGATTCCAACTCCCCCGTCAGGTCCAAAGCATTCGGCAAGTCGCTGGTGACCCAAACCTTCAAATCTCCGTTCGTTGCCTCCAGGGAAACCATGAGGGGTGCGTAAAACCTTTCGGCCAGGTGATGCAACACTTTCCAGCGGCCCCGGTAATCAATGGAGCTCCAGGAAGCGACCGGCCATAGGTCGTTCAATTGCCAATAGAGGGTCCCCATGCAATGGGGTTTGAGCCTGCGCCAATGCTCCACGGCGGTTTTCATCGCCAGGGCCTGGTTGATCTGGGAGGCCCGGCAAAAAGACTCAAAATTTTTCGGGATGGGCAGTTCCCGGGCCAGGGTATGGGTGATGAGGATGTTTCCCCGCCCCGACCTTTGGTGGTGTTCCATGACCCAGCTGGAAGGGTTCCATTCCGAAGGCGGCACGACCGGGGCCAGGGTGGCGATCTCGGGGAAAGACTGAAATCCGAACTCGGAAGCGAACCGGGGCTTGACCGAGAGGTAATTCTCAAAAGGCTGTCCCCCGTGCCAAACCTTCCAATAGTGCACATCCCCCCGGTTGGTATCGTCGGGCTCGCCTTGATAGTAACCGTTGGAGGGGCTGGAAACCCAAAAACGGCGGGTGGGATCTTCCTTTTCGCAGGTTTCTTTCAAGGCATCCATCACCCGGCGGTAAATGGCGGGGTAATCCTTCCGTCCGGTGATCGCCTGAGTCCACCAGTGCTTTAAACCCGAAAGGTTTTCGTTGTCTCCGCACCAAAGGGCGATGCAGGCGTGGCTGGAAAGGCGGCGCACCTGGTAAAGCGCCTCCTGCCTTATTTCTTTTATGAATTCCTTGGTATCGGGGTAGACCGCGCAGGCCATCATGAAATCCTGCCAAACCAGCAGGCCCAACTCATCGCATAGGTCGTAAAACACATCCTGCTCGTACCATCCCCCGCCCCACACCCGCACCATATTCATATTGGCCTGGGCCATGGATTCAAGCAGATGCCGGTAAATTTCCGGGGTACATCGGTCCACGAGCGCGTCCGGGGGAATCCAATTAGCCCCCTTCATAAAAACCGGACGGCCATTGACCTTGAAATAAAAGGATTCGCCTTTCTCCGCCCCCACCCGATCCGGCTGGGTCACGAGTTCGATCGTTCGCAGGCCTATTTTTTTCTCAACCCGGACGGTTTCACCCTTTGAGCTTTCCCATTCCACTTGAAGGGGATAGAGCGTCTGTTCTCCCTGGCCCGACGTCCACCAAAGATGGGGGGATTCCAGAGCCAAACAAACCGTTGTCTTGTTTTCCCCCGGCTGGAGAAAAATGAAATATTGGGATACCGCTTCCCCGCACTTGACTCGCAGGATACCGCCTTCCTCCTTGGCCGATTCCAAGTGGACCATGATTTCCAATTGAACTTGTTTGGGCTTTCCCACAGGTCCGATATGGTTTTGCGCGACCTGGACCGAAGCGATCCGGGGGGCGTCGGAACATTCCAGGCGGGCGGACTGCCAGAGCCCGGAAACCGCCAAATAGAGCCCCCAATCCCAGCCGAAGTGGCACTGTACCTTCCGAATCCAGGATCGGCGGGTTTCCCTCTCTTCCCCCGTTTCCCATTTAAAGGTCTTATCCGTGTCCACCTGGTAAGAGTTCTTTCTGGCTTCTCGCCGGGCGTAGGCCGTGGGGCTTTTAAGAACAATGCGAATCTCATTTTGTCCCGGTTGGAGGGCCTTCCCCGCCTCGCAAACGACCTGCCGGAACATATTGGCGGATTTCCCGACGGTCTTTCCGTTTAAGAAAACTTCGGCGATGGTGTCGATACCGTCGAAGACCAGTTGGCACCGTCTCCGGGCGCAGTCCTCCCGGGTCACGGTGAATTTTTTCCGCAGTTCCCAGTCCTGGCCATCCACCCATTGGAGGTCCAGTTCATTCCGGGAATAAAAGGGGTCGGGGATCTTCCCTAGCTTTTGGAGGTGGAAATGAATCGTCCCGGGCATCCGGCCGGGCATCCATTTTTCGAGCCCAAGTCCACGGGGGGTATTTTTTTGAAGGGGGCGCGCCGCACGGAATTCCCAGGTTCCATCCAAAAGGCGTGAGGTCACTTTTCATTTCCTTTCAGCGTTCAGGAAGCGCACATATTAATGGGAGGGGATGCCCGGAACTAGTCCCGCTGGTTTGTCCCCTACATTCGGGTCTCTATATTTTCTTTGATTTTCAGATTTTACGGATAAAATACTAAAACCTTTTAGTACCTATCCGTCTTGAGGCCCTTTCACGGGGCCGCAATCTTCCTTGGAGGCTTCTCTTGGCGAACGAAACCGTATTTAAACGCTACGCTCAAAACCCCATTATCACGTCCGCGGCCGTGCCCGACGCCAACGTCATCATGAACAGCGCGGTGGTCAAGTTCAAAGGGGCCTATGCCGGGGTCTTCCGGGTGGACACCCAGGAAATGACCCAGGAACTTCATGTGGGTTTCAGCGAGGACGCCCTTCACTGGGACATACAGCCCCACCGCATGAAACTCACGGGCACGGTCCCGAAGGATATCCCCGCCGGCATGGGCTACGACCCGCGTATCACCAAAATCGGGGATACCTATTACATCACCTGGTGCTATTACCCCACGCCGGGGCCCTCCATCGGGCTGGCCAGCACGAAGGATTTCAAGAAGATCACCCAGCTTTCCACGATCCTTCTGCCCTACAACCGTAACGCGGTGCTCTTCCCCCGCAAGATCAACGGCCAATACGCCCTCCTGCACCGGCCTTCCGACAACGGCCATACGCCCTTCGGCGACATCTTTTACGCCACGAGCCCCGACCTCATCCATTGGGGCAACCACGAGTTCGTTTTCGGGAGGACCAGCGGATGGCAGATGACCAAGGTGGGGGCCGGCCCGACGCCGATTGAGACCAAGGAAGGCTGGGTGGTGATCTACCACGGCGTGCACACGACCTGCAACGGTTTCGTGTATTCCATGGGCGGGGCGATCCTGGACCTGAACCAGCCTTGGAAGGTGAAATACCGCACCCGGCGCTACCTCTTGGCGCCCACCGAGCTCTACGAGACCACGGGGTTCGTCCCCAACGTGGTCTTCCCTACCGCCGCGATATTGGACGAAAAGACGAACCAGTTGGATGTCTATTATGGCGCGGCCGACACCTGCGTCTGCCTGGCTTCCGCCGACTTCGGCGAGGTCATCCAATTCATTAAGAAAAACAGCTGTTAAGAAAAAGATTCATCCACCGCGAAGACGCGAAGAACGACAAAAAACAACGGAGATTTTTTATCTGTTTTCGATTTCTCTTATTTTGATGTTCTTCGCGTCTTCGTGGTGAAAATTCAGTTCTTTACTTCGTCTTAAAAAAGTTTGCGTTCACTTCCGCCACGGCTTTTTTCAGGGCCACTTCCGCCGTCTCTGTCCCGTTCCAGACCCTTTCCAGGCCCGAATCGATGTGGGACTTCCACTCGCTCACGTTGGGGTCCAGGGGCTGGAAATGGCCGTCCTTGACCGCCTCCACCAGAAAGCCTTTGGACTTGGGCTGTTGGTTGTCCAGGAACACGGGGGATTGGGCCAGGGCCTTGATGGCGGGCTGGGTCAAGCCCGTGGAGGCCATGTATTTCTCCCCCACCTCCCCCGCCAGGAACTTCACCAGCTCATAGGCTAAGTCCTGATGTTTGCAGTTGCGGGTAATGCCGTATCCGGTCGCGCTCAAGGGGAATCCCCGGTGGGCATTGGGGCCTAAGGGAAACTCCACCACGTCCCAATCGAACCCTTTGATTTGGCGGAACAGGGGGGTCTTCCAGATCCCGCTGTAGAACATCGCCACCTGCCCGTTCATGAAATAATCCGAGAAACCCAGCCCTCCCATGGTGGTGGAAATACTGGGGCTGGGCGTGCATTTATACTTGTAGATCAAGTCGGCCCTAAATTGCACCCCGGCGATGGCCTGGGGGCTGTCGAGCATGCACCGGACGGGCTTTTTCTCGTCGTTGGCCAGGGTCCCCCCGAAGGCGTAGACCCAGGCATCCCAGGTGGGGTATTCGTCCACGAAACCCCATTGAACCGTCTTGCCCTCGGCGTTCTTTTTCGTCAACTTCTGGGCGATCGTCACGAACTGGTCGTAGGTCCAGTCGTCCTTCGGGTAGGGCAGGCCCGCCCGGTCGAACATTTTCTTGTTGTAATAGATACAGGCCACCGGGGCGATGTCCCGGGGGATGGCGGTCAGGATGCCTCCCGTCGTGTAATGGTCGATCGACTCGGGGTAAAAATCCGCGAGCTTGATGGTCGTGTCCTTATCCACATAGGGCTTCAGATCGACAAAGAGACCCCTCGACGAGAAGGTGATCATCTGTTCGGCGTTGATCGCGAGCACATCCGGGGCCAGCCCCGCCGCGAACTCGGTCAATAGCTTGGTGATGTAATCCCCATAGGGCGCCCTTTGCATTTGGACATCCACGCCGGGGTGGGCCTTCTTAAAATCATCCACCGTGGCCTGGATGATCTTGGTTTCCTCCACCCCTCCCCATCCCATGCAGGTGAGGACCACGCCGTTATTGTTTTCATGGTGAGCACAACCCCAAGTGATGAGCGCGCCACCCGCTCCCAAAACCAACAGACCGCCCCAAACCATAACTTTCGCGATAAGGCTTTTCATACACGCCCCCCAACCCAGGGATGAAGTCAAACGGGTGGATTATACCAACAATTAATTAAAACGATTTATCTGAAAACCCGGAAATCATGGTAATTTACCCCCTATTCCAAAACCGCTACAGTAGATACAACTCATGCCATGGGAGTCCCATGATTACCTTTAAACCCGCGACCCAAACCTTTCGGCTGGATTCCAAATCCTTTTCCATGCTCCTTGCCGTCAACCCCTTGGGAGGATTGGGCCTCTTGCATTGGGGGGAACCCTTGACGACCACGGCGGAAAGGTCGTTGACCGATGATTGGATCGAGCTCACCAAGGACCGCAGCCCCAACGCCAATCTCGACTTGATGCGCCGTGACTTCGCCGACTTCGGCCACAATGACCAGCGCGTCCCGGCGTATATTTTCGAACTGCCCGACGGCTCCCGCGTCACCGAATTCCGGTACCTTTCCCACGAAATCCTCGATGGAAAGCCGGCCCTCGCCGGCCTTCCCACCTCCACTTGCGAGCCCGGGGACGTGGCCAAAACCCTGCGTGTCACCCTGGGCGACAGCCAGGCCCGCCTGGAAATGGACCTTTTCTTTACCCTCTATCCCAATCACAATATCCTCGCCCGGCGGACCCTCTTGCGGAACCGGGGCCCCCAACCGGTGCGGATCTTGAAGCTCGCCAGTTTGGGAGTCGACCTGCCCGTTGGGGATTACCGGATAGTGAGTTTCGGCGGCGCATGGGCCCGAGAACGCCAGTTCCAGGAAAGGCCCCTTCTTCAGGGCACGGTTCGTTTGGAAAGCCGGCGGGGCATTTCCTCCCATGACATGAACCCCTTCGCGATGGTGACCCGGGGGCAAGTGAGCGAGGAAAAAGGCGAGGTTTACGGCCTGGCCCTCACCTATAGCGGGAACTGGCTCCTGGAGGCCGAGGTCAACCATTTGGGTTGGCTGCGGCTCAACCTGGGGATCAATGATTTCGGCTTCAACTGGCGGTTGGACCCCCGGGAAGAATTCGCCTCGCCCGAGAGCCTCGTTTCCTATTCCAGCGGGGGTTATGGGGCCATCAGCCAAACCTTTCACACCTTTATCCGCGACCGCGTCTGCCGGGGCCATTGGACCCAAAAAGCCCGGCCGACCCTCTTGAACAATTGGGAAGCCACCTATTTCAACTTCAAGCAGGAAGATATCATCCGCATCGCCCGAAGCGCCCTGGAAACCGGCATCGAGATGCTGGTCCTGGACGACGGCTGGTTTGGCAAGAGGGACAAGGACAACAGTTCGCTGGGGGACTGGGTTCCCGACCCCCGCAAACTACCCCAGGGGGTCGCGGGTCTGGCCCGGCATGTCCACGCCTTAGGCTTGAAATTCGGCCTCTGGATCGAGCCCGAGATGGTCTCCCCCGACAGCAACCTTTACCGGGCCCATCCGGATTGGTGCCTGCATGTGGGGGAACGCGAGCGCAAAACCGCCCGCTGGCAGTTGGTACTGGACTTGACCCGGCAAGATGTCCGGGATTACCTCTTCGAGACCATCAGCCGGGTCCTGGACGATAGCCGGGTGGATTACGTGAAGTGGGACATGAACCGTTCCCTCACCGAGGTGGGCAGCCCTTCCCTTCCCGCCGACCGGCAGGGCGAGGTTTACCACCGATATTGCCTGGGGCTCTACGAGCTGATGGATCGGTTCAACCACCGGTTCCCCGACATCCTTTTCGAAGGCTGCGCCGGGGGGGGCGGCCGCTTTGACCTGGGCATCCTCAGCTACCAGCCCCAAATCTGGTCCTCCGACAACATGGACGGCCTGGACCGGCTCATGATCCAGTACGGCACCAGTTTCGCCCACCCCGCCATCTGCCAGGGTTCCCATATCGCCTCCTCGCCCAACCACATCACCAAGCGCGAAAGCCCATTGAAGTGGCGCGCGCTTTTGGCCATGTCGGCCAACATGGGGGTGGAAGCCGATATTTCCAAGTGGAGTAAAGAGGAACGAAAGGAACTCGCGGGTTACATCGCCTACTATAAAGAAATCCGCCCCCTCATCCAGTTTGGGAATTTCCACCGGCTGGAATCACCCTATGGAAACGACCGGGCCGCCTGGATCTTCGTGAGTTCCGATAAGAAGGAAGCCTGCCTGTTTTTCTTTCAGATAAAGGCCGCCAAGGGCCCTTTCCGTCCATTGCATTTGAGCGGTTTGGACACGTCAACCATTTATGAGGTCCAGGGTGAAACCTTAAAAATGGGCGGGGATCTGTTGATGTCGGGGGATTGGGTGCCCAAGGAATTTTGGAACGCCCCCGCCCCGAAACCTTTCGACTGCGGGTATTACCGTATAACCGCCGCCTAGAGATTCTAACAAGACTAACTTTTTCACCACCAAGTCACCAAGGCACCAAGAAATTCCTTATGCTATAAGATGAAAACGTTGTAAATCCAAAACTATTTTTTACCTTGGTGTCTTTGTGTCTTGGTGGTAAATATTGTCTTTGCTTTTTAGTTTCGTTTAGGTTCTTAACCCCCTCCCCGGGCACACCACTCTATCTTGTCGAAAATTTAAGGTGCTAGACTTTCTTTCTGGAATGTCGTTGTTTCCTCACCATTCCGAGAACAAGGCTCTGATGACCGCACCCCCTTCGATCCCCGCAACCCCGCGTTATAGCCCCGGCGAGGAACTGGCGAACAGTATCACCCACGGCGTATCCGCCTTTTTAACCTGCGCGGGGGCCGCTGTCCTCATTACCCTGGCCAGCCTCAAGGCGAGCGCCTGGCACATCGTCAGTTTCAGCATTTTTTCCGGTGCCTTGATCCTGCTCTTCGTCATTTCCACCCTCTACCACAGTTTCAAATCCCCCAAGGTGAAATACGTCATGGAAATACTGGACCATTCGAGTATTTTCCTCGTGATCGCGGGCACCTATACCCCCCTGACCCTGGTCACCCTGCACGGGGTCTTGGGCTGGTGGCTTTTTGGCATCGTTTGGGGTTTAGCGGCGGCGGGGATCGTGATGAAAGCTTTTTTCACCGGCCGGTTCCGGCTGGTTTCCACGCTGCTTTACCTGGGAATGGGTTGGATGATCCTGCTGGCGGGCAAGCCCCTGGTTGCTTCCCTGCCCCCGGGCGGCCTCTATTTCCTGCTGGCGGGGGGGATTTTTTACAGCCTCGGCACGATCTTTTATCTCTGGAAAAAACTGCCCTACCACCACGCCATCTGGCACCTGTTCGTCTTCGCCGGTGCCCTCTGTCACTACTTCACACTGCTTTTTTATGTTCTTCCCCAAAAAGTCTAAAACCCCAAAAACAAATATTCACCGCCAAGACGCCAAGTCGCCAAGGACACCAAGAAAATATATGGTTTTTAATCTCAAATCTTTGGTTTTGCCTTACTTGGCGGCTTGGCGGTGGATTAGGTTTTACTTCTTTCACATACTCGAGAGCGAAAAGAACCCCTTCATCGCGTTCTTGTCCCCCGGGTCCATCTGCAAAAGCCTTTGAAAACCCATGCGGGCCCCCGCGGTGTTCTTTAGATTCATGCAATCCTGGATGACCAACTCCAAAAAGGGCCGCTCGAAGCCGCCGGTCCGGCGCACCATTTCCAGGTCCAGGGCCAATTGAACCTCCGGCTTTCCGTATTGCTGGGCCATCAAACTTCGGTTGAGCAGGCCCCAGGGAAAATCCCATTTCCTATAAAAGCCCTCGATCCAATTTCCGAGGGAAGAAGTCCCCAAACCGCTAAAGGCTGCCAGTAGGTCCTCCCGTGAAACGGTATGAAGCCCCAAAGAGGAAACCATGCCCTCCCATGAAAAATCAGGCAGGTCGTCCCGGTAGCCTATCTTCAAGTAAATGGCGGCGCTGTCATCCAGGTAAACCAACCGCCATTCGCTCAACCCTTTGATCTGGCCGGTCCAGGAACCCTCGACGCGGGGTTCGAACACCACGATTTGGGCGCCCGTTTGAACCAGCGCGGCGTTCAGCCCTCCTAAAGCCTTCTCTTGGGCGAAGGTCATATCCAGGTAACGCCGGTAAAGGCTTTCCCCCATGACCTCCCAGCGGGTGTCCATAAAAACTGGCTGGTTCAGGCTCCACTCCAGCCATGCCCCAAAATTCGGGGAATTCAGGATCCTCCCATACAGGTGTTCCCGGGCCATAAAGAGGCTGGCCTCAACGGGCAGTTTTTCCTCATCCAGTCCCAAGCCAAACCTTTCGGCCCGGATGTCCGACCGGTAATAGGCGTCGGTAACGATCCTGCATCCCCAAAGCGCGAGTCCAAGGGAAAAAAGGATCGGTAAGACCCTCTTATATATGGGCAGCGGATGAAACCAGTTCAACCCGAACCCCTCTTTACGGGTCAGGTCGACCCAAGCCGAGGCAAAGGCCGGGAGGGTTACGATCATCGCCAGGGGAATATTGCGAACTGAGCGAAAGGCCAGGCAAAAAAAAGCGGCTGCCAAAAAGAGGCCTTGGGCCTTACTTTGTTTGAAGGTGACAATCATAAGTAAGAGGAAAAGAAGAAAATAAAGGCAGAAAAGAATGATAAACACCTTGGAATCCCCAGCAAAAGAGGGGTTCGCCAGAAAGGCCGGCAGGGACTGCAGTTCCATCACCGTTTGGTTGTACATATCCCCCCCCCAGCTTGGAAATAAAGGAAAAGGGATAGAGGACGCCCTTGAGAAAGTTGGGATTCATGAAATCCGCAACGATCGAAAGGGCCGCGAAAAGAGTAAGTTTTAGGTCTGGTTTTTTAAGTTCATGGGTCTTTCCCACCCAAAAGGCGCCCAGGACGATCCACCCCAAGACAAATAAACCCTCGGAATTGGCCCAAACCAGCTGAATCAAGGGTAATAACCAAAGCGGCCGCTTTTTACCCGAGGCGTAGCCTTCCAGGATCCAAAGGGTAGCCCCCAACAACAGCCAGGAAGCCACTTCCGGCCGGTCCAGAAACCTTCTTTCCATGATGAAAACCGCTGATGTCATAAGGATGGCCAAAAGCCAGTCCGGGGCATGGGTTTCCCGGCACCGGTAGGCCAGCAAAAGGAAACCGGCCAATATCAAAACGACATGACCCAGCGTTAGGGCCCCGTAGCCCCCCCAATGGTAGAGGCCGTAAATCGCGAGTTGGTAAAGCCAATGGGAATCCACATAGGGCTGGCCGCCCACGGTATAGGTGAAGGTATCCGCCTGTGGTACCTCATGGTGCTCGGCGATCCAATGCCCTGCCTTGAGATGAAACCCCAAGTCATGCACCGAAATCAGGCGGGTTCCCAAGAGTGGCACTAATATCAATGAAATCCAAAGGGCCGGGGTCCAAAGGTTAATCATTGGTTTTTTCGGCATTGTTACATCAGTTGTTTCAGGAATGGTTTCCTCCCATAAGAACCTGTAGCAAAACCTCAAAGCAACAGCAATTTTTACCGCCAAGACGCAAAGTCCGCCAAGAAAGCCGAAATATAATCAGGCTTTATTAACGACCTTCTAATTATATCCATGTTATTCGCGTTGTTCTTGGTGCCTTGGAGTCTTGGTGGTGAAATTCTTTCTTCATCTTACCCCGCGACCGGCATGCCCTGACAAAAATCAGGCACTCTCATCCCATCTGGCAAGGCACAAAAAATGCTCTGCGAATTCGACGGTTTCAATTGAAATACCTGCGCCGGCTGTTGGCAAAAGATTTAAAATAGGTCCTAGTAAAGGATCACTCTACAATTTAAAGCAGAGGTGTCATCCCGGTACCATATAAGTGAAAGCGTTTTCTTTTCCCACCCCACGGGTGCGAGAAAGGAAGTGGCCATGAGTAAGCGTAAAAATACGATCCTGGTCATCGAAGATAGCCGAAGCCTCCTGATGTTTTACCGGAAGGCGCTCCACGAAGCGGGCTACAAGGTCCTGGGCTTCACCAAATCCTTGGAAGCCCTGCAAGCGATGGAAATGGAATCGGTGGACCTGGTCCTCACCGATCTCATGATCCCGGATATGAACGGGATGGATCTGATCCCCCATTTGAGCCTCCACACCGACCTGCCGATCATCGTGGTCACCGGTTACGGCGAATACCGCGAAACCCTCCCCAAGGAAGAACCCGCCATCCGGGCCTTTTTTGAGAAACCGGTTGAGATGAAAAAATTGGTCCAGACCATCACGGACATTTTGAGGAAAGAAACGGTATCAGCCCGCAAATGAGCGAAGAAGACGTGAAGAGGTATCGGTTAGCTGGCGGCGGATTGTTTGTTGGAGTAGACCTTATTCAGGAAAGCCTCTAAGGCTTCCATCTCTTCGGGTTTCATGCCCAAGAACCGCAGGCCGACCCCCTTTTCATTGGACCAGCGCACCGCGCCGTAAAGGCTCAAAACTTCTTTTCGATCCAAGAGAAAAACATCAAACCGAAGCACTTCCCCTACCTCGATGGGATCATCCACCACCAGGTTCATCCCCCCCAGGCTCAAGTCAACTGTGAACCCGTGGCGTTCGACCCCGCGCCATTCGTCCATGGATTTATAAATGCCTTCACCTTTATCGTAACGGAACTTGACGGGGATTTTTACGTCGTGGCGGGTATGGGTTCTTCTTTCGGTCTTCTTCTTGGCTGAACTCAACTGGTCCTCCGGAACATTTCTAAAATGCGATTTTGCTTTCGGCGTGGAGGTGTATCCGACTCTCTGACTAATATTTTACATGAATGTCACAAAATTAATAAACGAGAACATTCAAAACAAGTCTTAATAAGTTTCAGCTTAAACTTAAATTTACTACCTGATTTTTTATGTTCAAGGAATGTTGTGAGGAAAGAATTTAGCTTTAGCAGGATGCTGAAAAAGTCCCAGAAACGGACTTTTTCCTATTTGCGAACGAGCCACAACACATAAAAACCATATTTTAAGTGGCTCGTTCTATCCCATGGCTGTCGACAGGGTGCTGAAAAATACTTTTTCAGCACCCTGTTAGTGAAATGGATCAAGCCAGGGAGTTTGGACTAATACCGAGTTTTCAGGGTGGCGAGTACTGGGGAATCACTGGTGGGAGTAAGCGCAATCCTTGCTGTTTCCTGGCGGATCAGGGCTTCCAGGGCCATGCGGACCAATGCGGCTTTTTCGTTGATTCCGGTTAACCGGATGGCTTGGTTCAATAAACTCTTGTCGATGTGCAGTGCGGTTTTCATAGGGCCATCATGGGGCCCCGGGGCGGGAATCACAACCTTCCGGGTCAGTTATTTCGTCTACGCGTTCGCATTTCGGGCCGCGGCGGCCTCTTCTTTAGTCACAATCGTCATACCAATCGGCGCCACGGAGAACCCGGCCAGTTTCAGGTGTTGAATCCCAAAGGGAATACCAATAATCGTTATGAAACAAGCCAAAGCCGAACACACATGCCCCAACGCCAGCCAAAAACCGGCTACAAAAAACCAGATGATATTCCCGATTAACCCCAATGCCCCCGTGCCAAGGTCTTCCTTTTTATTGAGTTCTTTCCGGCTCATGGCCTCTTTCCCAAAGGGGAAAAAGATGAAATTCCCCATGACGAAACAGGCCCTTCCCCATGGTATGCCGATGATGGAAATGTAAGCCAGAAGGCCGGTCAACCACCACAAAAGCCCCATGAATACGCCGCCAAAAACGAACCAAATCAAATTTCCGATGGTACGCACCGCTTACCTCTTTCACAGTTTTAGGGAAGATAAAACTTTTTTCTATTTTCGCGCTTGACCCTGAATAGGCACGAAGTTTTCACTTACGGTTATCTTTTCGTATATCCTCACGGACGATATGTAGCCTAATACCCGTGTGGGGCCGGTATCTTTCGAAATCCTTATCCAATGTAAATATGGCCAAGTCATTATGGCGGGCAGCCGCGCATATTAAAAAATCAGTGTGAGAACCCTGGATTCCATGTTTACGGCATTCATTGGCCAAGGCCGCGGCCAATTCGTAATGTCCGGTTTCCAACGGCATATCCTCAAAAGCTTCAAGTTTTGAGCGCAGTTCCTCATATTTGCGTTTATCCGAAAGGCCGGAAAGGAGTTCCTGCCGGATCGTCCCCATAAGAACCACTCTCATCTCCCGGATGAGTTCCAAAAGCTCCTGAACGGCGGCTTCTTCCCCAACCGGCCTGTTCTTCCCCTCTCTTCGAAGGGCCAAGGACCAAACCGGTGTATCCACCAGGACTTTCAACGGCCTTTCCTTTGTTTTTTGTAATCGTACTTCGGGTCGAAATCCACCGAGCCAAACAAGCCGATGATTTCCTCCTGCTTGCGGCGTTGGATGAACTCGGTCAAAGCCTTGGTGACCGTGTCTTTTTTTGTCTTATGTCCCCCGATCTTTTGCGCCAAAGAAAGAAGGGCGTCGTCGATTGCCAAATTGGTTGCCATGGGCCGCCTCCTATGTGTAGTATTTTACACATTACTATGTGTGTATACAAGTTACTCAAAAACGGCTCAATGATGAAAAAGATAGGCCGTAAAGGAATAAGTCGATTTTCTTTTTTCAGCCTGCCCGCCGAAGCCGCCTGCCCATTGAAACCTTTAGCAGGATGTTGAAAAAGTCTGAGAAACGGACTTTTTCCTATTCTGTGTCGCGAATCACCCATTGGAAAACAAGGGGTTTAATGTGATTCGCTCCAAACCCGTGGCTGCTAGACAGGGTGAAAAACACTTTTTCAGCACCCTGTTAGGGCGTAGTGGGGGTGGCGTAGGTGGGCACACCCTCCGGCCTGTCCCCCAAAGCTTTAATATCGGGGGAGCTTTGGCGAAGAACGGGTCTGACCCTGAATTCTAAAGCGCACATTACCTAATTGATTGGGTATTACCCATATTGGATTTTTAGTGGAGCTCGAATGATTCCAGTTCCGGCGGCAGGTCGGCCAAGAAGGCCTGCGCCAGCGACTGATGCGTTCTTATTTAATTCGCCCTTTTAAGGGACATATTCCTGCAGGTTGTTGTTGAAGTAGTCGGCGACCAGAAGGTTGCCGTTGGGGAGGAAGCACACACCGTCCGGGGCCGAAAAGGCCGTTCCCCCGCCCTCGGTACCCGTAAAGGTGTGCAGGGGGGTCGCGGTACCCGGGACATATTCTTCCAACCTGACCACTCCCTCATCAGCCGCGTAGACGGTCCCGCTGGCGTTCACGCACATCTGGTAGATGAAGTTCCCCACCGGCGTGTTCCAGGTGTTGATGATGGTCGTGCCCGACCCGGCGTTTATTTCATAGATATGGTCGAGTCCGTTGTCGCACACGTAAATGTTGTTCGACGGATCCAGGGCCACGGAATAGAGGCTCGAAAAGTTGGTGGTTCCGGCCTTGGTCCAGGTTTTAACGACTCCCATGCCGGGGTTGAGCTCGTAGAGGGTCGCGCCCCCCTGGTCCACCACATAGGCGTTGCCGTTGGAATCGGTTTCAACATCCTGAATCGAGTTAAAAGCAGTGGTGGATTGGCTGACAGCGCCCCCTCCGGATGAGAGTTCGTAAACCTTTTCAACCCCGGAATCCACGACATAGACATCCCCGTTGACCGGGTTCACCGCCTGCGTCTGCAGTGAGCTGAAAGCGGTAGCTCCATACTGGGTCCAGGCCGAGTTGGGGGTGGTGAAGTTGGTGATGGAATCAAACACATCCACATCCGTGGGCTGGGTCACATAAACCACCGAGGTCGCCTTGTTGCAGGCTAGGCCGTAGGGCGAACTGTTGGTCCAGGCGCCCACGAAATGGAAGGTGGGGGTGGCGGTCGCTGTGGCAGTCGATGTGACGGTGGGACTGGAAGTGGGGGTTCCCGTGCGGGTCAAGGTGATGGTATGAGTGGCCGTGGAGGTTGGGGTGGGCGTAAGGGTAATGGTGGGGCTCAGGGTGGCGGTGTCGGTGGGGCTATCGGTCGGGGTGGTTGTGGCGGTGGGGGATGGGGTGGGCGTAAGGGTAATAGTGGGGCTCAAGGTGGAGGTGGCGGTGCCGGTGGGGCTATCGGTCAGGGTGGCGGTGGCCGTCGGGGTTGAGCTGGGTGAAAGGGTAATAGTGAGGCTCAGGGTGGAGGTGGCGGTGTCGGTGAGGCTATCAGTCGGGGTGGTAGTGGCCGTGGAAGTTGGGGTGGGCGTGAGGGTTAGGGTGGGGCTCAAGGTAGAGGTGGCGGTGTCGGTGGGGCTATCGGTCAGGGTGGGGGTGGCCGAAAAGGTCGTCGTGGAAGTTTGCGTGAAGGTGGAGGATAGGGTGAAGGTCGGGGTCAATGGGGGTGTGTCGGTGATCGTCGGTGAGGCGGTGGGGGTGTTGGTGGCCGTGAGGGTGGGGGTGCTGGTGAGGGTCGGGGTGAAGGAAGGCGTGGGGCTTAAGGTATTGGTGGTGGTCGATGTCACGGTGGGGCTGGAAGTGTCGGTGGATGAAAAGGTGGGTGTGGGGGAAAGGGTGGCGGTAGGCGTTTTAGTGACCGTGGGGGAAGAGGTGATAGTGGGGCTGAGGGTGCTGGTCGGGGGCGTCAGGACGACCGTGTGGGTGTAGGTAAAGGTGGGGGCCAGCGATGAGAAGGGGCTGGAAGGGTACTGCTTCGCGTTGTTGCAGGCCTGGATGCCGGCCAATAGCAGGACCGCCAAGGCCCCAAGGATGAATCCTCTTTTCATATCAAATCTCCCCTGCCACGCCCGAAAAGCAGTGGAACTTGTTTATGGCAACTCCCAATGAAGGCCCAACCAGAAAGGCATATCCTGTCCGACGACTTTTGAGGAAAAGATGAGGTTGTATTTCCCTTCCAGAAAAATGGAAAACCCATGCCCCAGGCCCGTTTCACAACCCGCCCCCAACGCCCCGTCGAAATCGGCCACGGCCGTGCCCGAAGGGGGGCCTGAAAGAACCTCGAATTCCCCGCCCAGGCCGGCCAGGAGATAGGGCCGAAAAACATCGCCCCCGAATTGGTAGCGCATCATCGGAAGAACCAGGATTTCCTCATCGGAAATCTTTCCAGCGTCGTTGGTACCGGTGAAATAAATAGTTTCCAGGTCCAGTTGAAGGGACCAGGGGGGGTCGAGGGAAAGCCCCGCGCTGACCTTGAATCCGGGGCCCAGGGAATAGGCGTTTTGCCATCCGCTCACGGGCAGGTCGATGCCCCCGGCCAATTCCAGATAGTAGCGGTTGCTTGGAGCAGGGGCGGGCGAAACGGCGGGGGTGGCCGAGGGCGCCATCGAAACCGCTACGGAACCGCTTGGGTCCGCGTAGAGAGGCCCAAAGGCACTGAACAACAGCAGGAAGAAACAAAGATATTTAGCCAAAGGTGCCCATTTCGACGCGGGATATAGCGGAACCCCCAAAAACAAGCCAATGGGGTTACGGTTGGGCCAAAATATACTTAAGAGGTTTTTGCATTTGCAAGATACCCACAACAAACTTTTTTGTAACAAAACCCGCCTGCTTGAACCCGATCAAGGGGTTTTGTCCTAAATGGGTAGCAGGCACCTACCACGAGGTCTCAAACCGAGGGGTGAGACTTGGTAGTCCCAATTGTTACAAACAATTGGGGCCCCATTTCAGCGCCTCTAAAAAGTTGCGGTTTTCCTGGAAGCGGATGACGGGTACCGAGCTGGAGGGGGCGATGTTGTACCGGGGTTGAAATGACTCGAGTTCCGACGACAGGTCGGCCAAAAAGGCCTGCGCCAGTGACTTGGGAGGGGTTTTAAGGGCAAACCTACAACACATGTTCAGACCCATTTAAGTGATTTTATTTGAATCGCCTGCCCTCCGACCCGCCTCCCAGAGCTTTAGCGTCGGGGGGAGCTTAAGCGTAGGAGGGACCTCACATGAATAAAATCAAGCAGATGGATGGGAATGAAGTTAAGGCCACGTTGAATTTTCTTTTTTCAGGCCTGACCCCGCACAGGGATGAGGTTTGGAAGTGCCGATTCCTAATGGGAATCGGCGTAATCGTCCGCACATAGGTGGCGTTTATAGGAACGGGATAAAAGAAGTTAAGGCCCAAATCAAATTTTATTTTACAGACTGTGTTTGTCTCACCCACTAATCACTCGTATAGCTGATGTCAATGCGTTTCATCAAATAAACGGCCGCCAGGAAGTAGACCACGGCGATGGCTGTGTCGATCGCGAAATCCCCCAGGGTTAAGGTGTAATGTAATCCCCCGTAATATTTGTATTCCCTTGAGCTCACATAGGAAAAGCCAATCTTCGCGCCCGGCCAAATAAGCCGTACCAGCCCTTCGATCACCTTGTTGAAATCGGGGATGTAATCCTTCAAGGCTGAAATATTCAGTACCAGCAAGATCACGTGGTAATAAAGCAAAAGGGCCAGATCACCCCAGCCCGGCATGATGGTCGAAAAAAACACAACGACCGCCGAAAGGGTCATGGTGATCCAGGCGGAGAGGCCGAATTCTATAAATAGGTCGGCCGATAGATCAGGGTTATGGTGGAAAAGTATTTTCCCCAGGACCCAGAAAATAAAGAGGCAGCACTGGAATAAGAAGACAGAAGCGACCAGTGAGGTCCATTTGGTCAAGATGTAGCTGGTACGCGTGATAGGCCTGGTAAACAGCAGATGAGCGACCCCGCTGGACATATCCCTCCCCACAATGCCCGACCCCATCACCCAAACCAGAAAGGGTGTGAGATAAACGAACTGGTTGTGTGTCGTAGCGTCCGCCGACAGAAAAACAAAAAGCACCACCAGCGCCATGATGGATATGCGGATCCAATGGTGTTGGTGAAAGGTATGCCAGGCGATCGCGAAATTAATCATGGGTCTTTCCCTCCTCTTCCAGGAAAAAGCGTTCCAGTCTCGAAGTTTCCGGCACCGCCTCGATCACCGGGACGCCCTTTTTGACCAGAGTCTCAATGACCTCCCGCGAGCCTTCTTCCCCCTTCACCTTGAATTCGGCCCCCAGGTCGGAGAAATGCAGCAGGCGCACTGCGGAGGAGAATTTGTGGGCTTTGATTCCGGCTGTTTTTTTGGAAGCAGCCATCCAACGGACCTTCAGGATGTTTTCCCCGCCATGGGCATCCCCTGGGTTCTGATCGATGATTTGACCCTTTTCGATGAAATGAATCTCGTCGCAAAGCTGTTCCACCTGATTGAGCTGGTGGGAGCTCAACAAGACCATGCAGCCTCGCTGGGCTTCCTCCTGAACCACTTTGCGGAAAAGGATCACCCCCACCGGGTCCATGCCCGAGGTGGGCTCATCCAAAAACAGGTATTGAGGCTGGTTGAGGATCGCCTGGGCCAGGCCCAGCCTTTGAAGGTTACCCCGGGAGAAGGTTTTGAGGCGTTCCTGCCAGCTCTTTTCTTCCAAGCCGATTCGGGTCAGGCATTGGGCCACCCGCTCTTTTCGGCTAGCTTTTTCCAACCCCGCCAGGTGGTCATGGTATTCCATGAATTCCCAGGCTTTCATCCACATGTCAAAGCGCAGGCGTTCTGGCACATAACCAAGTTGGCGTTTAAAGTCGATGGATTCCGGGATCAGCCCGGCGATGTCGATTTGACCCGCGTCCCGGTGTAGAAGCCCTAGCAAGCATCCCATCAATGTGGTTTTGCCCGATCCGTTGGGGCCAATCAAGCCGTGAGTTTTTCCGGAAACGAACTCGGCGTTCAAACCGTTGAGGGCTTTGACCTTTCCCCTACGGTAGGTTTTTACCAGATCCCGAATGACGATATTGGCTGGCATAGACGGGGCCTTTCTTATATGGGCTTAAGCGATATTCAACCCTAGGTTTCTAAGAGTCTAGCCCATTCATGTTAAATCATTAGGCTCAAAATAGATCACCGGGCAATTAATTTTCACTCCTTACTGAGGAGGCGATGTTGTACCGGGGTTGAAATGACTCGAGTTCCGACGACAGGTCGGGCAAGAAGGCCTGCGCCAGCGACTTGGGAGGGGTTTTAAGGGCAAACCCACAACACATGTTCAGACCCATTTAAGTGATTTTATTTGAATCGCCTGCCCTCCGACCCGCCTCCCAGAGCTTTAGCGTCGGGGGGAGCTTAAGCGTAGGAGGGACCTCACATGAATAAAATCAAGCAGATGGATGGGAATGAAGTTACGGCCACGTTGAATTTTCTTTTTTCAGGCCTGACCCCGTACACACTTGGGCTGGAAGGAAGTGGAGCGTAGGGGCCAGGCTTACATTTTACACTTTAGAAGTCGTCTAGCGAACGCCCGGTCTTTCGCCATCTTTGCCTTGATCCTCGACCATTGGTTCCCCACCGCCGAAAACCCCACGCCCATCCTTTTTCCGATTTCTTTCAGACTCAATCCCGCTTCTTTTTTCAGCCAATAGATCGCAGCTTCTCTCGCTTCACGCCTTCTTCGGCCCGATTTCAGTATCTCTTCCGGTTTTTCCTCATACACTTCGCCAATCTTCTCCAAAACCTTTTCCGGGTCTTTTTTTACCACATGCTTCTGGTACTTGGGCACATCCAGGTTCCGATGTTTTCGCCCCACCTCACGCACCCTGTCCAAAAACCCTTCTTTTCCTAGGTACACCTGGGAAGAAAGCTCTTCCCAAGGCGACTCTTTCTTTCCCATTCCCTCCGCCACAAATTGCCTATAACTGTCTTGGGCTTGCTTCTCCGTTTTTCCAAACTGGCCAAGGATCCAATCCGTTTCCAACCAATTTTCTCTTTTGTCCAGCCCGACAGTCGCCCGGTAACTGCTCCACTTCCAATCACCAGGTTTCTTGGCCATTCGGGCACGCACGGGGTTTAACACCACGTATCGACACAATTCTTTCAAATAACTTTCCTTCTCCACCACAATCGCCTTGAACCGCCCCTGGAACAAATGGCCAGACCGGTGGTGTTTTTTGTTAAACCTTTGGGTATAAAGCGCGTTCAGGTGCTTCATGGCTTGGGAGAGATTCGCTTCGGGTGTTTCTAACAGAAGGTGGTAATGGTTGTCCATCAACACCCAGGCATGACAGATAACCCCGTTTTCCTCGATCATTTCACCCAAAAGCCTTATAAACATCCAACGGTCAGGGTCATCCATGACGATCTTTCGCCGTTCGTTCCCCCGGGAAGTAACGTGGTACACGGCCCCTTCATAGTGGATGCGCTTGGGTCTCGGCATGGAGATATTTTACAACGCACGCCGTCTTTGTATAGTGTAATATGTAGGCCTGGCCCCTGATATGCATATGGCTCTCGTTAAAAGGATGGTGTGCAACCCATTTGGCGTCTGTAAGTTTTATGCGATGACTGCTCTTTAGGGGGTGGGTATGTTGAGAGTTAAGTCGGATTCAAGAACCTCCAAGCCTAGCCACATTCAACCATACAAAATTCAAAAAAGGTCGATGCTGAAAGAGTCGGGCCAAAGAGGATTGATCAAATTTCTATTTTTAAGTCTGACCCCTTTTACCTTTTTCTTTCTTTTTTGGAATGTTTCTAGTTTCGGTCAACCAACCAACCCGCAAAATTTAATATCAGATAAGTCAACCGATAAAGATTGGCTAACATTAGCCAGAGGGTTTGGACTTAGCGATGACGATGTAAGATCTAAACTACTACTCGTTAAATCAGAACTTGACCTAACCCAGGGTCAAACAAATGAGATCGAAAAGTTAATTTTAAAAATGACAAACGAGGAGATGATAGCCAGGGGTTTGCATAACGATGAAGAAGCTGTGGGTACCCTACCGGCTGATGAGCAAGATAAAGAAGCTGTGCGAAAAATGTCAGCGGATGAGAAAAAGAGATGTATTCAAATTAATATTGAACACGAGCAGGAACTTAAAAAGGTAGAAACTGATGTTATGAATGAAGTGGCAACAGTCCGGAATATGTTGGGAAATAAGGATTTGGATTTTCAGTATTGGCTTTTTGAAGAAATGATAATTTATGGTTCTGAAGGGATGGCTTATTTAAAAGATCATAATTACTCACCAGATGATTTAACCAGAACTATTATTGCTCGCATTCAAAAGACGCCGAACTTTAAACAGTTTAAAACGATAAAAACAAAAGAATTAAGTTCAGAAAAAGAGGTACAGAATTATTTTGATATCAGAGAGAACTTGATCAAAAAAAGGGTTTTGTTTCAAGGCCAGTTATATGGGCATCTTTCTGAATCTTATATCCAGCCGAAAACGTCAAAAAATTTCCGTGAACAAATCGTTGATGAATCCGAAGAGTTAGGTAGACAGTTAAAAAATATAAAATAATCATTCCGTAATTAGGGTGTGTTGATGAAATTTTGTCCACTGATCCTGCATATGGCTCTCGTTAAAAGGATGGTGTGCAACGGCTATTTGGGTATCGGTTAAGGTCTTTGTGCCGTTTTGTTTGAGGACTGGATCTTGGGACAGTTCGGAAAAACAGACAAAGAAGCCCAAGACAGCTATAAGCGTTTTGTGGCGGAGGGAATGGGCAAGAAAGAATCGCCTTGGGAAGAGCTTTCTTCCCAGGTTTACCTGGGAAAAGAAGAGTTTCTGGGCAAGGTGCATGAGGTAGGGCGAAAACACCGAAGCCTGGATGTGCCCAAGTACCAGAAGCATGTGGTGAAAAAGGAACCAGCAAAGGTGTTGGAGAAGATTGGTGAAGTGTATGGGGAAAAGCCGGAAGAGATACTGAAATCAGGGAGGAGAAGGCGTGAAGCAAGGGAAGTGGCGATTTACCTGCTGAAAAAAGAATCGGGATTGAGCCTGAAAGAGATTGGAAAAAGGATGGGGGTAGGGTGCCCGCGTCAAGAATTTGGGTGTAAATTTCCACGGGCGCCTGGATCAAGCAGCTTGAGCTTCTGTCTCCTTTCTTGAGGTGTGGACTTTAAGTCTATTCCATCTTTGTTGTTGGGCATCTGCCACTGCCCAAACCAATTTGGTTAATTCCAATTCATTTTGTATCATCCCCGCCGGCCTCAGCCTTCTCCTCAGCTCCAGATTGAACCTTTCTATGAGATTGCTGAAACGGGTGATGAGCCAGAACTTAGGGTCTTCCCGAAAAAATTGGGTGTAGGAGTCAAATTTTTCTGCCGTCATCTCCACGGCTTTGGGATAGGTCTTGGACCACCTGGCTTTGAGGCTTCCCAAGGCCACCAAGGCTTCTTCTCGGCTCTTGGCCCAATACACCGCCTTGAAATCCGCCATGAAGGCCTTTTGGTCCTTCCAGGCTACCCGGAAACGGACGTTCTTCATCTTGTGTACGACGCAAAGCTGGTGGGTTACTCCCAAGCGTTTTTCGACCGCCGCGATAATCCCGGCATGGGCGTCGGACACCACCATCCTCAAACTTTTCCTGTCCAAGCCTCGGTTCAACAGATCTTCCAGCATGGCTTCCCAAGAAGCCTCGCTCTCCCGGTCTCCCACTAAGTACCCGAGAAAATGCCGTTTCAGGTTTCCGTCCACCCCGATAGCCACCAGTAAGGCTTGTTTTACCCCTGTCTCCTGACGCCTGACCGTTAGGTAAAGCGCATCCAGGTACAGGTATCGGATCCCTTCGGGTAAGGGCCGCTTTTCCCATTCCCGCAACGTGGGTTCCAAGGCATTGGTCATCTGGCTAATGTGGCTGGCCGACCATTTCGTTCCAAAGGCCTCGTTCATCCCTGCCGCTACCGACCGGGTAGAAGCCCCTTTCAGCCAGAAATTCATTCCCAGATAACTCATCAGGGCTTGGCTGCCTTCCCTCAAGGCCTTCAAAGTCTCGGAAACGAACCCTTTGCCCTTCCTCAAAACAGGCTTTCTCAATGCCAACCGGCCTAGAAATCCAGGCACGAAAACCTGTTTGAAACCATTACGGTAACGAGGTTTTTCCTGCCTTTCGTAGGGTTGACTACCTAAGAACTCGTCCCGTTCCTTCTCCAACTGGGCATTGAAGGCCTTGGAAAGCTGTTGGTTGAGAGCCTCCCCGACCCATTGGCCGATCTCCCGGCTCCCGACCGCCGACTTGACCATGGCTTGAGTTTTCTCCCTTGCCAAGGCCTGCAAGGCTAGGTGTATATTCTTCATGGGCGTAACGTCCTTTCACAAAAAGGATATGGTGTCGTGAACAAACACCATGTTACGCCCGTTTCTTTTTACACCCTTAAATTTTACGCGGCCTAAAATTTTGTAGTGGCCATAAAGAACACAGCTTGAAATTCAATCCAAATACAAGTCGTTAAGCAAACCCAACTAACGAGATAAAAATAGATCGGCCAAGTGCTGCCAACTTCAAAGTAATGATAAAGCGCTGCTGAAGCTGAAAGGCCAATAGTTGCGAGTACTACCACCCATTTGTGAAAATCTATTTTATTTTTAAGTTCGAAATCGCTGTGAGGCCGGGGAGTATTTAATCGCATTCCACTACTCTTTTCATGATCGGAGATATTCAATTTATTTATTATTTCACAGGGCGTTTAAAATCTTTAAAAAAGATAAGATTTAATTAGCTTTTCCACAAATTCGAAGGAACTGTTTTACAGTTTAAATATTCTTGTGGGAATAAAATTAATACTTCCAGAATGGATTCGAATCCCGTTTGGCCGTTGAAGACAACAAATTAATGTATTACGATCGCTTTCTTAATCCGGCGTATCGATTGGAACCCATCATTAATTGTAACTACGTAAATGTATAATCCGCTGGCCACTGACTGATGTGAATTATTCTCCAGGTTCCATGTTAGGTTGTTCTCTCCGGGTATTCCCTGCATGTTCGCGTTGTAAACCTTCTCTCCCGCCAATGAATATAAACACAATGAAATTTGCGCGCTCTTGCTTAAGCTTACCTTGAACTGTATCGGTTGCTGGTCCGTGGAAATATTCGGCGCGGCTTCGATAGATTGGATCAATTCAGGAACAGCCGTGGGCGTGATGGTCGGGGTAGAAGTAGAAATTTCATCCGGCAATCTTCGGGCCTTACCACCGTTTGGTGTACAGGTAGGCAGAGGGCGGCAGGAAGGCGGTGTCCCACCAGAGGCCGATACTAGGTTCCCCCGCAAATAAAGGGAGTAATATGCGTTTGTGGTGTAATTACTGCCGCTAATACAGGGGCTATACCAATCCGCCGTACCGGGAACGAAATTCTGTGAATCAGCACGGTTGACCTCGGTTTGGAATCCCACCCAGCTCGTGCCTTGGGATAAAGCTGAACTATCAGAATTGGAAACCGTAAAT
Organism: candidate division FCPU426 bacterium; assembly: GCA_963849485.1. Lineage (GTDB taxonomy): Bacteria > Oederibacteriota > Muellerivitia > Muellerivitales > Muellerivitaceae > CAVTWJ01. The sequence continues at coordinate 10,850 of CAWKIF010000099.1, read as the reverse complement.
TCCCAATTGGCCATTTGGGTGGTCGAGGGTCCGCAGGCTGGCAAGAAGGATACCGCACTTGCGGAAACCGCCGAGACACCATGATAACAAGTGGGATTGTCCAAACACCCATTCGCGATCATGGAATCCACCAAGCTCACTCCCGAGGTGTCATATCCCCAGAATTTAACCGTTATGTCCGATACGGTCACGGCGGCACCATTGTTGATGATCGCAAACTCGTCTTGTTTCCGGCCAGTAGCGCAGGAAGTGGTGAATTCCTCCAATTGCAGATTGGCCGAGCTATACCCACAGGGTGTTGGAATCGCTGTGTGGGTCGAGCTTGGAGTAATGGTCCAAGTATAGGTGTTGGTGGGAAGCGGGGTCTTGGTGTATGTAGCCGTGATCGTCCAGGTCTTCGTGGGAGTACCTGTCCAAGTCCGAGTTGGGGTTGAACCAATCGTATTGGTATAAGTAAGTGTTATTGTTTTGGTGAACGTATTTGTCGGTGTAGGATCAAAAGTAGATGTATTGGTTGGCGTATTTGTTTTAGTGGGCGTTTTTGTGATGGTATTCGTTATAGCCGGAGTATTTGTAATCGTGAGTGTTTTGGTGAATGTATTCGTGGCCGTATAGGTATTCGTCCAGGTATTCGTAATAGTTGGTGTTTTAGTAATTGTGTTTGTGATCGTTGCGGTAAGGGTGATCGTGTTCGTAATTGTGGGTGTCAAAGTAATGGTGTTCGTTATCGTTGGAGTTTTCGTAATCGTGTTGGTAATGGTTGGGGTAAGGGTGATCGTATTGGTATAGGTGTTTGTAATAGTCGGGGTTAACGTGATGGTGCTGGTAAAGGTTTTTGTAATCGTCGGCGTGAGAGTAATGATGTTGGTGAAAGTATTCGTGATCGTTGATGTGGGAGTGATCGTATTGGTGTAAGTATTAGTGATTGTGGGAGTCAAAGTAATTGTATTTGTAAAGGAGTCCGTGATAGTCGGAGTTAATGTAACGGTGTTCGTAAATGTGTTCGTTGTGGTCGGGGTTAGGGTAATCGTATTGGTATAGGTATTCGTGATCGTTGGTGTCGGAGTAATCGTGTTAGTGTAAGTGTTTGTAATAGTCGGGGTAATGGAAATTGTGTTCGTGTATGTGCAAGTTATGGTAGGTATTGGTGTTACTGTGGTTGTAATAGTGTTCGTATTGGTCGGGGTAGAAGTAGTCGTCATTGTTGGTGTAACAGTCGCCGCTGGATTAAAGGAATTTAATAGCAAAGTTTGCAGATCACAGTCTCCAAATTGAATGACATTGTTATTCTCCGCGTCTGCTACATACCAGACACCTCCTGAATTCGCGATGCCTTCAGATGCACCCGAGCCGGTTTGGGAACCAAGTTGGGGAGATACAATCACATTTCCAAACGAACCGAAAATCCCGATTTCCCCAAAACCATCGGTGACATAAACAAAACCTTGAAAGTCTAAACTTATGAAATCGGCGGTCAGAAGGCCCGACCCATTGGTGGCGTCCCACTGCCTAACAAATTGCCCCTGGGCGGTGAATACCTGGACCAAACCCGTTATGTTATCTGTCGTATAAACCAGACCCGAATTATCCAACGCAACCCCGTTTAGACCTGCGAATTTCCCGTTTCCTTCGTTCCCTATTACTCCCCACTGGGTCACTGCGTTTCCATTGAAATCCAATACTTGTATCCGGTTTGTGCCCGATTCAGCCACATACACCATACTGATCGCGCTATTAACGGCAATTCCGACGGGCTGGGGTGACTTACCTTGGAATCCCGTTAAGGGCCATTGTTGAATGTTCCCTTGGGTGTCAAAAACATCAACTAGGTTGTTGGATGTATCCGTTGCGTATACTTTTCCGAACAAATCCAACGCGACACCCATTGGAGAGGCGATCTGCCCGCTGGAGCCTAATTGTTTAACAGAGTTTCCTTGGGAATCAAAAACATCGATTTGTCCGGACAAAGAATCAGTAACATAGAAATTACCCGGTATGTCCGAGGCTATTCCCAAAGGATTGGTCCCGAAATTCCAGGAGTTCAACTGCGGGCAAGAATATTGCCACGGAGTAGATGTGGGAAGTGGTGTATTGACCGCAGTCGGGGAGGGCGGGGGCGTCATTGTCGGTACGGGTGCGTTAGTACAGGAATTGAATTCCTCAATAATCCCGTTGCTCAAATCCGATGCGCACCAAACGTTGTTGCCTGTTGCCAACCCTTCCGCCTGCATAAATGCCGGATTCCCACCCGAAGAAACACCCAGGAAATTCCCATTGGTGCTGAATAAACCGACCGATCCTTCCTCATCGGAGACATAAACCGTCCCGTTAGAACCCACCGCTATAAATGCGGCCGTTTGAAGGGAGGTATTTTGAGTGGCGTCCCATTGGGTTACCGGAACTCCTTGGGAAGTAAACACCTGCACCAAATTGTTTCCCTCATCCGTCACATATACATTGCCGGAAGTGTCCAGGGCCACGCCGAAGGGGTCCAGGAAATTACCATTACCACCCGTACCCTGGGTCCCCCATTGGGTCACGGAACTGCCTGTTGTATTGAACACCTGGACCCTCTGGTTGCCTTCATCAACGACATAAACTTGTTTGGTCACGGCATTGACCGCTATCCCTGCGGGTCCGTTGAATTGGCCGATGGATTGGCCAAACCCACCCCATTGATTTGAAAAGTTCCCATCGAAATCGAAAACACTCACGGTATTGTTTGTATTATCCGTCACATAAGCGTTCCCCGAACCATCCAAGCCAATTCCTACCGGTGTATCCAATTGAGCTCCGCCAAATTGGGTTGGGAGGCCACCGGAGGCGTTAAAAACATCCACCCGGCCTAAAGAGGAATCGGCTCCATAAACCACTCCACCTTGCGGGCCAACGGCTAACCCCATGACAGTTCCATACCAATAAGCTGTTTCGGGGCAATAGATAGGAACAGCAGTCGCTGTGGGTGTAAGCGTTGGGGTGGAAGTATAAGTTGGAGTTTGAGTTGGAGGCGCGGAAGAACATGCAGCAAACTCATCCACAAATTCAGTTAAATAATTGACTACATACCATACACCGTTTCCAGCCGCAATTTCCGAAGGAATCGAGAAGGCTTGATAAAAACCAATAAAGTTTCCTGAAAAGGTATATTGGGCGATATTGCCACCGTCATCACTCACATAAACAATTCCGTTATTATCCAACGCGATATGATTTGCTGAATTCAAAGGTGTTCCTTGGGTAACGTCCCAATGGTTCACCCAAGTCCCCTGCGAATTGAAAACATCGACCAAATTGGTGGCATAGTCGGCTACATAAACATTTCCAGAACTGTCGACGGCGACACTACTCGGCAAAACTAATTCGCTATTTTCCAATTGCGTTACCGGCGTTCCATCGAGGGTAAACACATTGATGCTTTCATTAGAAGAATCAGCAACATAAACTTGGTTCAAAGAACTACACACTGCAATATCCATAGCCGACCCATCGTTAGAACCAGCCCATTGGGTAACCGAAGCATTATTGTTGTCAAACACGTTCACCGTACTATTAAAGTACCCTTTGTGAAGCACATAGGAATAGCCATTCGCGTCAAATGCGATTCCCGATATCACTCCTGAACTTGTTATTCCATTCCCGTACACACCAATCTGGGATCCGCCAGGATTGAATATATACACTTCATTTTTGAGGTAATCGTCATAACCCACGTAAATATTTCCGTTGGGATTAATATCAACAACTCCCGGGAAAATTCCCAACCCCCATGAAGTCACCTTGGTGCAGTACAGGAGATTGGGAATTGGCGTAGAAGTAAATGTATATGTGTCCGTTTGGGTAACGGTAAAAGTATCCGTGTTGGTGGGAGTGAACGTTGGTGTATAGGTGGCGGTAATGGTCGGCGAAGGAGTTGGGCTGATCGCCGGGGGACAAGATTGGAATTGGTCTATCTGGTTGTTTCCGTTGTCCGCTAGGTACCATAGGCCATTTCCCGTCGCGATCCCTTCCGATCCGTTAAATGCCGAGATGTTGGTGCCTTGGCTAAAGCCCAGTACGTCCCCGGATTCGTCAAAAATACCCACGGACCCGAATCCGTCCGAGATATAAACCAAACCATTCGATCCCACCGCGACGAATTCGGCTGTTAAAAGCGGGGTACCTTGGGTCGCATACCACTGTTCCAGCCAAGTACCTTGAGAAGTAAATACCTGCACCAAACCCGTATCGGCGTCCGCCACCAAGACATTTCCCGAAGCGTCCAGGGCTAACCCGGACGGTGAACTGAAGGTTCCACCTCCACTCGTCCCAGAGGTTCCCCATTGGGTAACTGGGGTACCTTGAGCGGTGAATACCTGGATCCTCTGGTTGCCCTGGTCCGCCACGTAAACTAGGTTGGCTTGCAGCCCTGAACTCGCCGGGGGATAGGCCGCGATTCCGAAGGGAGCCTCAAATTGCCCGGAGTTATGCCCTGTGTTTCCCCATTGCGTTTGAGCGGAGCCCTGGCTGTTGAAAACGGCAACTTGGTTCAATCCTTGGTCCGTCACGTATACATTTCCCGCCCCATCCACAGCCACCCCCATGGGCTGGGCCAAGACGCCCGAAACCATAGGCGTTTGGGACACCCCCTGAGAATTAAAAATATCCACCTGATCCAATGAGCCGTCGACAACATAAATGTTCCCCGCGCCGTCCAAGGCGGCCCCATAAGGCTGGGAAACGGTCCAGGAATTCAGGAATGGGCAAGTGGACGGTGGAGGAGTCGGTGTGAAAGTGGAAACGGGGGTAGGAAGAACACTGGAGACCGAGGACCAAACGTCGTTTTTGTTCTGGCCATCGTTGCCGAACATGACGTAAATCTGCCCGTTCAACTCCACCGCCGAGGAAAATACCCGGGGGGAAAAACCCGGACCTGATGGGAATTGGGACGGAATCCAATCTTCTCCGTTTTGGCTGAACCATACGTCATTCAGGAGGCCCGAGGCATCTTTCCCCCCGATCACAAACATATAACCCCCGGAAACAACCGACATCTGTCCGTACCGCGCGGTGAAATTCGCCGAGGCTTTCGCCCGGGTCCAATTTGCTCCGTCGGAAGAGTACCAAACGTCATTGTAAAGTTGGGTCCCGTTCCAGCCCCCGATCACCCAAAGCATATTGTTGAACACCAGGGTGGTATGGTTGTACCGTGCCGGCCACGGAGCGGTGGTGTGGGACCAATGGGACCCATCGGAAGTGGACCAAACATCGTTTCGAGCGGTTCCAGTCGAGTCTATGCCGCCGAGAACCCATAGTTGCCCGTTGAAAACTACGCTTGTATGACCGCTTCGCGGGCCAAAGGTGTTGGTTGATTGCGTCACCGGGTTCCAGGCCGCACCGTCCATGGAACTCCAGACGTCGCCTTCCACCCCCACCGAGTCCGTTCCACCCGTCAACCACAGCTGACTATTCCAGACTGCCAGGCCGTGGCCGTATCTGCCACTAAAGGCCGCCGCCTGGGTGAGAGGAGCCCAATGGGCCCCATCGCTGGAAGCCCAAACGTCGTTCAGCATCGAACCTTTCCCACCCACTACAACAACTTGGTTATTGAAGGTAGCACCCTGGGACTGCTGCCTCCCTTCACTGGTAGCATTGGTCGTATCGGGAGTAAAAGTCATCACTGGCGGGATGGTGGCAGTGGGAGTGGTTGTGAAAGTAAAGGTTGGGGTAAAGGACGGCGTCGACGTTAAGGTATCCACCGGCGTTAGAGTACTAGTCGGCGTTGGGGATAGAGTAGATGTGCCTGTTAATGTTACGGTTGGCGTAGGGCCAATTACATAGTTGCCTAAAAATGTAAAAGAAGGCCCAACAAGGCCAGTCTCATAAGTTAAATTTTCTTTTCCGTTTCCACCTATAACAGTGAAATAACCTTTGGTGCCGCCTGAAGGAAAAACCGGCAGAGGTGTGCTCGGAGGCGTCGGTTGTGTCATGAATGAAGATAATGGTCCCGCGAGGACAACTGGACCGGGATTGGGCGTTTGGGCAGAACTTCCACAGTTTAAGCTTGCGCAGGTAATAGTGTTAATCTCGTTTTCATTCCAAGTCATATTATTACTCCATATTCTGCCACCATATTCCCAATTCAAATAACCGGTGTATATCTGGTTAGGATAATCCCCAAAAAAAATCGGATAAAAGAAATGTTGCACAGTCAAAATGACATTTGATTTATTCACATCGACGTATGGGGGAAGATCCAGATTCCCACCAGCCAAGACATAATAACTTCCTTCATATTGAGCTCCATACCCGCAATTTTGTTCGGTTAGGTTCAGGAATGTGGTAACCGGACCCAAAGAAACAGACCCGCCCAATGGGAAGTAATAACTTTGGTCGAGGCCAAAATCGTAGTTTTTCCAATCTCCGTTCCAACTCACAATGGTGGCCGGGTTTCCATCCAAAACGTTACCAGACGGGTCATAAAAATGCCCCACGGCCAAGGTTATTTGGGCGGTCACGCCTGCTTGCAGGAGGCTACCCGTAGGGTCCGTGACTTGATATGTCGTATTATTGTTCGACCAGGTTCCTGTTACAGGCAAAGTTTCAATTGGTCCCGTTGAATATACGTAATACATGTCAGGAGTACTGGCAGTATCCATGGTTTCGTTGAAATAAAGGGTGATGTTGGTGGGCTGACCTGCATTGGCCACATTAGTGTTGTAAATATTAGTCCGCACGGCAGGTCCCGTCTGCGTCCATGCGCCGCTATAAACTGTATTTGCTCCTTGTGTAATCGTGACAGCTTGGATAAAAGGCACGAGGGGACCCATTTGGAGGAAATGGTTGATATCAGGTGCTGGACTTAAGGTGATATTTGTTGCGCCATTTATCCAAGCCCCGCTAGAATTTCTAACGGCAATAGTGGATGGCTCCGCATTAAGAAAATTACCTGCCAGATCCTTGGCTCCCGCAATATCAATTGTTAATTCTCCGAGATAGTTAGTTGGAATGAGTCCGGGTCGACCGTGACCCAACACACTTCATTCGCCATGGGGCCAGTGGTGACCCATTGCGCATTGCCTGTGGTGTTAATCGGTATGGGAGTGCCGTCGTAACGAACAAGGGTTACAGCGGGGGAATTAGAAGGAGAAGTGTCCATTTGCCCGCTGAACTGGATGGCCAAGGAAACGGCGGCTCCAGGCGTTGGAACAGGCGTGAAGATAGGAACGTTCAAATCACCAAGATTGGTGTTTGATTCGGTTTGCGTGGGCCAGGAGTCGCCATAAAAAACTGAGCCTCCCTGAACCGCCGTTACAGCCTGCACGTAGGGCATGAAGTTGTTGACGAGGATGGGGATTTTGGCAGTCGTGGTATTACGAGAATAATCCTGTAAATTAAGTCCGATTTGATAAAAGCCATCCGGCAAATCAGCTTCGGCATTTATACGTGCAACAGCACTTGGACCAGAAGAATGATTTGTAATTACATTACCATTAGGATCAAAGATAGAAAAAGTTTGTCCTTGTAGATTCGGAAAGTTTGTAGAACTAAAAAGCTCTGTTACGGCACCATTATCAGTTCTAAAAGTTTGGTAATAATACTCAGTAGATGTAGCCCCCTGGAGATGATTAATTTGGGAATTATAAGGATCGAAAATATAATATAGTTCCTTTGGGATTTTATAATCTTGACTCTGAATATTATTAAATGTCACACCCGATTGAGCAATGGTTGGGTTTCCATTAGCCCCGTATAAAGTCTGTATCCAACTGTAAACTGAAGGAAAATGATTATTATCATTGATAACGTCATAAGCATGGATTAATCCCTGAATTTGACCTGCTACGAGATATGTGCTTGGAGCAGACCATGTTGTTGTTATTCCAGGAATAAATATTATTGGGATCCCAAAACATCATCATGTGTTAAATTGCCTGATCCATAAACTCCAACCCAGGAATTTGAAACTACATCATTCGGCAATAGAACATAAGAAGGGTTAATTTTTATAGTGGGAGGTGTAACATCGGGATTTGATGAAGGTACGCCAAGAAAAGTAATCGGATTGTATCTATTGGCATTAGCAAGATTGGCGCTGTCTCTGATTTCATAATGAAGATGATAGGGTGTCCCATTTGGACCAGTATTACCGGACACACCAATAGGTGTTCCAGCAGTTATATGTTGGTTTATTTCGGGAAATGCAGGATCGTTAGAAATAGTGTCGGGATCACAATGTGCATACAATGAAAAATTACCATCATCATGTTGGATAATAACATAATCACCATACGAGGTTGATGTTCCCACCTCAATAATGGAACCTGGTCCAGATGCAACTAGGGTAGTGCCACCAGGTGCACCTATATCCAAACCCGCATGAAAATGATCGGGGCGGAATTCACCGAAATCACCAACTATGGAAGTGATGCCCGGAACAGGCCACGTGGTTTCCTGACCAAAAAGAAAATATGGCAAAATATAAACTAAAAATACATATGGGAATTTATTTCTCATTTACTCCGCTTGAAAAACATTAATATAATTCCGACCCCATACCACAAAACTATTGTTCACAGTTGAAATTCCGTAAGCATGGCTCGGCAAATCTTTCGAGGCCAAAACATTGCCATCAAAACCCAACAAAACCAAAGAACTTCCCTTTGTTTGGCTTCCGACATTCAAGATGATGTTTTGACCAACGATATCGAAATGTGAGATTCTTAAATCTTGAAAATCTTTTATCAATTTAAAATGCCAGTTTAAATCGCTTAACCAAATTTTGGAAACATCCGAAAATACCAATTCTCCATTATTCAAACACCTAAAACGAGTAATAGTTTTTTTGTTTGCAGGAAGAGAAGTCTTAATAATTTCATTTCCATTCATATTAAAAACGTAGAAACTCTCAAAAGATAAAATAATAATCTTCGATCCATCTGTCGTGAATTGGATTTGATTGCCAAATGAATCCAACGAAAAATCAAAAGCTTTTTCACCTTTTTGATTTAATAATACAAATTTTTTGTCAACAAAAAATCCTATGTATTTATTACCTGGGGAAAAAGTAACGTGGTGTGCTTCAGAGCCTTCCGGTCCCTTTAAAATTAAATTGCCATTTCCATCGTAAAGAGCATACCCACTCCCTAGATCCGAAACCCCATCCACAAAACAAAGTGAATAATCATTTGAAAATAAATGGTTCCCTTCCGAAACAAGTGGCTCGGTTTTCGTTACATTTTTCAGTAAAGTCCCGTCGAAATCTTCTGTCCTTATTGAGCGCACAACACTTTTTGAGGATTTTTGGACTTCTGTTTTTCCGTTAAAATTTAATTTTTTGGCCCCAATATAATTCCATTTCTCTGATTCAATCATTCTTTTGCCATCCGGCAAAAGAAATAAGCTTTCTCCTTCTGTACATTTTTTTTCATTCACTAACTTCCCATCACCATCAAATATTTGAAGGCTTGTCAAATTGTCCTTGTCTTTTGTTTGTACTGATACAAAATGAAGACTACTATTTTCATTGAGACTCAAATCAACATTTTGTATTGGTGTATCCAAATTTTTAAAAAATATTTCTCTTAGTTTAGGAGGAGATGTCGGCGTCACATCTTGCGCCATCGCCCCGGGCAAACATAAAAATTGAAATGAAATTAAAATAATAGAAATAAAAAACAGAACCTCGCCAATCTCTCCACAGATTGATTCTATTAAGGTTAAGCAATTTTGATTTTCAATCCGTTGAAAGGGATGAGGTCTAAGGAATTTCGAAAACTTTTTTAATTCCATAAATACGCACCTCCGAAAAGAGCTGACTTTTTTATACAATTTTAGAATTTGACAATATCACCGCGTTCTAATTCCGCCAATTAAAATCGAAGTTAAAATTCAGGCTAATTTACTTAGTAAATAGAACGATTAAAAATCACAATTTAGAGGTCTTTTCTGAACCACACGACGAAACAAATTATTAACCTAAAAATAGGCTTTTTTTAGAGAGGTTAAATGACATTTATAGTATCTTAGCTTATGAAATTATTTTTTATATCTGTCTAAAAGTACTGAGGAGGAATTTATGAAATATATATCTCTATTGATTACCATCGTTTTTCTGTACTCTCCAGGTCACTTACTAGCCGCGCCCCCTACACCGATAACACAAGCTCCACTTCCCCCACTTGTCCAAGCCATTAATCATCGGGTCAAGAACCAAATGAAATTAACTCTAGAAGGCGTCAAATCGGGAAAGCTCACCAAAGCCCAAGCCCAAGGCGTGAGAATCAGTATTAAAAAAGTCCGTTTCCAAGAATTTAATTTCTTTAAGCAAAACAAAAGCCGCACACTTACCTCTGACCAGATCAATCAAATCAATCAATCCCTGAACAATAATTCCACTCTTCTGGGCGAAACACCTGTAACGACAAACTCTTAATTTAAACCCAAACTAAAAAACCTTAAAAACTAATAACCTTCACTTTACCTACTTCAGGGAGAAAACAAATTCTTCGAAATTACCGAATACAAATACTTGAATTGGAATTAAGTAACTGCGCGTTAGCTAGTGAAAATCTCCCCAAAGTGTTAACCATACCCTGTTTTAAGCAATATCCAGTTGTCTTAAGGAGGAAATTATGAAACGAACATTCAGGTTCTCATTCGCGGTAATGATTCTTGTCTCGACTATTTACGCATGGGCCGCAAGGCCGGTAGTCACGCCAGTGGTTAACGCCGTTTCGCATCCAGCACAAAAACATCCTCGCATTCATCAGATCGTTCAACGAATTCTGAATCAATTTCACCTTACAGCCTGGCTCGGCTCTTAGGGCGTTGCGATCGCTTTCACAGCCAGGCAGTACGAGGATTACGCCTCG
>CAWKIF010000098.1:0-56576 GCA_963849485.1 candidate division FCPU426 bacterium | reverse complement strand
AATCCACGAACAACTTCTCCCCAGCCTTGTGGGACTGCCTCATCACCGGCTCCAAGGCCTTCTCCCATCGGCGGTAATGCTCGCGAAACTGGGTGTATTGGTAGCCTTGGGGGTTGGCTTGCTGGTACTCCTCCCACAAGAGCTGGAGGGTAACGCCTTTCTTTTTGAGTTCCTGGTGGAGGAAAAGAAAATCGGGAAAGGGCTTTGAGAGGGCTTTTTCGATTTGTAACGGGGATGAGGGAAAAAGGAGTTTTTGTAACCCCTCATCGTTCATCTCTTCCGGCAGGGGCCAAGTCAGGTTGGCTTCCTGGGCTCTTTGAATGTACTCCCGGGCGGTGGTCCGGCCAATCCCCAAAGCCGACCCGATCTGTCGGCTGCTCATTTGTTTTTCAAATCTCAACCGCAATACTTCACGAATCTGACGCAAAGGTGTCCTTCCTCTTGGCATGATGCCTCCCGTTGATAGTGTTCAACGGGAGGCACCGTACCACTGTGGTTAGGATTCCCTGTGTCGCTTCGTCCTAAATACTCCTCAACAAACGAACCGCCAAATATGGCCGGATTCGTCCGATTTAGGTGGCCGCTTTCCTCCGATTTGGGTGGCCGGATTCAACCGATACGGCTGGCCGCTTTGCTCCGATTTACGCAAGATGCCCTTTTTATAAAGGCTCAGCGCCTGGGCCGTTTTTTTCTCCCATTGGTAAACGGTGGCTAAGTTGACGAGGTAATCCGCCTGGTCCGGGGCTAAACGGTGGGCTTGGTCAAATTCCACCCTCGCGCCTTCGTAGTTGTTCAAAAAACAATCGCTCACGCCCAGGTTGTCGTGGTATTCCGGAGAGTAGGGCATGACCTTGAGGGCTTCCCGCATCTGCTCTGCGGCCTCTTGAAACCTTTGGGATCGGTTGTAGAATAGGTGCTGATAAGAGCCCTATAGAAAGACCTGATAAAAGGTCTCTTAAAAGTGTTGCCAAGGAGATTCCGATGAACGTTAAATTTTCTCAGGATGTGGTGCCTGTGACCACGATGAAGGCCAATCCCGCCAAGGTGATTCAACAGGTAACCGAAGCCCACCGACCTGTTTTGTTAACTAGCCGGGGGAAAGGGGTTGCGATAATCCAATCCATAGCCGATTACGAAGATCAGGCCGAAGAAAGGGCCTTCATGAAGGGCGTCGTGGAGGGCCTCAAAGAGGTTGAAAAAGGAAAGACCTTGAGCGTGGCGGAAGCAAAGATGAAGTTTGGCGTGAAATAACCTGTGAAAATCGCACTGACCGAATCTGCTTTTAAGGATTTGGAAAACTCCCTCGATTATTACAAAAACAAGGGGGTTCCAAACCAGGGCCTGCGCTTGGTGGCGGAAATCCTTCATAAATCGGAAAGACTCGCGAAATATCCCGAGTCGGGAAGAATTGTTCAAGAATTTGGTGTTCCTTTTTTAAGGGAATTAATCGTGCCGCCTTACCGGATCGTTTATAAAATCGATCCGAAAAATATATGGATTATCCGTGTATGGCGGAGCGAAAGATTATTGAAATTGGATTGATCGAGTATAAAGGGACCCAGCAGCCTACAAAGTCCCGGAATTTCCAGCCATAGAACGCGCCTTCTCGTGGCACTGCGTGGCCTTGTCGGCCTGCCCCGCCTGCTGGTAATCCTCCCCCATCTGCTTCAAGACCTTTGGGCTTTTGGGGCCCAGGCCCCGGCTTTATCCAGCCTTTCCAATGCTTTTTCTTTCTCCCCCCGCGACAGATAAAGATCCGCCATCTTGAGGTAATAGACGGGTTCCTTGGGATTGTGGCGGATGCCCTGTTTATAAAGGCTCAGCGCCTGGTCGGTTTTTTTCTCCCATTGGTAAACGGTGGCCAGGTTGATGAGGTAATCCGCATTGTCCGGGGCCAGGTGATGGGCTTGGTCAAATTCCACTCTCGCGCCTTCGTAGTTGTTCAAAAAACAATCGCTCACGCCCAGGTTGTCGTGGTACTCCGGGGAGTAGGGCATAACCTTAAGGGCTTCCCGCATCTGCTCGGCGGCCTCGGCGTGTTTCCCCTGGTGCTCGTAGAGGGTCCAAAGGTTGACCCGGGGCAGGGTCAATTGGGGGTCCAGGATTAGAGAATATTTGAAGGTTTTTTCAGCGTCGGGAAGCATGTTGTTATAGAGGTAGGCCGTCCCCAGGCCGTTGAAACTGACCGCCAGGGGGGGCGGGATGGCCGCCGCCTTGCTGTAAGCCTCCAAGGCTTCCAGGTACCGATGGGCCTTGATGTAAGTAGCTCCCAGGTTGTTATAGGCCATGGGATTCTCTTCCGGGTAGGTTTGGGTCACTTCCTCCCAGAGAGATTGAGAGTTCTTCCAGGTTTCGATTTGGTTTTGGGTCGCCCAGGTCATGCCGGCCGCCAGAAGAAGGGTGGGGATCAGAAAATAGTACCGGTGATAAGAAACCAGCCGGGCCAAGAGGCATGAAAAAAGTAGGAAAAAACCCAGACTGGAAAGGTAAGTGTAGCGGTCCGCCGCCGCTTCGCTACCCGTTTGCACGACGCCCAGCACGGGCAGGAGGATCGCGACATAGATAAGCCAGACGGCCCAAAGATAGGGTGCCTTGGCCCGGTATCGGAACAGAAGGTACGAAACCAGGATGACGGCCAACATGGAGCATAAGTTTTCAACCATGTAAAACCCCGTAAGATGGGGAGGGAAGGGGTAATAGGCTGTCAGCCCTTTGGGCCAGGCCATTTTCAAGGGGTAAAAAACCAGGGAACGAAAGGCGTTTAACAACCAATAATATTCCAGCCCCTTATTGGCGTAAGAGAGGGCCTTGACATGCGAGATCATGGTGAGCCAGGCGGAGCCAATGGACAAAAGAAAAAAGAGGGCCTTTTCCTTGAATAGTTTGAGCCAGCCTTTGCCCCAGCGGCCGAGGGGATAATAATCGATGATCAGGAAAACTAAAGGTAGGGTCACGGCCATGGGCTTTGACATGAGCGACAACAAGTAAAAGGCCAGGCATACCCTGGCTTTTAGCCCGGTCCATTCCCAGTGTGGGGATCCGCCCAGATAAACATAAACAGCGCCCAGGTAGAAAAAGGAATAAAGGACATCCTTTCTTTCCGTGGCCCAGGCCACTGATTCCACATGGATGGGATGAAAACCAAAAAGAAGGGCGGTCAGGAAGGCGATGGGCAGGGCGAAGGCCCTGGCTTGGGACAGGTCCTTCCCGGGCTCGCGGTTTGGAAGGCGGCTCATCAGGCGGAAACAAACCAGGAAAACCAGTGCTGTATTGAGGGAATGAAGGATGAAGTTAGTGACGTGGAAGACCTTCGGATCAAGCCCATTAATTTGGTAGTTCAGGGCGAAAGAGAGCCAGGTCAGAGGCATCCAATTGCCAGTAGCGAAGGTTGTAAGCATCCAAAGGATGGAATCCCCATCAATCTTATGGATATGGAAATTGTCCATGATGGTTTCCCTATCGTCCCAATTCACGAAATCGTTTTTAAGAACTGGGAGGTAGAGCAGGGCGACAGCCACCGCCAGGAATAAAGCGCAGGACCAGAGGATATCCCGTTTTTCGGGAGGGGCGGGAAGGGTGAAAGCTGATTCGACAGGCGTGTTTAAAGGAACGGACATTTGGACTGGGGAGGTTTTATCGTTTTGGCTCGGCTGAGTTTCCATATTGGTTCACCTGCTAAGAAGGTGTTATTTGGATGGGAGACCTTTGAAATAATAGTAAACTTTTCTTTTAATCGGTGTCTTGACGGGTTGGGGCTGGCTTGCGACCGGCCCCTTTTGGGTGATTTCATAGGCGGCCTGTAGGTTCTGATGGTACATGGGCTCCCCGGGGTTCAGGGAAACTGCCTGCTGAAAGGCTTGGAAGGCCTCCGTGAATTTTTTTTCGTAACCGTAACTGACCCCTAAATTGTTAAAGGCGGGGGCGGATTGGGGCGCGAGTTGGATGGCTTTTTGAGCCTCGTGCACCGAATCTTCATAACGGTTCATGCGCTGGTAAACCACACAGAGGTTGGAATGGGGGGAGGCGTCCCCCGGGTTTAAGGCGATGGCGGTTTTGAGTTCCTCCACCGCCTCCTCCAGGCGGCCCTTGTCGGAAAGGGCCAGGCCTTTCCCGTAATGGGGGCCGGAAAGCAGGGGGTTCAGCTTGATGGCCTTATCGAATGCTTCCAGGGCCTGGTCGGGTTTGCCTGTGTCCCTGTAGGCGAAGCCCAAGTTCCAATCAATAATCTCATTAGGCTCGGGGGAAAGGCTGGCGGCATTCTCCCAAAGGCTGATGGAATTCGCCCAAACCCCCACCTGGGCGGAGGTTTGGACACTCAGAAAAATCACCAAACCGATCGAAAGCAACACGAATAGTATTTTTTGCCTGGAGGCGAGGGCGGCCACGAAAGCAGAGAATAACAGAATCAGGCTGAGGGTGGGCAGGTAGGTATAACGCTCGGCGGCGGCGTGCACGCCGACTTGAGCGATCCCCAAAACCGGAAGAAGAGAGAGGAGGTAATAAAGCCAAGCGGCGAATAGATAAGGCGTCTTCCCCCGAAAGGCCAAGGCGGCCGCAGAAAGGGCCAGGACGGCGAGGAACGAAAGCCAGTTCGCGGCGGTATAGGGGTTCCCATTGATGGCGAGGGGATAAAAGGCGGTGAAGCCGGAGGGCAGGACCAGTTTTTGAATATAAAGCATGATGGAATGGAAGGCGTTCATCATCCGCAAATCCATGGGCAATTGCTCGGTACCTGGCATGGCCCCGGCTTTGGATTGTGAAACGACCGCCATTAAAGCCGTGAACATCAGCGGCAGGAAAAAAAGTATTTTTTCCCGGATCGCGCCCTTGGTTTCCTTTGGGAAACGGCCTAGGGGCCAGTAGTCCAATATGAAAAGGACCAGGGGAAGCGTCACGGCCATGGGCTTGGAAAGAAGGGATAAAAGAAAGAAAACAAAACAAAGGATCAAGGGTTTCGTCCCTTCCTTTCGGTTCAGGGCGTATTGGAGGTAAGAGAGCAGGCTCAGAAGGTAAAAAAAACTGTAAAGGACGTCCTTGCGTTCAGAGGCCCAGGCCACCGATTCCACGTGGATGGGATGAATCCCGAAAATCAAAGCGCAAAGAAAAGCCCCGGCTACCTTAGTCCAGTTATTCGCATCGGAATCCGACACCCGATTATCCCTAGACAGGGCAATGTCCAGGATTCGGTGGGAGAACAGGAAGACGAGAAATACATTCACCAGGTGGATCAAGAGGCTGTCCAGATGAAAGAAGATGGGGTTCAGCCCGTCGAGATGATAATCCAGGCTCAGGGAAAACCAGGTTAAGGGGATCCAATAGCCGGCACCGGTGCTGGTGAGCATCCATTGAAGGGACGCGGGGCCAAAACTTCGGATCTGGAGGTTTTGAGTGACCGTTTCAGGGTCGTCCCAGTTCACGAACCCATTCTGGCTGAGGGTATGGTAAGCCAAGAGGGTCCCCAGAAGGGGAAGTGCCCCGATGATCCAAAAGGCGAGGGTATGGGTTTTTATGGATGGGCTGGGATTCGGAATGGTTTTGCCTGGTGGTTTAAATTTTCAACGTTTTTATTTTAACCCCGACCTATTAAGAGTCTCTAACAAAACCTATTTTACCGCCAAGACGCCAAGGCCGCTAAGAACAACGAATGGCAAGAAAGTCGAATAAACCTGAAAATTTTTAGTTTTGTTATAGGGTCTAAAAACATTTGTTTAAAAAGGGGGTTAATTGACCCGGCTCAAATCCGGGTTTTGAGTGCCATATTGGGAGGAACTGAGATCCGCCTCCTGGGAGGATCGGACCCGGTACAAACGATAGGCCGTCGCTCGGCCGTCATAGGCCAAATAACCCATATCCAACTTCGATTTTCCGACATGGTCGAATACGACAGCGTTGGCTCCGACCTCGGCGGCTTTGGCTTGGAATTGAAGGATGAGATCCTGATAAGTCCATTGGCTGTTCCAGGGAGTCAGGATCTCGGCCACCTGAACCGATTGGATACCGGGGGGAAAGGCTTCTGGGCTGAGAAAAAAATAAACTTGTTGGGTTTCGAGCGGAGGAAAGATCGTATCCCTTTCGATCAGGCGGGCCACTGCCCCTGCTTTTTGGTGAAGCAAGGAACAACCGCTCAAGGCAAGGGCCAGGAGCAGAAGGGTTGTGAGAGGCTGGATTTTCATGAGCAATCCTTATTAAGAGGATAAAAAAAGAGTATACCTTGGCCCCTACCGGAATGAAGAAACATGTAAAACAAGGCATAAATATATTACAAACCTGATGGCAAGGGGTTGGAAGGTTGTTATGCTTTCAGAAATATAAGGTTTTGCCAAAAGTGGTTTTTTTGGAAAGGTTTAAATTGATCCCTCCCCCCATTCCAATCAATGAGTTGGAGCGCATCCAGGAACTGATGGATTTGGACCTATTGGATACGCTCCCGGAGGAGCGCTTTGACCGCTTGACCCGCCTGGCCCAAAGAATTTTCCAAGTCCCGGTCACCCTTATCTCTTTGGTCGATGAAAACCGGGTCTGGTTCAAATCCAAACAGGGTTTGGCCGTGACCGAAGTGCCCAGGGAAATCTCTTTTTGCGCCCACTCCATCCTGGGTTCCCAGGCCCTGGTGGTGCGGGACGCCACCCAAGATGAGCGTTTTCGGGACAACCCCTACGTGGTAGAAGAACCCCATATCCGATTTTATGCCGGATTTCCCTTAAAGGGTCCCAAGGGTCATCCGGTGGGCACCCTTTGCCTCATTGATTACCAACCCAAGGAGTTTAGCGAGGAAGACCAGCATTGCCTGGGGGACTTGGCGGCCCTGGCCGAAAAGGAGTTCGGGGCGGAAAGAATCAGCCGGCTTCATATGAGGCTGCTGGAGGAAATCGGGCAGCTTCAAAGCCAGGCCTTGGTGGATTACCTGACCCGTCTTTGGAACCGCAGGGCGGTTCTTGAAATTCTCGAGATGGAACGAAGCCGGGCCTTGCGCAAGGATTACAAAGTGGGACTGATCCTCGCCGACCTGGATCATTTCAAGGATATCAATGACCGGTACGGGCACCCGGTCGGGGACACAGTACTGGCCGAAACCGCCCTGCGGATTCGATCGTGTTTGCGCGCTTCCGACGCGGCGGGGAGGTATGGGGGGGAGGAATTCATGATCGTCCTGCCGGAAGTCGGGATGGAAATGGCCATGAAAATCGCTGAAAGGATCCGGGTTTCTATCCAGGAGGAACCCTTCCCGACGCCTAAGGGAAACGTGCAGGCTACCATCAGCCTCGGGGTTGGTTTACTGACTCCCGACACGGAAAGCCCCTTGGAGAGCCTGATTTCGAAAGTGGATAAGGCTCTATATCAAGCCAAGGCGGGGGGGCGGAACCGGAGCTGTTTTTTCCCCGAGGATACCCTCACCCTGTTCAAATAGTTGGGGTGGGAGATCTTTAGGTTTCTGACGATCGATCATCCAAAACGGAAGGGGGCATTATGGCAGATTCTTCTAAAATCCAATGGCTAGCGGAACCGGAGGAGAAGGACTATCCCGCCGCACAATCCTATCTCACCCTGTTGTTTGACGAGTCCACGGTGATGAATCTGGTTACGGGCTTGAGGCGGGCCGGCATCGGACGGTTCAAGGCCAAGGACATATTTAGGGCCTCGGGCTTATCCCTTTTAGGCGTCAGCAATTTCCATGTCGAAAAGGACCGAAAAAAAGTGAAGGAAGGCACCGCACTCTCTCCGATTCTATTGGTCAGAGACCCAAGACAGTGCAAGCTCATCATCGCTGATGGGTACCATAGGCTTTGCGCTGTTTATTCTGTCAGCGAGGATGAATGGATTCCCTGCAAAATAGTTTGAGATTGATCATGAACCGTAAGTTAGGGGTTATTGGGGTATCGGTTTTAATGAGTCTGCTTCTGCCTTTTTTCGCCCATTCGGAAACCGTGGAAGAGAAAATTCAAAATATCCAGCAAGAATTGAAAGCGGATCCTAAGGACGCCTTGGCCTTCTTCCAATGGGGTTGTGCGCTGGATGATTTGGGCCGCTATTCGGAAGCAGTCGAAAAATATAAGGAAGCCACGGATATGGACCCGTCGGATGCGGTGGTGTTCTACAACTGGGGTTACGATTTATCCCGGTTGGGGGCCTTTCAGGAAGCCTGCGACCTTTACGGAAAGGCCGCCAAATTACGGCCTGGTCTTTCAAAGATTTATTACAGTTGGAGCTTGGCTTTGATGCTTATGGGCCGGTATGAGGAGGCAATTAGGCTTTGCCAAAAAGGCCTAGAGATTAACCCAAAGGATCCTCAGGCCTATACCAACTGGGGCGTCATCCTAGGAAAGCAGGGGAAATGGGCTGAGTCAGTTCGAAAATTCGAGTCGGCCATATCCTTTGACCCGATGTTTACTGCCGCTTACTTCGATTGGGGTTTGACCCTGATGGATTGGGGCAAACCGGATCTGGCTGCCTCCCAATTTGAGCAGGTGACTCAGATTGATCCCCGGGACGGGCAGGCCTATTACCAATGGGCCCTGGCGCTGGAGCAAATGGGCGAGCCGGAAGCGGCCACGGAAAAGCTCAAGAAGGTAGGAGCCCTCGAATCCGGCGATCCTGAGACCCGTGGGGCCGCCGCCGCGGAGATATATAAGATTCAGAAAAGACTGAAAAAATAAGATCCGGCGGTTCTTACCCGTTCATGTATTCGTCAAAGGCCGTCAAATCCAACAAGCCGTGGCCGGACAAGTTGAAGAGAATCACTTTTTTCTTGCCTTCTTGTTTCGCCTTCTCGGCTTCCTGAATGGCTTGCGCGATCGCGTGGGATGATTCGGGGGCGGGGATGATGCCCTCGCTGCAGGCGAATTTCAGGGCGGCCTCGAAAACTTCCTCTTGCGGGACAGCGGCGGCCTCGATGAGCTTCTGGTCGTAAAGATGGCTGACCGTGGGAGCCATGCCGTGGTAACGCAGGCCGCCGGCGTGGATGGAAGGCGGCATGAAGTCATTCCCCAGAGTGAACATCTTCATCAATGGGGTCATGCCCGCCGTATCGCCGAAGTCGTATCGGAACTCTCCCTTGGTGAGTGAGGGACAAGAGGATGGCTCAACCGCAACGATGCGGGCCTTCTTGCCCTTCTTGAGATTCTGCTCCACGAAGGGGAAAGCGATTCCGGCGAAATTGGAGCCTCCACCCGCGCAACCAATGACCACATCCGGGTACTCGCCCGCCATTTCCATTTGTTTGAGGCTTTCCTGCCCAATGACCGTTTGATGGAGGCAAACGTGGTTCAAGACTGAGCCCAAAGAATACTTGGTGTTCGGGTTCTTGACCGTGGTCTCGATAGCTTCGGAAATAGCGATGCCCAGACTGCCAGGGCAATCCGCGTCCTGATGAAGCACCTTTTTGCCGAATTCAGTCTCGTGGCTGGGAGATGGATAAACCTTGGCGCCCCAGGTCTGCATCATCAATTTGCGGTAAGGTTTCTGATGAAAGCTGACACGAACCATGAAAACTTTGCAATTGATTCCGAAGAGTTTGCAGGCTAGGGCCAGGGAGGAGCCCCATTGACCGGCACCGGTCTCAGTGGCGATATGCTGGGTACCAGCCTGTTTATTGAAATAGGCCTGGGGAACCGCGGTGTTGAGCTTGTGGGACCCGCCCGGGGAAACCCCCTCGTACTTGTAATAGATGTGAGCGGGAGTATCCAGGGCCTTCTCGAAACGAACCGCCCGAAGGAGCGGCGTGGGTCGCCAGAGGGTATAGATATCCCGGACTTCCTCGGGAATGTCGATGCGGTTTTCGGGGCTCATTTCCTGCATGATGAGGTTCATGGGGAAGATGGCTTCCATCAGGTCAGGTGTTACTGGTTGTTTGGTGCCTGGATGAAGAGGCGGGGCCAGGGGAGTGGGAAAGTCCGGCAGGATGTTATACCACTGGGTGGGGATATCTTTTTGGCTTAAGTCAAATCGGTAAGCGATGTTCATGGGGATTCCTTTTTTTTCGTTAAAAAATGCCATTGAGCTAAAAACAGGAGAATTCTACCTTTTGGAAAGACGCTCTTCATTGCATAAATCCTAATATTTACCCAATAGATTTGAATCGAATATGACCCTCGTCACGCACTCGGAGTGAATAAATCATGGGGAAAATTATGATGTTTCATAGCTAAAATGCTCGGTATTCTTCTATTTGTATATTTGCAACTGTGAGGGGTAAACGGTATACTCTTTTTAGGAAGCCTGAAGTTTGGGTCAAAGGGCTTTCGAGTTCATTTAGAGGGGGCTTCAAGTGATTCGTTTAAAGACTAAAGGTTTTACGTTGATTGAACTGATGATCGTTGTCGCGATCATCGGAATATTGGCTGCGATAGCTATCCCGAAGTTCGCGCAGATGCTCGAGAAATCGCGCGAAGGCGCCACGAAGGGCAATTTGGGAAGCCTGAAGTCAGCCGCTTCGATTTACTACGGGGACCAACAGGGTCTTTGGCCCACTACGCTAAATTCTTTCAGTACCTACACTTTTAGTAAGTATATGGGTACTCTTCCTGCGGTGAAGGTGACGGGCGCTTTCGTGGCCAATTCACCCAACCCGGTAGGGAATGGCGTGATAGTCACGGCTTCCTCAGCGATACCGACCGCCGGTTCCTCTGGCTGGCTGTACGACAGCACGAATGGGATTGTGTACGTCAACAGCACTGTGCAGGATTCCAAGACTTTGCCCTATTCGTTCTACGGGTTTGAATAAGATTTAGTCTCGTTATTTTTAAAGGGCGGCGCATAGGCGTCGCCCTTTTTTTTTAGGGGAAATCTTTCTAAGCTTAATTCTCAAACGATACTAGATATTGCCCAAAAATATTGGGAATTATGGTCGACTAATCGATTCGTTATAAAGGACGCCCAATTCGGAAATGAAAGACGATCTAATCGGTTGTAATATATAAAATTCCCGCTGGAGTGAATTCGATCAAAGTTCGCTCAGTTCTGGTCTAACAGATAACTCAACACACACTCTTATGATGATTTTTATGTAATACGACACTGTAAACCGACTTATCTCCTCACCCATCCCTTTTTTCATTTTTGTGAAATACCCGCTTAATTTCGTGATCCTTTTTTATTTTTCACAGGGGATAGATTTTCGAAACTGTGCATATTTAGGGTTGGCTGAAAAAACGACTGAAAGGGCGAATGAAGGCGCTGAGTTGCGGGACCTTTAAATCCCGAGGGCGTCTAAAAAAATAAGGTGATGTTCGTAGCTTTGAAGTTGGTTTCTCACAATTTAAAAAACACCCGTTTTTTTATTAAAACTAGGAGGTTTGGATGAAACGCGAAGAATTCTGGCTTGGTGTTTGTGTTTATTGTGTTATCGCTTTGGTTGGGCATTTGGGGCCGGATTTTTCTAAACCCTCCTTTTTTAACGAAAAAATAACTGACTTTTTCCATTCCCGTGTTCCTGTTGCCGAAGTGAAGAGTGAAATTTCTCAGCCAACTATCCGTTCGTCAAGATTCGACATAGTGAAGGGCTCCAAAGGAATAAAGGGTTATGTCCCGGTTCGTTCAAACAAATTCCGCAGGAATCTAATGCCTTCAGGAAAAGTGGGATCAGATCATGAGCCTGGGCGATTCAGGAAACCCGTTGAACCAATCGGATTTTACTTATAAAAAATTGTACTCACCTGACTTTGGCGGGCCTATACTCGGAAATGAGATTTTATTCCTTCTTTCTAAAGAGGCATTATGGGTTTACATACCCTCTCAGTTGATGTTGGCGGAACGGGATTAAAGGCTTCTGTTCTGGATGCCGCGGGGAAAATGATGGTCGAACGGGTCCGGGTGGAAACACCCCAACCCTGCCCCCCCCTCTTGTTGGTCAAATGCCTGGTGAAATTGGTAAAGTCATTACCGCCATTTGACCGGGTTTCGGTAGGGTTTCCAGGGGTCGTGAGGGATGGAATCGTTCTCACGGCGCCCAACCTAAATGATACAAAATGGTTCCGTTTCCCCTTGGCCAAGGCCCTGGAAAAGGAATGGGGAAAACCGGTCCGCATCTTGAATGACGCGGATATGCAGGGATTGGCGGTAATTTCGGGGAAAGGGTTGGAAATGGTGGTGACGCTGGGCACGGGGGTTGGAACAGCCCTTTACCGAGATGGAGAATTGATGACCCATTTGGAGCTGGCCCATCATCCCGTGGTGAAAGATAAGACCTACAATCAATATATCGGCGATTCGGTCTTGAAGGAGAAAGGCCGAAAGAAATGGAATAAAAAAGTTCTAAAAGCTATAGGATTCCTTGAAACTCTCATTAATTACGACCGCCTATATTTGGGCGGGGGTAATTCAAGGGAAATAAGTTTTAAGCTTGATAAAAATATGAAAATTGTTTCAAACGAGGCCGGTATCTTAGGCGGGATCGCGCTTTGGGATGGAAAAAGGAAGTTTTATTAATATTCGTATCATCGAATAAATTTACAGGTCAACGACTCAGGAAGGATGCGTGGGGTGTTTTTCCAATACCATCGACTCATGTTGCGAATGGACACTTGGCGCTCGTTTTTCTTTTTAGTTCTTCTTCTTTTACCTTTAAAATCCTGGGGAGGGCAGGCTCTGGAAGACTACCGCTCGGGTCTCGCCCTCTATCAGCAGGGCGAGTACAACCAAGCCTTGTCCCGTTTCCATGCGGCAGTGCAAGCGGATCCCTCCTTTTGGCAGGCCTTTCAAGCGTTGGGGCTCTGCCATTACCAACTTGGGGATCAATCGGGCGCCCTTTCGGCATTTGATCAGAGCTTGTCCCTCCATCCGGACAACCCTAGTCTCGAAAAAAACGCCGAAAAAATAAGAAGAAGCATGACGTTGAGCCCGCCATTCCCGGAGGGGGCCCGCCCTGTTTCTGTCTTGGGGATGAGCCCAAGCCCCACAGTGAATCCCGCTTCCAAGATGCAACCGATTTTCGTTGGAGTTTACGGGACCTTAGGAGATTCGGTTCTCAGTGACCTCACGACAGGATTTCGTACCCTCAACAATGCCACAACCAGCACCACAAGTAATAACAAGACGAGTTTTCCATTCGATGGGGTGGGGGTTGAAATGGGTTATCGGGTGGACCGGAACAGCTGCTTCGGGCTGAGCTTAGAATGGGCTTCGGTCTACGGGTTTTCCATCGATAACGGAATTTCCCTGGACCATTACATCGAAACACTGAACAACCAGATTACTACTTGCGAGATCAATTATACTTATCTCACCCCTGACCAGGATGGTCCCTGGATCGCCCGATTTGGTGTGGATTACTACATGCTCAATTTTTCGTATTTCCAAAGTGAAGAGTCGCCAGGGGGAAATATTTCCTATCAGGTCAGCCTTCCCTCCGGTAGTGGCGCCGCCTTGGGCGCTTCCGTTGCCTTGGGAAAGGATTTCGATATTGGCGGTTTCGAGCTGGAGCCGTTAGTAAAAGTGAAAGTGGCAACGATCCCTCAAATGACCGGGAACTATACCGTAACCGGGACCCCGCCGAGCTATACTTTTCTTTCTTCCAGCGGAACTGGGGCGCTGGCCACCGCTCCTGATGGTTCCATCAACCTGGTGGACCAATCTCAAATGGCCGCATCCGGGGAACGGTACACCTTAATGGAGCTTCTGGGATATGAACTCAGGTTAGGTTTGAATTATCGGTTTTAAGTCCGCAGAGATTCCCTAGGTCCGTCTTACCGAGTTTTTCAATCATTAAAAGCATGTCTTCCGGTAAGGAAGATTCAAAATTGACACCCTGATTCGTTACTGGATGTCGGAACGATAGACAGGAGGCATGTAGCATCAAGCGGGGAGCGCCTCCTGGGGCGGGGGGGATTTCCTTTCCGCTTTTAGCAGTCCGGACGAATTGAAGAAACTCCTCGTCGGATCGTCCGTAAAGGCGGTCCCCGAGAATGGGATGCCCGATACTTTCCAGGTGTACGCGTATCTGGTTGGTGCGGCCGGTTTGGGGCACGCACCGAAGCAGGGTCGATTTCCCCAGGTGCTGGAGTGTTTCGAAATGAGTGCGGCTGGGACGGGCCCCCGGAGTACCTGCCGCCAATACTTGGCGGCGGATTGAAATTTGACTACGGGCCGACCGGCCGATGGGGCCATCCACCTCAAAGGATCCGGGGGCAAGGGTTCCTTGCGCCAAGGCTAAATATTCTTTGCGAACCTCTCCCTTTTCAAATTGACTAGAGAGGATCCGATGGCATTCCTTGTCTTTGGCGACCACCATTAGTCCACTAGTTTCCCGATCAAGCCGATGAACGAGCCTGACGTCACCCTTCCATCCCTTTTGCCGGAGAGTTTGGGTCAGGAGATAAATGAAAGTGTTTTTAATGTAATTGCCATCCGCGTGGGAAGGAAGGTTGCCGGGCTTGTTGGCGACCAAAAAAGATGTTTCCTCATATAAGAGCTTGATATCCTTATTCACCGGAGGCTCCCTCAACACCACTTGGTAAGCAATGTAGTCTCCACGTTGGAGAATTTGGAGCGGTGTTGACGGTTTTTCGTTCAGAGTTACTTCGCCCCGGATGATTTTTTTCTCCCAATCGTCTTGGGACTGGTAGCGGAATCGGCCGGCAAGGTATGCTAGGAGAGTCTTTCCTTCACATTGGAAAGGGACACGACTTTGCAGGACCGTTTTTTCCGCAGAAGTAGAATTGGGGGGTGTTTCTTCCATGTCGATGAAGTATTTTGCCCTTTTTTTGACGGGCTTGCTACTTGCTTTCTTTAGCTATCTGGCTTGGGATTGGAACCAAACAGCGGAACAAATTCGCTCCCAACAGGGCCCGAGGGATTATGTGGGTTCCCAATCGGGGGGGGAAGGAGCCGCGGTGAGGTATGTCTTTGGTTTTCCGGAACCCCAGTATTCCCATCAATATTCGACCACCCAAATTGAGCAAATGATTTTGAGCTCGGGGAATGACTCCGATCTAAAGTATCGAATCAATGGACTAACCCAAGCGGGTTATCAGGCCGATGCCCAATTCCATTGCGGAGGTTACAAACGTTGGTTCAAGGACGAGTTCATCATGTGGATCGATTCGATGACCGTGGAGTTTGTCTACAACACTTTGACTGTTTACGTGACCAGTGCCTACCAAGAAGGCTCCTGCCCTTATGATCAGGTTTTGGCCCACGAAAAACAGCATGTCCAAATTCACCGTGAGGTTTACCAGGAATACCAGCGCCAGCTTCAGGAGAAAATGGCCTATGCCACCGGGTTGCCGACCCATTCCCGGCCCATAACCACGTTGAATTGGGAAGATGGCAAGGAGGCCATGGGAAAAATGATCAATGATGTGGTTAACCCGGTATTTGAGGATTTTGAGATTGAATTGAGCCACAGAAACGGATTGCTGGACAGCTCGGATAATTACACGGAATTAAAAAGTCGATGCTCCAACTGGTAGATCCGCTATGGATAGCACTGAAAAGGGAGTGAAAAATATCAATAAAGGTTTTGAATACTGGCCATTTTTTTTGAATATCGGCTCAAGACCGAGGAAGCATCCCTTAGGTGGACCCAAATATCTTTGAAATTCCATTTTCGCTGGTAATGTGCCGTGGTTTGACGTTTGATAATCGCTTGGCGCAGGTCCTCGGAATTGATCCCTTGAAATTGAGTATATCCCATACCGATAAACCGGCTGTTATGAGCGTCACTCGATCCAATGTGGGCAAAGTTCATTTTTTGAAGGGCTTTTAAGGCTTTCCGGTTGCTCCAAAAGGATAAGGCATCCCCATGGTTCACTATTTCCACCCCATCGAACGGAATTTCGTTGATCAATTCGATCGCGGGTAGATGCTTGGAATCCCGGCCGGTATAGAGATGAAATGGATGAGCCAAGACCGCTAATCCACCCTGCTGGTGGATGAGTTCTACTGTTCTTTTGGCGCTTAAGCGTGGAGGTACGAATTTATTGAGAAAGTATCCTAAAACATGTCCATTGAGGGTGCTGACTTCCTCTCCTAGGATCACCTCAACGCCCAAATCACCCCTTCGGCAGGAATATTCATGAGCCCGGAGAGCGCCTTCCATGGTGTCGTGATCGGTAACAGCAATGATGGAGAGACCGGCTTTAGCAGCTGATTGGACAACTTGGCGGGGACTATGGAGCCCGTCGGAGAAATCCGTGTGTAGGTGTAGATCTGCTTTTGGCATCTTGGACCCTAATATTAATTGTTAATGATTAGGGTAAGATCAAAAGAAAGTTAACAACGGGTAAAAACCTCGTGGTAAAGGGTCAACCCGTTAATCCCACGGGAGCAAATAGGCTATTTTGGCCCTTAAGATTCATTAATGCCCCCATCTTTTTAACTATTACCTGGGGTTGAACAGGTTTCGAGAAGGCGAAATCGACTCCCCACTCGAAAACTTCGTTTATTTGACTTAAGTTCTTCATTCGACTGACCGCCATGACCACTAGATAAGGTGATTGGGAAATCCACCGGGCTTGACGGATAAAGGGGTCAACTTCCAAACCGGACATATGGGGGTCGAGGATGAGACCGGAAGGTTGATAAGCCGAAATGATGTTCATAGCTTTGGTTCATCGGGAACAGCATAAAACAATGAAGAAGGGGGAAAGGATCCCGTTTAGATCCATCAAGTCTTGAGTGTGGTTATCCAAAATCATGATTTTTTCCATGGGTTTTCTCGCTATTTCGAGGATGATGACACTAGATTCATTTTCCAACCATAAGATAAATTAAGAAAAAAACGATGGATCGAAATGTCCGTAAAGACGGGGTTAAAGAAGTGGGTTGTTCTGAGTAAAGAGCTGTAATTGGGGACCGGATTAACATTTATTTAACAAAGCGTAGAATGATCCTTGAATATATAATCCAGTCCAACGATTTCCTATCCCGCCAGATTTACCTATCCAGAAAGGTTCCCATGAAACAGGTATTTGTTGTTGAGGACGAGAAGGACTTGATAGAGTTATTAACCTACAATTTGGAAAAAGATGGTTACAGGGTCTTGTCGGAAATGGATGGCGAATCAGCCCTGAAAAAAATCCCGGAAAAAATGCCGGATTTGGTGCTCTTGGATCTCATGCTTCCTAAAACCGATGGGTTGACCGTCTGTAAGACCCTCAAATCGAACCCCAAAACTTCCCATATCCCAGTGGTGATGTTGACAGCCAAGGGGGAAGAATCAGATAAGATCGTGGGGTTGGAATTGGGCGCCGATGACTATATCACCAAACCCTTTTCCGTGAAGGAGCTTTTAGCCCGGGTCCGGGCTGTTCTGCGACGTTTCAGCAAATCCCAAGAAGGGGAGCCCGTCCAAAAATTCAAGGATCTCACTTTCAATCGTGCCAAGCATGAAGTCGTCCTTAAAAACCAAAAACTGGATTTAACCGCAAAGGAGTTCGAGCTTCTGGATTATTTCCTCACTCATTCGGGCCGGGTACTTTCTCGGGATGTCTTGTTGAACAACGTTTGGGGGTATGATTATTTCGGAACGACCCGAACAGTGGATGTGCACGTCAGACGATTGCGGGAAAAACTGGGGGCCTATGACAAGCATATTCAGACTGTGAAGGGGTACGGGTATCTGTTTAAAGAAGAAATATAAGTTGGAAAATCCGCATGTAGTAAAATTACAGTCTTATTCGGAATAGATGATTATTCCTCTATTGATCTTGAGAAAGTTTAAAATTTAAGCATGAAAAATCCAACCCACAAGTTTTGGGTCTTTTTATTCCTGATCCTCCTTGTTCTGCTGATCCTGGCTTTAATGAATGCCATGCAATGGAAATCGGCCTTTTTTATGGTCTTAGGTATTCTATCGGGGTTCGGTCTGGTTAGGCTTTTCTTGAACGCAGAACATCCGCCGACCTCTACCCCTCCTTTTGTTCCTCTTGTCGCACCGGCCTCACCCTCCTCCCGTGGCGGGGCCTACATCCCCGGACGGAACTTCGAGGAAATGATCCACCGTTTGGGTTCCAACGAGTCGATGCTCAATGTGATTCTCAACAGTATGGGGGAAGGTGTCCTGCTCCTGAATCAGGCGGACCGGATTATCTTGATGAACCCTTCCGCCGAAAAGATCCTGGAAACCATCGAGGAAAACCATTTGGGCAAGCATTATCTGGAGGTCGTGAGGCATCCGGTCTTGGCCGATCTATTGGCGGCTTCTAAAAAGGAGGGTAGGGCGGGGGGAGAGATTGAATTCGGCGGGCGCGACGAGCGTTATTTTACCGTCAGCGTGGGAGCCATTCGGGTGGAAGAGGACTTTCTATTGGGCCAGATCGTAGTTTTTTCGGATATTTCCTCGTTGCGAAAATTGATGCGAATGAGGACGGAATTTGTCGCCAATGTTTCCCACGAGCTTCGGACCCCCCTGACTGCCATTTTGGGCTATGTCGAAACGCTTCTTTCAGGCGCCATCGATGACCGCAAGAACCGGGGCCAATTCCTCAAGAAGATTTCTGATCAAGCCAATCGATTAAACGCCTTGATCACCGACGTATTGGAGCTTTCCAAGATCGAAAGCGGTCTCTATATCACAGGGTTGGAGCCGGTCCGGCCTGCGGATGTCGCCCAACAAGTCATCGATTTGTTAAAAGCCAAATGGGAGACCAAGGAAATGAAGGTCGTTTTGGAAATCCCGGCGCAAGTTTTGGTGGTGGCACATCGCGAGGGACTTTTCCATGTTTTCGAGAACTTGTTGGACAATGCCATCAAGTACTCGCCTTCCAAGACTGAGATCCGGTTCTCCGCCCATTCAAACGAGGATGGAAGGGTGGAATTGTCGGTCTGCGACCAGGGGCCCGGGATACCCATTGAAGCCCAAACAAGGGTATTTGAGAGGTTTTTTCGCGTGGATGTCTCCCGAAGTCGAGAGGCGGGCGGGACGGGATTAGGACTTTCCATCGTAAAACACCTGGTGGAAAAAATGGGCGGGGAAGTTTTGCTCAAGAGTGAGGAAGGAAAGGGAAGTACCTTTACCGTAATCTTGCGGTCTCAGGAAGATTGATCTATTCAAAAAATTAATTTTTGAATTTAAGGATGGGTCGTAATTGGGAAATTTTATTTATTTCCTGAAATACTACTCCTCTTCATGGGTCATTTCCTCTTTGGTTAAAAATTAATCAATGTGTTCAGAATTTTCTAAGTTGCAAACCAGTTGGTAACAAATTGGGTAATTTTTGGTTTTTTTTTAGAACTTAAAACGGTTTAATGGTCATTTGTCGGTCGGTTATTTCGGAACGTTAATTGCAATGGGTTCTCTCATTCTTAATTAAACGTCACACGACGAAGGATGAACGACCCCTTGGGCAAAGACGAAACTCAAAAAAATATTTCTACCAAAAGACGCTTGCATCTAAGCATCCTTTTGATTCTCCTGGGATTCGCAGCGTTTTATTTTTGGCCTCGGACCCATTCCGAAGGCTTCAAGCCCTCCCTTAGCGAGAATCTTCAATACCAGGAAGGACTGATGACCATCCCTGAAACGGAACGTCCCTTGGACTTCGCGGTTATCGGCGTGGATTCAGACCGGCCCGATTACTTTATGCTTCCGGACATGAAACCCAGTAACACCTTTCCATCGCCTCAATATGAAGAGGTTCGGGAACAACTTTATTGGCTCAACTACGAGCTTTGCCATGGACGGGTCCTCAATGCCCTTCCACCCTTGACAAAACTTTACGTTGCGCTTCCTGACCCAAAACGCGTAAAGGAAGCCACGGGTAGAGAGGAAAAGTATTTCCTGGATTACCTGAGGACCCGGTGTCTTTGGCCGGAAGAACGCATCCGCAACCAAGTCAGATTTTTTAAAAGCCCGGTTCCCCTCATCTGGGCCCAAGATATCGGAAAGATTCTGGGAAGGGATGACCGGGGGCGGTGGGTGATATTCCGCGGAGCCCAAGATATCCCGCTTTACCGCCAGGCCGTTTTGGATCTCTGCGCGGCCTATCCAGACCAGTTCAGTTACCGGGATCTACCCAATGGAGTGAGTGCCGAGGGAGGAGATGAGGACCTGGTACGGACCCCGGAAGGGAATCAATTGCTGATTTTGGGAAGGCACCGGGCCCTGAGATTAATGAACACAAATAGCACTCCCTCTCAAGCCCCGTCCTTAAATTCTAAGGATGTACAACAGGACCAGAGGATATTCTCCCAGGCATTCGCCGGATTGCCAGTTTGCTTAATGCCCGCCGGAGCCCTGGTGAAGCCTTCTCTTGGCAATGACGAGTTGTTCCACCTGGACATGTCCACCGCAATTGTCGGGACTGCACGGGAAGCCCGCGCATTCGTGCCGACCTACCTTCCAAATCCGATCGACCGGATAACGGGACAGCCCTTGGATCTGGATTTTGTTAAAACCGCCCAGTGGGAATTCGACCAGATCGCCGACGAACTGGAAGGCCTGGGTTACCGAGTGGAGCGCCTTCCTTTCGGGGACCATCCCGTTCGAAGCCCGGCCAATTTAATTCGTTACTACGACCCTGAAAAGGGGAAATGTGTCGTTTTGTTGGCAAAGTATCCAGTACATGATGTCGAGGGGAAAGTCGGGGCGATCACCCCCCAAGAGGAATTAAAAGCGAAATTGGACAGTCTTCAAAGGGCCAGCGATCAGTGGCAGAATAAACCGGAGGAAGCCCAATTTCGGTTTCTCATAGACGCTCTCGCGAAGGTTTGGGCGGATATGGACGATACGGACAAGGAAGTGAACCCGATATTTGATCAATGGGTCAAAATCTTTAACCGAGAAGGAATTGAAGTCATTCCAGTATCGGATTTTGCTTGGGGCGCGGGAGGATTGCACTGCCAAATGCTTCGCTAAATATGGGGAGGTAGGGGGAACTTCCCCGCTCCGGTCCTGGAGATTCAAAGCTAAGCCTTGCTCATTCGATCAAGAAGTTAATTTTCACCCTCCGGGTTTCCGGGCGCCAAAATGGCCCGGGCCGCGGCATCGGCTTCGGAGGATTCGGGTAAATAGGTTTTCTGGATTCCCTTGAAACGAGTGGATCGTTCCGCAAGGATCCGCTCAACCTTTTCCCGGATTTCCTTGTGGATGGAGGCCGGCCGGCGGTTCCCCTGGATGGTGGTGAATTTATATTCCTTTTGTAAGTTCTCGAAGACCTTATGCAACTTGGTTTGGTAGCGGATAAAGTTGTCGTACATTCCACCCGCCCTTTGCACATCCATGCCCGATTCCCAATAATCCAGCATACCGCTTTTGCTAAAGTGCCGTTCGGCCAGGATTTTGGGAGTGACATTGAGATAAAAGACCGCGTCCGGCTCCAGGGCGAATCCATATATTTCCTTCAACCAATCCATGGAGGAACCCCGGACAATGTCCCGGGCCATGAGGGTGTAGATATACCGATCAGCCAAAACCACGAAACCTGCTTTCAGGGCAGGGATCATGACCCTTTCCAACTGGTCGGCGAAATCGGTGGCATAGAAAAGATTGAGGGTGATGGCGTTGAGGGTATTGCCCCGCATGGCTTCCGCCAGGGCCTCCCCCACTAGTTCGCTACGCTTCAAACCCACATTGACCGTGGGGAAACCCTTGCGTTCCAGCCAACTGGTTAAGAAACCAATTTGGGTCGACCTCCCCGAACCATCCGAGCCCTCGATGATGATCAGGGTTCCGTTGAGGAGGGCCGGGTCCACTCCCGGCAAGCCCTTGCCGAAGAATCTTTTGTTTTTCATGGGTTCACCGCTTTCCCCTTGATCTTATATTCCTTCAGCGTGATTTTGCGCCTCACAATTTCCCTCATGAGGGCCTGCTGTTCTTCCGAGGGCAGGGTGGCATCCACCCTCTCAAAGGGAAACTCCTTGCCTATTCGGCCATATTCCTCGTAGATCTTGCCCTGGAAAATTTTAAAGGACTCATAGGGATCTTTGGAGAAACCCATATCCAATCCCGCTTCGTGGTACTTGAGCATGGGGCGGCCCTCCAGGATTCGTCCCAGGGCCACCTCCAGGGGAACCTCGAAAAAGAAGGTGATGTCAGGTTTGATGGCGAAACGATAAAGCTTCCGAAGCCAGTCACGGTCACAGCCACGCACCGAGTCCCGAGCGAAGGCGGTATAAACGTACCGATCGGCCAAAACCAGGTAACCACCTTGAAGGAGGGGCAAGATTTGCCGTTCATATCTGTCGGCGAAGTCGGTGCAATGGATCAAGGAGAAGGTGGTGGGGGTTAATAGTTTTTTCTTTTTTCCCTTGCGGGTGGCTTTTTTGACCAATTCCGAGGAGTTCCATTCGGTGAAAAAAACCTTATAGCCTTCCAGCTCGAGCCACCGCTTCAGGAGGCGGATTTGAGTGGATTTTCCTGATCCGTCCAATCCCTCCACTGCGATCAACTTTCCGCGGATCTCGTTACTCGTATTGATAGTCATTCCTGTTAACTCCTTCTAGTGTCGTTACTGATACCAAGCAATGTTGAAAGGCTTGTGAACCTTCCCTCTAGACCTTTTGGACTAGCCCTTGGGCCCCTTACCGCTTACCGTTAACCGGCCTCGAAAAACCTTCTCGAAAAGATCTCGTTTCCGTAAGAGCGCCCAACGTTCCAGCAGCAGATCGCCCTGGCCTTTGAGCCGCAGGTTGAAATGTTTTCCTTTTTTTTCCAGGGTGAAGCCGCTGACTTTCGAGGAGTGTTCATGATCCATGGCATCGGCCAGTCGAAGAATCGCCGCCAGTTTGTTCACGACGAGGCGTTGAACGGGAGTTAGAGCCCGATAGTTCTCGTGTTCCATCTTGGGGCAGGCCTTCCGATGGTATCTCGCCACATTGGCGATGACTTCCACCTGGTCGCTGTGAAGGCCCACCAGCTGAGTGGCCTTGAGGAGATAGTAGGAATGCTTGTGGTGGGAACCGTAATTGATGAATTGTCCGATGTCGTGCAATTGGGCCGCCACTTCCAGGATCAACCGCTCATCATCCCCCAGACCGTGCATGGACTGAGTATCGTCAAAGAGTTCCAATGCCAGCTTGGTAACGGCGGCGGCGTGTGCCTCGTCATAAGTGTACTTCAAACCTACTTGACGGAGAGCTCCCACCACCTCCTGGCGGTGCAGGGGCCGCTTGCCCGTCAAAAGTTCGGTCACCATCTCAATAAGAAGCCCTTCCTTCACGCCCACGTTGGGGATAAAGATGCGTCCCATTTTCGCCACTTCCATCACCTTGAGAAGCACCGTGGCCGCTGGAAGTATCACATCCGCCCGGTCGGGCCTTAGACCCAATCGGGCCACCCTTTCCTCGTAAGTCAGGGCTTGGATCCGGGACAAGATGGCCTTCAGTTCCCCTAGGGTCACAAAGAGGGAAGCGGGCTTGTGGAGGATCTGGCTTTTTAAAGTCAACAGAGCGTCCAGGTTGCCACCGGTACCCGCGCAGATGTTGATCCGCTGGCCCGCCAACTTTTGGTTGAACCGCTTGCTGGCCGACTCGACATATTCTTGCACCATCTGGTTAAAGCGCCGCTCTCCAACCTTTTTCTGTTCCAAGACTTGCAGCAACCGTACCGCGCCCATCTTAAAACTGTCAGTCGCCAGTATTTTACTCTCACGGGCCAGGGTCAATTCCACGCTTCCCCCGCCGATATCGATCAGCATGGAGGTCTTGTTATGAAGGGGGATTTTCTGTGAAACGGCTAAGTAGACCAGGAGGGCCTCTTCCTCACCTGTGATGGGTCTCAACTCGATGCCCGTGGCCTCCTGGATTCGTGAGATCAACTCTTCCCGGTTATGGGCCTCCCGGACGGCGCTCGTGGCCACTGCCCGGGTGATCACCACTTGGTGCTGGTGGATCAATTCCTTGAACCGTTGGAAGGCCTCCACCGCCTTTTGAATCGTATCTTTTGAGATGACGCCTTGGGTGAAAACATCCTGGCCCAGGCGGACGGGTTCCCGCATGTCCTCTACCAGGTGGAGTTTTTTGTTGTGGTCAAGGAAACCGATCGCCAAACGCATAGCGTTCGATCCCACATCAATAGAACAAAGGTTGGGCATGGATCCTCGTGTAATGGCTCTTGGTGTTAGCTCGGCCAAGCATCCGGCATTGACGACGAAGGATAAACCACCAGGAAAAGGGCACATTATAGGGTTTTTTGGGGTTTTTGGGGTGGCATTTAAACGGGAGGTCTTAAGTTTCGGCTTAATTAATGGCTATTTTACAGGGGTGAAACATGATTCGCCTAATCTTAAGCCCATCTCTTCAAGGGGTTTGGAATCATGGTGCAATCTTTACTCCAAAAAGCCAATCATTGGGATACCCGGATCTTTTCCTTGATCTTCGGGGACGCCCAAGGAAAACCGTTAAAACGGTTTTTTTACCGCCTCTCGCAAACGGCCGATGCCTTTTTTTGCCTTTTCATCGGCTTGGTTTGGCTTTGGTTGCAACCGGCCCAATGGCTCTATGTACTGACGGCGCTCTCGGCTTTTTCCTTGGAGCTTTCCCTTTATTATCTTGTCAAAAAAAATGTCCGAAGGCCGAGGCCCTATCAGCATTTGAAAGGGGTTCAGGCGCTTATCGTTCCTCCGGATGAGTTTAGTTTCCCTTCCGGGCATACCGGAGCGGCTTTTTTATTGGCCGTAATCCTCAGCGCGGCTTTGCCCGCTGTTACTCCCTGGATCTTTACATGGGCCTTCCTGGTGGGCCTTTCGAGGGTTTATCTTGGTGTGCATTATCCGGGGGATGTGCTGGCGGGGATGGCTTTGGGAATCCTCAGCGCCAACGCCAGTCTTTGGCTTTTTGATCTTTTTTTTAAAACCAGCCTTTAATCATTGTTTTTTACTTTTACCCAAACTTTAAAAGGTCGTGGGTGATGCTTTTGACCCGTACTAATAAAAATGATATTTCTTTGACCCTTTCACCCAGGGTGAAAACCGTTTCGAGGGAAAAAAGAAATTCGGAATTTCCGCAAGCTCAAAAGGGTATTCCATGGCATCTCCCGCCGACAAGCTTTGGTTTACTTGGATAAGTGGATAAAAAATGATTCTTAAGCCTGAAAATTCCTGGCGGAAAGTAAAATTGTGAATGTCAAAAAAAAATTTGAGACCCAGCTGATCCAGGAATTAGCGGCGTTGGGTCTACGTCCCAACCGAACCTGGTGGCAAGATGGGGAAGGCGATACTGAAGCCGATCATCAGTCCTTGATGGTTCAAGTTGACAGCAAAATTTACCGCAAACCACTGGCCAACAATTTGTTTGAGTCTTCGGAAAAGGAAGAAAAGGAAAGTTTGAATGAAGAAATGGTGAACCTGATCAAGGAAATCAAGAACGATCAGGCGGGTTGATCGAGTTCTTTAAGGCTCCCCCCCCTTCAGCTCCATCCAGTTCATGTCATTGAGCAAGCCCGTTTTCTGTCCATCTTTCGAGTTTAACGGGGCAAACGAGCTTTGAATAAAACCATTTTACTTTACCTAAAGACTGCTTGAATAACGTTAAAATCGTTGGACTCCCGTTCCCCCTGTGTTAAACTTACCCCTCTAAAAGGCTGGTTTTTGTAGGTTTTCTTGATCCCCGGCAATCAAACCGGGGCTTTTTTTTGGGCCCATCCTACCCGTCCTTCTGTTAAGGGAGGGCGGTGAGAAACATTGAACCGATTGCGGAGGCTGTTCCTTGCTGAATTTCTTGCTTGGTTTGTTTTCTAGTGATGTCGCCATTGATTTGGGTACCGCCACGACCCTGGTTTATGTGAAAGGGCGGGGAATCGTCCTCCAGGAGCCTTCCCTCGTGGTGGTCCACCGGGCCTCCAATCAGATCTTGGCCGTGGGAAACGACGCGAAACTCATGCTGGGACGCACGCCCGGTTCCATCGTCGCCATCCGCCCTATGAAGGATGGGGTGATCGCCGACTTCGAGATTACCGAGCGCATGCTTCGCTTCTTCATTTCTAAGGTCCACAATCGCCGGTCCCTCATCCGCCCCCGCATTGTTGTGGCGATTCCTTCAGGCTGCACGGAAGTCGAGAAGCGCGCGGTGCGCGATTCCGCCGAACAAGCCGGGGCCCGAGAAGTGTTTTTGATCGAAGAACCCATGGCGGCGGCCATCGGGGCGGGCATGCCCATCGCTGAACCCCAGGGCAACATGATCGTGGATATCGGTGGAGGAACCACCGAGGTGGCGGTGATCTCACTGGGCGACGTAGTGTACGGCCGTTCCATCCGCACGGCCGGCGACGAGTTGGACGAGGCGGTGGTGAACTACATCAAGAAAACCTACAACATCCTCATCGGTGAGCGAACGGCGGAGGACATCAAAATCCAAATTGGTTCGGCCTTCCCCCTCGAGCAGGAACTGCGCATGCAGATCAAGGGCCGTGACCTTGTGACCGGGTTGCCCAAAACCATCGAGCTTACCTCCCAGGAAATCCGGGGCGCGTTGGAAGAACCCTTAAGCCAGATAATCGAGGCCATCAAGATGACACTGGAACGTACCCCTCCTGAGTTGGCGGCAGACATCGTGGACCGGGGTATCGTTTTGGCGGGGGGCACGTCCCTCCTGAAAAACCTTGACGAGCGCCTTCGCGATGAGACAGGGGTTCCAGTCAATCTGGCCGACGACCCAACCACGGCGGTCGCCATGGGATCCGGTCTCCTCCTCGATCGCTCCATGGACTTTTTGCGCCGTGTGTCAGTGCTGGAGAAGGATTACCTCTGAGCCGGGGGTTACCCCAGGGAAGGAGGCAGGCTCGGGTGACGGTTCCGCGACCCGCCCAACGCCTCTGGTGCCATGCTGAAATTCATTAAAAGAAATTTTTCCCTCATCATCCTCGTTCTTCTGGCGGCCGCCTGTCTTTGGGTTCTGGCCTACCGCCACAACCACCCCAATGCACGGCACTGGGGTATGAAAAATAACGCATCGAATTTATGGCTTCCCTTTCAGAACGCTGTCGGGGCCGTGATCGCCTTTCCTGAAAATACCCTGACCGCCCTCCAGGAAATTGGACACCTGCGTCAGGAAGTCAGCCGGCTTCAGCTTGAGAACCAGGCCCTACGCCTTGAGCTTTCCAACCACAAGTCTCTCCAGGAGGAGCTGGTCCGGCTCAAGGAAGTTTTGCAGATCAAGTCGAAACTTCCACACCAGGCCAAGATCGCACGCATCATCGCCCACGACCCGAGCACGTGGACTAAAAGCTTCATCATCGACCTGGGCAAGGAGGATGGGGTGGAGGCCGATTCTCCCGTCATCGCCGAGCAGGGAATCGTGGGAAGGATCTTGGAATGCTCCGCCAAGTACTCCAGGGTCCTCTTGATATCCGACACTGATTCCAGCGTTTCGGGCGTGGATGTCAGGTCCCGGGTAAATGGAATCGTCCAGGGAACAGGACAGGGCCCGCTTCGATACGGGTTTGTAAGCCCTCTAGAGGACATTCAGGTGGGGGACACGGTTGTTTCCTCGGGACTCGGCGGAGTGTTTCCCAAGGGCTATGCCCTAGGAACCGTCGTCAAGTCCACCCCGTCGGAAAACCGGCTTTCGCTGGAAATTGAGATGAACCCGGCAGTAGATCTGGGCGTGCTGGATTATGTCTTTATTCTGCCACCCGTGGAAACTTTCAAGGAGTAGGGGCGTTTTACTATGAAAC
Source organism: candidate division FCPU426 bacterium (assembly GCA_963849485.1). Classification (GTDB taxonomy): domain Bacteria; phylum Oederibacteriota; class Muellerivitia; order Muellerivitales; family Muellerivitaceae; genus CAVTWJ01. The sequence goes on along the minus strand of CAWKIF010000098.1, from coordinate 29,032 downwards.
TCTCTCGGGAAATTCTCCTGATTCTGGCCTTGTTTTTTATCCAGCACCTTTCCAACGTTGCCGATTGGGGAGTGGACCTGCCTTTGATTTTTGTCGTCTTAATGTCCCTTCGGACAAAACCCGCTCAGGCCGCGGCTTGGGGGTTCGGTTTGGGAACCCTGCAGGATCTTTTCACGGCGGGTTGGATCGGGCCCCATCTCACGGCCGACGCCCTAACGGGTTTTGTGGCTTCTCTTTTTAGGCGGCATGTTTACCGCGAAAGGGTACTAACCCAAACCTTCATGATCTTTGTAATGACGGCCTTCCGCCAATTAGTGATTTGGGGTCTATTGAAATGGGATGGATCTGCCCCTTTGGCAGCTGATGCCTTTGGGATGGTAGCCCAATCAGTGGCCATAACGGGTCTGGCGGGATGGGTGGTCTGTTGGATGGTAGTGCGTTTCAGACCCCGTCGACAGGACCCCGCGACTTCCTAGGTTTTCTGAGCTTACCGGGTTTTCGACAGGCGCAAGATGCTAAGGCTCTTCAAAAGCTGACCGTCTTTATAAATCATGACGAAATATTGGCCTGGAGGGGCGAGCACCCCTTGCCCGTTCTGGCAGTCCCACGCTAGCCAAGCCTCGATTTGTCCCGCGATTTGCCTGTCATCAATAACTTCCATTAGCTTCCCCTGGGTGTTAACAACTTCCGATCTATATCTACCCGGACCATCGCCGAAAACGACGTATATATTGGCGGGCGGGTCCGTGAATTTGACGGTTTGCCCCTTGTCAATATAGGAAGTCCACCGGGGGGTGGGGGTTGTTGTGCAGTCCGGAGTGGGTTGGACGTAGAGAGGCTGTTGGATGAGTTTCATGGGAAGACCAAGAGAAGGCAAGGAAGTATAGGGAGTGAGAAGCGCAACCTTTGAATTTTGAGCCAAGGATGAGATTGGTTCTGGAATTGGGGTGCTAATTCCGGTAATCGGTAAGGAGTTTGGGGATTCGGTTGGGAAGAAACTTAGCGGAGGGTTGGGTGTGGAGGTTGGGGTGGGGAGGGTGAGCAACGCAAGTTTACCCGGCATCGGTGGGAGATCTAGTTGAGGGAAGGAGGATGTTGGCGGGGAAGAAGGCGCTACTTCCACCCGATTATGTTCTTGCTCCGAAGTTACTAGGGCGAGAGGTGTCGGGGAAACGGCCAGTAAAGTCGATAAAAAACCGGAAAAATCGGGTGTGGCGATAACAGTGGGAGAGAAAACAGGGGTGGATGCCGTGGTTTTGGCTGTTGCCGGGGTGGACTGGGTGCTGCAATCCATCGCCCGGTTGAAAGTGAGGGTGAAATCAAATTCCTTGGCCTGGCCCTTTTCCCAAATCCAATTGGGAGGAGGATTGGAACCGTACCCTGGAACGTCATCATGGTTCAAGACGATGGAAAGTTTCGGGTTTTCCCTCCGGTCGTCCGCGAGCAGGACGTTCAGGTTTTGCGGGTCCAGCCGGGCGGTCAGGGCGCTATGGTATCTGGAAGGGCCGAGAACCAGGGGCGAGTTAGCGCTTTGTTCGATCAACCAGGCGCTGTCAGGGTTCTTCTCGTTCCAGGCGTCAATGGGTATGAAGCCTTTCTGGCCATTGAAATCAAAGGAACATCCCTGCCAATCCCCATAGGGGAATCGGCAATAGACCTCCACGGCACTGGCTTGTAGTGTTTCCCGGGGTTCCAGGCGGTAATGGATCTTGAGGCCCGTTTCTAAGCATTCCACTTTGTAGTCCATATCCACGGGGACATGGTTGACCATGAGGGTGCCCGACCCTTGGGATGGGCCGGAAGGGGTCGTTTCCTTGTATAAGAAAGAACCCTGCCAATGGTGGCGCGTCCGTTTTCCGGTGAAGATCCAGGGAAAGATTCGTGCGATTTCCAGGTATCCATCCTGGACCACCACATCCCCGTTATTTTCGATTTGGTAGGCAAAGGGCGGAACGCTTTCCGGACAGGCGGTGGTAGCTTGACAAAGGATGAACAGTAATGCCCCGGTTAGAAAAACATATTTAAACTTGGTTTTCATTTATTAATGTAAAACCCTTTGATTGATTAATGATTGGCTGGATGAAACCCAAGAAGATTAGACTAAAGTTTAGAAGGATGGAACCAAATAAAAAAGCGGCCCCGTTTTTTGCGAAGCCGCTTTTTTAGAGAATTATTGAGGAAAAGTTATTGGTAAATCCATTCCGAAACATCAACCACTGCGGTAACTGGGAAGCCGGAACCACCCCCCCCCCGATCCTATTTGAATTCCATAGGTTGCGACATGAGTGGGATCAAAACCACCGCTAGTACCCGTGGCTGGAAGCGTTAATGATACGGTCACGCAACCGGAATTAGTGGGGGTGCTGTTGGTGCTCCAAAACCCGGCGGTGAGATTATCCTCCGAATAAGCAGCGCCGATTCCAAGATTGGAACTACCTTCTTGAGCAAATACCCCACCATAGATTTGCGCGGCGTCCGAATTCCAACCGCTGGTGACGTTAAAGATAGCGGTGATGGTTTTGCCGCTCATGTCTGTCACTGATGAGAGGTTGTCTTGAATAAACGCCGCCTGGTTAATGGCTGTAAACCCGATAGTTATTTCCATTGCCCCTGTACTACTGGATAAACAACCGGTATAGGTTGGGTTGAAGATAAGGCTCACCGGGGAAATGCCAGCGCTGGTAGCGTAGGTGTTGTTGCCCCAAGGCGAAATTGCGGAAGAAGAATTGAAAACAAATCCTTGTGCGCCGCCTGGTGTCGATGTAGTGGTTGGCGTCGCTGTTATAGTTGGGGTATATCCGCTTAAAGTTGCTGTTATTGTGGGTGTGTTTGCGGCCGTAAAGGTAACGGCATCGATCCAGATTGTAACTGGACTTGTTGTGGAAGTGGTATTGTTCCCGGGGACCTCGAAGCCGATCTGGTCGACCTGGTTAGGATATGTTGCGGAGACCGCCATGGTGAGTGATGTCCAAGTTGAGGAGAGGGTGCCGATCCAGACCTGGCTGTTGTTGTCCCACGATGGAGTTGGGCCACTTTCTGTAAAAAGGATACCGGGAGCGGTGCTCAAATTTGGCGAAACCTTGTACCAAAGACTTACCGTGCTTTCGGCGGGGATGCTTTGGCCGTTTGTAGGTCCGAAATTCAGTCCGATAGGGTATTGTTGACCTGCGGTAATTGCTGGAATGATGATTTCCAAAGAATTAGTTGAACCTGGTGCGGTGGTTGTTGAATCCAACCCAACCACGGCGGCCAGTGGACCCCAAGCGGTCCAGCACTGGGTGTCGGTAGCGAAGGTGTAGGTCGCTTGCAGGACCGGTACGCAAAGGGTCGGTGTGCTGGTCCCGGTTTGGGTAGCACTCGGGGTGGAGGTGGAAGTCACTGCGGGGGTTAAAGTAATGGTCGGCGTTGCCGTAGGCGTACCCGTCACTGTCGGGGTCAGGGTTAAGGTGATGGTGCTGGTCCCGGTGGGAGTATCCGTGGTAGTCGGAGTGAGGGTCTGGGTTTCGGTATTTGTGACTGTAACGGTGTTTGTAGTAGTGTCGGTGGAAGTGGGCGTAGCTGTGACCGTGATGGTGTAAGTGCTGGTAGATGAAGTAGTGTACGTAGCTGTAAAGGTGTTGGTGGGGGAAGTCGTATAAGTCGGGGAGAATACTGGGGTGGGACTATTGGTTTGGGTCGGAGAGTTAGTAATAGTGGAAGTGAAGGGTGGGGTGTGGGTGATAGTTGGAGTCGCGGTGACGGTGGAGGTATAAACCGGAAGGGGGGAAGCCAATGGGGGAGTCTGCCGGGTACAGCTGACAACCACAGCGGCGACCAGGCTGGCGGCCAATAGAATCATTCCCAAGTTTTGATAACGTCTCATTTCTTCCTCCACTGGTGAATTCTGAAAATGCGAGTATTTCCAAGGCCACTAAAACGGTTTAATCATACCACCTCTGGACCTATCGGGGAACGAAGTTAAAACGAGAAATGAGTGGATTTTTAATAATCTATGGATCACGCCTCTTTCGACGGGGTGATTAGTGTATGAAAAGAATTGGAAAGGTTTCATCTGGTTTCATGATTTGGGACTTAGGCTCAAGTGTTCGGGAAAAAGATTAAGTGTGTCCCCTGTAACAAGAAAAAAGAAGGCAAAATCTTCAGGTTGAGTTTTAATGTGAGGCTTATGAGCCGACTGATGAAAAAATGGAAATCAAATTAGGGAGAAGCCTGCATGGGTCCGTGGTTCTCAAGATTGAATGCGCTATTTGTAATGGGGTTTTTCTTTTTTTCGATGATCGCTCGGGCTGAGGCTGTGAACTGGGAATCTTCCGATACGCGTGAAAAGGTGAAAGCCAAGGTCGGAGAAGTGGAATCGGTGATCCGAGAGGGGAAGCTTAAAGATGATTGGGATTCTCTCAAAGGTTACCAGGCGCCCGAATGGTACCAGGACGCCAAGTTCGGCATTTTCATCCATTGGGGGCTCTATTCTGTCCCTGGATTCGCCAATGAGTGGTATTCGCGGAATATGTACCAGCAGGGCGATGATGCTTTCAAACACCATGTGGCCATCTTTGGGTCGCAAACCAAGTTTGGTTACAAGGATTTTATTCCCCTCTTCAGAGCCGAGAGATTCGACGCCCACCAATGGGCGAAACTTTTCAAAAAGGCCGGCGCAAAATATGTCGTGCCCGTGGCCGAGCATCATGACGGTTTCGCCATGTATAACTCGGACCTCTCCCGATGGACTTCCGCCAAGATGGGCCCCAAACGCGACTTAATCGGCGAATTAGCTTCAGCCGTCCGCGCGGAGGGCCTGGTCTTTGGGCTGTCTTCCCACCGGGCGGAACATTGGTGGTTCATGAACGGGGGCAGGAAATTCGACTCAGATGTCCAGGACCCCGCCTTTGCGGACTTTTACGGCCCCGCACAGCCGGACGATACCTCCCCGGATGAGGAGTACCTGAATAATTGGCTGGCCCGATCTTCCGAACTGGTGGACAAGTACCATCCCCAGTTAGTTTATTTCGATTGGTGGATCGGCGAAAAGCGGGTGTTCGACCCCTATGTCCGTAAATTCGCGGCTTACTATTACAACCGGGCCGCACAGTGGAACCAAAGTGTGGTCTTGAACACCAAGGACAAGGCCTTCATCCTGGGAACCTCGGTGCAGGATGTGGAAAAGGGCAAATTACCGGGTATCAATCCCGTTCCTTGGCAAACCGATACCTCGGTGAGCTGGAAGTCATGGGCCTACCTTAAGGATGACTCCCTAAAGGATGCTGGTTATTTAATCCGGTCCCTCATTGATGCCGTTAGCCGCAACGGGAACCTGCTCTTGGATATCGGCCCCAAGCCCGATGGAACCATCCCCGAGGAACAAGAAAAGATTCTTTTGCAAATTGGGGATTGGCTGAAGGTGAATGGGGAAGCCATCTATGGAACCCGGCCTTGGGTTACCTTTGGTGAAGGTCTGACGAATGTAGAAGGCGGCAAGTTCAGCGAATCGGACGTGAAGTACCAGGAAGGGGATGTGCGCTTCACCCGAAAGGGGAACGCCCTCTATGTTCTCTGCATGGTGGCGCCGACCAAACCCCTCACCATTACTTCTTTGGAATTGCCCGACATCCAAGTCCAAGATGTCAATATTTTGGGTTCGGGTGAAAAAATCAAATGGGCCAAGGTCATGCCTGGGATCGTTTTTGATCCTCCGGCTAACGCCTCGGCCTTTCCGGTGGTCTATAAGGTTCTCCTGAGGGGTTTCGCGATGGGAAAATCGAAGATCCAAACCAAAGGGAACCAATTTACGATTGGGGGCTTCTTCCAGAATTACGACGAAAAAGCAATCGTGAAACAAGTGGATCTGTCGATAAATGTAAAACAGGTCCTCTCCCAACAAGTGACTATTGAGGGCCAAGCGTCAAGAAACTTCGAATTTTCAAATGAAATTCCTTTGGCAGGGTTATATCGGGTTGGTCTTACGTATCCATCCCCACCCGATTCGCCGAAGGTATCATTTCTATGGCAAGTGGCCATTCCTTCCATTGATCTGACCGGCGAATTGCTCTTTTCAAAAGGGGATGACCCAACCTGGCTTAAGCCGGGCTTGGACGATAGCGCATGGGAAAAGGTGAAGTTGCCCTGTAAGTGGGAAGACCACGGGTACAAATGCGAATATTGTTATGGCTGGTACCGGCTTCACCTGATTATTCCGAAAGAATGGAAGGGCCATTCGTTAGTTCTTCCCTTGGGCAAGATCGACGATACGGATATTACCTATTTCAACGGTAAGGAAATCGGGCGGATGGGGGGCGTGAAAACAACCGCCTGGGATAAGGAACGCCGTTATGAGGTTCCGGCCAAGCTGATCCATTTTGGAAAAGACAATGTCATCGCGATTCGGGTATACAACATGGCCGGCGGTGCCGGGTTGTATGGCGGCCCCTTGGGGCCCATTGAAGTGAAGTAAACAAAGTGGAAAGGCATGAAAGTATGAAAAACACGAAAGTGACAATTCTTTTGGCGGTATTTATTACTGGGAATATGCTGGCTGGCTGCGGGAACAAACAGGCCGGCTATCCCATCAAGATCGGGCTTTCCATGGATACCCTACGTGCGCCCCGTTGGGCCAAGGACCGGGACATCCTCACCGCCAAATGCAACGAACAGGGGGTAGGGGTCTTGGTGCAGTCGGCCGATTCGAACGACGCCCTGCAGAATTCCCAGGCCGAGAATTTGCTCACCCAGGGCATCAAGTGCCTGGTGGTCATACCCCATAACGCCAAAAGCTGCGCCACCTTGGTGGAGGCGGCCCACAAGCTGGGGGTGCCTGTCCTTTCCTATGATCGGCTGATCCTCGACAGCGACGTGGACGCCTATGTTTCCTTCGACAATATCAAGGTGGGAGAGATGCAAGCTTCTACCCTGGTCCAATTGAAGCCGAAAGGCAATTACGTGCTCATGGGTGGTGCCCCGACCGATTACAACGCCATCCTTTTCCGCAGGGGACAAAGAATTGTCCTGGACCCGCTGGTAAAAAAGGGGGATATCAAGATCGTGGGGGACCAATGGGCTGACGACTGGTTAGCAGCAAACGCCCTGCGGAAGATGGAAGAAATTCTGACTAAAAACAACAATCAAGTGGACGCGGTGGTGGATTCCTACGACGGCACGGCGGGCGGGGACATCCAGGCACTCACCGAGCAGGGTTTGGCGGGAAAGGTGGTGGTGTCGGGCCAAGACGCCGAGCTGGCGGGCTGCCAGCGCATCGTGGCCGGCACCCAAACCATGACGGTCTACAAGCCGGTGAAGTTTCTGGCGGCCGAGGCTGCCGATATCGCGGTGAAGATGGCCAAGGGGCAGTCCCTACCCCCGGCCCCCACTAGCACGAACAACAACAAAAAAGATGTGCCCAGCTATTTCCTCGACCCCATCGCAGTCACCAAGGACAACATAGTCAGCACGGTCATTGCCGACGGCTTTCAGAAGATGGAGGAAGTTTATAAGAATGTCCCGAAGGACCAATGGCCCCCGCTTCGAAAATGAAGTTTTTACTAGTTCTCACCAATATCGAAACAATCAAAGACTACTTAACAGGGTGCTGAAAAAGTGTTTTTCACCCTGTCCAGCAGCCACGGGTTTGGAGCGAATCTCATTAAACCCCTTGTTTTCCAATGGGTGATTCGCGACCCAGAATAGGAACCCCCATTTCATCATTTTGAAATAATTAATGAAAATGGGGACGTCCCCATGCCCTTTGCTGTGATTTTCAAGGGGGGCATGGGGGAAAGTCCGTTTCTCAGACTTTTTCAACATCCTGCTAATAACGTTTCATGCTGAGCCTTGTCATAAAAGCGCTTTCTAATCGGAGTAAAGTAGTTAAGTATTTTTTAGTTATCAGTCTCTATCCAAAGGAGTTCCAATCATGGCGGTTCCGGCAAAGAAGACTAAGGAAAAAGCAACCAAGCAAAAACCAACCCTTGAGGCTCTTCAGGGTGAAATTCGGAATCTGGCGGCTGAAATCCATAAAACGAGAATCATGTCCAACCGGCAGGGCGATGAATTGTCCGATTGGTTGGAAGCCGAAAAAGAAGTGAAGAAAAAATACGGCCTGTAAACCGGGCCGGAAGTTGCTGACATTTAATCACCGTCTATCGGTCAATGGGGAGGTAGGGAAATGGTAACCGCTGGAAAAGAAAATCCACAGGCAGGGGAAGGGCTTTCCGTTAGCATCCTGGAGGCCTTGCGAGGCCGGAGGGCTGTTCGCAATTACACCGACCAGATGGTCGATGAGCGGACGATCAAATCACTATTGGAATACGCCGTCATGGCGCCCAGCTCCGTCAATAGCCAGCCCTGGAGCTTCGTGGTGATTCAGAGTAAGGGTCTGTTGGACGAGATTTCCCTCGAGGCCAAGAAGATCATGGCCAGGAACCTCCGGTGGATGTCCGAGGCCCGGCACTTGAAGAACCGCACCTTGGACGCCGAGTTCAATATTTTTTACAACGCTTCCACCCTCATCGTCGTATGCGCTAACAGCGAAGAACCCTCCCCGGAAATTGATTGCTACCTGGCCTGCGAGAACCTGATGCTGGCCGCTCACGGAATGGGATTAGGAACTTGCCCCATCGGGCTGGCCTGGGAGGTCCTGCGGACCGAGGAGATGAAAAAAAAGGTGGGGATCCCGAACTATTATTACCCCGTACTTCCCATCATCTTGGGGTATCCAGCGGCGGACCCTCCCCGGACCCAGCGTAACCCACCCCAGATCCACAATTGGATCAAAGCCTAAACTGTTTTATAGGTTGAATTTCACCTGAGGGATCGCCCCCTTCACCACTTCCCAGCCGCTACCGCGCCGGGCCAAGACGACTTCCCTTGGTTTCTGGTCGTTCGGCAAGGCCACCAAGCCCTTGGCTTCGACGGCCTGGCCATAGGTTTTCAGCTCAATCTTGGACCAATCGATAAATTGGGTTGATTGGGCCAGGGCGACATGGGGGATCACCGACCCGCCTTTGACCAGAATAACGCAGGGGATTTTCCCCGCCTTGATGTGGTGCCATTGGCCTCCCTTATAGGAAGAGCCGGTTTGGTAATCCACCCAGGTTCCAGGGGGCAGATAGACGTCCCGTTCCAAAACCTGTTCCATCAGGGGCGCCACGAGGATATCCGACCCGAAATGGTACTCATCCTCAATCAGCCAGCTGGTGTGGTCTTCGGGAAACTCGAAGAAGAGGGTTCGAAGCATGGGGAAGCCCTTGAGGCTGCTGTCCAAGGCCTGGGCGTAGACATAGGGCATCAGCTTGTACTTCATTTCCGCTGACAGGCGGAACTCGTCCTCGAATTCTTTGCCATAAACCCAGGGTTCCCGGGGGAACATGCCATGGCAACGGCTGTGGGAAGTCAAAAGGCCGAAGGGCGTCCAACGGCGGTAAAGCTCCTTCGAAGGCCCCTTCACAAAGCCGCCGATATCGTGGCTCCAGAAGCTGAACCCGCTCAAACCGAAGGAAAGGCCGCCCCTTAAGGAGGAGGCCATCCCGCCGAAACTATCCTCGGCGTCTCCGCCCCAATGCAGGGGGTAACGCTGGCTTCCAGCCCATGCGCTGCGGGCCCAGATGATGTTCTCGCCCGTGATCTTTTTGGAAATGTCGGCCGCGGCCTTGTTGTAGCGCAGGGGGTAGAGGTTGTGCTCGGCAAACCCGGTTTTACCTGAGTGGTAAACACCCTTCAGGGGCGCGCCCTCGCCAAAATCTACCTTGATGGCGCCCACGCCCATCTTGAGCAGTCCCGCCAGGTTCTTCTGGTACCATTTCACGGTCTTGGGGTTGCTGAAATCCAGGGTGGCTTCCTCGGTGGGCAGGCCGCCCTTGCCGTCGGTGACCGCCAGGCCCTGGTCCAAAATCTCCCGGGTGAGACGGTTCTTGGGGTTGAAGTAGCTCAACTGCCAAAGGCTGATCTTGAAGCCTTGCTTGGCCAGGTCCTTGATCATCTTGAGCGGGTTCTTGAAACGGGTGGTGGAGAATTTGTAGTCACAGCGCCAGTCCTCCTCGAACCAGCCCGTGTCCAAATGCACTACATCCGAGGGTATCTTATGGTCGCGCAGTTTCTTGGCGACGTCCCGGGCTTCCTTTTCGCTCTTGTAGGTGCACTTGCTCATCCAAAGCCCGAAACTCCAAAGGGGAGGAACGGGGCTGCGGCCGGTCAGGTTGGTGTACTGGGTAAGGACTTCCTTCGGGCCGCCGAGGAAGATGAAGAGGTCCAGGTCCTCGTCGCCGGTGAAGAGGGTGGTTGTTTCGGCATAGGCTTGGCCGAAATCGAAGGTGGCGGGCGCGGTGGTGTGCAGGAACATGCCATAGCCCCGGTCGCTCATGAAGAAGGGCACTGGCTTGTACATGCCGTCGTGCTGAACCCCGTGGCAGTCGTAGGTGCAAAGCACCACCTTCTGGCCCCGCTTGTTGAGGCGGGTGAAAGATTCGCCGCAACCGTAAATCTTCTCGCCGTTGGCCAGGCTGAAAGTAGACGCGAATTTGCGACTGAGCTCGGGCGTGGGGCGGATGAAGCAGAAGGGCAGGGGGTCGGTATTGCGCAGACTCTCGTTGTCTTTCAAATGCACGGTCTTGGTGAGGAGTTTTCCCGAAGCGTCGCGGATCTCAATCGCCCAGGGGTTTTCCACGATGGTGACCGACCCGTATTTACTCTTGTAGGTTATCTGTTTTTTGGTGGTTTTACCTGAATCAGAATTTTTGCTTTTCTTGGTGTCTTGGTGTCTTGGTGGTGAGACAAGGGTGTTCTCGGTAATCTTCCAGGGGCCGGAGGCCTTGGGTTCGCTTTTGAGCATTAGCGACGGTTCGGCCTTCCTGGGGTATTTGCGGCCCCGCATGCGCAGGCGCAGTGTGCGGTCGCCGTAGAAGGTGATGGAGAAGGGAAAGGGGTCTTTCTCGCCGCCGTACTCGGCCGGGAATTCCCAGGGCGGGTTGGTGATCAGGTTGATCCCCTCCTGGTTGAAGGCCATGCGTACCTTGTAGGCGTACCGGCCGAAGATGATATCCCCCTCCGCCTTAGCGGCATTGAACCGGTCCAATTTTTCCGGTAAAAAAATAGTGTTTTCCAAATTGGAAAACTCTTTACTGACGTCCACCGGATGGTTCAACAGGTTGTAGGGATGTTCTTTCATGTTTGCTCCTAAAAAAAATTAAACGGAAACCGCATTTTCACCGCCAAGACGCAAAGTTCGCCAAGATAGGCCAAAATAATTAATTAGGTTTACGTCTATTCCAATTATGGTTTTCGTTGTTCTTGGCGTTCTTGGTGTCTTGGCGGTGAATTATAGACGTTTTTATTAGTTTTTGCCTTTGCGGCCCATCATGTCCAGCGCCACGGCCGTGATGAGGATACTTCCTTTAATTATCGGTTGCCAGAAAGATTCGGTATTCATCAGGCTCATGCCATTATCGATCGAAGCCATCATGAGCGCGCCCAAAAGCGCCCCCCAAACCGTGCCCCGGCCCCCCATCAGGGAAGTTCCGCCGATAACCGTTGCGGCAATGGCGTCCAGTTCCATCATGCGGCCCGCGTCGGAAGTGGCCGCCCCCACACGCGCGGTTAAAACGATTCCCGCCACGCCGCAGAGGGCGCCCATTAGAGTAAAAACCGCGACCAGATGTTTTTTGATATTGATGCCTGAATAAAAAGCGGCTTCCCGGTTGCCCCCGATGGCGTAAAGATGCCGACCAAAAGGCGTTTGCGACGCCGTGATAGAAAATACAGCCGCCAAAACCAACATAATCAACACTGGTACGGGTACCCCGTCATAAGCGCTCAGAACCGCCGTGACGCCCAGGGCCAGGACGGCGAGGGCGGGTGATTTCCAGCGGCCCGATCCGGCTTTGAAGCCCTGGTAACAAAGAATCAGGGTTAAAACCCCAGCTAAGGCCCATCCCAGAATCTTCGGCAAGAAAGCTTGGCCCACAAAGAGGTAATCAGGGGTGGGGCTAATGGCGACGCCTCCCGTAAGGCCGAGCAGGCTTCCCTGGTAAATAAGCATTCCGCCTAAGGTGACGATAAAGGATGGCATCTTGAACCAGGTCACGATGTGGCCTTGTAAATGACCCAGTAGAGCCCCAGCCATGATGGTGGTTAGGAATACTGACCAGAGAGGCCAACTATGATTGACGAATAGAATTGCCGAAAGCGCGCCCAGGAAGCCCGTCATGGCTCCGACTGACAGATCGATTTCCGCGCAAACGATAACAAGAACCATCCCGATGGCAAGTATTGAGGTGCAGGACATTTGCCGCAAGAGTAGGGAAAGATTCCTTGGCGTGACGAATGTTCCACCGGTTGTGGCGGTGAAGATGATCCAGATGAGGAGGAGCGCACCTAAAAGGGTGAGCGCTCTCCAGTGGATGTTGGCTTTTAAGTCTCTCATTGTTCTCTTTTCTTCTGTTTTTCTTTTTGAAACGCTGCTTTTCTGTGACTAGATGAGTATTTTGCTACAGACTAAAATAAACCACGTTTAATAGTTAGATTTTCTTTTTTTACAAAAATGGTGCGATAAATAAACGCTAGAAAATATGCGATCAGAATTAAAACGAAAAGTCTTAGAAGTAATAATGTGAAATAGGATGATCCTGGAAAAGGTTATTTAGAATAGCCTTAGTTGTTGAATTCAAAAGCAGAGGTGAAAGCACAAGAATTTTTGGTACAGGAAAAAGATATTTATTAATGTTTTCGTATAAGTTTTCAAAGAAATCTGACATTTTTTATACACCTCTTAACAGTTGTTCGCTTTTCAGAGTGCTGCCGCAGCTAATATCTTCTCTGGAGTAGCATCGTCAGCTTTAAGTTCGGCTGTTCTCCGCCCTTGATTTAGCACAATCATGCGATGACATAGACCCAAAAACTCAGGTAAGTCTGAAGAAACAAGTACGATCCCTAAGCCCTGTGTCGCAAGCTTGCCCATGAGTTCGTAAATCTCCGCTTTGGCGCCAACGTCGATACCCCTGGTCGGCTCATCTAAAAAAAGCACCTTGGGTTGGGTTGATAGCCATTTTCCCAAGATAACCTTCTGTTGATTTCCGCCCGAAAGTTTGTTGACCAGGGCATCCAGGCTGGGGGTTTTGATGCGCAAGGTGTCTACTGATTCCTGGCAGGTTTTGCCCACGGCTGGCCATCGGATCATGAATTTAGAAGCAAGTTTGTGAAGAACGGCGAGGACGAGGTTGTCCCGAACTGAGGATTCCAAAACCAACCCATACTTTTTGCGGTCTTCACTGACCAAGGCGATGCCTTCGGCGATAGCTTCACGGGGCGATGCGAAAGGCGCTCTATCTTTTCCATTAACGACTATCCGGCCTTCCATTCGGCCTCGGGCAGCGCCAAAAAGGGAACTTAGCAATGCGGTTCGGCCTGCACCCATGAGGCCGCCAATTCCTAAGATTTCACCCTTTTTAACCTCGAATGAGACATCCTTGACCACGAATCGGCCGGGGTTGACGGGATCTTCCACGTTTATATTTTTAACCGCCAAGAGGGTTTCACCCGCCTGGGTTTGGGGGCGGGGGTAGAGGTTCTCGACCTTGCGGCCCACCATGTGGCGGATGATCTGATCTTGTGGCATTTCGGCCAGGGTGCCTGTAATGACCGACTTTCCATCCCGTAAAACCGTGACCCGGTCGGCGATCTGACGAACTTCCTCCAACCGATGGCTGATATATATAGAAGAGACGCCTTGGGACCTCAGTTGCCGAAGCAAGGCCAGCAACCGAACCGCGTCGGATTCGGCCAAGGCTGCGGTGGGCTCATCTAAAACCAGAATTTCGGCCTTTTTAATGAGTGCCTTGGCGATTTCGATCATTTGTTGTTGGCCGATGCCTAGTTCCTTGACCGGGCGGTTCAAATCCACCTTCAAATCGACCAGTTGCAAAGCTTCATTGGCCCGGGCCTGGACTTCGGACCATTGGATAAAGCCTTTACGGGTGGGTTCTTTGCCGAGCACGAGGTTTTCGGCGACGGATAACTCGGGCACCAAGGCCAGCTCTTGGGCGATCAAGGCGATGCCGGCTTCCTCCGAACTTTTCAGGTCATGAAATTGGACAGGTTTGCCTTGAAGGAGAATCTCTCCCTGGTAAGAGCCGAATGGGTGGTAGCCGCAAAGAACCTTGATGAGGGTGCTTTTTCCCGCGCCGTTCTCGCCGCACAGGGCGTGGATTTCGCCTTTTTGCAAATCAAACGAAACCCCATCGAGCGCCCGCACGCCGGGGAAGTCTTTGGTGATGTTTTTTAATTCTAATAAAGGCATGTCCACCGCCAAGACGCCAAGACGCCAAGAACAGCAAAAAGAAATTGTTTTATAAAGACTGTGATCAAATTTATGATTTTAGTTTCCTTGGCGTCTTGGCGGTAAATGGGCTATTTCTTATACACGTCTTCTTTTTTCTGGAAGCCGTCGGCGATGACGGTGGAATCCATGTTGGCCTTATCCACCTGCACGGGCTCAAGCAAGATTGATTTCACATCCACCTGCCCATTATTAATAAAAGTGGTTTTGTCGGTGACGGATTGCATGTTCGCCATGGCCACCGCGATCTCGGCCGCTTTCTCGGCCAGTTTCTTGATGGGTTTGTAAACTGTCATGCTTTGGGTGCCCGCCACGATGCGCTGGCAGCCTGCCAGGTCGGCATCCTGCCCGGAAACTAGCACCTTACCCGCCAGGTTCTGTTCGGCCAAAGCCTGGATGGCGCCTCCCGCCGTGGCGTCGTTGGAGACCACTACCGCATCGACCTGATTATGGTTTTGAGTGAGGGCGTTTTCCATGATCTGCAGGGCCTTCACTGGAAGCCAATCGTCGGCCCATTGGTCGGTGACGACCTTGATATCACCTTTCTTGATGAGGGGGTCCAAAACATTCATCTGTCCTTTGCGGAACAGTAGGGCATTGTTATCCGTGGGCGCCCCGCCAATTAGAACGTAATTACCCTTGGGTTGACGCTTCACCAAATAATCGGCTTGGTATTCGCCTACTTTTACATTGTCGAAGGAGATATAAAGATCAACGTCCGCGTTCATGATGAGCCGGTCATAGGAAATGACTGGAACGCCTTGGTTATGGGCCGATTGGACAATGCCGGACCAACTCTTCCCGTTGTGGGGTACCACGACCAGCACCTTTACCCCTTCGGTTAGCAGGTTCTCGGCCTGGCTGTTTTGGAGTGCATCATTGGAATCGGCGGCTTGCACGACTACATCGGCCCCAAGCTCTTGAGCTTTAGCCACGAAGAGATCACGGTCATGTTGCCAGCGTTCTTCTTTAAGGGTGTCGAGGGAAAGGCCGATTTTGATTTTATTGCTAGTGGTTTTGCCGCATCCTGCGAGGATAACGAGGGGAAGGCATAACAGAATCAGGCTTCTCAAACGCATGAATTCCTCCAGGGTTTATGACAAACGAAGGTGATTATAGACCGACCGAACTCACTGCCAACACGAAGACAGCCCGCGTCAAGAATTTGGGTGTAAATTTCCACGGGCGCCTGGATCAAGCAGCTTGAGCTTCTGTCTCCTTTCTTGAGGTGTGGACTTTAAGTCTATTCCATCTTTGTTGTTGGGCATCTGCCACTGCCCAAACCAATTTGGTTAATTCCAATTCATTTTGCATCATCCCCGCCGGCCTCAGCCTTCTCCTCAGCTCCAGATTGAACCTTTCTATGAGATTGCTGGAACGGGTGATGAGCCAGAACTTAGGGTCTTCCCGAAAAAATTGGGTGTAGGAGTCAAATTTTTCTGCCGTCATCTCCACGGCTTTGGGATAGGTCTTGGACCACCTGGCTTTGAGGCTTCCCAAGGCCACCAAGGCTTCTTCTCGGCTCTTGGCCCAATATACTGCCTTGAAATCCGCCATGAAGGCCTTTTGGTCCTTCCAGGCTACCCGGAAACGGACGTTCTTCATCTTGTGTACGACGCAAAGCTGGTGGGTTACTCCCAAGCGTTTTTCGACCGCCGCGATAATCCCGGCATGGGCGTCGGACACCACCATCCTCAAACTTTTCCTGTCCAAGCCTCGGTTCAACAGATCTTCCAGCATGGCTTCCCAAGAAGCCTCGCTCTCCCGGTCTCCCACTAAGTACCCGAGAAAATGCCGTTTCAGGTTTCCGTCCACCCCGATAGCCACCAGTAAGGCTTGTTTTACCCCTGTCTCCTGACGCCTGACCGTTAGGTAAAGCGCATCCAGGTACAGGTATCGGATCCCTTCGGGTAAGGGCCGCTTTTCCCATTCCCGCAACGTGGGTTCCAAGGCATTGGTCATCTGGCTAATGTGGCTGGCCGACCATTTCGTTCCAAAGGCCTCGTTCATCCCTGCCGCTACCGACCGGGTAGAAGCCCCTTTCAGCCAGAAATTCATTCCCAGATAACTCATCAGGGCTTGGCTGCCTTCCCTCAAGGCCTTCAAAGTCTCGGAAACGAACCCTTTGCCCTTCCTCAAAACAGGCTTTCTCAATTCCAACCGGCCTAGAAATCCAGGCACGAAAACCTGTTTGAAACCATTACGGTAACGAGGTTTTTCCTGCCTTTCGTAGGGTTGACTACCTAAGAACTCGTCCCGTTCCTTCTCCAACTGGGCATTGAAGGCCTTGGAAAGCTGTTGGTTGAGAGCCTCCCCGACCCATTGGCCGATCTCCCGGCTCCCGACCGCCGACTTGACCATGGCTTGGGTTTTCTCCCTTGCCAAGGCCTGCAAGACTAGGTGTATATTCTTCATGGGCGTAACGTCCTTTCACTAAAAGGATATGGTGTCCTGAACAAACACCATGTTACGCCCGCTTCCTTTTACACCCTCCTAATTTACGCGGCCCGAAGACACTAAGACACAAAGAAGGGCAAAATAAAGAATAATTTTAGAAAGTGATATCCAATCTTCGCTTTTAGTCGTTCTTAGTGCCTTTGTGGCTTTGTGTTGGATGTTATTTTTGACTCGATGCATTATAAATCGGGCATGCTTCTCAAGAAAGCGTTTGTTGAAATAAAGGAATACACCCGTATACTATCCGCTGAGGGAGGTGTCTCATGGACTACCAGCGGATGAAAAGCGTCAAAATTCACAAGGAAATCGACAGCGAGGAAAAAGCCCGCCAATGGGTGTGGAAGGCCCGTTTTGGAGGGAAAAACTTTATCTGTCCTCAATGCGAGGGTGAAAGCTTCTGGCAACACAAAGCCAAGCCTGAAATTAGGGAATGCGACACTTGCCGCAAGGCCGTTAGGCTTCGGGTGGGTACGATTTTCCAGGATTCCAAGCTCCCCTTGCTCACGTGGATAAGGGCCATCGGTTTGATGATGCAAGGCAAACGGGGTATTTCGGCTTTGGAACTTCAACGCCATTTGAGCGTCTCGGAGCCGACCGCCTGGTTGTTATTGCAAAAGATACGGGAA
Source organism: candidate division FCPU426 bacterium (assembly GCA_963849485.1). Taxonomy (GTDB): domain Bacteria; phylum Oederibacteriota; class Muellerivitia; order Muellerivitales; family Muellerivitaceae; genus CAVTWJ01. The sequence continues at coordinate 11,632 of CAWKIF010000098.1, read as the reverse complement.
GGCCTGCGGCAAAGGGATGAAACCTATCCTCTCAAGGGCATCGTGGAGGTGGATGGAGCGGCTTTCGGTAAAAAAGCCAAGGAAAACCAGGTTGAAGTGCTGATTGCGGTGGAAAGCCGGGAGTGGGTGGACAAACAAGGCCGACGGAAGGAAAAAGCCGGATTTGCCAAGGTGAAAGTAGCGGCTGAAACCAAACAAGAAGCCCAGGAATTCGTGGATCAGGCCATTGAAAAAGGCTCTTTTGTGAATACGGATGCTTCACCTGCCTTGCGTGGACTCAAGGGGGTGGAGGCTGACTATCGAGTGATGGGCAATGACCCGAAAGCACTGGAAGCTTGGTTGCCCTGGGTACACAGGTTCATTTCCAACGCCAAAGCCTGGATCATTGGTACTCACCATGGCGTGGACGCCAAGTATTTGGGGCGGTACTTAAGTGAATACGCCTACCGCTTTAACCGGCGGCATGACCTGGATTCCTTATTTCACCGGGCTTTAACCGCTTGCGCTTTGGCAAAACCCTTGACTGCGCAGGCACTTTCTTGAGAAGCATTAAATCGGGTTCTTTACGTTAATCGAATGGAGAAATGTTTAAATTAGTTTCGGAAACATGATGCCAGGAATGTGATTTCTTTGGTAAGCCGTCGTTTGCATCTATAATTCCTCCTCAATGTTTTTTTCCCGAAAGCGCTTATTCCAAGCAAGGAAGGCCCCGGTGAAACAAATCACGCTGGTGATGGCGTTGGTTTTGGCGGTTTCAGCCCTATCTCAAGTTCGAGCGGAGGATCAAACCATGTCAGCTCCCAGAGAGCATCTATTAATGGATTCCGGATGGCGTTTCGCCTTGGGCCATACCACCGATACTTATAAAGATTACGGATTTGGCACCGGCTTTTTCTCTTACTTCGCCAAGTGTGGATACGGCGATGGCCCCGCCGACCCCAAGTTCGATGACCGGTCTTGGAGATTGCTCAACCTGCCCCATGATTGGGCGGTGGAACTGCCTTTTGACGCGAAGGGAAGCTACAGCCACGGGTTCAAGGCCCTGGGCCGCAACTTTCCAGAATCCAGCGTGGGATGGTACCGCAAGTCCTTCAACATCCCAGCTTCGGATAAGGGCCGCCGGATCAGCCTGGAATTCGACGGTGTTTTCAGGGATTCGGTGGTGTGGGTAAACGGCATCTACCTGGGCCGGGAACAGAGCGGCTACAACAACTTCCGTTATGACATCACCGATTGCGTCAATTGGGGCGGGGACAACACCGTGGCGGTGCGCGTGGACGCCACCATGGAAGAAGGCTGGTTTTATGAGGGCGCGGGAATTTACCGGCACGTGTGGCTAACCAAAACCGAACCTATTCATGTCGGTTATTGCGGAACTTTCGTTTATTCCCGCGTGGGGAAGGACAGCGCCGAAGTAACGGTGCAAACGACGGTCGTATCCGAACAAAACCAGGCGGAACCTTTTAGGATTGAACAGGCCATCCTGGACGCGGATGGAAAAACCGTAGCCGAAGGTTCTCTGGATAAGGCTCACCTGGCCCCCCAGGCCTCAGTTGAATATTCGGTCAAGATCAAGGTCGCCCAACCCAACCTGTGGTCCTTGGAATACCCATATATGTACAAGGTCGTCACCAAGTTGGTTTCGGCAAGTAAGGTGCTGGACCAAACCGAAACCCCCTTTGGTATCCGTACCTTCAGTTGGGACGCGAATAAGGGTTTCTTTCTCAATGGGAAGCATGTTGAGCTTAAGGGAACTTGCAACCATCAGGATCACGCCGGGGTGGGGGCGGCTCTGCCCGACGCTATGCAGTATTTCCGAATCAAGCGCCTGAAGGAAATGGGTTGTAACGCCTATCGCAGTTCCCATAACCCCCCCACGCCCGAGTTGTTGGACGCCTGCGACCGTTTAGGGATGCTGGTGCTCCAGCGCGAAGGTCTGGCGCGGTTTGGGCGCGTCGAGCCAGGGATGCGCAGCCAGTGCCGGCAAGCGACCCGGATCGGAAAGCACCAGAATCGGGCAAGAAATCCCCGCTTGCCAGCAAGGCGGCGAGCAAGATCGCATTTGTCCCGTCGCTGGGCAGGGGTATCCCGGTTTCGTGCAGGCGCTGCAAGCGAAGACCGGCTGCCTCGGGGTCTGGCCCGCTTGCGATGTATTCTGCTAGAGTTGCCACGGAGGAGAGAATGACCGCCGCTGCAGCGGCTCGAGTTGCGCGCAAACGACGGTGATATTGTCGGAGCCGCTACTTGCGTGGGCAGCCGCGATGAGGCGCTCGCGGAGATTGTCGAGATCCCGTGCTGTCAGGAAGATCATCGAGGTGAACTTTGGCACAAATTCGCTCGAAGAATGCAGTTCGACAGATTTGCGACAACGGTATTCGGCCCAGGCTTCGTGCTTTACCCCGGCTATTGCGGAGACGAACCACCCGGGGGATGCTGTGGACCTAGTCAGAGCCCATTTCCTACGAGCTCGGATAGGCGTTGGCGGCTGGTTCTGAATTCGGGGGTTCCGCCAAGGCTCGAAATGGATCACCTGGCCGCCTTCGCGGGACGTCGCCGACGAGCGAGCCAAAGCATGAATCCAAGCAAGAGCAAAGATCTGATGTCGCTGGCTCCCGCGCGCGCTTGTATCGTGCAGGCGCAACCGGAGGACAACGGGCCGCCTGGCGTTGACGATGTCACGATTGAGCCGGAATTGCCTCCTCCCTGGCCACCTCCTCCCTGGCCACCTACACCCTGGCCACCTACACCCGAGCCCGAGCCCCCAGCCCCGCCATTTCCACGAATCCCCTGCGCCTGTCCGCCGGTGCTCACGGCGATCGAGCCACCGCCTGCACCACCGGCACTTGTCCCGCCAAGTGCGCCGCCAGCGCCACCCATGCCCACGCTGGTACCTAGGCGGCTGGTACTTGTTGACCCACCGGAGCCGTTGCCGAGCACGCCGCCGGTGCTTCCGCCATTACCGGCCGCTCCGCTGCCCGCCCCGCCGTCACTGCCCCCGAGCGTGGTCAGCTCGAGGTGGTAGCCGTCGTTCCCATTGGCACCGGTAATCGTGACAGATATCTGGTCGTTGCTGACGGTCAGATCACTGGTAGAGAGCACGTTGGTTGCCGTGACGGTCGTCGTGCGGTCGACCCACGGGGTGTGCTCAACGACGGCGTGTACGGTGCTCCCGAAAAACGAGGCCGCCGTGAAGCCCTTCACGACGATCTGGATTGTGCCGTCGTTGATTCCGGCGACAACGACGCTGGCGCTTTCGGCGGCGGAGTCGAGAACTGGCGCCGCCATTCAGGTTGGTCCCATTGAGTGCGAGCGAGGACGACGTGGCGACCATGTTCCCCGTCATCTCGCCGTACCATTTGTAGAAGAACCAGCCGCCGTTGGTCGTCGTGTCGGTGGACAAGAGACTTCCGAGGCGCCCCGGATGAGCGGTATCCCAGAACGTGATACATGCGCTCTCCACCCCGCCTCGCTCCATCGCGGCGATAATGGGGGCGGACGCGCCCGGACGACCTTCGTCGGTAATGTCGCCGCTTCCGCTGTACTCGTTGATCGTGATGGGTAGCGGCGGCGAGATACCCAGCTGCTGCTCGAGGCTTCGGTAGGACTTGACGTTGTTAGCTATGCCTGACCCGTCGTGCCAGCCGACGATGTCTGGGAGGCATTTGTTCGTCTGACAGAAGGACAAAAACGCGCTCATGTAGGCGGGTTGGTATCCGGCCAGCGAGGGTCCCGTAATCTTGATGGTGGGTTCGGCCTGGCGGAGGTGCTGGTAAGTCTGCAGCCACATCTGGTTGAACGAGAGTGGCTTGTTCCCGGCGGTATTCGCGTCACCGTTCCACGTGCCGTTTGGCTCGTTCCAGATCTCATAGGCGTAGATGTTCGTGAGGTTGGCGGCAACCCGACGCGCCACGGTCTGATCGATCTTGCTGAGCCAGTCCGTCATGTTCGTGAAGGAGTACCAGCCTGGGAACCAGTCTGCGAGGCGGATGGTCACGGTCGCCCCTGCCGGCGCAACGCGTCCTGCGACAACGATCGCGTCACCTACCGGTTGCTGCTTCCCAGAGCCAGCGGCCGCCGGATTGTTGAACATGTGCGGGTGCAGCGGTGCGATCAATCCCGTGACATCGGCAGGTGTGGTCTCGATGACGCCATACAGGGACCCATTCGCCACGTGGGTAACCGGGCGAATGACCGACGACAAATCGACGGTCAGTGTGGTCGTAGCGGAGGCGCTCGCCGAGTACAGGCATATACCGAGCAAGACCGTGGACGCCAGGAGGCAATGTAAGAACCATCTTGGGACGCGATGCGGAAACGCAGCTCCGGGCGCGGGATAGATCATGAGAGGTCCTTTCTGTACTGCGGAACGACTCCTTATCGTACACCGGAGCGCCATGAGTATTATATCGAGGACATCCGAGCATCCGAAAGAAAGCGCAGGGATTGCTCCTCGCACGCACGTCGCCCGCCGCATTGCGCGAGTGCTTCCTGGCTCCATAGGCGGCGCTTCTCTGCCTCCGTGGTTGGCAGATTGGCACAGCTGCCACCGAGCCTGCGGACGACCTGGCGAACCACGGATGGTGAGAGTCGAGCGTTCCACCCAGGCGCGAGCGGCGAGCGACCTTGCCGCTCATTTCACCCGCGCTCACCGAGCTCGCTTGCTTCTCTCATTCAGTGGGCTGCGGTCAGTAGCGCTCGCGGTCGTCCTTGGGCGACAGCGGCCAGGTCTCGGCGGCACGGCCGTTGATGGTGGTTCCGCCGCGCACGAACTGAGCACCGTTCGCAATGAAGTCAGCCGGGAAGCTCAGGGTCGGCTTCGACAGCGCGTCCAGCTTCGCGGCGTGCGTGGCGTCGAGACGGACATCGAGTCCGGCCAGATTGTCTTGCAACAGCTTTTGGCCGAGGATCAAATGACAGCCGGAACAGCTCTGGTCCCGGGCACGCCCGTAGATCGAACAACACCTGCGGCAAGTTGCGGCGGCTCCCGAGCCGGCCAATCGCAATGAGCGAGCGATATCGTCATTTTGATTGACGCGGTGGCCTCGGCAACGTGGCCGACTTCGGCGATGGTCGTATGGCGGTGGCGGCGGTGGCTCCAGCAGCGGGGCAAGCAGCGCAGGTGGAGACGGGGCCAGACCGAGGAACGTGGGGTCCTGGGGTGTCCGCATGGCCCGGGGCCGTCGCGCGAGCCAGGATGTGGCTCCCGAGTCCCGGTCGCCCCGAGCAGTGCCGGCCTCGAAACGATGGCGATCCTTGCTGTGGCCCAGGAAATGCTTCAACAGATTGGACCATCGACTTGGACCATCGACTTGGACCATCGACGATGCGAGCAGACGAGGACAATTCCGGCACCCGCCAGACTGACGGGAACAGAATAGGGAGAAAAATGACGCAAGAGAGCACGGTCGAGATCCTCGACCACGGGCGGCTGCCAGGAGGACTTCACCAGGACCTGGTGATCGAGAGCCAAGGCGCTGAATCGACGCTGTCGTTTCCGCGTGCGCTCGGCGAGACGCGCTCGGCCGATCGAGCCGATCCCGTGAAGCCCCTCGGGCATGAAGACCGATCATGACCCTTGAGCACGGATATCAGACGCTATTCCAGCGCTGCGCCAAGAATCCGATTCTGAGTGCCGCGGACTGGCCCTATCCCGCCCACAGCGTGTTCAATCCCGGCGCGATTCGCCTGCCCGATACCACGACTCTGCTCCTCTGTCGCGTCGAAGATCGACGCGGACATTCCCATCTATGCGCGGCCCGCTCCAGCGACGGCATCAGTGGTTGGGTCGTGGATCGGGAGCCGACGCTCCGGCCGGATCCAGAGCACTATCCCGAGGAGTTATGGGGCATAGAAGATCCTCGCATCACCTTCGTCGACGAAATCGGGAAGTACGCGATCGCGTACACGGCGTACAGCCGCGGCGGTCCCGGCGTGGCGCTGGCACTGACGGAGGATTTTCGTACCTTCGAACGCTTGGGCCTGGCCATGCAGCCGGACGACAAGGACGCCGCCATGCTGCCCAGGCGCATCGACGGGAACTTCGCACTCATTCACCGCCCGATCGCAGACTCCGGTGCGCACGTGTGGATGTCGTTTTCACCGGATCTGCGCAACTGGGGTGGCCACAAGTTGCTTCTGCAGGCGCGTCGCGGTGCCTGGTGGGATGCCAACAAGGTCGGGCTTTCCCCTCCGCTCATCGAGACCCCGCGCGGTTGGCTGATGCTCTACCACGGGGTGCGACAGACGGCGTCGGGACACATCTACCGGCTAGGCGTCGCGCTGCTCGACCTCGAAAGGCCATACCAGTGCGTATTGCGCGGCGAGGAGTGGCTGTTCGGTCCCGAGGCGCCCTACGAGCGCGAAGGCGACGTCGCGCATGTCATCTTTCCTTGCGGCTACACCCTCGGCAGCGACGGTGACACCCTCAACCTCTATTATGGCGCCGCGGACAGCAGCGTTGCGCTCGCCCAAGGCAGCGTTCGTCAGCTGCTCGCCTGGCTGGATGAAAAGGGTCGCGGGTAGAGGAGCGCTTCCGTACACCGCGTCAACTGCGAATCGTTGGGCAAAGCTAGCTCTGGCCTACCCGCTCGACTGACCCGCGGCTCGCCTCCGGCGACTCTTGAGCAACGAGGTGATGTATGCCCACGTTCTCGCGCCGCCCGACTCCGCTTTCTGTCCAAGCCATCATGCCCATCTGTTTTGTCACGACAGCTGTCGTGCTCTCGATCGCGGTCCTCGGGGGATGCGGCGGAAGCGCAGCCTCGCCCACGCGGCCCGGTGCTGACGGCGCAGCACCGAGCGGCACCACGCCGGCCAGCCCGGTCATCGTCTCGGCGGCCCAACCTGCCCAGCGTACCACCACGCTCGCCGTCAACTACTGGCAATGGATGCCGTCATACGGCGACGACATCACGGGAACCGATGGGTTGGTCGCTGCGCTCGAGCCTGCCCTGATGCGCGTGGGCGGATACAACAACGATGCCAACTTGCCCGATGCCTTCGACGACGGCGCCTTCGACCAAGCGGTCGCATACGCCCGCGCAATCGGCGCCGAGCCCATCGTTCAAGTTCCCCTCCTGGCCGACGTCAACGGGCAGCCGCCGACCCCTGCCACTGCCGCCGGGATGGTGAGCTACGCCAACGTCACCAACGCCTACGCCATCAAGTACTTCTCCGTCGGCAACGAACCGGACCTCTACGACGCCCAAGGTGGGCTGGCCGACGCCTCGCAGCCGGCTATACCCGGCTACACGCCAACGCAGTACTGCACGTCGATGCGCGCCTTCGTTACCGCGATGAAAGCCGTCGATCCCACCATCCAGATTGTTGGTCCCGATTTGTCTTACAAGTACCAGGCCGGCAACTCCAGCGCCGACTGGCTGACACCCATCCTGACCACCTGTGGCGACCTCTTCGACGTCATCTCCATCCACCGCTACCCCTTCGAAGCGGCCCAAGCCAACCTTGCCGCTGCCGCCAAGGATCCTGCCAGTTTCCGCAATGTGATCCACTCCGTGCAAGGCATCTTGCAAGCCACCGGGCAAGCCGCCAAGCCGCTGGCTCTGACCGAGATGAACGTGGTCTACGACGCCACCACCTGCGCCCTCGGCGCATCGCCGGGAACCGTGGGCTCCGCCCTGTGGCTCGCCGACAGCGTGGGCACCGCCATCGACCTCGGGCTGTGGACCACCGCAGTGTGGGACATCAGCGACACCGACGGCTGGAGTCTGGGGCTTATCGGCATGCCTCCCGCGCACACCCCGCGGCCGTCCTACTACGCCTACGCCCTCTACGCCGATCACTTCGGACCCACCTTGCTCCAGGTGACCTCGGCCCCGTCCGGAGTGAGCGCCCACGCCAGCCGCAATCAAGCCGGCGACTCCACCCAGAATCATCGCCATCAACTGGAATGCCTCGGTCGCCGCTCTCACTTTCCAGGTGACCGGCCTCGCCACCACACCGGCGCCCGCCACCTTCGTGCTGCCGCCCCAATCCATGGCGGCGGTCGAAATTCCCGACCTCGGCAGCTCCAGCGCCTGGGTCTACGGCGAGAGCCAACGCCTGGCCGCCAGCGCCCCTCAACCCCTGCTGGCCGGCACCGACCTCGCGCCGACCGTGACCAGCGCCGGTGGGGGCGCCGGCCTAGCTGTCGGCGCGGGCTGTCGCTCGGATGGCGGCGCTCCCGCCTGTCCCGCAGTTCCCGCACCCGGCCCGACCATCACCACCCAGGGTCGCGCTGTCGGCTCCGCCCTGCTGTTCGGCTCGGGCGCCGATGAGTGGGGCTCGTATACCTACGCGGCTCCCGGCCAATCCCCACCCGTCGCCAGTGTAAACGCCGACGGCAGCGGTGTGCAGATCCAGGCCACCTTCGCCGGCCCCATCCAGGCCAGCGCCAACTACATGGGTGTCGGCCTCTACTTCAACAGCTATAGCTGCCTCGACGTTAGCGCCTATACCGGGGTTCGCTTCGACTTCGCCGGTGACCTGGGGGGCTGTACTCTGGCCGTGGGTGCCGTTTCCAGCGAGCAGATTACCCCCTCCGAGGACGCCAACCGCGGCACCTGCGCGGGGACCGACTCCAACTGCTACGGCGCCTCCGTCGTGGTCACCCCCACGCCGACTCTCAGCGTGCCCTTTGCCGACCTGAGCGGCGGCGTCCCCTTGTCGACCGTTGACACCAAGGAACTAGTCGACGTGCAATGGCAGCTCACCGGTCCCGTGGGCCACGACGCCGGCGGCTGCTCGGCCAGTTTCACGGTCAGCAACGTGACGCTCTATTGACCTGTTCTTGTCCAGGCCTTTCGGCTGCGACCCGAGATCCGCGTCCTCGAGCCCTTCACGGTCAAGCAAGGGATGCTCAGCTCAAGCGCTTTGAGGCCAGGGCAGGCCCCTTCCACCCCCGCCCGCGCCGGGCACCGTCGAGCACGGTATCCACGGTATGGACGATTACCTCGTCGGGGATAGTCTCGCGCAGGACCAGCGTCCGGTAGAAAATCGGCGCCAGCAAGAGCTGGGTCAGGAACGCCGTGTCGGTGTCGGGGGCAAGCTCTCCCCGCGCCACGGCCTCGTCAAGAACATCGCGCGGCACGGTGTAGCGGCGGCGGCGTAGCTCCTTGGCCAGCGCGGCGCCCACCGACGGATCGAGGGTGTTGATGGCGCAGGAGATCGCCCGCTGGCGCGGCGTCGAGACAGCACGAGCCTTGTCGCGCAGTAGGGAGATCAGGTCATCGCGCAGCCGCCCGGTCGGAACGAAGCGCGGCCGGGACTCGCGACAGGCGATCACCGCAGCGATGATGAGCTCGCCCTTGGTCGGCCAGCGGCGGTAGACGGTGGTCTTGTTAACGCACGCGACACGCGCCACGCCGTCGATAGTGAGGGCCGCGTAGCCACGGCGCCCAAGCTGATCGAGAGCCGCGTGCAGGATCGCCCGCACCAGATCGTCGCTGCCCCCGGCGGGGCGGCCGCGCTTGCGTCGCTCAGGTGGCTTCCGCGCTGGCATGGAAATCCCCGATCAGGGAAACGCGCCGGTCGCCAGCAGCAGGTCGAGGCGGGCCTGCCGGGCGGCGTCCTCCGCCAACGCCACCTGCGAGCCGGCGTCGCGTGCCTGGCGCTGAGCATCAATCACCTCGATGTTGGTGCTCGCCCCGGCCCGGTACGAGCGGTCGGCCAGCGCCGCGGCCAAGTCAGCCGCCACGGCGGCGGCGCGCGCCGAGTGCAGAGCCCCATCAGCGTTGCTGACCACCTCCAGGGCCGTGCGCACTTCCACCGCGACCTGGCGAAGCAGCGCATCCAGAGTGGCGCGCGCCTCCGCGTCCTGGGCGCTCCGCTCACGCTGTAGGCCGTAGCGGGCTCCGCCGTCGAACAGCGGAATCGAGAGCACCACCGTAGCCTGCCAACCGTTGCCCGGCTGCAACGGCTCCGCCGTCTCCTTGAATGCCTGGGCCTGCACCAGCAGCGATGGCGCGTAGTAGACCCACAGATCACGGCGAAGATGCCGGGTGGCGAGGCCACGCGCCTCTTGGGCCCGCACATCGGCACGACGGCCATCGATGTCCTCCTCGCCGTCTGCGGTTGGGACGCCGCCGAGGTCGACCTCGTCTGCCGCGTCGACCAGCGTCCGTTCGGACAGCAGCACCGCCAGCGCGCTCTGCGCCCGGACCAGCGCCGTGCGCGCGTTTTGCAACTGGGCCTCGTCGGTGTGCAGCTCCTGCGCCGCGCGCGCCTGGTCGACGGCGTTCCCCAAGCCGGCGTTGAGGCGCGCACTCGCGTAGTCATAATGGGCGGCCGCGGTGGCGCGGGCACGCTCGGCGACCTCCAGCTCGCGGTGCTGCAGCAATACCGTCAGGTATGCGCGCCCGACCGCGGCAGCCAACTGGCGCCATACATCGGCGGCACCGGCCACCGCCACCTGGCGGCTGTCCTGCGCGTGGGCGTCGTTGACCCATGCGATCGGCGATACGATCGGCACCGTCAGCAGCAGGTTGCCATTCCACGAGGTCTGGGGCGTGACGACCGTTCCACCAAAAATGCGGTCGGCATTCAGGATCGTGTAGCTCCCGTTGGCTGACAAGGTCGGTAGCCAGGCGGCGCGGGCTTGGCGCAGCAGTCCCTCGGCGCGCTGGATCTCCTGCGCCGCGGTGATGGCAGAGGGGTTGCGGGCCTGAGCGCGCGCAAGTGCCTCGCGCCAGGTGACACGAAGGAGGCCTTCGGACGGGGCCGGCGGCCCACCGGTCGCGCGCGCAACCAGGGCCAGCGGCAGGAGGGACGCCAGGGGCAGGAGGGCGCAGCGTCTCACGGCAAGGTTACTCCTTCACTGTCAGCGACCCGCGGGTCGACTCTGAGGTCGCGGAGTCACGGTGAGCAACCCTGGGCGCGTCGAGCACGAGGCTGGACTCCGCGCCATGACCGGCCAGCCGCTCAAAGGCCACGAACAGCGCCGGCACCAGGAAGATACCCAGCAGGGTCGCCGCGGACATCCCAGCCACCACCGTCGTCCCCAGCATGCGGCGCGCGGCAGCCCCCGCCCCGCCGGCCATCCAGAGCGGCAGACAGCCGAAGATGAAGGCGAACGAGGTCATAAGAATGGGTCGCAGGCGCAGCCGCGCGCCCTCCAGAGCCGCATCGACGACCGAACGCCCCTCGGCCAGCCGCTCCTTGGCGAACTCGACGATCAGAATGGCATTCTTGGCGGTGAGGCCCACCAGCATGACCAGGCCGATCTGCGCGTAGACGTTGAAATCGAACCTGCGCGACGCGAGACCCAAGAGCGCCCCCAGCACCGCTACCGGTGTACTGAGCAGCACGCTGAACGGCAGCGACCAGCTCTCGTAGAGGGCGGCCAAGATCAGGAAGACGAACACCAGCGACAGCCCCAGAACCCTGGTCTCCCGCCCTGGGCTGCCTTTTCCTGGTACGACAGCGCATTCCAAGCGTAGCCAATCTCGGGCGGTAGGGTCTGGGCGGCCACCTCCTCGAGGGCGGCCAGCGCCTGTCCCGAGCTGTAGCCAGAGGCCGCGGCACCGATGATCTCCGCTGAGCGGTAGAGGTTGAAGCGGACAGTGTATTCGGGGCCGGTAGTGGCACGAACATTGACGAACGTCGAGAGGGGCATCATCTCGCCGCGCCGCTATAG
>CAWKIF010000097.1:0-32355 GCA_963849485.1 candidate division FCPU426 bacterium | reverse complement strand
AAGGTCCAACGGAGATACTTTTCGGGTTTTAGCCTCGGCCAACGGCACCCATGTGAGCACCAACGTGGGAGGTGCTACATTGAATCAGGGCCAATGGTTCGAAACCACCTCCAGCGTTCCTCTCTATATCACCTCTGACAACCCGGTTTATGTGGTGCAATTCGCCAATGGACAAAACTGGGACAGCGACCCCAACGCGGACCCCACCATGGTTTCCATCCCGCCCATTAATGAATTCGCCTCGAACTACCTGGTAGCCAACGAAAGTTTGAGCTTCTCGGGCAATTACGAGAACCTGCTGGCCCCCACCACGGCGGTGGCCGCCATCACCATCGATGGGACAAACTTCCCCTCAACATATTGGACCCCCATCCCGGGGAGCGGCTATTCGGGTATGCAGGTTTCTGTGGCCCCCGGAGTTCAATCCTCCTCCGGGCCTGTTCCATTCGGGGTGATTGCCTATGGTTTCGGCTCCGCCGACGCCTACGGCTACCCCGCCGGGGTTTCCTTCAGTTCCAACACCCCCGTACCCACCAATACGCCGGGAAACCCCTGTTTCACCTTTACGGTGACTTCAACTCCCACGGTCACCGCCACACCGACGATCACCATTTCCCCTACCGCCACCTCTTCCCGAACCCCAACTTTCACTCGAACCCCTACTTTCACACACACTTTCACTTCCACGCCCACATCTACCTTTACTCCCTCTTCCACCCGCACACCAACTTATTCCCTTACACCTACCGTAACCTTTACACAAACACCGACCTTTACTGGAACCTGGAGCCCCAGCCCCACATTCTCCAGCACACCCACCAATACCTTTAACTCCACACCTACGCCCATCACTCCCACCTTTACCCTCACATCCAGCCCAACCCCCACATTCACACCCACCAACTCTCCAACCCCATCGGATAGCCCAACACCCACCCTCTCCCCCACCCCTACCCTTTCGGGAACCTATACTTTCACATCCACCGCCACCCCAACGGAAACGCCTTCCTTCACTTTCACTCCCACGCCAACCCCTACCGCCACCTTTACACCCACAATTTCGTTCACCTTTACCCCGACTCCCAACCCAACACTTTCGAGCACTCTCACCTTCACCGCCACTTCTACTCCAACTAATTCGACGAGTGGCAACCCCACGGCCTCCTCCACCCCCAGCGGAACAGCTTCCGCCACCGGAACGCTCAGTTCGACGTCAAGTCCGACAGGCTCCCCAACCAAGACAGCCACCCAAACTTTCACGTCTTCACCCTTTCCCACCCTGACGTCCACTTGGACGATCACCCCTTCCGCCACCGAAACAGCCACACCCAGCCCGACCGGCACCCCGAACCTTTCCTATACACCTACTTTCATTCCCACCTCAACGCCCACTATTACCCCTACCCAAAACTGGAACACCTGCCCCATTGAGGTATGGCCCGATCCCTTCAACCCGGCGCAGGCGGTCGATGGGGTCTTGAAGGTTTCCTGCCTGCCGCCCGGCGCCAGGGTGGATTTTTTTACTGTCTCAGGTGAATTCGTAAAAAGGGTGAACGAATATAACGGACTGGCCCTGTGGGACGGCTTGAACCGATATGGTTCACCCGCTTCCAGCGGCATTTATTTCTACGTTGTCTTATCGGGAAGCAATATGCTATTGGAGGGCAAAATCCTGCTGGCGAGAAACGAATAACCGGTCAATCAACAAAGGTTAAGAAGATAACTCTTATCCTTTCTTGCTTAACTTCTTTCCCGCTGAAGCGTCCAACAAGAAGTCGAACTGGCCGTCCGTTGGCCGCACATATTGAATGGGATATTTGGGCGGGTCCTTGGGGCCTTCCAGCACTTCCTTGACGCGGTCCGCCTTCTTCTCGCCTTCCACCAATGCCATGACCATGCGGGCGGCGTTCAAGACCGGGAAAGTCAAAGTCACCCTTTCCTTTCGGGCCGCATCCACGGCATAACCCACTACCCATTTGTCCGTCTCGTTGAGGTATTGCACGCCGGGAAAAAGGCTGGCGGTATGGCCGTCCTCACCCATCCCCAAAAGCACCAGGTCAAAGCGGGGAATCTTGGTCTCCGTCCCGAAAAAGCGGAGAATTTTGTTCTCATAAGAGGACGCTGCCTGGTCTACCGGCAGGGTTCCCTTGGTCATTGGAAAAATATTTTCCTTGGGGATGGGCACCTTGGAGAGCAGAAATTCCTGGGCCATGCGGTAATTGCTATCCGGGTGGTCCAGGGGAACATGGCGCTCATCCACCCAGAAAACAAAAGTCTTATCCCAGGGCATGAGGTTCAAAACCGGCTCCTCCCTCAGTTGCTGGAACAAACCCTTTGGAGTGGAGCCCCCGGAAATCGCAACGACGAACCTGCCCCGAGTGTCCACGGCTTCCCGGGCTCGCATCATGACGATAGGCGCGGCCTCCTCGAACAATATTTCCTTAGTCGGATAAACCCGAACTTCGGGATTAAAGACCGGGATCTTGGGTTTGGAAGGGGCTTTCGGAATAGACCGGGATTCGGTTTTCTTTTTCGCGGCTGATTTTTTTGGCTTGGGTGGGGCTTTCTTCTTTAAAGCGATCGTCTTCTTGGCTGGGCTCATGGGAGTCTCCCTCAACAACAAGGGCCGGGCCTCTTAGCCCAAATCCATCGGCCCGGCGGGGGATTGGGGTAAAGGAGGAGGCATCCTCCTTTTTACGCATTGTAGCAACCGCAGAAGAACCTTTCCAATCTATCGGAAAGATTGTCAAAGTCTATTTCTTAACAGGATGCTGAAAAAGTCCTGGAAACGGACTTTTTCATATTTATGAACGAGCCACAACACATAAAAACCATATTTTGAGTGGCTCGTTCTATCCCATGGCTGTCAACAGGGTGATGAAAAATACTTTTTCATCACCCTGTTAAGAAAGCCCCTTATCCAGGATAGACCCCGCTATTTTCATGACTTTCTCAAAGGCGCTATCCGTTTCCAGGTGCCTCATGCCCAAGGAAAGCAATTCATATGTGTGAAGATGCTCAAAGGTGACGGTCCTTAAGAAGGTGGTCCGGTTTTCCGCCTGAGCGGAAGCCTTCACGCTAAAGGGATCCTGGCCCCGATCGACGGTGAAGATACTAGGCTTATCCCCTCCGGTCGCCAGGCTGACCGAGTAAATCCGATCCTTCAACTCATCCTGGACGGGGACCGTTTCCAGCCTCACCGCGATCTCACCCTGGGGTCCCGTGAATTTGAGGTCCCTGGGCGCCCCGGAAATCCGCGGGCCTAAATAACGCCATCCCAACTGGGCGGCCAGCCAGCAGGCCAGATAAAAAGGACGCGCCGGCTGTCCCGGGGCTCCGTACTTGATTCGGACCTCACGAATCCTGGCTAGGTAGGGGGTCCATTCCCCGTCGAACAATTCGGCGATCAGGGCCCGCCAACGGTTGAGCCGCACCCAATTCAGGTCCCCCAAAAGGGTGCGCGCGTAATTCCCTTTCCAGGTCGCGGCAAGGGAAACCAGGGGGTTCAGGAACCCCTTGAAGCGGGAGGAATCCACCCAAACCCGGGTGGCCTCCCCGGCCATTCGGGTGAAGAAGGACCGCCGAGGAACCAAATCCCCCGGCCACCAAAATTCGACGGGCAGGTCGGGCAGGAGACAGGAAAAAGCAAGCCCGTAAAGATGTTCCTGGGCGTCGGGCCGTGCTAAAAGCTGCACCAGCTCACAGCAAACCTTTTTTCCAAAATCATGGGAGAGCAGGCAATGGCCCGAGACCATGGGCGTGACCGTGGGAAGAGGCTCTTCCGCCTCGGAGTCCCCGGGCCGGACCATCAAGTATCGCCCCGGATGGGCCTCCGCCAAGTGATGAAGGGTCCTTTCCACCCGGAAGGCATCTTGGCGGTTCTCAGCGTAGGCCACCAGGTTGGTCGTATAGACCCTTTGGAGCCCCAGGTTTTTTTCCTTGTCGCCGGGCAAAACTTTCCAAAGATCGGCCAGATCCTTCTCAATAAGCTGGGCCGTTACCGGGCTCATAGCCGCCGCCATTCCCGCCAGGGTTTTTCCAGGAGCGCGTCCGCCGAGGCCGGGCCCCAGGTGCCAGCCTCGTAATTGGGAAAATATTCCCGGGGCAAGGTCGTCTCCCAGGCGTTGAGGATGGGCATCACCGCGCCCCAGGCCGCCTCGGCCTCATCCCCCCGGATGAAAAGGGTGGCGTCCCCCAGCATGCAGTCCAGTAGGAGCCTCTCATAAGCCTCGCTGGTCCCTTCCGCGAAGCTGGTGTTGTACCGGAAGTCCATGTTGACCGTGCGCACTTCCATGGTCATGCCCGGAACCTTGGTTTCGAATTTAAGGGTAATTCCCTCATCCGGCTGGATTCTTACCACCAGAACGTTGGGGGAAAGTTCCCCCAGGTTTCCCTTGAAAAGAAGATTGGGAGGCTCCTTAAACTGGATGGCCACTTCCGTGGCCCGTTTGGGAAGCCTCTTTCCCGAGCGAAGGAAAAAGGGCACACCATGCCAGCGCCAGGTGTCCAGGTACAGCCTTACCGCGGCGTAGGTGGGGGTGGTCGAGGAAGGTTTCACTCCCTCTTCCTCGCGGTAACCCGGGACCTTCTCCCCGCCCAAAAAACCCGGCCCGTACTGGCCCCGAACCGCCCATTGCTCCACCTCCCCTGGGAGGATGGGCCGGATGGAACGGAGGATCTTGAGTTTCTCGTCGCGGATGGCGTTGGCCTCGAAGGCCGCCGGGGGCTCCATGGCCACCAAGCAAAGCACCTGGAGCAGGTGGTTCTGGAACATGTCGCGCATAACGCCGGAAGACTCGTAATATCCCGCACGGCTTCCCACGCCCAGGTCCTCGCAGGCGGTGATCTGCACATGGTCCACGTAGCGGCGGTCCCAGATGGGCTCGAAGATGGAATTGGCGAAGCGCATCACCAAGAGGTTTTGAACCGTCTCCTTGCCCAGGTAATGGTCGATGCGGTAGATCTGGTGTTCCTGGAACTCCTCCTTCACCTGCCGGTTGAGTTCCTGGGCCGTGGAAAGATCCTTACCGAAAGGCTTTTCGATCACCACCCGCGAAAAACCAGCCTCCTCCTTGTTCAAACCCGCCTTCCCCAGGTTGTTGATGATGTCCTTGAAGACGTTGGGAGGTGTGGAAAGATAGAAGATATGGTTGCCCAGGGTCCCGTTCTTGGCGTCGAGTTGTTTCAATAGCTCCGCCAAATGGGAGAAGGCGGCTGGGTCGTCATAGGCACCTGCCAAATAATGGAAATTTTGGGTAAAACTGTCAAACAGGTCATCCGAAAGGCCGGGCTCGATTTCCTTCATGAAATCCTTCAACCGCTTTCGGAATTCTTCATCAGTAAGCTTGGATCTGGAGATCCCCACCAAGTTAAAGGAAGCTGGGAGTTGGTGGCGACGGTACAAATCAAAAAGGGCGGGGACCAACTTGCGCTGGGTCAGGTCGCCTGAGGCCCCGAAGATGACTAGGCTGCAGGGCAGGGGCACCCGGTCCGCGAAAAGTCCCTCGCGCAGGGGGTTTTCCAAAACGGTAGCGTCGGCCATAAGGGACCTCTTGGATCGGGGGTGGGAAAACGGTGTCTACCTTAATCAGGCTGTCCTACCCATTTCAATCCACAGGGAAAAAACATAACAGCCCCTTTACTTTGCCACGATCTTCACCCCATCTTGGTTTTAGGCCGTTAATACTGGCCGGAATGGGGGGTCGGTATGGCCGATTGGAAAAAACGGGTCAGGGAAAATGCTGAGGGCGGGTTCTTCGTCGATACCACCTGTATCGACTGTGATACCTGCCGCCAGCTGGCACCTCAAACCTTCGAGGACTCGGGCGACCATTCCTTCGTGAAAACCCAACCTGAATCCCCCGGGGAAGTTCGTTTAGCCCTCCAGGCGCTTTTGGCCTGCCCAACGGGTTCCATCGGAACCCTAGGCCCGAATGAATCCACCGGGATCCTCCAAGACTTTCCCATGCCGATCGAAGAGGGGGTCTATTACTGCGGTTTTAATTCCCCTAAATCCTTCGGTGGAAACAGTTATTTCATCCAACATCCAGATGGGAATTGGCTGGTGGATTCCCCCAAGTTCCTTCCCCACCTGGCCAAACGATTCGCGGAAATGGGTGGAATCCGATATATTTTTCTGACCCATCGGGATGATGTGGCTGAGGCGGAGAAGTTCTCGGAAAAGTTTCACGCCCAAAGGATCATCCATGAGGAAGACCAAGACGCCCAGTCGGGCTCCGAGATCATTGTCCGGGGAACAGATACCGTAGAACTGGTCCCAGGCTTCCAGATCATCCCCACCCCAGGACACACCGAGGGCCATTGTGTCCTTCTGTATAAAGACCAATTCCTTTTCACTGGGGACCATCTTTGGTGGCGCAGGAAGCGCAAACAACTTGGCGCCTCCTCCAGTGTGGCCTGGTATTCCTGGCGCAAGCAAACCGAATCCATGGCCCGGCTTTTAAACTATGATTTCGAATGGGTCCTGCCGGGACATGGCGAGAGAAAAAAGCTATCAAAGGACGAAATGAAAAAAGAACTAGGGGAACTCGTGGGGAGGATGAGGGCTTCCCTGGAACCGGGATGGAGAGATCAGCCCCTACCTTAGAATCAAGAGTTTACCGATTTTCCGACCCTGCCTCGTCGTGACCGCGACATAGTAGAGCCCGTTCCCCAGGACATTGCCCCCGTCATCGTTCAATGACAGGCTCAAATCGCTTCCCGACAAAACTCCCGGAATGTTAATTTCCCTCACCTTCCTGAAAGCCAAGGTAAATACCTGAATTTTCACGCCGGAAGCCGCCGTTACAAATCCATGCAAGGTGACCGGCCCTGGGCCAGTGGCGGGATTTGGATAGAGAAGGGCCGGCCCCACCGGGGTTACGGTCACCGTTGGGGTCGAGGTGAGGGTGGGAGAAAGGGTGATCGTCGGGCTTTCACTGACCGTGAGGGTGGCAGTCACCTTAGAGGTCCAAGTCGGGGTAGCGGTTGGTGTAAAGGTGCCGGTCCAAGTGAAGGTAGAGGTCGCCGAAGGTGTACGGGTCGCGGTAGGGCTCAGGGTCACCGTAAAAGACCCGGCGGGGGTTCCCGTCCAGGTAGGTGTCCAGCTCTGGGTTAAGGACGCCGTAGGGGTCGACGATAAGGTCGAGGTTGAACTGAAGGTGAGGGTGGGGCTGACCGTGTAGGTGGGACTCGTGGTCTCGGTGGACGTGTCAGTAACGGTATTAGTGTAAGACGACGTCGGAGTCCAAGTGCTGGTGCCCGTACCGGTAGGCGTCACGGTAATTGTCGGGCTGGCGGTCAGAGTGGGACTCTCTGTCACGGTCGGGCTGAATTGGAAAGTGGAAGTGGCACTGGGGGTTACGCTGGCGGTCCGGCTGGAGGTGGGCGAGGGCGACGGGGTTGGGGTGGGAGAAGTCGTAGGGGTAAGCGTAGCTGTTCCCGTCGGGGTCCGGGTCACGGTTGGGCTATTCGTTTCCGTCCAGCTGAACGCAGGGGTGGAAGTCGTGCTGGGTGTCACGCTTGCGGTTCGGCTGGAGGTTGGGGAGAGCGAGGGGGAGTAGGTGGGGGAAGCCGCTGGGGTCGTCGTTCCCGTAACCGTGGGGGTCCGGGTCGAGGTGGGGCTGATCCCCGAGGTGGGACTCGGGGTCACCGTCGGAGTCGAGGTCAAACCGCTGTTGGCCAATTTCCAGACGCCTCCCCCAAAGGTGCCGACATAGGTGGCATTGTTTCCAAAGCCCACATGCTGGATGGAGCTGAAGGGGAGGGTGGTGACCCGGGCCCAGGTATTGCCGTCGTCGGTGGACTTGAAAAAACCCTGGTTCTCGGTCCCGTAATAGACGGTGGTGGGGTTGTTCGGGTCGATACTGGGGGCGTATCCGTAAGGCGTATGGCCGGGGGGCATAGTCATAGGGGTCCAACTGCCTCCCCCGTTGGTGGTGCGGTAGCAGCCACCCTGCTCCTGATTGGCGAGGGAAGTGCCCCAAACATCCTGTGCCGCGATAAACAGGGTTGTGGGGTTGGAGGGGTTCACGTCGAAATCGGTGGGGTAATAGAGCGGCACACCACCGGTGACGTTGATGGCGAGGTTGCCCCAGGTCGTACCACCGTCACCGGAAACGAAAAGCCCGCCCGGGTTGGCGAAACCCTTTTGCGCGGAGAGTAGGCAGTAAAGATTGCCCCCGACCATTTTTAGGGAATAAACATCCTTGTTGGTGCCGATGATCGGTTGGGCGGCGCAGGCGGTCCAGTTGGCGCAATTGTTGGTCGACTTATAGACGCCCTGCCCCCACAAGGCCGTGTAAAAGACCTGGCCGACGGGGTCATAAACGATGGAGGTGTCGGGCGCCGAGGGCAGCCCTGAGGAGGAAGTGGTCCAACTGGCTCCGTAATTCGTGCTTTGGATCACCCCGCCCGTTCCCGCTTTTCCTAGGGGGTTGGAATGGTCCAGGTCGTGCAGGCTGGATACCGAGGCGAAGACTGTGCCGGCGGAGTTATTGAAGGCAACATGATAGAAGGTCTCCGTCCAGTTCGAGGGGAAGGAGCCATCGTTGCGGCGGGCCGTGTTGTGCCAGGTTTGGCCTCCGTCTCCGGAGTAACAAAAGCCGATGTCCGAGGCACAGATGTAGTTGTAATTGGGATTGTTGGGGTCGAAGGCGTACTGAAAAACACTGGTGACTTCCAGCCCGCGCGAGGACCAGCTCTGGCCCTGGGAGGGCGGAGCGGACCCCGCGAAGTTGGAGAAACATTCGGTCCAGCTCACCCCGGCCGTGTCGCTCTTAAAAGACTCTCCCAGGTCGCTGAACATCACTTGGCTGGAATCGGCCGAATTTACCCCCAGTCCGTCCACGGGCGAGCCCCAGCCCGAGAAGCTCAGATCGAAATCGATCCATCCGTCGAAAAGGTTGGAGACTGGAGAAGAGTCGATAAAAACGGGAGACCAGGAATTTCCACTGTTTGAGGTCATGTAGATGTTCCGGTTCCCGGTGTTCGTGGCGTAAGCGGTGGTAATGTCGTTGTCTGCGCAAGCCACCATACCAGAGGCGTTGGTCGAACTGGGCAGGGAGAGAGTCCAGGTTGAAGCATCGGGCGAGGTGTAAATCTGGTTGTTGTTCCCATCGACCACAAACATCCTCGTCCCGCCCGACGACCCAGTGCTGGCACCTGCGAAGCTCAACACGTTGACTGGCGTGGACAACCCCGTATTGGCGGCGGACCAGGAAGCTCCCTCATTAACCGATTTAAAAACCCCCGCCGACGTGCCCACGTAACAAGTGCGGTTTCCCACCGAGCTCGATTGGTCCACCATGAAGCCGCTCACGTAACCCGAGGTGCCGGTACCAAAGGTGAAATTGACTCCCCCGTTGGTGCTCACCCAAACGCCGTTATCTGTGCCAAGAAGCATGAAATTGGCGTTTCCCCGGTCGATATAAATGACTGTTACCCTTCCCCCGGTATTCCCCCAGGCGGGCAATGCTGAGGCGGCACCCGCTACGACCGACCAGGTCTGGCCGCCGTCGTTGCTCACCAGCAGACCGGCAGGATTATTTTGCGTGTCTTGCTGAGCGCCGAAGCCGTAGACGATGTTGGCGCTGGTGGGGTGAAAGGACATGGGGCACATGACGCCGTTGTTGAACCCGTAATCCACCGCGGTGCTGATCTGGTAAAAATCGAGCATGTTCCAGCTATTGCCGCCGTCGGTACTGCGGTACCAGCCCGACATGTCACAGCCGATAAAACGCAAGTTTGAATTCAAGGGTGAAATGGAAGGGGCGTACTGGGCCCCTCCACCACCCATCCCGACCGTGGTCCAGGTCTGGGCGAAGAGAAGCCCTGGGTTTATTCCCAGAAACACAAACAAGATGAAAACCCATATTCCAAGCGGAAACAAAGACAGGCCCAGGGTCCGAAGGGCTCGTTTTGAAGTGGGGATTCCTCCAACCGGGGTGCGGGCAGAATTCATAACAGTCCGATTTTATCACTAAAACCCCAACCTTCCCGACAACCGGAGGGTAAAATCCAAGCTCAGGATTCATTCGGGATGCTTTTTTTTAACCGGTCCAATTCCTATGATGGGTTGAGATTCAAAAGGGGAGTCCTTTGAAAAACTATAATTTCGACCTGCTCAACTCGAATTTCCAGGAGGGTGACCCCCGAATCCTCGTGGAATGGGCCGTTCAGGAATTCGGCGATCGATTGGCCATGGCGACTTCCTTCGGGGCTGAAAGCGCCGTTTTATTGCATTTGGTGACCCGGATCGTCCCTAAAATCCCCATCCTCTTCACCAACACCGGTTTCCATTTCAAGGAAACCCTTGATCATCGGGACCGGCTGGTGGCCCTGCTTCACCTGAACCTGATGGAGTTGAAGCCTGAAATGCCCAATGATCAATTTTTAGCCAAACACGGGAAGCTTTACGAGCGGGATCCTGATTCTTGCTGTGACATGAATAAAATCGCCCCCTTCAATAAGGGCTTGGAAAATTACGACGCTTGGATCACCGGTGTACGCCGCAATCAGGCCCAAACCCGCAGCCACCTTCCATTCTTGCAAAAGGACCGGGAAACCAAGGTAAAAATTTGCCCCCTGCTCGATTGGGACGGCAAGAAGCTTTGGGAATACGCCAAACTACACGGCCTTCCCTACCACCCCCTTTGGGAAAAAGGGTATCTCTCCATCGGCTGCTCCCCGGAATGCTGCACCCGCCCTGTTGGGGCCGGGGAAGACCCCCGGGCGGGGCGCTGGGCGGGCAAGAACAAGATTGAATGTGGAATCCACATTTCAACTGACACCTCCTCCACTGCCAAAACTTGATTTTTTGAACCAACTTTAAAGCGCTTCCAATCGTCGAATAAACAGACGGAGAACCATGCATCTCGGGCTCACTTTTCTCAATCATTGTTTTGGCTTTAATCCAATTAAGGATTTCGAGAATGAATACGAATTATCGCTTGGCTTGGAGGGTTTTTTTGAGCATGCTTCTTTTTTCCATGACAGGAACCCTATCACTGCGGGCCGCGACGAACGAAGGTATCGAGGATGAAAATTCCTCATTTGAAGAAGCCCCTTTCAAACCCTATTGGGAAAACGAGTTTCAATTAAGCTACGCCAGCCAGCAAGCGGGTCAATTGACCACCTCCCTTTGTTATACCGGAACCCAGCACTTCACCGAGGGTGGGAACTTTCTTTCAGCCGAAGGAGTGGTCCAAGGGCAAAAAATTGAAGGGCAACGGTCCAACGTGGATATCCTTTCCCTGGAAGGCGGCCTGGGGATCGATTTTTTTACACCCTCCCTTTCCCTCGGGTTTGAGTTGGGCGACAACGATTGGCGGCAGGTGGACAGTACCCTCACTTTGGTCTTTCAGGTCCTGGACCCCCTTACCCTTACCTATTCCTTGGGTGGCACGATCGGCCATCATTCAGGGAACGTCACTGGTTATTTCAACAGCACGGTGCAAAGCCTCGTTTCTCCCGACGGCCAGCCTGTGACGGGACAAATTGACACCGCCAGCACCAATTCTTCCCTGGGGTTCACAGTGATTCCTTGGGACTGGTGGTCAATCACCCCCACCCTGGGTTACGATTACGAGCTCACTTACCAAGTTCAATGGCCCCGATTAAAAGAACCCATTAATGAGGCCGACCAAACCGCCACCCTGTCCCTCGCCTTGGACTTCACCCTTTTCAAGGGATTTATCCTGGACATTTCGGGTCAAGGAGGCAAGGAATACCAGCCCGCTGGAACTTTCTATAGCAAATTGGCGGGCGGCTTTGTGACTTCCTCTTCTCCCATTACACAAAATTTCACGGGGGGAACCCTTTCCGTTTCCTATAGTTTCGAGTAATTTAAGGCGCCACCGAAACTATATTCATCTAGGGGTGGGTTATGGGTTCCAAAACGGGGAGAGTAGGACTTTTATTTCTTTTATTAGCGTTCCTTTCACCCCTTTGGGCGGAAACCTCCCCCCAGATGACCCCTTCATCGACACCCCCCGTTTCCTCCGAAACCACTGCTCCTGCCGATTCCACTGATAATTCCCCCTCTACCGAAACCTCCTCCGCTGGAGTTAGTTCACCCAGTGATGAAGACAAACCGTTCGTTCCCCACTGGACCGGCCAATTGGGCTTTACCTACTCCAACATGCCAAGTAGCGGCGGGCAGGGGCAACAGATAGAACAATTGGGTCTGATGGGGACCTATAACTTCACCGAGAGCGGGCATTTCCTATCTCTCGGGATTGTGGGAGGCGAGGAATTGTTGGAAGGTGGGGAAACGAATTTCGGTGAAATCACTTTGGAAGGGGGCTTGGGTCTGGGCTTCTTCAACCCTTCCCTGGAACTGATGACCCAGCAGGGAGCTTCCGCCTTGAATACATTCGGATCCACCTTGACCCTGGGCCTGAAGCCCTTGGATGAGTTGACCTTCGGCCTCATTGGCGGCGGCGGGCTCCAGAGCCACCAGGGCCCTCCTCCCACCCAAAGCACGGACCGTATCGACGAGATTGACGGTTACAACTATAGCGGAGAGCTGCAGATATCCTGGGAAACTTCCGATCTTCTCACTCTCTCCCTGACCGGAGAAACCGAGTGGGACACCACCTACCAGTGGCAGAATGTTCCCCATACTGAAGTCCACGGTCTCAACAACGAGACCGACTATATGCCTTCATTAACTCTCGGCATAGACGCGAATTTCACGAAAAATTACGAGATGGAGCTGGACCTGCAGGCCGGGAAGGAATATGAACCGGCCGGCCTCTTCTACTCTCCCAAGAAGGCCAAGTTCATCTTTAACCCTCATCCGGTCGAGCAGGACTTCCAGGGTCTTAGCCTGGCGCTGAATTACAACTTCTAAATAGCCTTTCCAAATAAATCGGAATATCTTTTATACAAGACCTTGCATGATTTCTTTCAATTCTGCATAGGTTTCCGCGCAACGCATTTCTTTTTCTTGCTGTTTCAAAGCGTCGCAGGCCCTGAAGAGTATCCCCACATCCGCCCCCTTCAACATCTTGACGTCATTGAACGAATCCCCAACGGCGATGGTTCCAAATCCCGCATCTTTGAACCGCTTAATTACTTCGATTTTTCCGTCCGGTTCCCGAAGCGTGTAATCCACCACCATCCCATCCTTGTCGATAACCAGTGAATTGGCGAAGGTAAAGGGGTTTCCGATTTTCTCGATCAGCGGGCCGATATAGTCGTAATAACTTCCGGTTAAGATCGCCACTTGAGCCCGGGTCCTGAGCCAGTCCAAAAACTCTTTCGCCCCCTCCAACGCGTGCATTTTCGAGACAATTTCATGCACTTCCTTCATGCCGAGGTGGTGCTTTTTTAGAACCGCGATCCTCATTTTCATCAAAACATCATAATCCGGCTCATCCCGGGTGGTTTTCATGAGCTCTGGAATCCCCGTGATTTTCGAGAACTCTTCCCAAAACTCGGGAACCAGCACCCCTTCCAGATCAAAACAAACCACTTTCATAATAGGACCCCCGGACGAAGTAATGAAACAGGTCGGACCCAATCCGATGTTTGACTCGAATTTGCTTAAGAAGTTTAGAGAAACCCGGCCGCAATATAACCCAGGAGGAACCCTCATAAAAAGAGCCAAATCGATCTTAAAACTTGAACGCCAACCTCATGCCCGTTCCGTCCCCCCGGGTTCCCATGGCCTGAACCGAAAGTTCGGGCTGCCCCAAAACCTCCAGCGAGAACAGGGTGAGGGCGTGGGTGCCCAGGGCGATCCAGGCCCGGTCGCGGCTGGGGGAGTCCGAGGATGAAAGCAGCACGACAGTGGGATAGACGGTCTTGGCGATTCCCGCGGCATTGATGAGGAAGAGCCCGGTATAGTCTGGGGAGAAAACCATCCATCCCCATCCCAGCGCGTCCACACCCGCCGTGGAATAGCCGAACACCCTGGCGTTATCCTCAAAAATCTCGGTATAGGACCAGGCGTAATAGTCTGCCGCGATGACAGGAATCGTGATGATTTCATTCCCGGCCCGTGCTATTTGCATTCCAGGGACGAGAAATAATCCCATCAACAGAATCCACACCTTTGCCTCCATCAACCCCTTCCCCGGGGCGCCTGGATCAAACCGGTATTTGGACATGGCGCTTCTTATGGCGATGGGCGGGACTGGGGGTGGGCGTCACGGTTGGGGTGGGTGTCGGAGTGGGAGTGTCTGTCGCGGTCGCGGTGGCCGTGGGACTGTCCTGGGGCGTGGGCGTGACATACTTAAACCCACCCGGGAGGTTGATGTTGGGATAGATATAAATATAAACCGGTTGTTGAACAAGAGACTGGGGATCGCAGGGTGGTCCGTCGGTTTCTGAGTAAAGCCAGAATGAAATGGTGTAACAATCCGTGGTAACTTCCTGTCCATAGGGGGAGATATGCTGGCAGGTGTTAATCAAGGGCAAAACTGTGAACCAGGCTACTTGGGTGTTCCAGTCGACCAAGGGCTCCCCATTGCTGGCGACAGGGATTTTAGGATCCAGAGTAGCGTTGACTTGGGACCACCATATATCGAAGGTGGCCTGGTCGCTGACCCTTACGTTTCCACTCGTCAGTAGAGATGAAGACATACTGGTAGTAGCTTGGATCAATTTATGCGGCAAGGTGTGGGGCTCGCAGACATCCAGGGGACTGCGACCCAACTGCTCGACCTGTCCGGGGGCGTAAACAGGGACATTCTGATCGATGGAAACGCAACCCGACCAAGCCAATAGGCCCGCCCCCAATAGCGTCAATCCTAATTTCCACTTCATCTAACTCTCCCTTTTTGGATAGAGGTCCCAAACATACATTTTTTCCCCGGCTAAAACCCATTCCACCTCAACGGCACGGCCCCATCGGGCGGCCAAATGGCGGGTGACATCTGCTAATTCGAAAAGCTGGTAACCCTTCAAGGGAAACCCATTCGGGAAATAACCCGTCGGGTTTTTCACCCAACCTTTCAATAATAACGAATTAGGGGACAAGGTCAGGGAAAGAGTTTTTCTTCCCGGCAGAAGGATAACCCTCAATTCGACTTCACCCCCGCTCCTTCCCACTGGGGGAAGGGCCCGGCAGGTCCCCGAAGCCTGAGTAGGGAGTGAGTTTTGGACGATCCATAGCCTGTTGGGGGACTGATCCAATTGCTTCAATACATTTTCCATTGATAAGGGCTTTCCATTAATCCCGTGGTGGGCTTCTCCTTCCGAGGGTCTTAACCAAAAGGGACCTTCCCCTAGGTCTCTCAAGGCCCGCCTCAAAGGCTCCCCTTCCCGGGAAAGGGCGTTCCCCCCGCATAAGAAACCGGGAACCGTATCCAGTCCTAAGGCCTGCAATTCGCTCAACCGTTCCGCCAACCGGCCATAGGGCCTCTCCCTTCCCTCGGTCAGGTCCAACAGCCAAACCAGGGGCGGATGGAAGGTATACCGGTAATCGCGGGCCATCCCCTCAATCCGGGGTGCTGCCCAGGCGCTGGCCAAGGCCAGCAATCCGCCGCTGATCAGATCAGGGAAATAGTGGAACCCAAGAAACAAGGTCGAAAGCCAAATCGACAGGGTAAGGGGTAATCCCCAAACCAGGGAGCGGCGGTCATGGTGGTATTGCCAAGCCGCCAGATAACCGGATAAGGCCCCATGCAGACTTGGAAAAACGTCAAATCTCGACCCCAACCGGCTGATCAAACCCTCGGCGGTATGAAAAACCCATCCCCCTTGAAGCCAGGTCCATTCCTGGGGATAGGCGAATCGGGGCCCAATGGCCGGAAACCAAAGATAACCCAGGAAACCCCCGATATATACCATTGTCAAACCCAGCATGAACCGCTGGTACAGCGCCCTTCGAAGCCAGCTATGGTAAAGAATCAACCCAATCAGCCAGGCGAAAAGCCCCAAATAGCAGAGGCTCAAAAGGTCGGTCAAACGGGGATGGCCCAAAAGGCCCCGTTCCCATAAGGAGGGGCCCTTGCCGAGTAATCCCAGGTCCAAGCTCTTTAAATCAGCGTCAAACAACTTGGGATGAAGGACCGGAACCATGGGTTTCATGAGCCCATAACACAGGACCAATCCCAACCAGGGGCTAAGGCCCCGGACCAGGCTCCATCCCCCAAAGGGGGGCGGGTACCGAAGGGAGATCAAAACCATCCAGGCGGACCAAAGAAGCGCGTTGATGGAAGCCTGGAGTAGAACGGCGGGGGCACCAGGACGCTCGGCGAAAAAAGCGCCCAAGGCCAAAAGATAGAATATCCCGAAGAGGGAGGAAATCAGGAACTCACAGGGAGAAATGGCCCAGAGATTCCTGCGGATGGTTTTGAGGATCTGCAAAGGTCTACCTCATAAATGCGGATGGTTCAGCGGGACCGGGTCATCCAAGAAAAATATCTATTGGCCGGGCTTGGGGGTAAGCACATAGGCGAATTCCAGGAGATAGCCGTCCGGATCCGATAAGAGGCAAAAATATCCCCTCATGTGTCCCCCATAGTGGGCCGCTTCCACCAGGCATCCTTCTTCTTTGGCCTTGGCGCCGATTTCCTCCACGGGCTTCAAGTCGCTCAGGCGAAACGAGAACAAGGGCAGATGGGGGCTGGCCAAA
This sequence comes from candidate division FCPU426 bacterium, assembly GCA_963849485.1. GTDB lineage: Bacteria > Oederibacteriota > Muellerivitia > Muellerivitales > Muellerivitaceae > CAVTWJ01. The sequence continues at coordinate 15,770 of CAWKIF010000097.1, read as the reverse complement.
GCCGGTTTGGGCGCGTTTTCTTCCTTCAACACCAAGAAGGGTGCCGCAGGGTTTTCGGAAAACCTCAGCCACACCCAACGGGCTCCGTCGTTATCTTTTTGGTCCAAGACGGCGGGCATGCCCAGGAAATTGGAGTAGAAATGGATCGAAAGGTCGGCGTCCTTGACCCTCAATAGTACATGGTGCCACTCTGGAAATTGGGAGACAAACTCGAAACCCAATTAAGCCCCCTCCCGCCGCCCTAAGAAGCCCCAGTACAGGGTCACGAGAGCAACCGGCAGACGTCATCTATAAATTTGGTGCGGGAGGATGGCTGGCTCAGGCAGGTCTGGATCAATTGGGCGAGCGGTACGGAGGTTCCTGCGCCCAAGGCCCGCAAGACGATAGGCGCGTTCTGGGCCCCTTCGGGAAGGGTAATTCCCAGGCGGGTGAGGGCCTTCTCAGTCTCTACGCCCGTACCCAACAGTTCGCCCAGGCGCCGGTTGTGGGATTCCCGCGAAAAACCGGTGGTGATCAAATCCCCAAGGCCCGCCAGGCCGTCCAGGGTTTGGGGTTGGGCTCCCCAATGGGCCGCGGCGGTTTTCATTTCCTTGAGGGCCAAGGTCGCGAAGGCCGATTTCAGGTTGGCCGAGCCGTGGTTGAGGCCGTCCAGAAGTCCGAACCCGATGGCGTAGATGTTCTTGAGCACCCCGCCGATCTCCACTCCCTTGAGATCGGCGCTGACTTCCACATGGAAATAGGGGTTCTGGAGCGCGCCCGCCACCTTCTGGGCATGTGCAAGGACTCCCGCGATCACCACGGCCGTGGGGCGCTTCATGGCGAACTCATTGGCGATGGAGGGCCCCGAAAGGACCAGGTAGTTCTCACTTGGATGGGGGGAGGAGGCCGCGTAGACCTCGCTGAGCCGGCGGCCCGTGGAAGCTTCCAACCCCTTAGCGGCTCCCAAGACGTAGGCCTGGGGCACGGCGAAGGGGGAGAATTCCTTCACCACATTGGCGAAAAAAGGCGAGGGCACGCAAACGAAGATGAGCTGAGCTTCCCTAACCACATGGTGCAGAAGATGATCGGCTGTGATGGAGGGCGGCAAAGCCAGCCCGGGTAGGAACCGCTGGTTGATGTGGTTCTTGCGGATATCCTCGACCACCTCGGGGATATGGTCCCAGCAGGTCACCGTATGGCCGTTGTCGGCCAAGACCAGCGCCAGCGCCGTCCCCATGTTGCCTGTGCCGATGACCGCAGTCTTCACGAACCCTCCGATGGATGGAAGCGATGGAGCCTATTATCAGTGATTTACCATTGAACCACAAAGCCGAATAGCTTGCATCCAGGTAATCGGGGGGATTTCGCGCAAAAAAAAGGCCCGGTAGGATGGGACCGGGCCTGTGAAAATTTGGGTTTTAAAAATTCGCGGATAGGTCCGTCGATGTCAGGCTAACTTGGTTCGTGCCGTCCAGATTCATTCGGAAAACCTCTGGATCTCCCGAGGTCTCGCCGGGATGGCCTTCGGCGTAAAAGAGGATGCTGTTTCCATCGGGGGCATAGAGCGGCATGACATCCGTGTAGGTGTTTTGGCTGAGGTTGACTGAACCCGTCCCATCAGGGTTCATGACATTGATTTGGGGGGTCGTCCCGGCGATAAGGGCGAGCGAGTTGTAGGCGATATGCTTGCCGTCCGGAGACCAGCAGGGCGAGTACCCGACGATATTCAAGGAGGTCGGGTTCGTGCCGTCGTAGTTCATTACATAGATGTTTTGGTCCGAGACGTAGGCGATCTTAGTCCCATCCGGGGACCAGGAGGGCTGACTGTCTGTATTCTCGTCGCTGGTCAATTGGCTCACGCCCGACCCATCGGGATTCATGGTGAAAATCTCGAAATAACTTCCGGCCCGCGAGGAGGAAAAGGCGATCCGGGTTCCCGTAGGCGACCAGCAGGGCCTTACATCCTGGTATTGGCCCGCCGGATAGGTGATTTGGGTTTGGCCTGAACCGTCCGGATTCATGATCCAGATGGCCCAACCACCCGGACCCGCCTCCGAATTCCAAACAATCTTGGTCTGGCCGACGTTGAACCGGGGGTTGAGATCATCCCCGTCATTGCCGGTCAAGCGCGTTTGGCCGGACCCGTCCCAATTGGCGACGAAGATCCCGTCATTGCTCACGGGGTCGGCCTCATAGACGATCTTATAGGTCGGGGTGGGCGTCGGGGAAGTGGTAACCGTGGGGGTTGACGTGATGGTGGGCGTTAAAGTGTGGGTTCCACAACTCGTCGTAACCGAGACAGTATTACTGGTCACAGGCCCGCCCGAGGCCCAGTTCGCCACTGCGTAATCCTGCATCACGACGCAGGGCGTCGCGGGAAGGTAATCCGTGTACATAAAGGTCAAGGGTGCACAGTACCCCGCCGGAAGGTTGTTAATGACAAAGGTGGGTGGTATTGCGGTAATTTCGCTAAAGGTTACTGGCTGTCCTCCTATTACCTCCAACCAAGGACCATAAGGGCCGTTATAGCTCAACATCCCAAAATTGGTTTCCTGATCCGTGACGGTGATTGCGTTACCCGTACCGCCTGCTGAGTCAGCGCATACATTGACCACGAAGGTGAGACCACCCGAGCCCATGTAATTGGAAGTGGGATTGAGTGTGGTCTTGGAAAGGCTGATAATCGCCGCCCCATTGGGGGTGGGAGTTACCGTCAGAGTAGGAGTAGTGGTCGAAGAAGGGGTGGGATTCGTGCCGCAAACCGTAACATAAGAAGAGGTTGTAACGGTCACCGGGCATCCAACATTCGCCCCAATGTAAGCGGAATCATTCAAGACCGCGCAAGGCTCCCCCGGGAACCCGTCGATTTGATAATTCATCTGCAGGGTCACACAGGAATAACCCGGCATTTCATTCAGTAGGAATTCAGGGGAAGTCCCAATCGTAACCATTTCCACCGAAACGGCACCATCCGCATGCCAATTCGTATCATTCAGATTGGCTCCACCGGGAGTCGACCAGCCGTTAAATTGAAGTCCGGTAATGGAACCGTAATCCATATTATTTTGTAAGGTAACGGGAAGGTTCCAGAAAGTTGGGCTTGGGTTACACACGATAAGGTTAATATTGATCGGCCCATTTACAGTCACGGGATAAGTAACAGTGGTCGCGCTCGTCAAGGTCAAAGGCGACCACGATGAACAAAAGGGCGTGGCCGTAACTGTGGGAGTAACAGTCCCAGTAGGACTAATAGAGGGTATCAACTGAATATAAGTTAGAGCGCCCGAGGTCGTATTTCCAGAGGGCCAGCTGACCGCCCCCTGGTTCACCAGGGTGATCCCACAAGTATTGATGTTATCGTAAAGATCAACCACTTGAGCGGTCATCGTGACGCACCCCGTTCCCAAACTTGGGAAAACAAGGGAATTGACGCTAGCGGTAGGTTCGTTACCCAAACCGTTCGCAGAAGAATAATAACATAAGGTATAAGGTTGGACCGCGTCCCCATAACCCCAGCATCCGAACGTAAAGGAGCTGATATTCGCGAAATCCACCAAAAAGTTATCCGTCACCGTGGTGGGCCCGGTGGTGACCGGCCCGCCCGTGTTGCAAAGGGTAAGGCTATAGTTGATGGTCACGGTGTTATTAGATGTATCTGTGACCGCGCTGGCTTGGGTTTGAGAGAGTGTGATATTGGGAGCGCCCAAAAGGGCCTGGGGATTAGGAATGGTCGTGCATTGCCTCCAGAAGAGGGCGCCGTCCGAGTTGGAAGTGGAATAATCCCCCGAGCAATTGTTTGAGATAAAGGGCAGGGCGGTTCCGGTGGCGGGGTTGAAGAGGGCGTTGGCCCAGATAGAGGCTGTCACGCCGCTGGAGCAATAACTGGTGGTGAAACTTACCCCCGCATAGTTGGGGTTGTACCAAGGGTTACCACCTCCATCGTTTGCCGGGGCGGGCGCGGGATTGCCGACGCCGACATAATCCACCGAGATACCTGTCCCCGAGCTGGTAATTTCCGAATGGCCTCCACCGGCGCAGGTGATGTCCAGATCCCAAGCGGAATAGGTGTCATCCGGATTAGTGTTTTGTGTTTCAACAGCTAAACAAACCTCCGAGCCAGTCAAGAGGGCGATCGGCACACTCATACAGGTGGGATTGCCTGCATTGTTGGTTCCGGGAGCCCCGGCATAGGGAAAGGTGCCAATTTGGGTCCCACCGACATAAACGACCGAATAGTCGTCGCTCGACACACAGATCGAGGCGGCGACGGGATTGCAAAGTGAGGAAGCCGGGGTGGAAGTCACACTGGGTGTTACCGTGGCTGTCCCTGTAGTCGTCGGAGAAGGGGTGGGATTGGTGCCACAAACGGAGATGGGAACCATCGCCGTGGTCACCGAACACCCGTTACCCACAATAGACGCCGAGTTGCTCATGACCGTGCAAGGCTCACCCGGGAACCCATTGATTTGATAATTCAACGTGATGGTGACACAACTATTGTTAGGCATCTCATTAACCGTGAATACAGGGGAGGTTGAATTCGCAAGCATTTCCACTGAAACGGGACCATCAAGATGCCAATTTGTATCATTTATATTTCCTCCACCAAGAGCAGACCAGCCATTAAATTGCATTCCTACGATAGAGCCATAATTCAAATTGTTTTGAACGGTAATAACGCCGTTATAGGCATTACTGCTTGAGTTACATAAAAAAAGGTATATCCCTATAGATCCATTTGCGGTCACCGGGTAGGAAACGGTGGTGGAATCGGATAGGGACAGGTACGATTCGGGACAATTGGACGTGGCCGTAACTGTGGGGGTCACCATCATGGTTGGGGTAATCGTCGAACTGGGTGTTGGAGTCGCGGTCGAGGTTCCAAGTGAAGCGGTGCACTGCACCTGGACGCCTACAGCGTTGGAGCTGATGGTCTCAAGACCCTTTGAGTCGTAATAAGTGAATTGGGCGATATCGCTGACGGATCCCGATGACGGGCACTGAACAATTCCCCACCAGGTGACGCAACCAGAAACGTCTGAGGTGATAAGGCTCGGAAAATCCCAATAAACGGCCGTCGCCGCCCCGCTCCCGTTGAAGGTTACTGCGTCGCTGTTGACGTGGCCGTAACTGTGGGGGTCACCATCATGGTTGGGGTAATCGTCGAACTGGGTGTTGGAGTCGCGGTCGAGGTTCCAAGTGAAGCGGTGCACTGCACCTGGACGCCTACAGCGTTGGAGCTGATGGTCTCAAGACCCTTTGAGTCGTAATAAGTGAATTGGGCGATATCGCTGACGGATCCCGATGACGGGCACTGAACAATTCCCCACCAGGTGACGCAACCAGAAACGTCTGAGGTGATAAGGCTCGGAAAATCCCAATAAACGGCCGTCGCCGCCCCGCTCCCGTTGAAGGTTACTGCGGCCCCTGCGTTTTCCGACGACTGGCCCAAATACGAGACCGAAGAACCGGTATTGTCCATCAAAACGAGGTCCTCCATGGGATCCGCAGAGCAATCATAGATGTTATAACAAAGCGTATAGGTGACGGTCTGCCCAGCCGTGAGGGATGTCGCCGATTCGCTCTTGACGAAAGTCATCACCCCTATGGTGCAGGTGGGAGTAACGGTCTCGGTGGAAGTGGGCAGGACGGTGGTCGCCGTGGTGGGGGTGGGCGTGGAGGTATTTCCGGACGAGAGGCAAATACCCGCATCTAAACATAGCCAGCCTTGAGTTAGGACACCGCCACCCGGATAGGAGACAGATAGGCTGCTTTGGGAAGATTCAGTTAAAAAGTTCCCCATCATCCCGCTATTGCCGATGAGCAATGTATTCTCCGGCTGGATCGCCAGCCAGTAATTTGAGCCACTAGTGATATTGATAGGGGAGGCTACGGTGATGTAATTCCAGCCCGCCACCGATGACACAATCCCACCCGATCCTAAGGGCGATCCGGGTTGGCTTCCATTGTTTGAATAAATCGCCATCGACACACTCGCTCCGGTGTTTAATCCATAAAAGGCTATTTGATTAATAACCCCAGAAGAAAAGGCCGTTGCTCCCGTGTAATAGACATCCCCGCTGATTAAGGTGATAGGAGACATCGAAGACATGAAGTTTCCTAAATTATTCACGAAATCACTACAAGCGAAGGTGGGAACAAACCACGCCGTAGTAGTGATGGTTTGAGTGGGAGTGGTCGTAAAAAGAACTACGGATGGAGTCGGTGTGACCGACCAAGTGGAGCTCGCCGTAACTGTCAAAGTCGCTGTTGACGTGGCCGTAACTGTGGGGGTCACCATCATGGTTGGGGTAATCGTCGAACTGGGTGTTGGAGTCGCGGTCGAGGTTCCAAGTGAAGCGGTGCACTGCACCTGGACGCCTACAGCGTTGGAGCTGATGGTCTCAAGACCCTTTGAGTCGTAATAAGTGAATTGGGCGATATCGCTGACGGATCCCGATGACGGGCACTGAACAATTCCCCACCAGGTGACGCAACCAGAAACGTCTGAGGTGATAAGGCTCGGAAAATCCCAATAAACGGCCGTCGCCGCCCCGCTCCCGTTGAAGGTTACTGCGGCCCCTGCGTTTTCCGACGACTGGCCCAAATACGAGACCGAAGAACCGGTATTGTCCATCAAAACGAGGTCCTCCATGGGATCCGCAGAGCAATCATAGATGTTATAACAAAGCGTATAGGTGACGGTCTGCCCAGCCGTGAGGGATGTCGCCGATTCGCTCTTGACGAAAGTCATCACCCCTATGGTGCAGGTGGGAGTAACGGTCTCGGTGGAAGTGGGCAGGACGGTGGTCGCCGTGGTGGGGGTGGGCGTGGAGGTATTTCCGGACGAGAGGCAAATACCCGCATCTAAACATAGCCAGCCTTGAGTTAGGACACCGCCACCCGGATAGGAGACAGATAGGCTGCTTTGGGAAGATTCAGTTAAAAAGTTCCCCATCATCCCGCTATTGCCGATGAGCAATGTATTCTCCGGCTGGATCGCCAGCCAGTAATTTGAGCCACTAGTGATATTGATAGGGGAGGCTACGGTGATGTAATTCCAGCCCGCCACCGATGACACAATCCCACCCGATCCTAAGGGCGATCCGGGTTGGCTTCCATTGTTTGAATAAATCGCCATCGACACACTCGCTCCGGTGTTTAATCCATAAAAGGCTATTTGATTAATAACCCCAGAAGAAAAGGCCGTTGCTCCCGTGTAATAGACATCCCCGCTGATTAAGGTGATAGGAGACATCGAAGACATGAAGTTTCCTAAATTATTCACGAAATCACTACAAGCGAAGGTGGGAACAAACCACGCCGTAGTAGTGATGGTTTGAGTGGGAGTGGTCGTAAAAAGAACTACGGATGGAGTCGGTGTGACCGACCAAGTGGAGCTCGCCGTAACTGTCAAAGTCGCTGTTGACGTGGCCGTAACTGTGGGGGTCACCATCATGGTTGGGGTAATCGTCGAACTGGGTGTTGGAGTCGCGGTCGAGGTTCCAAGTGAAGCGGTGCACTGCACCTGGACGCCTACAGCGTTGGAGCTGATGGTCTCAAGACCCTTTGAGTCGTAATAAGTGAATTGGGCGATATCGCTGACGGATCCCGATGACGGGCACTGAACAATTCCCCACCAGGTGACGCAACCAGAAACGTCTGAGGTGATAAGGCTCGGAAAATCCCAATAAACGGCCGTCGCCGCCCCGCTCCCGTTGAAGGTTACTGCGGCCCCTGCGTTTTCCGACGACTGGCCCAAATACGAGACCGAAGAACCGGTATTGTCCATCAAAACGAGGTCCTCCATGGGATCCGCAGAGCAATCATAGATGTTATAACAAAGCGTATAGGTGACGGTCTGCCCAGCCGTGAGGGATGTCGCCGATTCGCTCTTGACGAAAGTCATCACCCCTATGGTGCAGGTGGGAGTAACGGTCTCGGTGGAAGTGGGCAGGACGGTGGTCGCCGTGGTGGGGGTGGGCGTGGAGGTATTTCCGGACGAGAGGCAAATACCCGCATCTAAACATAGCCAGCCTTGAGTTAGGACACCGCCACCCGGATAGGAGACAGATAGGCTGCTTTGGGAAGATTCAGTTAAAAAGTTCCCCATCATCCCGCTATTGCCGATGAGCAATGTATTCTCCGGCTGGATCGCCAGCCAGTAATTTGAGCCACTAGTGATATTGATAGGGGAGGCTACGGTGATGTAATTCCAGCCCGCCACCGATGACACAATCCCACCCGATCCTAAGGGCGATCCGGGTTGGCTTCCATTGTTTGAATAAATCGCCATCGACACACTCGCTCCGGTGTTTAATCCATAAAAGGCTATTTGATTAATAACCCCAGAAGAAAAGGCCGTTGCTCCCGTGTAATAGACATCCCCGCTGATTAAGGTGATAGGAGACATCGAAGACATGAAGTTTCCTAAATTATTCACGAAATCACTACAAGCGAAGGTGGGAACAAACCACGCCGTAGTAGTGATGGTTTGAGTGGGAGTGGTCGTAAAAAGAACTACGGATGGAGTCGGTGTGACCGACCAAGTGGAGCTCGCCGTAACTGTCAAAGTCGCTGTTATAGAACTAATGTTTGTGGGGTTAGATGTTAGTGTGTTTGTAGGACAAGCGGTTGAGGTGGTAGTAGCCGTCGGGGTTACCGTCGGTGTTTTAGTTGATGTCACCGACACCGGCTGGGTGGGCGATGGGGTGATGGTTGTAGTCGCGGTGACGGTATAAGTGGGAGTAGTGGTCGATAGACAGGGGACGGTCAGGGTAACGGGGATGGAGAGGAAATATCCCCCGGAATTCCAATACACGTTATTGAAGATGACGGAGGATTGGCAGGCGTTGTTCGGGTAATAATAGTTATCCAACACTTGGGTGAGGGTCACGCAAGCTCCCGCGGCAAGGCCGCTGGGAAAGACCATGGTCGTTCCATTGGCGGTGGGGTTTGGGGAAGTTCCGGAGGTGTAGGGATATGTTCCGTTGAAACCCCAGCCCAGGAACTGAAACCCGCCGGAATTACTTGGCATGGTCTCCACCAGCGTGACTGGCATCGTGACGGCCGCTCCGCTGTTGCAAAGCCCCATGCATAAGGTGACGGAAAGGCTGGACCCCGCGGTAACAGAACCTCCGCAGGGGTAATAGATCAGGGAAACCCCCGAGCTGGGGACAATCGGAGTGTAAGCGACGGTAACGGTCGGGGTTTGGTAGGTAGGTTCAACGGGGAGGATGGAACGGTTGCAACTGATGCCGGCCAAGATGGCCAGGCCCACGAACAAAAACAGCCCGGATATATGAAGTTTAGACATCGAATCCTCCCTACCAATATTACCAGTTTTTAAGATTTCCCCTGCTCTATAGCGCTCCAACCCGGGTCTTTATTCCACAATTTCTTTAATAAAACAGAGAAATGTTGGTTTCATGATAAAACAAGTGATAGGAGAGCAGTTTGAAGCCATTTTATTTCACGGTTATTAAAAAATAATTTAAAGGTTTTTCTCTCCATGGTGTTATCCCCGGCTTTTAAAATAACCCCGGAGGTTGATTAATAAAAGAGAAGGATTCCCTTTCGTCGCCATTCGGTTTAAATATACGTGATATTAAAACGAGGTTTTAGCATCCAATTATGAAATCAACTTTTTTAACTCGATTTCCCCGCCCCAACACTTCCCCGATCAAAGTCCGATGGATAGCGATTTTCCTTTTCTTCCTCATCGCTTCCAATTCCCTAGCCCTTCAAACTCCCGCCCCTGGGACCTGCTTCGTCTATCCCTCTCCCGCCACCGGCGCCGTAGCCTGGGCGGTCTACAACATGCCCCAAAACGGCATCGCCACGGTCTACATTTACAATGAGGCCGGCGACCTTTCGGAGATGGTGACCGATATCCAACCCGCGGGCCTCGCGCAAACCTTCTTGGACCTCACCTATTACCACCGGGGAATTTATATGTGCCGGGTGGTGTTATCTTTCGACTCGGGGGGCACCCAAACCCTCACCACCTTCAAATTTATGGTCCGCCGGTGAAATTAAAGTCTCATCCATATTTTCCCTGGTTGGGAAGCGGCCTGTTCCTAGTGTGGGTTTTACTACCCCTTCCACTCATTTCATCTTCCACCACCGTTTATTCCACTGTGGAGCTCCCCGACCCCCTGGAGGGCGTGGGCCACTCCCCCCGAGGGGCGGCCATGGCCTCGGCCTATACCGCGGCCGAGGGATTGGCGGATTCCCTCTATTGGAACCCCGCCGGGTTATCCACGATCCTAACGCCTCAAATTTCCCTGATCCACCAGGCCTGGTACAGCGGCTTTTTCAGGGAAAATTTCATTTCGGCTTTTCCCATACCCCATACGGGCGCCTTCGCGGTCGGCGTTGATTACACCGGTTACGGCACCCTCCAGGGTTACGATAACGACGGAAACCCAACCAGCTCTTATCAGCCCTCCCGCTATTCCCTTTCCATCGGCTGGGGCGCGCGCCTCCTCCGGCCGCTGGCCATCGGTTGGGTGGCCACGGGGCGTTTGGATAACCAGTCCTCGGATTATCAATCCCTTTCAGGTTACGTTTCCGGGGGTATCCTTTGGAGCGGTTGGAAGCCCTTTCGGGTCGGCGCCTTTTATTCTTTTCTTAATTCGGACGATTCGGCCGACATGGGCCTCTTGAAAGTAGGCGGTTCCTGGTGCACCGAGCTTTTCAAAGACAGTCCGACCCTGATTCTCTTGGATTTTTCCCTTCCGCCACACGGGGTCTATTCCCTTCAGGCTGGTTTCGAGCAAAACCTCTGGGATAATTTTTACGCCCGGGCGGGTTACCAATGGGCCTGGGACAACAATGATCTTAACGGCTTGACCGGCCTGACCGCCGGAATCGGTCTGCGGTTCGAGGATTGGGGTTTGGATTACGCCTTTATCCCCTACGGCGACTTGGGCACCTCCCAAACCTTGGGGTTGACCTATTCCTTTCCCTATTCCACCCCCCGCCCACCCCGCAAAACGGTTACAGAGGCTCCCCGGGCCGCCTTCAAGCCTGCCGACGCCCTTCTCCCGGGCGACCGGTTGGTCAATGTGGAGGTCAAGGTTCAATTGCCCCCGGATTCGGGCACTCCCTATGCGACGGCGGAAGACCCGGAATTGCAATTCGCGATCAAACAACAAGTCGAAAAGGTCGCCCAGCACCCCAAGGACGCCCAAGCCTGGTACAACTTGGCGAATCTTTACTGGAAGGCCGGTCAAAAGGCTTTCGCTGCCCAATGTTTTGATGAAATCCTGCAATTACAGCCCCAAAATCAGGCCGTCAAGGATTGGCTGGACAAGTTCCACGGGGCGCGTTCCAATACGGGCATAGGGACCGAATAAATAACCCCCCTGGAACACTATAGGGAAAGGGAAGAAATGCCGGAAGAAAAGGAATTGGTTCAAAAGATCCTTTCGGGTGACCGGGAGGCCCAAGACCTCTTCTACCGCGATTACGCCCGCCGGTTGTACCCGGTTTGCGTGCACTTCCTGGGGACGGAGGATTCGGACGCCGAGGATATTGTCCAGGACACCTTCATGGTCGCCTGGCGCAAGCTGGGCGGGTTCCGATTCGAATCCAGCCTCTACACCTGGCTCAACCACATTTGCGTGAACCTCTGTTTTGAGAGGCTCCGAAAACGCAAAAAAACATTGGTCTCCCTGGAAGAAGATATGGAAAAGCTGACCCAGCCCCATCATGGCTGGTTCCAAAAAAGGAAAGCCGAGGAGGAAGAACAGGAAAAATCAGCTCTCCTGGCCAGGCTCAACCGGATCATCGATTCCATGGGGGAGAAGTGCCGGCAAATCCTGGTCTTGAGGGACCGGGAGGGCCACAGCTACACCAACCTGGCGAAGATGCTGAAAATCCCCCCGGGAACGGTGATGTCCCAATTGGCCCGGTGCCGCAAGGCCCTGAAGCATTTGATGAGCAACGAATTAAAGGAAGCGAAACCGTGATGGATCTGGTGGAAGAATATTTCAAGCGCGACTTAACCGCCCGGGAAGAGGCCCAGTTGGCCCGATTGCTGGCCGGTTCGCCCGAGGCCGCCCAAAAAATGGCCGAAGGCATGGCCGCCCTTTATGGCGCCAGCGGGCAAACGGTGCCCGCCTGGCCGGAAAGTCCCCTGCCCGCCAGCCAATGGAAAGACTCCCGCCATTGGATCAAGCTGGCGCTCTTCCTCCTCTTGAACCTGGCGGTCCTGGGGCTGTTGATCCGGGGGATGCAGGCATTGCTCCAACGCCCAGCCTCCGCCCCTGCGGCGGGAGTGGAAACTTCCGCGCTTGTACTGGAGGAACCGGTCAAAAGTGCCCATAAAGCCGCTCCCCGGAAAAACCACCCCGCCCCCCCTCCCGCCCAAGCGGAACCGTCCCTGCCTTCCCTCCCGCCCCCGGTTCCCGTGGTCGCCCCCGAAACCCCCCCGCCCTTTGGTGATTCCGGCAGGGAGTTTGAGCAGTTGTCCGTCGTGGTGAACAATCCCCAGCCCGGCCTGGCGACCATCAAGGTTTTTGATTCCCAACACGAACTCATCCGCCGGCTCTACACGGGCATCCTCCCCTCGGGCGCCCAAACCATCGTTTGGGACGGCCGCACCGATGGGGGGAGCGCCGCCCCCGCGGGAACCTATCAGGTGGAAATCCAATCCGGGGAAAATGTGATCCGCGGCGAAGTGAAGGTCAAGGGCGGGGATAGCGCTCCTTAAAAGTCTGTTAGAGTAAATTTTCTTCCAATACTTTGAAAAATATTTCCCGTGCCTTTTTCTCCATCCAGGGGGTGTGGCCGCACTTTTCCAAGAGGATCATCCTGAAACCGGAGCGGAGGGATTTTAAGGGCTCCTCCACGCCCCGGAAGGGATGGGGGTCATGGTCGCCGTGGATCGCCACCACCGGGCATTGGATCTTCCCCGCCGCTTCCAGCAGTTTCCCGCTTTTTCGCAGTTCCGCCGCCTCTTTCCAAACCTTTTCGAATATGACTGGGTTCAAATCCATCCCTTCGGGTTTCATGGGCAAGGGATCATAGTCATCCACTAGGGCCATCAGTTCGCCCAAGCGGCTGAATTCATCCCGGCTTAAGCTTTTCTTTCCCAGGAGGATCTTCGCCACCGCCTTTTCTTTCAGGCTGAGCCGGCCCAAACGGGTTTGGAGGATTTGCCCGGCGTATTTTTCCTCAAAGGGTCCGGCGGAAACCAAAACCAGTTTCCGGACAAGGCCGGGGTAACGGGAAGCCGTGAGGAAGGCCAGCCAGGCGCCCCAGGAATAGCCCGCCAATATCACGGGCAAGGAGGCATGTTCTTCCAGCGTGATTTTGAGCTCCTGGATCTGGCCCTCAATGGAGTCCCGGGTCTGGAGGGGTTCTAGAACCCCGCGGCTCGAAGCCAGTTCCTGGGCGACGGGCCTCAATTCCCCTTGCGCCCCTGGGCCCCCATGCAACAAAGCGACCTGGTAAGGGGAAGGACCATAGGTTCGAAGGTTGGACATGGCTATTTCCGGTAAGAGGACTAAGAGTTCAGCGTCGGGCGCTCGCCCCGCGCCGGGCCTTGGTTTTCTTCCCCGGGGCGGAGGGGGGGATCGCGCCGAGTTTCCGGAGAATCAGGTTCGTCACCAGTTCCGCCGAGCGGCTGGAACTGTCCACCGTCAGGCCGGCGTACCTCTCGTAGAGGGGTTGGCGCTCGCGGAAAAGCGCGCTGAGGGTGGTGCCGCCCCGGTAAACCACCGCTTTCCGGGGCCAGAGGGCCACTCGTTTCTTGATCTCGGCGAGGGGGGCCTTCAAGAACACGCAAGCTCCCAGGCTCTGGAGGTGCTTCATGGCCTTGGGGTAATAAACCGCGCTTCCCCCCGGGGCGATCACGCAATGGCGGTGGCGCAGGGTGAGGATGACTTCCTCCTCCGCCTTCATGAACCCCTTTGTTCCCAGTAAATCCATTACCCGGTCGAGGGGTTTCTGGAAACGCCGTTCGATCAATTGGTCCACGTCCACGAAATCGTAGCGGATCTTTTCGGCCAGGTGGCGGCCCACCGTACTCTTCCCGCTCGCGAACATCCCGATCAGGATCAGGTTGTTGGGAAGGGCCTTCCGTTCCAGTTGGGGTGATTCCATGTTTTTTCCTGTTAAAAGTTATAAGAAAAATTGATTCCACTGCGGTGCGCCACACCCGCGAGGGGTCCGGCCGTATTTCCCACCGGCAACCAGGCCTGGTAAGCCAGGTCATAACCCCTTCCCAGGCCGACATCCGCCTGGATCCACAGGAGCGCGGGCCCCCCATCCGGGGATTTGAGCAAACCCACGAAGGCCCCCCATTTTGATGGAAATTTTCTTTCAATCGAAGCGAAAAAATAGGAGGCTTGGGTGAATCCGTCGGAAAAGGCGCCCAGCACCTGCCCCGAACCGTCCTTGAAAAACTCGAGGTTATAGGTGACTTGGTTCTTGGAGGTCGACAGGCCCGCCATCCATTCCAACCGGCTGCTCCCATCCGGGTAAAGCCAATCCACACCCTCCAGCCGGGCCTGGAAATCGGGAAAGGTTCCTGAAACCTCCAGCCCGGCCCCGTCCCGGCCGGAAAGAAACGCGAAACTGGGGGTGACCCCGACCCCGATGCCCTTGTCGACAAGCCGGAAAACCCCCTCCGATTGGCCGTTTTGCAGCCAGCGGGCCGCACCCTCCACGCTGAGGAAATCAAAAAGAAAACACTCCGCGTCCAGGGCCTCGCTCCCCAGGGGTTCGTCCCTTTCCCAAGCCAGGGGGGCCAAGGGAAAAAAGTAATCGGTCGGCCGGTAAAAATAAGAGGACCCCCAGTCGAAGGATTGGAGACCCCCCTTCACTTCCAGGGAACCTGACGTCCACTGAAGGAAGGCCCGGTCAAGTTGCAGATTGTAAAGATTTCCATTCCCATCGGACAGATTGTCGGTTTGCAGGCGCAGGGCGTTGGCTTGATGGTAAACCGGCCAGGCAGGGGCGAGGTCGGCCCCCGCGGCCTGGCCGTTGGCCTCCCCGGCAAAGGAAAAAAGCAAGTTCGGATCCAAATCATCTTCGTTTTTCAGGATCAGCCGGGAAAGACCGTAGGTCCCTGAGGAAGAGGGGCTGTAAACCCCCGCTTCCAAGGATGCTTTCCCAGAAATCAGGGTGCCGTCTTGCCCCCAAGCGATCCCCCAAGCCAGGGCCCATGCCAATCCAAGGAACTTTATCCAGCTTCGGGTCATGCCTGTTTCCCCATATCTAAAATATCCCGGGCCTGAGGCTCATCCGATTTCCTGATCCACAATTTGACAGAACCGAAGGAAGGCGAGGTTAAGGAACCGGGATACATTTGGTTCATGATCTCACCGCTTAAAAAACAATTGATTCGATGTGCTTCCAACTTAGTCTGTACAACTTGGGCCTCAAAATTAGATTGAAATGCCCTGAAAGGAATCAGCTCATCATCCAATATCGGCTCCATAGCCGATTCTCGTCTCGGCGTAATCCTCTGCTTTTGTAAGGCTTCCTGGCAACCGGGTCTGCGGCAGTAATAATACTCACCGCCTTCTTCCAAACAAGGGCCACAATAATACTCCTCGCAAGAGTGACAAAAGCTCAAGGCTTGTCGGTCCGGATGGTTCTTACAGGTTTGATCCATTTATTCTTTCCTAAAATAAAAGGGTTCAGAGGGCTGGGCTGAAACTAGGGGTGGATAGGCATCCTTTCCCAAGTGGTCCCTGCAATCCATGACCTTGCCGGTTTCGGCGTTGAGCAAATAGAGAAGGTCCGTTGCCCCGGGTCCCAAGCCATCATGGATCGAG
>CAWKIF010000096.1:0-62593 GCA_963849485.1 candidate division FCPU426 bacterium | reverse complement strand
CCCAAATGGGAACCGAATCTCCCGTTTACAGTGCGGTGGGCGACTTGTTGCGCCCTCTCGTTGACATTGTCGAGAAGAAGGGGAGCGCGGAACAGGCAGTGGACGCCGCCTTGAAACCGATTGTGCAAAACCTCAAGACCCTCCAGGCGGAACACCAGCTTTCCGGGACGGATATGGTTTTATTGCTGTTCCTGCTTCGTGACAGTCTGCGGGAACTAGCCAGTGAAGTTTCGGCTGGTGAGCCTCCCTCCGAGCCGGGGACCGTCGAGAAGATCGAACAGGCCACCCTGCTCTTGAACCGGCTGGGATTAGTATTCTTTGACGGGGCCATGAGGCAGAGCGGGGAAGAGGAAAACATGGGACAGGACGTGCTGGCCATCGAATATGCCCTCCTGTACGAAAGAACCCGCCAGATAGCCATCACCGACAGGCTCACGGGACTTTATAACTTCGGATATTTCATGGAGCGGCTCAAAGAGGAAAGGGTCCGCGCCGAGCGGTACCACCGGCTTCTATCCCTGGTCATCGTGGATTTGGACAATTTCAAGGTTTATAACGACGCCAATGGCCACCCGGCGGGGAACGAGGTCCTTAAAAAGGTGGCCCACATCCTGCGGGAAGAAGCCCGGGAGGTGGATGTGGTGGCGCGTTATGGGGGCGAGGAAATGGTCATGATCCTCCCCGAGACCAGCCGCAAGAGGGCCAGTGAGGCGGCGGATCGGATCCGCCGACGCATCGAGGAGACTCGCTTCGAGCGCATGGAATCCCAACCCTCCGGCAAAGTTACTCTTTCGGCGGGTGTCGCGACTTTCCCCGTGGACGCCTTCAACGAGGATTCGCTTATCAAAGCCGCCGACCAGGCGCTCTATTTGGCCAAGTCGAAAGGACGCAACCGGGTGGAGGCCTACCTGCCTCTCTCATCCGTCACGCTCACCTACCGCCCCTACCGCGAGGTGAAAGGGGTGGCTCTCGTCGGGGATTTCAACAATTGGGACAAGGATGAAGATCCAATGGAGATTCAGCCGGACAGTTCCTATCGTTTCATCATGGCCTTGAACCCCGGGGTCTACCATTACAAATTCGTCTTGGATGATGTTGAATGGATCTCGGATCCGAACAACCACGAGCGTGTTCACGACGGACAGGGCGGGGACAACAGTATCCTGAGGGTCGTCCCGGCACCCAAGCCCTAAAGGCCCCGGACAAAATCAACGCCTTCTCGTCCTGCGATTTGAATTGAGGTCTTTCTAAGAAGTTTGTTCTCAACATTTTCTGGCCTTTTTGATAAGCTTGCCCCCTTCAAAACAGCTTTTTTTGGAATAAACAATGGCAGAATACAAACATACCCTCAACATCACCCAGACTTCTTTCCCCATGAAGGCCAACCTTCCCCAAACGGAGCCCGAAAGGTTGAAGCTTTGGGACGAGCTGGGTTTCCGACGTGGGCCCTTGAAGCGACCGGGTGCGAAATCCATACGTACTTCATGACGGGCCGCCTTTCGCCAACGGCGACATTCACATGGGAACAGCCATGAACAAGGTGATCAAAGACATTATCGTCAAATATCAGCACCTTATAGGGAAGGACAGTCCCTATGTGCCCGGATGGGATTGCCACGGCATGCCCATTGAGCACAAGGTGATGGAAGCATTGGGATCCAAAGCCAGACCATGTCCAAGGTTGAGATCCGCCATGAGTGCCGCAAATACGCCGAGAAGTACCTGGGACGCCAAAAGGAAGAGTTCATGCGGTTAGGGGTTTTGGGCGATTTCGAACATCCCTATACCACCATGGATCCTTCATATGAACTGTCTTTGGTGAAATCCCTGACTCAATTAATTGCGGGGGTTATGTGAGCCGAAGGCTTCGTCCCATCCATTGGTGCCCGGTATGTAAATCCGCTCTGGCCGAGGCCGAGGTGGAATACGCAGACCATGAGTCCCTATCGGTAACCGTTGCCTTTCCGGCCAAGATGATTCCCAAAGGGGTCTTCAAAGGGATACCCACTCAACAACCTCTTCTTCCTTATTTGGACCACTACCCCCTGGACGCTACCGGCCAACTTGGGCATTTCAGTGCACCCGGATTTTGACTATGTGACTGTCCAGGTCGGGGACAATTACTTACATCCTGGCCAAGGTCTATTGGCCCAGGTGGCGGCCGCTTGCGGTTGGAACAATTCCCTGAAGGTCTTGGGCGAGGTGAAGGGTCAGGCCCTGGACCGGGCCGTGGCACAGCATCCCTTTCTCAATCAGGAATCGTTGGTTATGGTGGGGACTCACGTGACCGCCGATACTGGAACCGGATTGGTTCATACGGCCCCCGGCCATGGCCGGGAAGACTACGAGATTGGCTTCAATACAATTTGCCGGTTTATTCGCCGGTGGATGAAGCGGGGAAATACGACGCCCGATTCAAGGAAATGGAGGGGGTTTCGGTATGGGACGCCAACCCCAAAATCGTGGACAAGCTTAAGCAGTTGGGCGTCCTGCTTTCGGTGGAGAGCCTCAAACATAGCTATCCCCACTGTTGGCGGTCGAAGAACCCCATCATCTTCAGGTCCACGGCCCAGTGGTTCATTGAGCTGGACAACAAGGACTTGAGAAAGAAATGCCTGGCCGAGATCAAGCGGGTCGATTGGATTCCCGCCTGGGGCCAGGACCGCATCCGGAATATGGTGGAGGGGAGGGCTGATTGGTGTATCTCCCGTCAAAGAGCCTGGGGCGTACCGATCACAGCGATTTATTGTCGAACTTGCGGGGAAGTGGTGGCCGACCCCAGGGTTTTGGAAACTACGATCAAGCTGGTCGAGAACGAGGGTATCGACGGGTGGTTTGGCCGCATGGCCCTCGATCTTCTGCCGCAAGGCTTCAAATGCCCCTGTGGCTCGCAAGATTTAGTGAAGGAAGAAGATATCCTGGACGTATGGTTCGAGTCGGGGAATTCTCATTTCGCAGTTATCGACCAGCGGCCGGAACTGAGCAAGAACCCTGGCCAGCGCTACGTGCTTTATATGGAAGGAGCTGACCAGCACCGCGGCTGGTTTCAGCATGCCCTTTGGACGGGGGTGGCACTGAAGGGCGTGGCGCCATTTGACGGGGTGCTGACGCACGGTTGGTTGTTGGACGCTCAGGGCAAAACCATGCACAAGAGCCTTGGAAATGTGATTGACCCCCTGGATACTGTGAAAAAATACGGGGCGGACGTCCTGCGTCTTTGGGTCTCATCGGAAAATTACACTGAGGACGTTTCGGTGAGCGACGACATGCTTCAGCGCATGGCGGAAGCCTACCGCCGCATCCGCAACACCTTCCGCTTCATCTTGGGAAACCTTTCGGATTTTGAACCCGGGAAGCACAGAGTACCCGAGGCGGACTATACCCCGCTTGACCGCTGGGCCTGGATGGAGGCTCAAAAAACCCTTACGGGTATGGCTGAGGCTTATGACCAATTTCAGTTCACGCGCGTGTTTCACCAGGTGGACCGCTTCTTCTCAGTAGATCTGAGCGCGGGCTATTTCGACATCCTCAAGGACCGGCTCTATACCTTTGAGACCGGTTCCCCGGAACGCCGGGCGGCCCAAACCGTTCTTTTCGACCTCCTCAAGGGTTTCGTGCTGGCCCTTGCTCCCATCCTGTCCTTCACCTGCGAGGAAATATGGCAGGCTCTGCCCGTCACCTTCAAAGGTACGGCCGAGCGAAGTGTTTTCGATGCCCTATGGGAGGTCCGGACTGCCCAGGTGGATTCAGCCTTCGAGCAGGAATGGGATTGGTTGTTAGGCGTGAAGCGGGCCGTGGCCAAGTCCCTAGAAGGCTTGCGCCAGGCCAAGGCTATCGGAAGCTCCCTGGAGGCCGAGATTGATCTCTACGTTGGCAATGAAAAAGTAAAAGAAGCGCTGCTAAAACACCGGGACTCCCTTCGCTATTATTTCCTGGTCTCGGGTGTAACGCTGAAGGAAGGGCCGGCTCCCGGGGATGCCATGGAGTCCGAAGACGCAAATCTTAAGATGAAGACTGTCGCGCGCAAATCAGCGGGCCGGAAATGCGCCCGATGCTGGAACTACTACCCCATTGAACAAATGGACAATGAAAATCCGGAGATTTGTCATCGATGCGGCCCCCGCGTCCGTCATTGGCCCCGGGAAGAGGCTTCCAAGCCATGATCCTCCTGGGTATCGCTATGCTGGTCTTGGCTGTCGATCAAACCAGCAAATTCATGGTGTTGCACCAGCTCCAATTAAACGAATCCATTCCACTGCTTTTCAACACGGTCTTTCTGACCTACAAGCAAAACCCGGGGGCCGCCTTCGGTTTCATGTCCGAGATGGAGCCCATGGCCCGAATCCCCTTGTTCGTTGCCGTCACCCTCGCGGCTTTCGCCATCGTCTATACCTACCAACATTTTCTCCCCCCCGAGAAGCAACTGCCCCGGGTCGGCCTAGGTTTGGTGTTGGGAGGGGTCTTGGGAAATTTTCTGGACCGTCTTCTTTATGGCCGGGTGATCGATTTCATCGACCTGCGTTGGGAAGAACTCCAATGGTGGGTGAACCTGGCAGACACCTGCGTTCTTATTGGGTTATTAATTCTCCTGGTGACCTATTTAAATGGCCAAAAAGAGAAAGCGACGGAACCGGGATGATTCGAGTTGTCTCGCTTTGGGTGTTGGTACTTGATCAAGCCTCAAAATTCCTGGTTTCCCGTTTTTGCTCTCCCGAGCTCTCCGTTCCCGTCATCCCCCATGTGCTTTGTTTGACCTATATCCACAACCCAGGAGCGGCCTTTGGCTTTTTCTCCCATTTGGGCCTTTGGATCCGAATCCCCTTTTTTATTCTGATCACCCTGGGAGCGGGATTGGTAGTCTATGCCTACCAGCGTTTTGTCCCTCCTGAAAAGAAGGGGAAGAGGTTCGCGCTGGGGTTGATCTGGGGCGGGGCCTTGGGTAATTTCGCCGACCGGATAATTCGAGGGGAAGTGGTCGATTTTATCGATTTTGAGAGAATTACCTTCTTTACTTTGAAATGTCCCTGGTTCGCCCAATTCATTCATAACCCAATCGCGTTAAGATATCCGTGGTTTCAAGAAATCGCAGGTTCTGGACTTCCAGTTAAATTCCCTTGGATCTTTAACCTCGCCGATTCTTCTATAACAGTTGGGCTTGTTTTGATCTTCTTGACCTATCTTTTTGATTCGAAACGGGATTCTTAACTAGGAGGTCCTTTGTACCCCATCCTTTTATCGCTTGGGCCCTTTACGATTGCCGGTCATTCTTGGGGGCCTTTGCATTTTTATTCTTATGGCCTCTGTTTGGCCCTGGCCCTTGGCATTTGTATATACCTATTTGCCCGGGACGCTAGAAAAAATATGTCCGAGAAGTTGGGATTACAAGAAGAAGTGGTTTATCTAATGGTGTTTGATTTAGCAGTGGGCGTCATCCTTGCTTCCTTGGTAGGTGCGCGCCTTTTTTACGTGCTAGAAAATCACCAACAATTTGAAGGGCCATTTACTACTGGAAATTTTGAATGGTTTCCTCTTTCGATTATTCATTTAAACTTCATACATTTCACTCTCCCAGTTTTTGGACCTTGGATCGACTCTTTTGCTATTTGGCAGGGGGGGTTGGTTTATTACGGGGGACTCTTTGGGGCCGTGGTTGCGGCCTGGATTTGGTTCAGGGTTGGGAAGTGGCCACTGGCTTATTCCTTCGACTTGGTGGCGCCTTATATTTCACTCGGACAAGCCATTGGACGTATTGGCTGTTTCCTCAACGGTTGCTGCTATGGAAACATGAGTCAAAAGTACGGTTTGGTTTTTCCTGGCGGTGAAGACCAATTGCCCCACCTCCCCACCCAGCTTTGGGAAATGGCGGGTGACCTGATCCTCTTTTTCCTTCTGCTTTGGACGCGACGTTGGACCATTCGTTACCCCTGGATGAGCTTGTCCCTCTATGGGTTTACCTATGGGATATTGCGTTTCATCATTGAGATTTGGCGAAGGGACTGGGACAAAAGGTATCTCTTCTTTTTTAATTCAGCCTCCCAGGCGGTTAGCGGAATACTCATTGTTGTGTCGCTTGCGGTGATTCTTTGGAGTTTTTTTTCCAAACCCATCAACGCGAATCAAACCAAGATACAAAAAAAATAGGATTACAATTTTCCCATGACCATCCCATTCCCAAATGAAGAATTCACCTTGACGGTCGGTCCCGGGCAAACGGGATGGCGATTGGATGTTTTTTTAGTTTCCCAAATAAAAGACTTGTCTCGTTCCCGAATTAAATCACTCTTGGACGAAGGACGGGTCACCGCCGCGATTCCCGCCAAGGAAATCAAACCAAGTTTATCGGTGACCGAAGGCCAAGTTTACCGTGTGAGCATTCCGGCACCCGTCCCTACCAGTATTTTGGCCCAGCCCATCGACCTCGATATTATTTTTGAGGATGGGGACTTTTTAGTGATCAATAAACCCGCGGGCCTCGTCGTGCATCCGGGGGCGGGCAACCCGGACAAGACGCTCTTAAACGCCCTGGTGGCGCATTGTCCCGATATCGTGGGGGTGGGCGGCGTCCAGAGGCCCGGCTTGGTCCACCGCATCGACAAGGATACATCCGGACTTTTGGCGGTCGCCAAATCGGAAAAGGCCTACCGGAGCCTGGTTCGCCAATTGGCGGGCCGGAAATTATCGAGGGAATATTTGGGAATCGTAAAAGGGAATCTCAATGAAAGGGGAAGGGTCGACGCCCCCATCGGGCGTCATCTGTCCGCCCGCAACCGCATGGCGGTCCGGGCGGAGACGGGGAAGTTGGCGGTCACCCATTTCTCGTCTCTCCAATCCAACGACCAGGCCAGCCTTCTATATTTAAAATTGGAAACAGGCCGGACCCACCAGATCCGTGTGCATATGGAATTCATCAAGCATCCCATCTTGGGGGACGGGGTTTACGGTGAAGACTCCGGTAAGGCGCCCCGCCAGATGCTTCACGCGTTCCGATTGTCACTGAAGCATCCTGTTTCAGGGGAGGTACAATCCTTTACCGCGCCACCCCCGTCGGATTTTTTGGAATGTCTTCGACTGATGGAGTTGAATCCGATGGATTGGGATCAATTAAAATGGGGTAATGAAAAGTCATAAGAATGCGATAGGGAGTATTGGTGAACTGCCTTACCGCATCATCTCCTGAATCGACCTGTTTTTTACCCAAGTTGTTACCCCTTTATCTTGAGTACCCGAATCGATCCCTATCCAGGGCTAGTGAGTCGTTTTTCTTGAAAAATATTTATTTTTTATTAGAAAATTCTAAAATTCAGCCTTTATCCCCTGTTTTTAAGCCTTTTTTGAGCCTAAATAAACCTCAAATTTGTCTCAAAGAATACAAATGTGACGTAAATCATGTTACGCTACCTATAGAAGAAGTCTGAATCCGCGACCAACTCTTTTCAACATCAACTAAAAACAATTTTACAACCAGCGGGTTGACCAACTTCATCAGGGATTCATTTGGGGAGCAGTACGTGAATACGTTACTGAAGTTCCTGATAACGTTACAATGTTTTCGTTCGCGGGCAACTGAGCGTCTGAAAAGCGCTTTTTCGCCAGGCAATATAACGAATGACGTTATCTTTAAAAAAAGTGTTCTAACATTTCATTCAATTAAGCTTCGTTCGCTTAATTTAATTCCGCTATTTTTTCTTTTGGCCCTTCCGGCATTTCCCTACGGCACCATCCCGAATTTTTGCTCCGGCCCCACGACCTATACCACCATCTCCACCACTTATGGCCCCCTGTCGCCCGGGACGGGCAATTGCGGTTTTCCCGCCGGCACCTATGATCCTAATTATTACGCCGCCATCATCAGCGCGGATTACCAGAACGGTCTGGCTTGCGGGGCCTGCGTGGCGATTCAGGACGCGGGAGCCGCTTCCGTCACGGTGATGATTGTGGACAATTGCCCGAGCTGTTCCACCGCCGACCAGCTGGATTTGGGCCCGCAGGCTTGGGCCACCTTGACCAATAACGCGGCCCCCGGGATCGCCAACATCACCTGGGAATTCACCCAGTGTCCTTTGAGCATGATGACCGGGGACCCCACGGGCAAGATCACCTACGAGTGGAAATCGGGGTGTAGCGCCAGTTATAACCCGATCCAGTTTTTGGACATGAATATCCCCATAACAGCGGTGAGTTTTTCCAGCAGCTCGGGAGGACCCTACAGTTCATTGGTTTTAGGGGCGAATGGTGTGGGTGGGGACGAGTACTGGGGAACTTCCAACGGCAACTTGAACAACGGATCCACGGGCCCCTATTACTTCGACGTGACGAACGCTTGCGGACAATCGACCACCATCGGCCCCTTGAACATGGGCTCCTGCGGTACGACCATCGCGACCACCAATCAATTCAACGGTACCGGACCGACGCCCACTCCCGGCCCGCACACCGCGACACCGACGATCACAACCACCCCGGCGCCCCAACCGACCGTCGTGGTCAATGGAATCACCTATTCCAACTGCAGCATCAGCCAGCCCAGCACCAACTCGGAAACCCAGGCGATCATGGCGGAGGGGACGGGGCTCGACTACACCATGGTGAGCGGTAATTGCGGTTCAGCCCTGACAGTGACCTTGCCGCCGGGAGCAACTCCGGTCACGGCTTACCTTTATGTGGAATACAACAACGGGGGAGCGGATGTAGCTCCCAACACAACGGCGATCCAGTTCAATGGCTCCAACACAGGCACGGGAGTCTCCACGGGAGCGGTCTCCTACGTGGGATGGACCCAGACTTGGTACAGCATTAGATACGGTCTGAACCCGGGGCTCTTCACAGCTGGTGGAGGCGGCGGCAGCCAGACTGCCTATTCGGTGAGCACCTCGGCCAACAGCGACTCGTGCCAGGGTGTGGGATTGATGGTGCTTTACACCAACCCGGCCGAGACCACGAACAATGTGGTGGACATCGCCAACGGTGAAAGCGCCTGGCACTATGAGGAAAACGGGGAGGTGGCCTATGGGGTTCCTCCTTATGATACGGACCTGAACTGGACCTGCCTGGGTTTGAGTTGCGGGTCGGCCAAGACGCGCTTTTCCGCCCTGGGTGGGGCCCAGCAATGTACCGGTACGACAAACCAGTTCGAGGATCAGATCGAGACTTACGGATCGGGGCCGGCCACAGCCGGTGCTTACGGCCCCTGGTCGGGTTCGCCCGTTTGGAGCGGCCCCCCGGGAGCCTTGAATTGCCAGAACGGTACCAACGTCAACAAAAACGAAATCGTGCGAAACTATTACCCGCCCCAAGGAGACTTCAACAACAACGGCCAGAGTTTCGAGTGGGGAATTTCCCTGCAGGGCAACCCGCAGAAGAGTTCCTATTGGCAGCAGGCCCTGGTGGCCCAATACATCTGCAACCCCACAACCCAATGTTCGGTGACCAACAATTTCACCAGCGGTGCCAGCTACAGCGGGGCGCCTCCCGGATGGATGATCGGGGCGGCGCCGTCCGACCAGGGCTCCTGGGCCCAAAGCTCCTCCGGGCTTTCCTTCGTCGGCGGGGTTTATACCAGCTGCCTCCAGGAGAACAACCAGTTGTTGAACACTGAAGTAGCCAGCGGCCCCGGAACCATGACTGTTTCCTTCTGCCAAACCGCCGTGCACCAGAGTCCCAATATGGAAGGGGTCATGTGGGACGTGAACGCCAGCACCGGCGCTGGATACGGGCTGTCCTGGGACGGGGACAATTGCGCCAACGCGGATAGCACCCTTTATTTCAATGTTTATGGCGCGGCCGGAACCTCCACCCAAAACATCCTTTCGACCAAAACCGCGACTCTACCCGCCAACAGCGCTTTGTGCAGCTGCCCAACTTGGCTGCAGTTGATCGTCAATGGGAGCAGTTTTATCGTCTCCATTGGCAGCGCCCAGGGAACCTACAACTACGCTGTGACTTTCACCGATTCCACCTATTCGAGCGGGTTGATGGGCCTGAGCGATTATGGATGCGCCGACAATACCTTTAAGTCTTTCTCGTGGCACGGGGTCTGTAATACCACTCCGACCCCAACCCCCACTCCCACCAATACGCCGACGCCTACCCCGACCCCGACCCGCACCCCGACCCCCACCATCACCCCTACCCATACTCCCACCCCCACACCGACCCCGACGATCACCCCCACACCGACCCCAACGATCACGCCGACACCGACCCCAACGATCACGCCGACTTGGACGCCGACGGTCACCCCAACCTGGACCCCCACCATTACCCCTACCCGTACTCCGACACCTACCCCGACCCCCACGAACACCCCCACCCCCACCCCGACCCCCACGAATACCCCGACTCCCACACCGACGCCTACGAATACTCCAACCCCCACTCCCACGCCCACTCGGACCCCGACACCTACTCCCACACCCACCAACACCCCGACACCCACCCCAACCAATACACCTACACCTACCGTAACGCCAACCCATACCCCCACCCCCACTCCGACCCCCACTCCGACCCCCACTCCGCCCAATACCTATACGCCTACTCCAACCCCTACTCCGACCAACACTCCCACGAACACCCCCACCCCTACGCCGACCTATACTCCGACCCCCACTCCAACGCCCACCAATACCCGTACGCCGACTCCCACTCCCACCGTGACTCCGACCCCGACCTTGACCAATACACCTACCCCCACGAATACCCCGACGAATACGCCGACCATGACACCCACCTTTACCCCGACCAATACCCCCACACCCACGAATACCCCGACTCCCACCATGACTCCCACCGTGACCCCCACCCCGACATTGACCAATACTCCCACACCGACCTCGACCCCAACTAATACGAAAACACTCACCAATACGCCGACTGTGACACCGACTCCAACCCAGACCAATACCCCCACCCCGACCATGACGCCTACGCAAACCCCGACGCCAACCTTAACGAACACCCCCACGAACACACCGACAGTCACCAACACGAAAACCCCCACCAATACACCCACTCAAACAGTAACGTCCACGGTTACAAATACAATCACCCCCACGATGACCCCAACTCTGACGAATACCTGGACCCTTACCAATACCCCGACGAACACTCCCACGCCAACTACTACCCCGACTTCCACACCCACCCGGACATTGACCTCTACCCTCACCGTAACTGCGACCCCAACCATGACCAACACCCCCACCGTGACTCCAAGTCAAACACTCACCAATACCCTCACCCTGACCCTGACGCTCACCAACACGAAGACCTTGACCAATACCCCCACGATCACCGTCACCATCACTCCCACCAATAGCCCCACCCCGACCATGACCCCCACCGTGACTTCGACTCAAACCCTTACCCCTACCCCGACGAATACAATGACGACCACTTCCACGCCCACCGTCACGAATACTCCCACGGTGACGATCAGCCCCACCTTTACCCAGACCCCCAAACTGACCTACACCATCACCGAAACGAACACGGTGACGAATACCTTCACCGTGACTGAAACTTTCACCTCGACCCACACGAATACGGTGACCAAAACCGTCACGGAAACGGCGACCCCAACCACGACCAACGGTTGGACTCAAACCTTCACGGTGACGGCGACCCCGACCTTTACCACCACCAACAGCCTGACGGTGACCAACACCCTTACGCCCACCAACAGCCTGACTGTCACTAACACCCCCACCCCGACCAACAGCCCCACGGTCACGATGACCCCGACCCCGACCGAGACCTTCCGCTTCAGTCCCACCATTACTGATACCCTTGTTTGGACCTCCACCCCGACCAGCACCAATAGCTGGACCGCTACCCATACCCCCACCGATACGGGGACGCCCACCTCCACCTTCACCTCCACCAACTCGCCCACCGTCACTAACAGCCGGACCGAAACCCTGACGCCCTCGGCCACGATGACTCCCACCGAATCCGCCACGCCGACCTCCACTCCGACTTCCACCAATACTCCGATCCCCTCGAATACACCTACCCTCACGAACACGCCTACCGAGACCCGCACTCCCACTTCCAGCCGCACTCCCACGAACAGCCCCACGCCCTCCCCGACGCCGACCCCGACCAGCAGCCCCACGTCGACCGCCACCCCGACCCTCACCCTGACCTCGAGCCCGACGCGCACCGCCTCCCCCACGGGGACGGCCACCCCCACGGTGTCGGCCACGCCTACCGGCGCCGTCCAACTGGTCAAGCAGGTGTCTAACTCGAGCACCGAGGCGGGAGCGGCCTTGGTCTATACCCTGACGGTGAACGTGGTGGGGAACAACGTGTTCAACCTGGTGGTGACGGATCCGCTTCCGGCGAATTTGACCTTCCAGAACTTCGTGGCGTCGCCCTTGGGGGCGAGCGCGAGCTATAACCCGGCGACGTCGGTGATGAGCTGGCGGATGCCGTCCCCCTTATCCCCGGGAGAGTACCAGATGACATACCAGGTGATGGTGAATAACCTGGTGCCGGGGGGCTTGACGATCCAGAACTGCGCGGCGGCGAGTTACACGGGAGGGGCGCTGGTCAGCTCCTGCGTGAGCTCGCAGACGACGGGTCAATACACGGTGAAGATCGACATCTACAACGAGGCGGGGGAACTGGTGGCGGCGCTGCCGGTGAGCCAATATTCCCAAGTGATCAACGGGATCAACATGGGGTCGGGGGCGATCACGTCGGTGAGTGGCCCGGGGAGCTCGACGACGGTGTATTTCGCGGGGGTGCCGATTGGGACGTGGAACGGGACGGATGGGTCGGGGAACCCGGTGGCGAACGGGCAGTACTACGTGAAGGTGGACAGCATCAACAACATGGGGGTGGACACGAGCGTGACCGCCCCGGTGATCGTGAACCGCTCGGTGTACAAGGTGGCGGTGAAGATCTACAACGAGGCGGGGGAAGTGGTGAAGACCTTGTATGTTTACTCGAGCAACCCGGTGCCGGGGAACTCGACGCAGCTGGTGTTGTCGGCGTCGGGGTTTGAGCCGACCAGCGGGACCCCCTCGGGGACGGTGCCGAGGCAATTGACGATCTCGCTGGGGAACGGGGTGACGGTGGTGTGGGACGGGACGGGGGACAACGGCGGGGTGGTGCCGTCGGGTCAGTATTTCATCGAGGCGAGCGAGCAGAACGGGACGGGCGGGCAGACGCAGATGACGGCGCAGGTGATGGTGCTGTCGGATACGGCGAACGCGGGGATGGGGAACGTAGCGGCGGAACCGAATGTTCTCAATGGGTCGACGGGATACCAGGTACGGATGGTTTCGGACGTGGGGGGATTGACGCTCTCATACCGGGTGTATGACACGGCGGGGGAACTGGTACGGGGGAAGGTTTCGGGGGCGGCGGGCATGAGCGAGGCCGACTGGAACGCGGCGGGGAAGGCCAGCGGGCTCTATTTCGCCATTGTGGAAGCCGCCAACGCCCAGGGCGGGTTCATCGGCCGCAAGACCCTCAAGATCGTCGTGGTGCGTTAAGCGGTTTTCCCCTTTATCGGCCTTTCAGATATAATCCAGCATCTTGTTTTATTATGAGGAAGGCTTCAGTGTTTCGCATGATGGTCTGGGGTGCATTATTAATTAACCTGTTTGCCGGTGGTTGGACGAATCTTTTTGGGGAAGAACCTTCAACTGACCCGGCCCAATCGGCGACCCTTCTCGAACCGATCGATGTCCATTCCTATTCGTTCCTGGGGATTCAAAATGAACTGGCTTATTCCCAGGATCAACAAACCCTTGAAACCGGCGATATAGAAATGGGATTGGGGGCACTTCGGTACGGAGAAATAACCCGGCTGATCCAAACGGAGCGTTCCTCCCGGGAAACCGGCCTATGGTTCAACGCTCTGGGAGACGGTGCGGGCCTGCTGGGAACAGGATGGCTGCTCTGGGGATCCAACAATACGGCCAATACTGGATGGGCACTCCTGCTGGGGGGAGTAGGGCTCAGGGTGGCGGGAGCCCTTTTCTTTGACCAAGCGGAAACATCCCTCTATAACGCGGTGGAACGGTCCAACAGCCTTTATTGGGAAAAAACAGGGGCCCTTTCCTCCGGTTTGAAAGCCAGGGGATTGACGGCGATCCATACCTCTTATTCCGCTTGGAAAGGCTTTGAATACGAATCGGATGGAAATAGGCTGACGGATCACCGGGGTTTTGAGGAAAAGTTTTCAGCGACCAATGATTTTGAGGTCCAACGGCTTTTCCGGGACTCGGAAGGGCAGGGAGCTGCCGGAACTTGGCTGGCCGTCCTGGGCGGGGCGGGAGGATTGGGAACCGCGGTGGGCTATTTATCCTCCCAAACTTCCAACGAAAAAACCGCCGCGGCTTGGGGTTTCGTAGCCAGTACGGTCCTATTCGGCGTTGGAGAATATTTCCTAAAAGGGGGGGGAATCGGCCAAATTCAACGCCGTCCAAAGGTACAACCGCTTTGCCCGGGGGGAGGAGGCGGTCCTTCCCCAAGGTCCGGCGAATGAAAAGGATTTGTTAAATTTTGGGGCACCGGTATCCTCGATGGGCAAGCCGCCCGTAAAAGAAGAAAAAATCACTCAATAAATGGTTGAAAGAAAGGCCTAAAAGCGGGATATTGGGCAAAGTTAAGGTTTGTTGGTTAGATTCCGGTTTTACCCCCTCCGACACCTATGGGATGGAAATAAACTTTCCCGTTGAATGTTTCTAGGTTCCGTCATGAGTTTGGGAAGCCTCTTGGATTTGTTGATTTAGGGTTTAAAGGGATTTTGAACAATTTCTTTGATTTTGGATGGCCCTCAACCAATTTTAGAAAACCCCTTGGTTTGGATAAAACACTTCCCTCGTCGGGAAGCAGGGAACCCCTCCATCATGGGACCGGCCTGAGTTTGGCCTCCATCCAATGAAAATAATAAGAAGAGGGTTACGATCCCATTGATAAGTTTATAGAGTCCATCGAGGAGGAAATAAGGGAGCGATCCGTTCTTAGGGTGTTCAAGCCCATCCCTTTAATTTTTTTCAGGCCAAGGGAGTAGGTTTCTGGAATCCAACGCAGTCCTAAAAGTTAGATATTCGCAAAGGGGAAACAGATGACGCCAACATCGGTTGCGCTGAGTGATAAATTCGTGGCAGATCCAAACGAGGTGCTTGAGAAGCCTAACGCCAAAACCTGGGACGGTCTCTCCCGGATGGCCTTCGCCGCCGATTGGAATCCCGACACGGCCATTGATTGGAACCATCCCATTGAATTGGGAGACATCAAGGAAGGCTGGGTCAATATCCTCCATTACTTCTACGAGGGGGAATGGCAGGGTTTGGAGATCATCCAAAGGCTCATGAACAAGGCCGCCCACCTTTACCAACTCAACGATATGGTGACCTATTACTCCACCCAATGTTATGACGAATCCAAGCACTTGTTCGTCTTTCGCAAGTACCTCTACAAGCTCCAGTCCCCCCCCGCCAAGCAGAAGGTTTTCGATTTGCTCGTGGCGCTTTCCACGAACGGTCCCCTGGCGGTGGAGCGATGGATCCTGGCCACTTATTTCACCGAGACCATGGCGGGTTCCATATTCCAAAGGTCGCTGGAACTGGAAAGCATCGATCCGACGGGCAAGGAAATGATCCGGCTCATGCTTAAAGACGAGTCCCGGCATATCGCCGGCACCCGGTTGGGGGTCCAGACCCTCATGGACCATGCGGGTCCCCTCAAGACCATGATTTTGAGGGTCTGGTGGAATCTCTTCGCGCGATTGGCGGTATCGGAAATCCGCCGCCTAAAACCCTACGGGGAACAGGTGGGGATGGACCCGGAGTACATCCTCCAAAAGACCTACGCCAAGATGGCCGAGATGGATGAGTTTAAGAAGAAGTTTTTGCTGAGCCGGTTGTCCGAGGAGTTTTTGGGATCAAAGGCCACGGCCTAGTTCCTATTTAAGGAGAGGGATGTTTATGGGAAAACGCTTGTATGTCGGTAGCCTGCCGTTTTTCAAACCACCGAACCGCAATTAGCCGAGATGTTCGCTTCCTGCGGAAAGGTGATCAGCGCCAAAATTATAACGGACAAATTGACGGGACGGTCGAAGGGTTTTGGGTTCGTGGAAATGGAATCGGACACCGAAGCGGATTCGGCCAAGGAAAAAATGAACGGGTTCGCCATCGGCGACCGCAAGATCGTGGTCAATGAAGCCCGGCCGATGGAAGAACGGAAATCATCCCCCTCTCCCCAAGGCGGTCAAAGACGCGCCCCCGGCGGGCAAGGCGGAAGACCCGCAGGACCCGGCGGAAGGCCCAGCGGCGCCCCGAGCGGGCCCAACGGGAACAGCTTCTCCAACCACCGGGGTTCCGGATACGGCCAGCCTCCCTCCAACGGATGGGGACAGGGGGCTTTCCGGGGCGGCAATGGTTC
Source organism: candidate division FCPU426 bacterium (assembly GCA_963849485.1). Taxonomy (GTDB): domain Bacteria; phylum Oederibacteriota; class Muellerivitia; order Muellerivitales; family Muellerivitaceae; genus CAVTWJ01. The sequence continues at coordinate 46,192 of CAWKIF010000096.1, read as the reverse complement.
GGGCGAATACCGGGACCCCTTTCAGGCCCAAAGGAACGCTGGCGGCGGTTACCGGGACGCGAACAAGAATGGACGAACCGGGTTCCAGGGAGGTTTCCGTGACAACGGGGGCTTCAACAACCGGGGAGGAAACGGGACGGCTCCGCGCCGCGATATGGGGCGTAGGAAAAGTTGGGGAAGCCAGGACCCCCGGTCGCCGGGTCAGGGCCAAGGCCAGGGCGGGGGAAACCGGATGCCCCTGGACGACAATTTCGGGAACCGCTGAGCTACCACCTGACACCCTCCGGCAAAGGCCGGGCCAAGAATTGACACTTCTTCAGCCTTGAAATAAGCCTCTAACTTATTTAAACCATCACAAGGAGTCCTTCTCCATTGGAAAAATTATCCTTCATCCCGCTGGGCGGTTTAGGCGAAATCGGAAAAAACATGGCCTTGTTGGAATATGGCGACCACGCGGTCATGATCGACGCGGGGCTCATGTTCCCCGACGACCGGCATCCGGGGGTGGATTACATCATTCCCGACTTCAATTTCCTGGCCGAAAAACCGGGCTATCTGCAGGCGGTGCTTTTAACCCACGGCCACGAAGACCATATCGGGGCCGTGCCTTACCTGCTCCAAAAGGTGAACGCGCCCATCTATGGGACCAAATTGACCCTGGGCTTCGTCAAGGCCAAGCTGGAGGAATTCAAGCTGCCCCAGGCCCCCCAGCTTATCGAGGCCGACCCCAAGAAACCCATCACCCTGGGCGATTTCCAGATCGAGTTCATCCGGGTCACCCACAGCATCGTGGACGGCTGCGGGCTGGCCATCACCACACCCAGGGGCGTCGTGATCCACACGGGCGACTTCAAGATCGACCCCACCCCCATCGACGGCGTCCCGATTGACCTGAACAAGTTCGCCGAATACGGGTCCAAGGGGGTGCTCCTGCTCCTGTCCGATTCCACCAACGTGGAAAGGGAAGGCTATACCCTCTCCGAAAAGGTGGTCGGGGAGGAATTTGACCGCATTTTCCCCAAGGCCAAGCGCCGGATCATCGTGGCCTGCTTCGCCAGCAACATCCACCGGGTCCAGCAGGTGATCGAGTCGGCCAAGAAGGTGGGCCGAAAGGTCTGCATCATGGGCCGCAGCATGGTCCGCAATACCCAGGTGGCCCGGGACCTGGGGTTCATGCACGTGTCCTCCTCCCTGTTGGTGTCCCCCGAAAACGTGAAGGGCATGGACCCTAAGGAAGTGGTTCTCGTCACCACGGGAAGCCAGGGCGAACCCATGTCCAGCGTCACCCGCATGGCCATGGGGGACCACAAGCAGATCTCCATCCAGCCCGACGACCTGGTGCTCCTCTCGGCCCGGACGATCCCCGGCAACGAGAGGTCCATCTCCAACATCATCAACCTCCTCTACCGCAAGGGGGCGGAGGTGCTTTACGAGGCCGTCTCGGAAATCCACGTCTCGGGGCACGCCTGCCGGGAAGAACAGAAGATCATGATCTCGCTGGTGAAACCCAAGTATTTCGCCCCCGTGCACGGGGAATACCGCCACCTGGTTTTGCACGCCCGCCTGGCGGAGGAAATGGGCCTCCCGCCCGACAACACCTTCGTTTTGGAGAACGGCGAGAAACTGGTCTTTGCCGAAGAGGAAGTCCAAATCGAGAAGGAGTCGGAAGGAGGAACCATCCTGGTGGACGGCCGGAGCCTTTCCGACGTCGGGGAGGTGGTCTTGCGGGACCGGCTGCACCTTTCCCAGGACGGGGTGGTGGTGGCTATGCTGAGCGTGGACGTGCAAAAGGGGTTGATCGTGGGGGGGCCGGACCTGGTGACCCGGGGGTTTTCCGAGAGCCTTTCCGACCAGATCATGAAAGACGCCAAGGAAACCCTGAAGCGGGCCCTGGAGGGCGAGGTTCACGAGCGGGTGAACGATTGGGGCTCGGTCAAGGAAACCATGCGCAAGTCCCTCCAGAAATTCTTCTCGACCCAATCCAACCGCCGGCCCATGATCCTGCCGGTGGTGATGGAAATATAACCCGCCGGTGAACGGGTAAAACGGCGACCCCTCTTCGCACTTGTGGGAATTTTTGATAGATTAACCCCACACCACCCAAAGGAACCCGAACCTTGAACGCCACCGATTGGGCCGCCTCGAAACCCTTGGATTCCCATCCGCTCAGTTGGAAAAAAAACGATCTGTATGTCCAACAAAAGTATTTCCAAGCGGGGCTGTTGACCGGGTTCGTGGTTTTCCCTCCTGACGGCCATCGTCCTGACCTTCCTGGGAATGAAGCTTCTCTCCCTCATCGCCTGGGGCTTCCTGGCCGCCGAGGTGGCCCTCTTCTGGCTTTTCCTGGTCCGCCCGGATATTTTCCCCCTCCTGCTGCACTTGAACGTTTTCATCTGTTTCACCGTGCCCTTCGTGATGCAGGTGTCCCTGGGGGGGTTTTTGTCCTCCGGCGGCATCGGCTTGTGGGCCATCGTGGTCCCCATGTCCACCATCATTATGAGGATGCCCTGGAGCTGGGGCTGGTACCTCGCCCTCGCCGGATTGGAAGTGCTGGCCACGGTTTTGGAGATTCACCTCCAGGGCCAGACCGCCCAGCTTCCCCTGGGGATCGCCCGCTGGCTTTTGGTGTTCAACCTTTTAGGGGCGGCCCTCTATTTCTTCCTCCGCGTCAAGCATGTCCTCAAGCTCCAGACCGAATTGCGGGAGGAACTCCAGAAAACCCATGACCGGCTCTTGAAGGAAAGCTGGAAGACGGAAAAGCTCCTCTCGAACACTTTTCCGGCCCACATCGCGGGACAGTTGAAGCGCAAGCAAGGATCCCTCTCGGAATATTTTTCGGACGCCAGCGTCCTCTTCGCCGACATCTCCGGTTTCACCCAAATGGCCTCCCGGCTGGAACCGGAAGAGGTGTTGGACCTGCTCAACCGGGTTTTCAGCTATTTCGACATCCTGGCGGAGGAATACAGCCTGGAAAAGATCAAGACCATCGGGGACGCCTACATGGTGGTGGGCAACCTGCCCCTGCCCGTCACCGGGCACCTGGAATCCATCGCTGACATGGCCCTTTCGATGATGAGCGTGTTCGGGCAATTAACCAAGGAGCACCCCGGGTTGAACCTGAGGGTGGGGATCCATTGCGGCCCCGTGGTGGCGGGCGTGATCGGACGGAAGAAACTCAGCTACGACCTGTGGGGGGACACGGTGAACATCGCCAACCGGATGGAATCCCACGGGACCCCCGGGAAGATCCAAGTCAGTGATGCCGTGTACGAGGGGCTAAAGGAGCGGTATCGCTTCGAGTCAAGGGGGACGGTTCCCATCCGCAGCAAGGGGGAGATGCGGACCTATTGGCTGCTTGGAAAACTTCAGGGTGATTTAAAAATACCGGATCTGGACGTTCTACAGCCGGTGTCGGACCTTTTTTCGAATGACTTTATCCTATCTCCCGAAAGTCAGCCCAAGAAATAAGCTCACAACAGTCAAAATGAAGATTTGCCACAGATGCATAGGATTCATGAGATTGAAAAACAACAAATGTTAAAGTCGGTTTTTTTCTATCAAATGTATCCCATATATCTGTGGCTAGTCTGGCCTTTGGACGTGCTTTTTCCGGTTAAGGTTAATGAATTTGATTATCTTTGGTTTTGGGATTCATCTTTTTTTCATAGAGCGTTGAATTAACACCTGAGCAAGCCACTGTTTGTTATTTTTCTTGGGCGGAAAGCCAGCGTTCGGCCTCGATGGCGGACATGCAGCCCATACCGGCGGCGGAAATCGCCTGGCGGTAGTAGTGGTCGGCCACATCCCCCGCCGCGAAGACCCCCTCGATGTTCGTCATGGTGTAGGGGGGCTTGGGAAGCTTCAGGTAGCCCACCTCGTCCATGTCCAGCTGTCCCTTGAAAATGCCGGTGTTGGGGACGTGCCCGATGGCGAAAAACAATCCGGTGAAGGGCAGGGTCTGTACCTCGTTGGTTTTGACGTTCTTCACCTTCATGCCCGTCAGTTCCTGATCCCCCAGAAGTTCCACGATGACCGAGTTTAGCATCCACTTGATCTTGGGGTTGGCCTTCGCCCTTTCCAGCATGATTTTCGACGCCCGGAACTCTTCCCGGCGGTGGATCAGGGTCACGCTTTTGGCGAACTTGCTGAGAAACCCGGCTTCTTCCATGGCCGAATCCCCGCCCCCGACCACCGCGATCTCGTGGTTCTTGAAGAAAAAGCCGTCGCAGGTCGCGCAGGCGGAGACGCCCCGGCCGATCAGTTCCGTCTCGCGGGGAACCCCGCCGTACTTGGCGGAAGCGCCCGTGGCGATAATAAGGGCTTCCGTCTCGACCACCTCCTTATCATCCACCCAAAGCTTGAAGGGCCTTTTCGACAGGTCGGCCTTGGTCACCAGGCCGGTTTGGTACCGGGTGCCGAAGTGGGCGGCCTGCTGTTTCATGTTTTCCATCAATTGGGGGCCCTGGATGCCCTCGGGATAACCGGGGAAGTTTTCCACCAGGGTGGTGGTGGTCAATTGGCCGCCCGGCTGGGGACCGTCGATCAAGAGGGGGGATAAATTGCCCCGGGAAGCGTAGAGGGCCGCCGTATAACCCGCGGGGCCGGAACCGATAATGACGATTTTTTCCATGATCTTCCTCCGATGTTCGATAACGGCAAACGAGATTCGTTAACCTAGGTTTTTACGTGATTGAAGTCAATAAGTTACACGGAGCCAACGCTTATTTTTATGGGGCAGTTGTTGCCGGGCTGGGGGATTCCTCCACGGGGGAGGGGAAAAGCTGGCGACGGTAGCGGGCTAGTTCTTCCTTCACCTGAGCTTCGGGCCAACCCAAGAGCAGGCCCATGCATTGGGCGGCCTTTTGGGAGGCCTCTCCCCATCGCTCGGGGCTGTAGCCGATTTCCAGGCGGCGCATGAGCACATCCTCCAGGTGGTGGGCCTGTTCCGCACGCGCGGCAAAGACCACTTGGGCCAATATTTCAGGGCGGTTGGGGTGAAGCTTTTCGGTCCAGGAGGGGTTTTCGTCCAACAATTCCAAAATCATGCCAGCCTTCTGTCCGTAGAGCCTTGCCAGATGCTCGGCGGTGTCGGGGGCCAGGGAATGGTCGGTGGCCTGATCCTTGAAGTGGGCCAAAAATTCGATCCAGGGCTGGTCGGGTGTGCCCGGCAGGTGGTCGGAAACGGGAAGGGGGCTTTGGTTTCCCAGCAGGACCATGATTTTTTTGAGGGCCTTTTGGGCCATGGACCGGTAGGTGGTCAATTTCCCGCCGAGGATGTTGACCCACCTTCCCTCCACGGTGATTCGATCTTCCCGGGACACGGCCGAGGCGTTCTCACCCGTGGAAAAGGCCAGCGGGCGCAACCCCGAGAAGGCCGAAAGGACCTGGCGCCTTTCCCAGGCCTGGCCGGGGAAAACCCGGGCGGCCTCGTTCAGGAGATATTGGATTTCATCCTCCGTGGGCTTGGTGAGGTCCGGGTCGCCCGAATCATCCAGGTCGGTGGTGCCCACCAGGCTTTCTCCCTGCCAGGGGATGACGAAGATGATCCGGTTGTCCTTCGGTGTGGTGATCAGGACAGCGTGGTCGGGGAGGACCTGGGGGACTACGATGTGGCTTCCCCGGGTGGGGCGAACCAGAACCACCCCGTCCTTCCCGAGTAATTTCGAGGCTTGGTTGGCCCAGGGGCCGGTGGCGTTGAGCAGGCACTTGGCCTTGACCACCCCGGTTTTCCCCGTCCGCTTGTCCTTATAAAAAACATTGAACCCGTTTTCGGACTCCTGCAACTGAGTGACGGGGCGGTAATTCCAGCAGAAGGCGCCGTTTGCCTCGGCCCCCTGGATGTTTTCCAGCACCAGCCGGGCATCATTGACCTGGGCGTCGTAATAGACCCCGCAGCCTAGGAGGCCCTCTTTTTTGAGAAAGGGGGCGATTTGAAGCGACTTTTTGGCGGAAAGCCATTGGTGGAAGGCCATCCGGTTCGACCCGGCTAAGAGGTCATAGAGCCACATGCCGATCTTAAGTTTCCAGGGGGGATTGCGGTCCCCGGCGTAGCAGGGCAACAGGAAGGAAAGGGGCCGGACCAGGTGGGGTGCGGTCTGAAGGAGGCGGTGGCGTTCCCGTAAGGATTCGAAAACGAGCGAAAAACGGAATTGCTCCAGGTAGCGGATGCCGCCATGGATAAGTTTGGTGGATTTGCTGGAGGTGCCGGAGCCGAAATCACCCTTCTCGAAAAGGGCGACGGAAAGGCCCGCTTGGGCCGCTTGGAAGGCGACTCCCGCCCCGTTAATTCCACCGCCTAGGATGGCTAAATCGACTTGGGCCGTTTCGCTCATTGGATAACCTCTTGAATGGTTCATCCATTCTCGGATGGTTATACCCTTGAATACCAGTGAAATTTAGGCAAAATGTCGCCTCTCTGTTTGATTGCGATTGAAGGCTCGTTTAATATAGACCTTCAAAGATAATTAGATGGGATTTGAAGGTGGTTGGGTTGGAGAAAAATTCCTGTAATTAAAAGTAAGGAATTTGGGTACATGCCACCCACCATATAGCTATTAGGGCGAGGGTGGCGCACCCAAATGGGTAAATGATTTATAAAAGGATTTGGGTACGTGCCACCCACCTTTAACTGATTTTTGTTCAATGCGAGGGTGGCGAAACTGGCAGACGCACCAGACTTAGGATCTGGCGGGGTAACCCATGGGGGTTCGACTCCCCCCCTTCGCACCAATTTAATTGAATCCAAACAAGAAGGAGCTTTCGTGAAAGTCAGCGTGAAAGAAGTTTCCGGTTGCGCCAGGGAAATTGAGGTTGAGATTCCCGCGGAGAAGGTTCAAGAACGCGTGGATAAGCTGTACGAGCAAATCTCCGAGGGGGCCAAATTACCCGGTTTCCGCAAGGGCAAGGTGCCCTTGACCGTGATCAAGAAAGAATACAAATCTAACGTCCGCGACGAGATGGTCAAGCACCAACTGCCCGATTTCCTCAGGCTGGCCCTGGTTGAAGAAAAGATCGATCCCGTAGCCGAACCCCGGATCACCCATTACATGTTCGAAGAGGGTTCCCCCATGAAGTTCATGGCCACGGTGGAGGTCAAGCCGACCTTTGAACTGAAGGAATACAAGAGCCTGAAGGTCAAAAAAGAGAAGACCGGGGTGGAACCCGAGGAAGTCGATAAAACCATAGAGACCATCCGTCAGCAACAGGCGGATTTCATCCCGGTGGAGGGCCGCGCGGCCAAAACCGACGACCTGGTGATCATTGATTTCGAGGGCCAAATCGACGGCCAGACCTTCGAGGGGGGCAAGGCCAACCGTTACCCCGTGCTCCTGGGTTCTGAGAGCCTCTTGAAAGATTTCGAGGCGAATCTTATCGGTTTAAAGGCGGGGGAAACCAAGAGGTTCAAGATCATGTTCCCCCCGGGTTATGGCAACGAGAAGATCCAGAACAAGGAAGCCGAATTCACGGTAACCTTGCGCGAGCTGAAAGAAAAGAAGTTGATGGACTTGGATGACGCTTTCGCCATGAAGATCGGCAAGTTCCAATCCCTCCAGGAAATGAAGGAAAGGGTCGCCGCCGATTTGAAATCCCACAAGGAAGTGGAGCAAAGGGGCAAATTGGTCGAGCAGATCGCGGAAAAACTGATCACGGACCATCCCCTAGAGCTTCCCATGTCCCTGGTGATCATGGAACAGCAAAGGCTCATCCAGCAGGGCGTGGAAAGGCTGAAAAACCAGCATGTGGACGCGGGAAAATGGACGGAGGCGCAAAAGAAAGAATTCGTCGAATCCTTGAGGCCTATCGCACAGAAGAACGTCCATATGGCCCTTTTGGTGGAGAAAATCTCGGAAAAAGAAAAGATCCAGTGCGAGCCGAAGGATTTCGACGCTTACCTGGTTCGGATCGCCCAGAATTCGCAACAGACGCCGGAAGCCGTTAAGAAATACCTGGCGGAGCAAAATCGTGTGGAATCGGTCAAGGAATGGATCCAATACGAGAAGACCCTGGATTTCCTGATCGCCTCGTCCCAAATTGATGCCGCTTAACAAGTAACGAACGGAGGAAGTAATGGCTCTTATACCGATAGTGGTGGAACAGACGAACCGCGGGGAAAGGTCCTATGACATCTATTCCCGCCTGTTGAAAGACCGCATCGTCATGCTGGGAACCCCCATCAACGACGACGTGGCCAATACCATCATCGCCCAACTGCTTTTCCTCGAGTCGGAAGACCCGGACAAGGATATCAACCTCTACATCAACAGCCCCGGGGGCGTGGTTACTTCCGGCCTGGCGATTTATGACACCATCCAGTTCATGAAGGCGCCGGTTTCCACCATCTGCGTGGGCCAGGCGGCTTCCATGGGGGCGGTTCTTTTGGCGGCGGGGGCCAAGGGCAAACGTTTCGCTCTTGCCCAACGCCCAGATCATGATCCACCAGCCCTCGGGCGGGGCCCAGGGCCAGGCTACGGATATCGAGATCCAGGCCAAGGAAATCCTCAAGACCCGGGAGAGGTTGAACAAACTCTTGGCGTTCCACACGGGGCAAACCCTGGAAAAAATCGGCCTGGATGTCGAGCGTGATTATTTCATGTCCTCGGAAGAGGCCAAGGCTTATGGGGTGATTGACGATATTTTGATCAAGCGCCCTGAAACCAAGAAAAAATAAAGGATAGGTCATGGCGGGCGACCGCGATAAAACCACGCTTCTTCGTTGTTCTTTCTGCGGTAAGAGCCAGGAAGAAGTAAAAAAACTCGTGGCCGGACCCACGGTTTATATCTGCAACGAGTGCGTCGCCCTTTGCAATGACATCCTGCGGGAAGAAGAGAAAACCGAGGAGCCCAAGCCAGGGATACCTAAGGCCCGCCTGACCATCCCCCGGCCCGCTGAAATAAAAGAGATCCTGGACCAGTACGTCATCGGCCAGGAAAGGGCCAAGCGTATCCTGTCCGTGGCGGTGCATAACCACTACAAACGGTTGACCGCCAAAACCGGCCCCCAGGAAGTCGAACTGCAAAAAAGTAACGTGATGTTGATCGGCCCCACTGGCGTGGGTAAGACCCTCTTGGCCCAGACCCTGGCCCGAATCCTCGATGTACCCTTCGCCGTGGCGGATGCCACCACCCTTACCGAAGCCGGTTATGTCGGCGAGGACGTGGAAAACATTATTCTCAAGCTTTTACAAAACGCGGAGTTTGATGTCCAGAAGGCCCAGCGGGGCATTATCTACATCGATGAGATCGACAAGATTAGCCGTAAATCGGAAAACCCCAGCATCACCCGGGACGTTTCGGGGGAAGGGGTTCAGCAGGCACTGTTGAAGATCATTGAGGGGACCGAAGTGAACGTTCCACCCCAGGGCGGCCGCAAACACCCTCACCAGGAATACATCAAGGTCGATTCTTCCAATATCCTCTTCATTTGCGGGGGCGCTTTCGTCGGTCTGGAAAAGATCATCGAAAACCGGCTTGGCCGGCGGTCCATCGGCTTCAAGGGCGAGACCTTGAGCCGGCAAGACAAGAAGCTGGGCGAACTCTTTGACATGACCCAGCCGGAAGACTTGATCAAATTCGGTCTGATCCCTGAGTTTATCGGCCGGTTGCCAGTCATGGCCGCCCTGCATGAGCTGGACGAGGCCTCCTTGGTTCGGGTCTTGACCGAGCCCAAGAACGCTTTGACCAAGCAGTACCACCGTTATTTCGAAATGGAAAACGTGAAGCTCAAATTCACACCCGAGGCCCTGCAAGCCGTGGCCAAAGAAGCCATCAAGCGGCAATCCGGCGCCCGGGGCTTAAGGGCCATTCTTGAGGATGTCATGATGGATTTGATGTACGAGATCCCCTCCCGCAAAGACATCAAGGAAACCGTCATCACCGAAGGCGTGATCTTGAAGAAGGAAGAACCCATCCTGGTCTATCAGAAGGGCCGGGGAGAAAATACCGCCTAACAGGCCCGCCCTTGGACTTCTACCGATTCTCTAAAAAGTCCTCCAAACCTTATTTACACCTTTCCCACGCCAATGGCTTTCTTCCGCAAACGTACGAAAAGACCCTCCAACCCCTCCAAAAGCATTTCCAAATCATCTCTTTGAAAATCCGGCCCCTCTGGCCGGGGGAAGACCCCCGGCAGTTGAAACATTGGGGGTTATTCGCTGATGACCTCATCCGGGGGCTAGATTCCTTGGGGGTGAAGGGCATCCCCGCCATCGGGCACAGCCTGGGAGGGGTGACCACCCTCTATGCGGCGGTCAAACGCCCCGACCTTTTCAGCCATTTAGTGCTGTTAGACCCTACCCTGTTGGACCCCCGGCGTTTGTGGGTGATACGAATCGGTAGGCTTTTTGGTTGGGAATATCGAAAGGGTTTAGTCGAGGGGGCCCTGAGGCGGCGGCGCCAATGGGAAAGCGAAAGGGAAGCTTTTCTTTATTTTAAGGGCAAGCCCCTGTTCAAGAACTGGCCGGTAGATACCATCCAGGCCTATACCCGCAGTATCTTGAGGCCCGCCCCCCAAGGTGGTGTGAAACTGCTCTACCCCCCTGAATGGGAAGCCCGGATTTATCAAACGATTCCAACGGATGTCTTGTCCTACGTCCGCCGCCTGATCCTGCCCACCCTGGTTCTATGCGGGCAAGATTCCAATGTTTTCACGCCTGAAAGCGTTAAAGCCTTCCGCAAGGCTAACCCCACCGCCCAGGTGGGGACTATTCTCGGTGCGGGTCACCTATTGGCTCAGGAAAAGCCAGTGCAAGTGGGGAAACGAATAGCTGAATTTCTGAGAAATTGAGCCCTTGGCCTAACAATTAATCCAACCCTCTCCCCCCGGGAGAGGGCAGGGTGAGGGGGGCAGGCGGGATACCCGCCGGGCCAATTTTTGCCTGATTTTGGCAAAAATTGGCAAATTGGCACAACACCCACCCCGTGGATCGTGCCACCCCGTGGATCGTGCCACCCCGTGGATCGTGCCACCCCGTGGATCGTGCCACCCCGTGGATCGTGCCACCCCGTGGATCGTGCCACCCCGTGGATCGTGCCACCCCGTGGATCGTGCCACCCCGTGGATCGTGCCACCCCGTGGATCGTGCCACCCCGTGGATCGTGCCACCCCGTGGATCGTGCCACCCCGTGGATCGTGCCACCCCGTGGATCGTGCCACCCCGTGGATCGTGCCACCCCGTGGATCGTGCCACCCCGTGGATCGTGCCACCCCGTGGATCGTGCCACCCCGTGGATCGTGCCACCCCGTGGATCGTGCCACCCCGTGGATCGTGCCACCCCGTGGATCGTGCCACCCCGTGGATCGTGCCACCCCGTGGATCGTGCCACCCCGTGGATCGTGCCACCCCGTGTGCCACCCCGTGGATCGTGCCACCCCGTGGATCGTGCCACCCCGTGGATCGTGCCACCCCGTGGATCGTGCCACCCCGTGGATCGTGCCACCCCGTGGATCGTGCCACCCCGTGGATCGTGCCACCCCGTGGATCGTGCCACCCCGTGGATCGTGCCACCCCGTGGATCTGCACCCCGTGGATCGTGCCACCCCGTGGATCGTGCCACCCCGTGGATCGTGCCACCCCGTGGATCGTGCCACCCCGTGGATCGTGCCACCCCGTGGATCGTGCCACCCCGTGGATAACTTCTAAATACCGGCTACCGCCCAAAAACCGTATCAAACTGCACAAAAACTGGATCTTGGCACAATTCCAAACAAGGTGGCACAATAAGCACCGGATTGGCACAAAGGGGAGGCCCAATCTAATTATTTTGGGAGGTTAATTTATGTATTCATTTCTTGATGATGAAAAAGCGGACAAAGGTGCGGCGATAGTTCTTTGGTTGGCCCTTTGGTTAACTACTCTCATTCATGCCGGTTCAACTGTAGGCGTAATAATCTCTACTGCTAAATTCCCCCCCGGATATGAAATCACTCCTAATTGGGTGAGTCTCTTGGGCCAAGGCCCCAATTCAGGATCTTTCTGGTTTTATATTATTGTTCTTCTCTTCAATGTCGTTTTTGAAAGCTCCTTAAAGGGCCATTCCACCTTTGTGAAATCTAGTTACCCTTTCCCAGACATACAAGTGAGCCATGTTGCCGCAGGGTTATGGTTGGTTTTGTGGCTTTTTGGCCATTTGGGGTCTTCCAACGGTTGGTTTGCCTATCCCAATAAGTTGGGTGCTACATTTGGCACATGTTTGTTTTTTGTGTTTCTCCAATACTTTGGGACCAAAAACAGTTTTGAAGAAGATGGAAAATTAAAGGATAAGGCTATACCCACCAAAACAGAGGCTGTCCAACCTCGAACTCAGATAACCAGTTCACAGCCAGGCTTAGTGGTGGCCCAGTCAAAAGAACTGGTTACTGCTCAGGTTTCGACGAATACGGCTCCGAATCAAGTGGGTTCCAGCGATAGTGGAATAAGCGAAAAACTATTGGACTATGTCCGGCAGAATGGCCAAGCCAAAACCGGCGGGTTGGTGGAGGTTTTGGGTAGTTCGAAGCGGACGGTGATCCGAAACCTCAACAAATTACTCGCGGATGGGAAGATAATTCGGGAAGGTAGCGGTCCCGGCGCGGTTTACCGGCTCAATGAGAACCCAAAAGAGGGGAAGTGGAATTAGATTTATAGGTTGGCTTGATTCCAACACGGTGAGAAAAATGGAATAAGGCGGAAACAATGAAGAAATTCTTTGATCCACTTATAAAAGGGGTTGATCATGTTAAAAATATTACTTGGGATGTATTTAATTTTTTTTCCTTTAATTTCTCATGCCCAAAGCCAACCTCGTTTTTATTTTGGCTTTAACGCCGAATTTTCTGATATGCCTACCAACAAAAGCATTAATATCAATAAAAATATCGGGATCAGAGTTGAGGGGTTGTATAAAAAGTTTCGTAAAACGGACCCCTACAATATTATTATTCCTGCCGATTTTATTAAAAACGCTAAGTATAAAATTTTTCCAAGGCTTACCGAAAAGCTTTGGGCTTTTAATAATTCTAAATTGATTGGAATAACCCAGGCCAATCAATATTTAATTAAATGGGGCGAAATGGATGATTCGAAAAATTTAGTTTTTTCTGTTAAAAATTCGAGACTCTATCAATACCCTACCATTTTTGTTTCAGTTCCACCCGACACGAAAAAGGAAGATTTACCGACAGAAAGCCAAAATGGTGAACTTTCTACAATAGAAGGAAAAAATATTTTGAAAATGATGGATGATGCATCTCAAGATTATTCAGCCATTAGTAACGAAAGAAGGTTAATTAAGGGAATAGATGATGACTATTATGCCCATATTAATCCAACATTTACGGTGGTTCATACTTCTACTCCGAGCGTAACAGAAACCCCGACAGTAACAGAAACCTCAACTAATACTCCGACCCCAACATTTAAAGAAAAAACAGACACTTTATTAAAAGGGATTTTTCAATTTGTTAAAAATGTTCCGGTGAGTACTCCGTCGCCGCGTGTTACCCCGACACCGAGTGTTACTCCAACGGCGACTCCAGTGTTATTTACACCTACCCCGACTGCAACAATTGAACCATTTAGTTGGATTCGAAACGGTGTGGTTGCGGAAACTATTAATTTTAAAAAGGAGAAAGTCGTAATACTTACTGCGAAAGCTGTTTTTAAATATCACAGACGTGGAGTTTCTCATGAGGAGAGTGCGCCCCGCGTCAAGAATTTGGGTGTAAATTTCCACGGGCGCCTGGATCAAGCAGCTTGAGCTTCTGTCTCCTTTCTTGAGGTGTGGACTTTAAGTCTATTCCATCTTTGTTGTTGGGCATCTGCCACTGCCCAAACCAATTTGGTTAATTCCAATTCATTTTGCATCATCCCCGCCGGCCTCAGTCTTCTCCTCAGCTCCAGATTGAACCTTTCTATGAGATTGCTGGAACGGGTGATGAGCCAGAACTTAGGGTCTTCCCGAAAAAATTGGGTGTAGGAGTCAAATTTTTCTGCTGTCATCTCCACGGCTTTGGGATAGGTCTTGGACCACCTGGCTTTGAGGCTTCCCAAGGCCACCAAGGCTTCTTCTCGGCTCTTGGCCCAATATACTGCCTTGAAATCCGCCATGAAGGCCTTTTGGTCCTTCCAGGCTACCCGGAAACGGACGTTCTTCATCTTGTGTACGACGCAAAGCTGGTGGGTTACTCCCAAGCGTTTTTCGACCGCCGCGATAATCCCGGCATGGGCGTCGGACACCACCATCCTCAAACTTTTCCTGTCCAAGCCTCGGTTCAACAGATCTTCCAGCATGGCTTCCCAAGAAGCCTCGCTCTCCCGGTCTCCCACTAAGTACCCGAGAAAATGCCGTTTCAGGTTTCCGTCCACCCCGATAGCCACCAGTAAGGCTTGTTTTACCCCTGTCTCCTGACGCCTGACCGTTAGGTAAAGCGCATCCAGGTACAGGTATCGGATCCCTTCGGGTAAGGGCCGCTTTTCCCATTCCCGCAACGTGGGTTCCAAGGCATTGGTCATCTGGCTAATGTGGCTGGCCGACCATTTCGTTCCAAAGGCCTCGTTCATCCCTGCCGCTACCGACCGGGTAGAAGCCCCTTTCAACCAGAAATTCATTCCCAGATAACTCATCAGGGCTTGGCTGCCTTCCCTCAAGGCCTTCAAAGTCTCGGAAACGAACCCTTTGCCCTTCCTCAAAACAGGCTTTCTCAATTCCAACCGGCCTAGAAATCCAGGCACGAAAACCTGTTTGAAACCATTACGGTAACGAGGTTTTTCCTGCCTTTCGTAGGGTTGACTACCTAAGAACTCGTCCCGTTCCTTCTCCAACTGGGCATTGAAGGCCTTGGAAAGCTGTTGGTTGAGAGCCTCCCCGACCCATTGGCCGATCTCCCGGCTCCCGACCGTCGACTTGACCATGGCTTGGGTTTTCTCCCTTGCCAAGGCCTGCAAGACTAGGTGTATATTCTTCATGGGCGTAACGTCCTTTCACTAAAAGGATATGGTGTCCTGAACAAACACCATGTTACGCCCGCTTCCTTTTACACCCTCCTAATTTACGCGGCCCCAATTACTGTTGAAGTAGTTGATGGTGCAAGTTTAACGGTGAAGTCAAATGGAAGCTGTCCCATATATGATCTATTAAGTGCAGGGGTTACTACTGGTGTTACACTCGTTTATCCAAATGAGCCTTTAACTATTCTTTACAATGATTTGCAGAATGTAAGCGTAAGTGGTGTAACAGCAGTAATCGTCCAAATGCCGTTTGAAACCTATATCCAAGGCGTTGTTTTTGGCGAAGTGGTAATCATTCATCAACTTAAACATTTTTCCGATTCGGCCTTGGCGGAGTTGGACAAGGCCCAGGCTGTTGCGGCGAGATCTGCTGCCGCGGGTCTTTTTATTCCTTACCGCGGCGGATCATTAACTGATTCTAGCGGTACTTACAATTACAACACCATCGGAAATGCGAACGACCAAGTTTACGCCGCTTACGTGCCTTCTATTAGTGGATATAGTAATGGCGTAAGCATGGGCCAAGAGGTCTCCGCAACGGTTAGCCAGGCGCTTAATTGTTTCAGCCGAAATAGTGGCACAACGCAAATAGCGTTTGGCGAATATGTCAGCAATTTTCAAGGCGCCTCTAATGATGAGATTTTCAACCAAGTTAGCCCTTCCAACTGGAATTTTCCGCCGTACTTAAAAAGCCGGCAGAGTGGGGACGCTGATGACCCGGGCCCTTACTTTCCTACCGCCGTGGGTATGAGCCAATGGGGTGCGGGAGAAAAAGCGAATTCAGGCTGGAACTACCAGGGCATCTTGAATTATTTCTACGCCGTGACGCCACCCATCGTCCGCGCGGTGGATATCTACCAAGGGGCCTACGACGACGCGGGTGACAATTTGCGTTGGTCCTATCAATGGGACGATTTGGCGGCATCCGGCGCGTCCACTGCGATTATTGACAATATGACGGTGGCATCCGAGTCCGTCAGCCGGGCCGTTACCAACCTGGACGACGACATGCTCAGCGCGGGGACCACGGCCGCTATCCTCATCACCACCAGCGAATCCATCGACACCCGGCAGGACCTGCAGGTGGTGTTAGGTTCCGGTGCCAGCGCAGTCACGGCCTTCAAGGGGCCGGATGGCGGATGGCAGCCCTTTTACCGGGGCCATTTCCCGACTTGGTATGGGTATTTTGTGGTTCCCAACGCCCCGGGCACCTATCCGGTTTCCATTTCTGGGCAAGGCGTGAGTATCTCTATCAATCCCTCACCCTCGGGCCAACCCAATCCGGCGGTCGCGGCGGCGGTGAGCTTGGATTCCGACCCCTCCACGCCCGCAACCCTGTCGTTAAGTGACGGCCCCCTCACGTGGTACGGGTACGATAACCAGATACCCGACGGGCACTATCATTTCATGGTAGGGAATCCCTACGTGCAGGCGGTGAGCCTGACTCAGGGAGACACGAACTTCTACAGTGCCTATTGGCCCTCCCCGTCCACGGAACCGCTTTCGGTCACCGCCAATGTCCCCCTCGACAACGACGGCGCGGGTATTTCGATGGCCCTTTCCTTTTCGGAAGCCATGAAACAAGCCAGAAACCCCTCGGTGTTTTTCAACGTGGCGGGCAACATCCAGTTCCAGGCGAACGTGGTAGGGCAGTGGTTAACGGATGAGTATGGCGACGCGGAAACATGGGTGGGGAATGCCTATCCCGCCCCGATCCCCATCACTTACGTTGGGCCGGTGACCCTTGAGGTGGCCGGGGTGACGGATACCAACGGCAACCCGGGAGGCACGGGACCCCCGACCACCTTCGCGGGGGCCTACCAGTTTCAGATGGGAGGCCTGCCCTACGTGGAAGGGGTGACCATGAGCCAGGGCGGGACCGTATACTTCAATGACACCTGGCCGCCCTACGCGGGCAGCGGGGTGAGCTGCTGCCTGGGGCCGATGACGGTGCTCACGAGAACACCGGTGCCCAATACCGGCTTCCAGGCCGAAATCTACTTCAACCAGCCCATGAACCCGTCGGTTATACCTACGGTGGTAGTGGCGGCCTACCTGCCGGGGGCCTCCAGGCCCTCGACCACGCAAGCGATCGGCGGAAGTTGGGGGCCGGACAACCAGACCTACAGCGTGAACCCCGGGACGGTGACCGTTAGCATTGTTTGTTAATTTTTGGTTTCGACTGCCTAAGGGATGACGAATATCATGGATGGTGTTTGGGCCTATTGGGGTATGGTGTGGGAGTTTCAAAGCTCCATTCGTCATATTTAATTTTTGTGAATGGTTTTTTACTTAACCCCAGTACGGTTCAATGCCCATGGCAGTGATTCGGATTATTTGAGGGGGCGTCATGAAGAAAGAGTCTAGACGAAGGTTTGAATCAAAATTTCTGTTTTTAAATTTCTCTCTTTTTAAATTTCGTTTGTTTGTGGCAGCTGTTTTGATCTTGATGATTCCTTGTTCCCTCGCTTTTAGCCAAACATCCTCTGGCCCCATCAGCTTCACCAAAAAAGAAATTGCGTTTTTCAAGTGGGGGGATGGGGGAAATGAAATTGGAAATAATAATTCTGCCTCCCCATTAAAGGCTACGCATAAAGCTCACAAAGGGTCCAATAGGGAGGAAAATACTTCAGCTGATTCTGAAAAGAACAAATTTCTTGTTTATACCCATTTAAAAATTGATGGTAAAGATAACGTTTATGTAAACGATCCCTTTCATAATCGGGTTTTTGTTATTTCGCCGGATGGGAGTGAAATACGGACGGTGGATCATGCTAATACTCATGATGTGGACGAAGCTGGAGATATAATTTCTTTTCTAACATGGAAAAATGCTTTTTCGGATTATGAAATAATCATGCCGAACGGTCAGAGAACGGTTTACAAACATATTAAAGATCCGGAAATTATAGAAAATGGGATTTTCCATGATGCCGATGGAAAGAATGCAGTCACTCTATTTGATGTAGGGAACAAGACGGAAAAAACATCGCCAAAGAGGTTTTTTGGGATTGAAAATGAAACGCATGTAGGTTTCGATCTGAAAACCGGAACAACGGATTCTCGGAAAGTCCATATAACTTATGACGAAAAGGAAGGTCTTACTGCGAAAGGTGATCTTCTTGGTCTAGATGATCAAGGAAATTATTATGTCCAGGTTACTTATCGTGAAATGGCGAGCCAGGCTGATTCCGAAATTGAAAATGTTTTGGTTGTCTATTCTCCCATTGGAAAAATTCTTTGTAGGGTTTCCTTAGAAAGTAATTTTCAAATGAGTTCTGGGATAATTCTTGATAAAAACGGGAATTTTTTTATCGCAATATCGAATAAAAATGGAGTTTATATTTATAAATGGATAAAAAATTAAATTTATTTATTCTTTGGCTTCTTTCCCAGACCTTGTTATATGCACAAGTGTCAGAGAATCAATCGGGTTATTCACCTGTTGCGAAATTGCCTTCGTTTATAACCGTCGACATTGAAAATCTCAATCCCAAAACAAACCAAAATGTGTTTGCTTTAGATAATATTGTGGAATCTGATGGGACTACAGTAACTGTAATACCCGTGACGCAGTTTATTGCAAGCTTGCCAAATGACGGCTATAGCGGTCTCGTTTATCCCCCCTTGGAAAATATTATTAGTGCCGCCCAAGCGACTAACCCCGTTATAGATGTTATAGTTACTATGCCTTTCGAAACTTATATCCAGGGTGTTGATCTTGCTGAGTTAACCTCCCCTCCCGAAGCGGCAAAAGCACAAGCCGTTGTTGCAAGAACATATGTTAGTGGATTTATTATGGCCTCATATAATGAATGGTATACCGATTCAAACGGTGTCTCGTATGCTTATAACACAATTGGCACGTCTAAAGACCAAGCCTTTCAAGTGCCGGTCACTTCAAATTTAAATTATTTGCCTCAGGATATATCCGCAGCTTTAACCGCAGTATCGGCTACTAGCGGAAAGGCCATTAAATGTCTTAATCGAAATATTGGGGCGGATGAATTTATTTTCGCGAAATTCGGCGGTGATTTTGGCGGGACCTCTTTGGATGAAATTTTTAAAGGTGTGAACGATAACGATTGGGATTGGCCACCTTATTTAAAAAGCCGTTCTGATTACACTCTACTTATTAACGTTCAACCTCAAAATCAATTGGGCTTTTGCCAACTTGGCGCGGCTGATTATGCTAGTTATCCATTCAATTGGGACTATCAGGGAATCCTCAATTACTATTACGCCGTGACGCCACCCATCGTCCGCGCGGTGGATATCTACCAAGGGGCCTACGACGACGCGGGTGACAATTTGCGTTGGTCCTATCAATGGGACGATTGTGGCAGCATCCGGCGCGTCCACTGCGATTATTGACAATATGACGGTGGCATCCGAATCCGTCAGCCGGGCCGTTACCAACCTGGACGACGACATGCTCAGCGCGGGGACCACGGCCGCGATCCTCATCACGACCAGCGAATCCATCGACACCCGGCAGGACCTGCAGGTGGTGTTAGGTTCCGGTGCCAGCGCAGTCACGGCCTTCAAGGGGCCGGATGGCGGATGGCAGCCCTTTTACCGGGGCCATTTCCCGACCTGGTATGGGTACTTCGCGGTTGCCAGGCAGCCCGGGCACCTATCCGGTTTCCATTTCTGGGCAAGGCGTGAGTATCTCTATCAATCCCTCACCCTCGGGCCAACCCAATCCGGCGGTAGCGGCGGCGGTGAGCTTGGATTCCGACCCCTCCACGCCCGCAACCCTGTCGTTAAGTGACGGCCCCCTCACGTGGTACGGGTACGATAACCAGATACCCGACGGGCACTATCATTTCATGGTAGGGAATCCCTACGTGCAGGCGGTGAGCCTGACTCAGGGAGACACGAACTTCTACAGTGCCTATTGGCCCTCCCCGTCCACGGAACCGCTTTCGGTCACCGCCAATGTCCCCCTCGACAACGACGGCGCGGGTATTTCGATGGCCCTTTCCTTTTCGGAAGCCATGAAACAAGCCAGAAACCCCTCGGTGTTTTTCAACGTGGCGGGCAACATCCAGTTCCAGGCGAACGTGGTAGGGCAGTGGTTAACGGATGAGTATGGCGACGCGGAAACATGGGTGGGGAATGCCTATCCCGCCCCGATCCCCATCACTTACGTGGGGCCGGTGACCCTTGAGGTGGCCGGGGTGACGGATACCAACGGCAACCCGGGAGGCACGGGACCCCCGACCACCTTCGCGGGGGCCTACCAGTTTCAATGGGAGGCCTGCCCTACGTGGAAGGGGTGACCATGAGCCAGGGCGGGACCGTATACTTCAATGACACCTGGCCGCCCTACGCGGGCAGCGGGGTGAGCTGCTGCCTGGGGCCGATGACGGTGCTCACGAGAACACCGGTGCCCAATACCGGCTTCCAGGCCGAAATCTACTTTAACCAGCCCATGAACCCGTCGGTTATACCTACGGTGGTAGTGGCGGCCTACCTGCCGGGGGCCTCCAGGCCCTCGACCACGCAAGCGATCGGCGGAAGTTGGGGGCCGGACAACCAGACCTACAGCGTGAACCCCGGGACGGTGACCGTTAGCATTGTTTGTTAATTTTTGGTTTCGACTGCCTAAGGGATGACGAATATCATCGATGGTGTTTGGGCCTATTGGGGTATGGTGTGGGAGTTTCAAAGCTCCATTCGTCATATTTAATTTTTGTGAATGGTTTTTTACTTAACCCCAGTACGGTTCAATTCCGAAGGAGCGATTCGGAGCTCTCCGAGGAGGACAAGAAGGGGTCTGACGCAGTTAAGAAAGTGGCGGAATATTTCAAAGTGGAGCCCACAACGATCAAGAAGGGTTGAAGCGTCTGGAGGTGGAGATGGAAGAAAACACCTAGGAAAAAGGTTGAACTGATCATTTGGGCGAAGAAACTTTAGTTTTATTTTCCAAGTAAATTAGGGTAATAGTTACTTTGATTTAAATTGGCGGAATGGGGACAAAGTGATATCGTCAAACTTCAATAGTGTATAAAAAAGGCTGCCTTTTTTCGGCGGATATGTTCAGGAATTAAGACTGATTCAGGAACCACCAGGCCCACCCATATTCAACCTTTTGAAATTCAAAAGGGATCGTCGTTAAAAAAGTAGGTCGCAGAAGATTAACTAATTTTCTATTTTCAGGCCTGACCCCTTTTACTTTTACTTTTATTTTTCTTTTTCCTTTTAGTTCATCGGCACAAACACCTACTACCCAGGTTTTAACAACCCAAAAGACCCATATTCTTTTAAATGCAAAATATTATTTTCTTGGCGATTATTTCATAGAAAATTTGTACCCAGCCCTAAAAGCCGAGTTGAACCTAACCGATAAGAGCCCCAGGTTTTAAAAACAAAAGAAATCAAAACTTTGTTTATGAAATACACGGCTCGGGAAGCGCATAATTTCCAGGCCTCTTTACCTTGGGACCCTAAAGATGAAAAAGCTTTTAGAAAAAATATTTCATTGAAGATTTTGGAATTGGAAAAATCATTGGTAAAGAAAAATTCGACGACTTATGTCAGTACATAGTCGAAGAAGATATTCTCCGCAACAAATCAATGATTGGTTATTGCGAACACAGACCTGAGTGATATTGAATCGCGTTCAAACGAACTTTTCAACGAAATCACCGATTCGGTTTCATATAAAGAATATAAGAATTGGAAACTTAATTCCAACCGGGCTGCTTTTTTGCAAAAACATGAGCAAGGCTTGAGATTAAGAATTTTATTCGAATTAAATGATGATAGCGTTCCATCGAAACAACCGATTTCCCAAAGGCCGAAGGTAAAACGGGATAGAAGAAAAAAAAGTAATGAAATTTTGAAGGAATTATCCGCTTTGTATTGATGGTTTATCTGTGAGGACGCTTTGAAAAGAATAAAACAATTCTTCTTGTGCCTTTTTTTGTTCACTCCATTTATCGGCAAACACGCAAACATATCACACGGTCAAATCCTCTTGGCACGATACCCCGGGCGAATGGTTTGAAATAATTTTCACGGTGACGGGTTCCCGAATGACTGGTTCGTCGGGTTGCCTAATCCCAAGAATGTCCTATTCGGATGCATCTTGGACCAGTAAATATACCAGCCATTATGGTAGGGTGAGAATCAACTTAACGTAAGCGTCCTGTCAGGCCATATGTTTAGTGAGGGGCAAGCATGGTAGGCGTTTTTTCGGTGGAATCTGGTCGGGCAGTCTGGAAGACCGGCGTTTCCGGGACGGGGCCGAGGACGTAGGTGGCGGGCAACAGTTCTCGGATACGGCTCATGGGGTGGGTTTTCACCCGGCTGATAATGTCGCGAAGATAAAAGTAAGGATCAATTTTGTGGCGCTTGCAGGAAGCCACCAGGCTGTAGAGGATGGCCGCCCACCCGCCGCCCGCAACGCTCCCCGCGAACAGCCAGTTCTTGCGGCCCACCGCCACACACCGAAGTGCCCTCTCCGCCGCGTTGTTGTCGATGTTCAAATCGCCGTCTTCTACATACCGGTTCAAGGCGTCCCATTGGTTAAACACATAAGTCAAGGCCTCACCGAAGGGGCTCTTGGGTAAGGTCACGAGCGCCTGGGTGTCCAACCACTCTTTGAAGGCCTCCAAGATCGGTTTGGATTTCTCGGCCCTCAAGGCCTGCCACCCGGCGGTATCCAGCGTCTTTTCGTCCGCCTCCCACTCCACCTCGTAGAGTTTTCGAATGAAAGCCATGGCCATCTTGGAGCGGCTCTTGTCCGACACCTTGGCTTCGTTGAATTTCCTTCGGGCGTGCGCCCAACAAGCCACTTCCACCGCCTTTTCGGGCTTGAACATGCAGTCATACCCCGTGTAGGCATCCGCCTGGAGATACCCCTTCCAATCGCCCAGGAAAGCCTTCGGGTGCTCCGCCCGCCTATTTTCCGTGAACTCATAGACAATGTTCGCGTGGGTCTCGTCGCCCACGTAGGTCCACAGGCGGCCTGTCTTCGCCTTACTATGTTTATCTTCCTCTTCGTCCCTTTGCCCCACCGATCCCGGGGGCTCTGAGGCTCCCGGCGGGGCGCCGTCGTCCAGGTATGGCACCGGCGTATCGTCCGTGTGGATCACCTTGGATTCCAGCACGTCCTGTTTCATGGCCTCGTACAAGGGTTCCAACAATCCCGCCACTGCTCCCACCCAGCCACACAAGGTGGAACGGCTTATTTCCAGGCCCCCTCTTTCAAATATTTCCGCTTGGCGGTAAAGCGGCAGGTGATCTGCGTATTTCGCCGTTACCACCTGGGCCAGCAACCCAGGACCCGCGATGCAACGCTCGATGGGCCTCACCGGCGCCTCACTGGTCACCGGGGCATTCTTACAGCAGGAACAGGCCCATTTTTCCAGGACATCCTGGCGGATATAGGTGACCGCCGGGATGTGTTCCAGGGTGTTTCGCACGTCCTCGCCCATCTTCGTCAGGGGTTTTTGGCATTCCAGGCAGGTCTTCTTGTCCTCGCTCAGGGGGTGTTCCACCCGCAAGATGGGCAGGTTCTCGGGCGGCTTGTTTCGCCCATGGCCCTTCTTCCTCGTGTAGGTCAGCGTTTCGGTTTCTTCTTGGGGCTTTTGGGCTGCGGTCATCTGCCCCAACCGTTCTTCGATCTCTTTGAGAAAAATCGACAGTTGGGCATCGTTGAATTGTTCGGACTTGCGACCGTACCGACTTTTTGCGGCCAAGTAGAGTTGGTGCCGCAGGCGTTCAATGGTTTCACCCTGATCCTTCAAGGTTTCGAAAAGACTTAGGACGAGGGATTTTAGGGAAGCGGAATCATCAGGAAGGGTTTTTAAATCGGGAAGAGTAAGAGGAGAGGTTGGCATCGCTCTTTGAGACGCACCAACCTCTCCCGAAGTTTCAAACAACTTCAAAAATTCTTCATCACGCCATCACCGGTTGGGGTTTGTGCGACAGGCCCAGGCTAAACCGTTTGCGCCTCTGTACTCTCGCCAGGCTGATTCCCTCGATGAGCATCGAAAGCTCCGCCGGGCTCATCTCCACGCACGTTCCTTCACCTTGGCGCATCTCGAAGGTCCCGGCTTCCAGGCGCTTGTACCACAGGCACAACCCATCCCCGCCCCAGTACAACACCTTCAGCCGGTCCCCCCGCCGGTTGCGGAACACGAACAGGTGCCCACTCAAAGGGTCTTGCCTCATCACCTCACCGGCCAGGGCCGACAGGCCGTCAAACCCCTTGCGCATGTCCGCCGCTCTCGTACACACAAATACTCGGATGCCCGCCGAGAGGGTCAGCACGCCTTTTCCTCCAGGGCTCGGACCAATTCAGCCAACGCCGGGGCGGGCATTTCCCGGTACAGCCTCAAAACCCGGCCGTTCAAAAGGGTCAATTCCACAACCGGATGGGTTTCGCCACCCGCAGTCACTACTGAAACGGGCAGGAAGGCCTGGCGACCCCGAACCACAGGGCTCTGGGGACCGGCCAACCGTCTTTTCCAGGCGTAAAAGCTTGGCGGGCTGATCCGACTTTTACGGCAATAGGCCGATCCGCTCAGGCCACTACGCTTCCAGGCCCGCAAAACCTCCTCCCACCGCTTTTTATTCCGGAATTTGCTCTGCTTCGCCATGGTTTTCCTCCCTAGACAAGATTGGTCTCCATGGTGGTTTCTACGGGAGGGTGGCAGGATTGGCTAGATGGTGCAACAAGACGCTTACGTTACAATATCAAATATCCTGGTTTGCAAGCCCAAATTATGGTTTTATCGCCATGTGCTTAACCCTTTCCATTTTAACCATTGGGCTTTTAGGCGCTTTTAAAAATAAGAATTATTTTATGCTTTGCCTTTCTTTGGGTGTGGTGCCGATTTTATTTTACACATTGATAAAAATCGTTTTTTATAACTGGTTTTTATTCTTGTTCAGTCTTGTCCAATCCATATTTGTAGGAATGAGTTTAAATGTAATATTTGAGTACTATTCCGGCGGAACGCCTTCATTAAAGTTACTTAAATACACGCTGTGTTTTATCTTTGTCTTTGTATATTTAAATATCAATTACAAGTTTATTAAAAATCATGGACAACAATTATCTAATATTACTCCTTATCAAACGATAGGGGAATATTTGAAAGACAATACCCCGCCTAACGCAAGTGTTGGGTATGTCGAGGTCGGGCAAATTGGGTATTATAGTCAAAGAAAAATAATCGATATGACCGGAATGGTCACCAAAGGGGTTGTTGCGCACCTGAAGTTGAGAGATTTTGATTGGACTTTGAATGAATATAAACCTGATTACGTTATAGACTATCTGCCATTTGGGGAGTTATTTGATTTTGCGAAATCAAAGATTAGGCCAAATTATAAAATCATTCACACTTTCAATTTCGGAACAGGATATCTGGCCTATTTATATCAAAAGTATCGCTAGAATTCGCTTAACTTTTCAATTACTTTTCTAAACCTCTATTTTGTTTTCGGGAAATACATTTCATAAAGTAGAATGCTTAATATTTGATGATCTTCTTGATAATATTATTTTCTTATTGGCTTCATTCTTGTCATTGCTTTTGATGAATAGGTCTATTGAGACGAGTTAAAATTGATCTATTTGTTCACAATACTATTCCGCAGATAAAGCCCCAATTACGATTAATTCACTACCAATTAATTTGTTTATTCTAAAGGTTTCTATCAGTTTGGTTAAAATGTAACAAAATATTCTTGTGAGTTCGGCAAAAACGAAGCAAATGTAATCTTCAAAAACAGAAATCTTTCTGTTGAAAATCTTATTAATGGGCTTATCCAGACTACTTCCTATTTTATAAATCAAATTCTCATACCAATACATCAAATATCCATCGTAAATAAAATTCGCGTCCCAGGTATCTCTAGTCATTATCTCTTTACTTATAAAACCAATCTTCTCTATCAGTTTGGGTAAGGATTTCGGTCCCCAATGCCAAATATGCACGAAAGGTTGTTGGATCCATACCCAGCCCACATCTTTTAATTCTACGCCTTTGCAGGATAAATTCGGTACCGCGATGATTAATATCCCATTTTCATCTAATAAGGATTTAATTTTTTTTAAAGCTTCCTCGGGATAGATAAAATGTTCCAAAGAATGCCACATCGTAACGACTTTAAATTTTTCGTATCCAAAGTTTATATTTAAAAATGGGCCTTCTAATATTTTATGCTTTTTATCTTTGGCTGCTTGACTGGCAGGAGATTTAAAATCCGATCCATAGGTATTAAACCCCTCTTTTTTTGCGTAATCCAAGAACAATCCGTGACCACAACCTATATCTAAAATTTTGGTTCCTACCTCAAATTTTTTTAAATACTTTCTTATTACCGTCCATCGATGTTGAGCTTGGATGTTTTTTAAAAAACGTCTTTTGTTGTACCAGCCATAATCAAACTGGGAGCCATACCATTCATTAATCTCTTCTTCGGTTGGTAATGGATTACTCCACATCGCTTCTTCTGCGGAATCATAGATATATTCAAAGACCCTTCCGCCTGGTTTTATTTCAATATGAACATTTCTTTTCATCGGCGCATGCCTTCGCCTGTATTTTTTAACATTTTATGTATCTCTTCACGAACTAAGGCAACGGGGATATCTGCAGCGTAACCGTCAAATTGTATAATTTTTGCGTTTTTCCCATTTTTATAATTTCCCGAATACGGCATATATCGTTTAAATCCCCGGTAATAACCTAACAATATCACTCCCGGCGTTTCTACGGCGTTGGCTAAGTGTGCAAAAGCGCTGTCGATCCCTATAAAAAGGACAGATTCTTTTATCAGGCATGCGATCTCGTGAACTTTCATTTTATTGCAATAATTTGTGAACTTAGGATTTTTTGATCGGATTTTACTTGTCGTGCCGATTTCCGCTATGTGGTAACCGTCATTCATTAACAACTCTGCGATTTTATTCCATTTTTCTGTCGACCAGTTTCTTGTTTCCTCATTGGAGGAGCAATGAAGGGTTATCGTTTTGTTCTGAATTTTAAAATTGATTCCATTTTTATAATAAAAGATGGGTGCCATATCTTTTTTTGGCAAACCGATACAACCAAGGGAAACATCTAATAGATTTCCATAAAAATAATAATTCTCGAGTGTAATGCCGTTCTTATTCGGATTATCAAGTTGCTTGCCAAAGGATGTACATGGTTTTTTGTCAATCATGAGGTCATAGATTTCCAAGTTTTTAAATGTTTTTTTTAATATCATCCATTCATAGATGCTTGTTACACCCATTACCTGATTAATGTTGGGATTAAATTCTAAAATCGGCTTATATTTATACTTGGTCACCCAAACAATATAACTAATTGGCTTTTTACCTCTTACGATCCTGCTTACCGGCTCAGAAGCAATAATGTCACCGATGTGTTCTTCAATATTTATAATCAGGAGTTCTTTTTTAACAAGTTTAAGGGACCAAAGAAGAATCAAGTTCTTGACGAGAGATAGGAAGAAATATTTTTCTTTGAAAAAACCTCTTAAATATTTTAAATATTTTTTTGTGTTACAGATTAATTTGTCTTCGATTGTGTATAGAAAGGATATCAGTCTGTTATTTGATATAAAAATATTTTTTTGATACTCAATTTCTCCAGAACAATTGCCGTTTTTTTCTATGCCACGAACAATTAAAGCATGATAACCTTCGTTCAATTGTTGGCATGGGATATTGGCCTTAAAACCGGACTTGTTGTAATCCAAGTTTCTTTTCGCGTAGGAAACATCATACCTATTGATACCATAATCCGCTTTAAATTGCTTATCTCCAATAAGCACCTCAACACTCTCAATTTTTTTGTTTTTTTCCGGGTTTACTATCCATCCTTCTGTAAGGATATTTCCCGCGACTAGTCTTTTGTAAAATGGAATCGGATGGGTTCTTACGAAATCAATATTTCCTCTTCTCGCATCAGAAATATGGTCAATGTCAATTCCCTCTTTTTTAAATATCAGACTCCAGAATTCTAAACCGTGCTTATTCCAAGCATGACAGCCAAACGGTAGTTGAAATTGATTGAGCCTGAAGCACATTCTCGGATTTACTTCGAATGCGAATTTAAGTGCTTCTTGAAAGCCCGGTATCTTGAAATCAGAAACAATTTGAGGAACGTACAAACTCCAAAATTTATCCTCGTTGAAAGCAGTCTCTTCCCCTTTTTTTGCGAATTGATAATTTTTATTTTGGTACTCATCGATTTTTTCAACGTTTTCCTTCAGAACCTTGATAAATTTATCAACTTTTCTTAAGGAGAGGCCTCCGTTACCGACCAGATAGTTTTTATGAAGTAAGGGGAACAGTTTTCGATAACGATATGATTTAGGTAGGATTTCTTTAACATGTTTAATTTTTCTTACGTCAAAAGTCCAGGGCGCACCAACATAGTCATAGTTTTTATCGATCCACCCCAATAATTCATCCCGAAATATAAAAGTATCAAGCTGGGCGATTAAGATGTATTTATAATTCGTAAATTTCTCATAAAAATCCGGAGACATTAAAAGCGAACTATAACCGTTAACATCAGAAAAGTATTTATTATCAAATTTTAGGATTTTACATTCCCGATTTTCTTTTTTTGTTATAAATTTCTTTGGAACGACGAGATACTTATCGTAGGCATGCAATATTTTCAATGTTTGATTGAATGATATTTCTTCCGTGAGTGATAACTTCGATTGATATCGCGGGATTACAATCGCCGCCTCTTTTTTTTTAAATTTCATCGTTTTCTTTTATCATACGATTCCAATAACGCTTCATAGGTGGCTTCAAGATAAGCAAATCCATACTTTCGATCCGGCTCCAAATATGCGCCTTCCGCCCATTCATTCCAGGCATTAATGAATACAAATTTTTCATTCATTGGCAAATTCCTATCCTCATATAGAATTTGGCCTTTTAGCCATTTTTTATAAAGCCCAGGCGAAGTGTTAATAAATACACTCGCGTCCTTTTTTCGGGCCGTATCATCCCATGCCGGAAATACCCCTCTAAATAACTTATAGTCCGTTTTTTCCTTATTAAGATTTTCCTCGATCATTTTCTGGCTGTCATAAATTCTCCCATTAAAATTGGAAATGTTCAATTTAACCATATCCTTCGCTTCATATAAGTTCAGGTTGTGGGGGGGAAATTCCACTGCAGCGTCGAAGCCAAGCTCTTTAGGGTCGACAAGTCCATCAAACGTATTTTGAATGACCGCCATATATAATTTTCCGATTTTTTTTGCTTCACAGAATTTATTCCACCGATTAATGGTTGCTTGAATATCGGGAAACAATTTAGGCCGGTAGATGAGGAATAAAGGTCGGCCATTGATCCTGATATATCTATTATCTTTTAAGGCTGGCTCGATATCATTGATAAAAGCAAGGTCATCCTCAGGAGTATGTTTTTGTTCAATCAAGACTCTGCTTTTAGAAAATCCATCCCATCGATTTGTCCATGGTTCATTGGCCCAATTGAGGCAAAAAGGTAAATCCAAATCAGGGTGTTTCATGATTTGGTTATAAGGCACCCTCATCACGGATTTTCCGCTAAACCAATAATGATGCAAACAAAAACCGTAGATCCCGTAATTTTTAGCTATTTCCATTTGACGCATTAACACTTCTTTGATTCGAGTGTCGTAAAACCCCAATTCCCCAGGCAACTTCGGCTGAAAATGCCCTTCAAATATCGGGACCGCCTTAGAAACATTGGTCCATTCCGTAAAGCCCTTTCCCCAAAATTCATCATTCTCTGGAAATGGATGAAATTGAGGTAAATAGAATGCGATGAGCTTTACATCCTCTTCCCTGAAATCATATTTGTGCTCTTTGTAATTGATGTGGCTTTCGGATTGCTCATAGGCTTTGTTATACAAATTTTCCAGATAGTTGATTTCATTACTATTAGCTTGTCTCGCCTTTCTTCGCATTTTATTAATGAATTCTTTTATCACGTATTTCGCATTTACAGGAATTGACTGCAAAAATTTCATTTTGAGGACTCGCTTCAGCTTGATATAGGGATCCGCCATTTGGCTGATGAGTTTCCATTTTTTCGAACGATAGACCGCATTTAGTTCTAGTTCTTTAGCCGTTAAAATCTCTTCTTTCTCCGCTAATCTTCTTTTCAGCTTCTCGTTTTCTTCTTGAATGGTGCTTTTTTCTTCCATGACAATCCTCAATATTTTATTTCGAGCCGGGTCTTTGTTTTAAAAAAATATATTGTCAATTCAATGCGATGAGCCAGATAGGGTTTCGAAAAATTCTTAAATCAAGAATAATCCATTCCTTATACCTTTCACATTTCATTTATAACTTAAGACATGATTCTTCTGTAATATTCCGAACCTTCTTTGGGCTCGCCGTCGAAAACCTTTCGGGTGTGGTCGATCACGATGCAACGAGTGCAATGGGTTTCGACCGAACTGGGATCGTGGGTGATAAGCACGATCGTACGTCCGGAAATATGAAGCTCCCGAATCTTATTCAGGCATTTTTGTTGAAACCCAAAATCGCCCACAGACAAAATTTCGTCGATCAACATCACCGGTGCGTCTATATGAACGGCGACAGAAAAGCCCAGTCGGGCGATCATCCCGCTGCTGAAGTTTCTAACCGGCATATGGACTTGGTCGCCCAATTCGCTGAATTCTATGACCTTCGGAGCGATTATTTCCGTGGCTTTTTTCCCAAAACCTAAAATGGCCGCGTTGAGAAAGATATTTTCGTAGCCTGTCAGGTCGGGATGGAAACCAGCGCCTAAGGCGATTAAGGGCGCGATAGTTTCGCTAGTCACGACGCTTCCGCTTGTCGGGAGATAAATGCCTGAGATTAACCGTAATAATGTCGATTTACCCGCGCCGTTTCGGCCCATGATACCTACGAATTCACCCGGATAAATATCAAAGCTGACATCCTCAAGAACCGTAAATTTTTGCCCATTACCAAACATGTTCCATTGGCCTTTGCTCATTCGAAGGAGAAGGTTCTTGAATGAATGGGGAGCGTTCGCCCAGTGGTCGAACTTTTTCGTTAGCGCGGCGACTTGAATGACTGGTGATTTCATAGTTTTTCCACAATCCTTCTCAGACTTGACCGCATGAAAACCATGCCAATAACGCTTAAAAGGACGGCCCACATTCCGCTGAATAAGATTTGATCCAATGTCGGGTATGTACCTTGGGTGAATATTTGATGTATTCCGGAAATCGCGTCAGTAACCGGATTCAAATGCAGATAAGGTCTGAAGTGTTCCGGAACCATATCCAGGGAGTAAATAACCGGGGTTCCAAACATCCATAGCTGAAGAATTAAAGTCATCGCGTGCCGTAAATCGCGAAAAAGAACATATCCCACCGATAGAACGATACCAAGGGAATAGGCGAGCAGAAAAAGCACCGCGAAAAAATAAAATACAAAAAGTGTGTAGAGCCCCGGAGTGACCCCCTGAAAGACAGAAACCCCAAGAATCACGGGAATGGCTGCGCTCAAGGTAATCAGATTGGTCGTCACATTTACAAACGGAAGAACTTGAAGAGGCACGGGGATCTGAGTGACTAGTGCCTCATTGCCAACGATCGAATCCATCCCTTCCATGACACATTGGGCAAAAAAGGACCAGGGGAGAATTCCCGAGAGGACAAAAGTCAAATAATGCGTCATCTGAACCCGCATCACCATCTTAAAGACAAAATAATAAATAGCCGCCAACATCATTGGGGAAAGAACGGTCCAACCGAGGCCAATAAATGAACGGCCATATTTCGATTTGATGTTTCGACCAACCATGTT
The DNA here is from genome assembly GCA_963849485.1 of candidate division FCPU426 bacterium. Classification (GTDB taxonomy): domain Bacteria; phylum Oederibacteriota; class Muellerivitia; order Muellerivitales; family Muellerivitaceae; genus CAVTWJ01. The sequence continues at coordinate 14,396 of CAWKIF010000096.1, read as the reverse complement.
GTAAACAAGGTATTTTTTTCCTAAGCAGAAAAAATCAAAAAGGCTTTGCCGGAGGATATGCATGGAAAAATTCAACCTCCTGTAAAATGGGGCTCTTTACAACCTTATTGACCACAAAGATCAAGCCATTCACCCCTAATATACTTAAAAAGGGGGTCTATTCCTCCACCCAGATCGAGTGAAAACATACCATTGGATGACAGTCAACATCCGGTATTTATTAGGAACCCCACAAACCAAAAACCTATCCGTTATTTAGTGTTCAGCGGATTTGTCAAATCAACCTTTAATTTTTCCCAGGAGATATTCTGCCGGTCCTTTTCCGAAATGATGGGTGATTGAACGGGCCAGTCAATCCCCAGATCGGGATCATTCCAGAGAACTCCCCATTGATCCTCCGGAAAATAGAATTCGGAGCATTTGTAATGTACGACCGCGGTCTCCGACAGGACGCAAAAACCATGGAGAAACCCGGCAGGAATAAAAAGTTGCTTCAAATTGGCCCCGGAAAGGTAATCCCCATGCCATTGACCAAAGGTCGGGGATTGGGGCCGGGCATCCACCGCCACGTCGAAAATTTCCCCCGCCACCGCCCGCACCAGTTTGGCCTGGGGATGTTGGATCTGTGCGTGCAACCCCCGCAAAACCCCCCGAACGGAATAGGATTGGTTGTCCTGGACAAAATCGCAATTCACACCGAAGTGTCTGTATTTATCCTTTTGATAAGTTTCGGCCAAGTAGCCCCTGGCGTCCTCAAAAGAAAGAGGAGCCATCAGCAACAAACCTTCCAATGGAGTTTTTTCCACTTTCAAATTCATGAGTTTTTCTCCAATAGAGACTCGAGATACTTTCCGTAAGCGCTCTTTCCCAGCGCCTTGGCTTGTTGGAGCAGTTCCTTTTCCCCAATGAGTCCCCTCCGATAAGCCACTTCCTCAGGGCAGCAAACCTTTAAACCTTGTCTTTCCTCAATGGCCTGGATAAAAAGGCTGACCTGGAGCATGGCATTGGGGGTCCCCGTATCCAGCCAAGCGATTCCCCGCCCCAGTTTTTCCACGCGCAGTTCCCCGGATTTCAGGTAATCCAGGTTCAAATCAGTAATTTCCAACTCGCCGCGGGCCGAGGGTTTCAACCGGGCCGCCCGCTCCGAAGCCGTGCCGTCATAAACATACAAACCCGTGACCGCCCACCGGGAGGGCGCCACCGGGGGTTTTTCCAAAATATTCTTCGGTGAACCTTTCTCGTCAAACTCCAGGACCCCGTAACGCTCCGGATCGCTGACTTGGTAGGCGAAAACGGTGGCTCCCTTTTGGGCGATTTGTGAGGACTTTTCCAAAATTTCGGGTAACCCATGGCCGTAAAAAATATTGTCGCCCAGGGCCAGGGTGCAGGGTTCGCCGGCAAGAAAATCCCGCCCAATCAAGAAAGCCTGGGAAATGCCCTTGGGCTCGGGCTGAACCGCCCAATGGAGCTTGATTCCCAGCCAGGACCCGTCGCCCAACAGGCGCTGAAAGGAAGCCTGGTCCTCCGGGGTGGTAATAACCAATATCTCCCGGACCCCGGTCCAAAGCAGGGTGGTCAGGGGATAGTAAACCATCGGTTTGTCATAGAGCGGAAGGAGCTGTTTGGAAACACCCTTCGTGATGGGATGAAGCCTCGTCCCCGCGCCACCGGCCAACAATATTCCTTTCAATTCCCGCCCCCTTTCAGCCCCAAGCGACTGCGGTCATATTTATCCTTTTGCACTTTGGCGCTCCAGTCCAGGTGTGAAAAATACCATTGAACCGTTTGATCAATCCCCTCTTCGAAAGTCCGCCGGGGCTTCCATCCCAATTCTTTCTCGATTTTGGAGGGATCGATCGCGTAACGCCGGTCGTGGCCCGGCCGGTCTTGGACGAATTTTTTTAACGCCTCATAGCTGGAAAGACCCCTGGATTTCAAGGCCCCGTTCGAGGCGGCCGGCAATATCCGTTCAATGGCCCCCAGCAAGGCATCCAGCACCTGGAGGTTGTTTTTCTCGCACCTTCCCCCGATCAGGTACTTGGATCCGGGTTGGCCCTTTTCCAGAACGGCCATCACGGCCTCGCAATGGTCCTCCACATGCAGCCAATCCCGGATCTGCCCCCCATCGCCGTAGATCGGCAACTCCCGCCCTTCCCGGGCGTTCAGGGTCATGAGGGGGATGAGCTTCTCTGGAAATTGATAGGGTCCATAATTGTTCGAGCAGTTGGTGATCATGACGGGCAAGCCGTAGGTTTGAAAATAGGCCCGGGCCAGGTGGTCGGCCCCCGCCTTGGTGGCGGCGTAGGGGGAATTGGGAGCGTAGGGCGCTTCCTCATGGAAAAACCCTGAGGGTCCCAGCGCCCCATAAACCTCGTCCGTGGAAACGTGGATAAAACGGAACCTTTCTTTCTCCGCCGGGAGAGAGGCTTCCCAATAAAGCCGGGCCGCCTCCAGAAGTTCGAAGGTTCCCAGCACGTTGGTTTTCACGAAGCCAGAGGGGTCATCAATCGAACGATCGACATGGGTTTCCGCGGCGAAATGAACGACGGCGTCGGGTTTTCGGGTCGTAAAAAGATCCCGGATCCCCTTTCCATCCGCCACGTCCCCCTTGACGAACTCAAAGTTCGGATCGCCCTTTAAATCGTCCAGGGTCGCTTCATGACCGGCGTAAGTTAAAAGGTCCAGAACGACGACACCAAAACCTTTTTTCAGGGCCAACCGGACAAAATTGGAACCGATAAACCCGGCTCCGCCGGTAACGAGCATTTTCATGGAATTCCCTTTATTAACAGGATACTGAAAAAGTCCGAAGAACGGACTTTCCCCCATACCCCTTTGAAAAGATACAACAAAGGCCATGGGGACGTCCCCATTTTCATTGTTAATGACCGATAGAACCATCGGATTTGTAAAATTCACGGCATATCACGAATCAACTTCTCTTTTCAGCCAAAATTTCGGCTCAGTCAATCATGCTATGATGCGGGGGTAACGCTTATGGATGATATTTGCCTGTCCCGCAAAGGTAAATCGCAAAGAATGAAAAAAAACGAACCCGCCCAACCCAAAGCCAAGAAAAAAGGCGCCACCCCAGCTTTAACTTGGGACGGCCAGAGGGAAACCCTCGATGATTTGGCCTCCGCGGTCAATTATAACCGTTGGATTTACCAAATATTACGTCCCTATATCGGGAAGCGCATCCTGGAAATCGGTTGTGGCACCGGCAACATTACTGCTTTTTTGGCCCGGCACGGCCAGGTTCTCGCGACCGACGTCAACTCTCTTTATTTGAAGGGGGCCCGGTCCCGCTTAGCCCGGATCGAGGGAGTCACCTTCCAAAAGATCGACCTGGGCCGGTCCCTTGCGCCTTTGCGATCTTTCCGGCCCGACAGCATCATCTGCGTGAATGTTTTAGAACACATCGCTGATGATCGGAAAGTTTTATCGGAGTGCTACCGGCTTCTCCCTCCCGGGGGGGAAAATGATGTTTTTCGTCCCCGCCCTTCCCGCCCTCTACGGATCCATGGACCAAAGCTACGGCCATTTTCGCCGCTACTACCGGAAAGAACTATTCGAGAAGATGCAGCAGGCCGGGTTCCAGGTGGAATATTGCCGTTACTTGAACCTGCTCGGCATCCTGGGCTGGTGGCTGAACGGAAAAATCTTAAATAGGAAAATTATTCCAAAATCCCAGATGTTGCTTTACGACTTTATCGTCCGATTCTCCCAACACGTGGAAAAATACCTTCCCAAGCCGGTGGGACTTTCGCTCTTTTGCGCAGCGGTCAAACCCCCGGCCGTTTCCGCCTCCCGCAGCCCTTCTTAATCTTTCGGCTGGCCTATTAATCCCTGAAGGGCCCGCCAATCTTCCTTTTCCAGGCCGCGCAACAACCAAAAGGCCAGTCCATAAACCACCGGTCCGAGGGCAAGCCAGTAAAGCCTCGGGTCCCGTTCTATGCCCCACCCCATGGCCGCGGCCGCGATCAGGGCCGCCGTCAGAGACCAAAGGTATCTTCCAGGCTTATCCGTCCGCAAATCCCCTCGGATCAAGCCCAAACCCAGCGCGACCCCACATATTTCGCAAAGGACCGTGGCCCAAGCCGCCCCCACCGTATCCCAGCGGGGGATCAGAATAAAATTCAGCAGGACGTTCAAAGCGAACAAGAATAGAAAGAGCAAAACAAGAGCTTTGGGTTTTCTCACCATTAGGACGTTGACATAAACGTTGGAAAGAAAAAAAGGTACTGTGGATAGGGTCAAAATGGAAAGGCTGGGTGCAGAAAGGACGTATTTCGCGCTGGCTACAAAACTCAATAAAGGCCCTGCTAAAAGATATCCCCCTATTGTGATTGGCAGACCAATGACAACGAGAAATTTTATCGATCTAATGGCCAATCGGTCGAATTCATTTTTTTGGTTTTGATCCTTGGAAAAAACAGGAAAGGTGGAAAGGCCGAAATGTTGTGAAAAGGTTAAAATCGCCAACAAACTAGTGGCTGCGGCGTCGTATAAGCCTACCGAGGTATTGCCTTTTAAACTCTTTAATAAAACCGAGTCCACCCGGTAATAAAGCGTTTGGAAAGCACCGAAAGCGGCCAAGGGAATAGCTGTTTTAAGAACTTGAAGAGCTTCTTGGAATTTCCAGCCCGACAAATCCGGTATCCAGCCTTTTCGAAATCCGATAGCCGCCAAAACAATCAAAGTCACCATGCTACTGATAACCCAGACCCCACAAAGCTGCCATACTCCACCACCCAATAGTGCCACTGCCGCAGTACCCACCAAACGAAACAAACTGGCACCCATGACTATGCTTCCATGGATACCCATCCTTTCATGAGCCTGAAGTAAATAGACGTAAGCTCCAGAGGTGCAATCGAAAAAAAGCCTCAAACCCATGATGACCAGACCCACCTGAAGGGTTTTTTCATAGCCCAAAACCATACCGAGGACAATGAGGGCAACGATGAGGATCAAGGAAACAAGAATACGGATTCCCATAACATTCTTCAAATAATAGCCCGCTAATTCCTTACGGAATGCCACTTCACGGATAGTTAGGGCGTTCAATCCCAAATCACTTATGGCCGCGAAGATGGCTATTAAATTTTTAATGAGGGCGAATTGGCCGTAGGTCTCTACCGTCCATTGGCGCCAAAGAAAAAGCAGTGATGCCCATGAAAAAATCCTGGCGGCAGCGTCAGTCGAAAGAAGTAAGAGCGTGTTCCGAAAGATCCGGCGCACACGGCTTTCCACAGGAATCATCGAAGGGCTGCTCAGAGGTGTTCCCCGTTGTAGCGGCCCGTCAGGTCCTTCCAGCGGATCACGGCCAGGTCCGTGAGCATGGCCAGGGAATCCCGGAAGACATGAACCTTGGAACCGGGGGCGTCAAACCACTCGACGGGTGTTTCCACGATTCGCCAGCCCTGTTTGCGCGCGATATAGAGGATTTCCACGTCAAAACCGAACCGGCCGATCGTCTGCCGGGCAAATACGGCCTGGGCGGTCTTCCGGCGGAAGGCCTTGAAACCGCACTGGGTGTCCTTTAAGCCCGGGGTGGCGGCCAGTTGCACCAGGATGTTGAAAAACCTCCCCATGGCTTCCCGGTGAAGGGGTTGGTGGACCCTCACCATGCTCCGGTCCACCGCCCGGCTGCCCACCACCACATCGTAACCCTCGGCGATCAGGGGCCGAAAACGCTCGTACTGGCTCAAGGGGGTGGCATTATCGGCGTCCATGTAAAGGACCATGTCGCCCCGGGCTTCCAAAGCCCCCCTTTTCACCGCGGCTCCCTTGCCCCGGTTGGTCCCCTGTTTCAGGATCCGGAGTGCCGGGCCGTCCTTTTTTTTGCGAAAAGTTTCCACAACCCCTAAAACCCCGTCGGTTGACCCGTCATCCACGATGAGAATTTCATGGGAGAGTTTGGATTTTTTCAAATAATCCAGGGAATCCCGAAGGGTCTTGGGAATTCTTTTTTCCTCGTTATAAACGGGAATCACCACTGAAAGATCAATTCTTTTCAATGCTTAAATCCTTCTTCAAATATTCCTCCAAAGCCTCCGTCCAGGGACGGATCGGCTTTCCCAGTATCCCTTCCGCCTTGGACAAGTTGAGCCTGGAATTGGGCGGCCGGGCCGCCGGCCGGAAAACCACCTCGGTCAAGGCGGGAACCAGCCGGCAATGGCCCAAGCCGGTTTGTTTTTGGATCTCCTCCGCGAATTCAAACCAGGAGGCGGAACCCGAATTGGAGAAGTGATAAGTTCCCGCCGGGGCCTTCCTTTCCAATAAATCCAGGGTGAAAGCCGCCAAATCCGGGGTGTAGGTGGGGGCCCCGACCTGGTCGGAGACCACTTCCACTTTCGGGCGTGTCCGGAAGGACTCGATCAGGGAGGTAACAAAATGCTTCCGTTCACCCGGGCCGTAAAGCCAGGAGGATCGGATCAAGTGGTAATCCTTCGTCTCGGCCTCCATGAGCCGTTCCCCCTCCCACTTGGTGCGGCCATAGGCATTGAGGGGATGGGGGGCATCGAGTTCGTCGTAGGGGCTCTCTTTCGTCCCGTCAAAGACGTAATCCGTCGAATAGTGGACGAGGAATCGGTTCCGTTGCTTGCAGAACCGGGCGAGCCAGGCCACCCCGGCTCCATTGACCGCACGGGCCAGGGGGAATTGGGAGGGATCCTCGCAATAATCCACCCGGGTGTAGCCGGCGCAGTTGATAAGTGTCTCGAAATCATTTTCCCGGAAGAACTTTTCCAAAAGAATCGGCCGGGTCAAATCCGCCTGCTCCCGGCCGGGGGACAGCACCTGGTGGGACCGGCGGGAAAGTTCCCGCGCCACTTGGGAACCCAGCATGCCCTTCGAGCCTAAGATTGCGATTTTCAATGGATCCTATCCCTGGGGTTTAGCTGAAATCGAGAACTTCTCCCCGTCCCATGCCGTAATAGGCGAACCCCTCGTCGGTGAGCTCGCCCTGTCCGTACATGTTCCGTCCGTCGATGACCACGGCCTGCCGAAGGAGGCCCTTGATCTTCTTGAAATCCACCTGTTTGAACTCGTTCCACTCGGTGAGAACCAGAACCGCATCCGCCCCCTGGGCGGCCTCGTAGGGGTTGGCGGTGAACTTGGCCCGCTTGAAGAGGGGGCGGGCCTTGTCCATCGCCACCGGGTCGTAGAGCCGCAGGTGGGCCTTTTCCTTGAGGAGGGCCGGGACAATCGTCAGGGAGGGCGCTTCCCGCAGATCATCGGTGTTGGGCTTGAAGGAAAGCCCCCAAACCGCCAGGGTTTTTCCCTTGAGGGGCCCGAGAACCCGGCGGACCTTCTCCAGGAAAAGGACCCTTTGCCGCTGGTTCACCTCCATGACCTGGGGGAGGATTCGGAAGGCCGACCGGCTCTTTTGGCCGATCATCACCAGGGCGGAGACGTCCTTGGGGAAACAGCTTCCCCCGAAACCCAGCCCCGCGTTCAGGAACTGCCCCCCGATGCGGGGGTCGTAGGACATGCCCTTGGCCACCTGGGAGATATCCGCCCCCACCGCGTCGCAGAGGTTCGCGATCTCGTTGATGAAGGAGATCTTGGTGGCCAGGAAGGCGTTGGAGGCGTATTTGATCATCTCGGCGCTCTTGAGGTCGGTGATGAGGATGGGGCAGTTGAGGGGCTTGTAGATCTCCGCCACCTTCTGGGCCGCCGAGCGGCGGGTGGCGCCGATGACCACCCGGTCCGGGCGGAGCAGGTCCTGGACCGCCGACCCCTCCCTTAAAAACTCGGGGTTGGAAACCACGTCGAAGGTTACGTCCTTGGGGCCGTACTTGAGGATGAGCTGGGTGACCACGTCGCCCATGCCGATGGGCACGGTGCTCTTGTTGATGATGATCTTGTAGCGGTTGATGGTCTTGGCGATGCCCCGGGCCACGGCCTTCACGTTGGTGATATCGGCTTCCCCGCCCTTGCCGGGGGGGGTGCTGACGGCGATGAAGATGAAATCGGAGGCGAGCACGGCCTTTCCCAAGTCGGTGGTGAAGGTGAGGCGCTTGCCCATGTTGCGGCGCACGACCTCCTCCAGCCCCGGCTCGAAGATCGGCACGACCCCCCTCTGCAGGCCCTGGATCTTCTTCCGGTCGACATCCACGCAGATCACCTGGTTGCCCAGGTCCGCGAAACAGGACCCGGTCACCAGTCCCACATAACCCGTCCCGACCACCGCGATGCGCATAACCGCTCCTTAAAAGAGTGTCCCCCGCGGGGGAAAATAGCCTATAAAACTCAAAAACCGGGACGGTCGCCCGTCCCGGTTTTAAAAGCCGCTCTCAGGATTCGGGCCTCAGGTGGTGAGGCACTTCTCCGTTTCCTTGTCGAATATATGCGATTTTTGCATGTTAAAGACCAGCTCGATATCCTGGTTGATCTCGATTTGGTCGTGGCTGGAGACCCTCGCGATGAAGGGGCTCTTCCCCGTGGTGAGGTAGAGATAGGCTTCCGCGCCCAGGGGCTCGATGATCTCCACCGTGGCGCTGATGGTGTTGTCCGGGGAGGCGTTGGCGGCGTCCATCTTGTCGTGGATGTCTTCCGGCCTTACGCCGAGGATGACGTCCCGGCCCACGTAGCTCTCGACCTGTGCCGTGAAGGAGTCCGGCAGCTTGATCTCGAAGTTTTCCTCGTTGAAATAGATGCCGGTGCGCTTCTTGTTCAGGGCGCCTTCCATGAAGTTCATGGCGGGGGTCCCGATGAAGCCGGCCACAAACTTGTTGACGGGCTTCTCGTACAGGGTGAGGGGGTCGGCGATCTGCTGGACGAACCCGTCCTTCATCACCGCGATGCGGTCGCCCATGGTCATGGCTTCAAGCTGGTCGTGGGTCACGTAGATCATGGTGGCCTGGAGGCGGGTGTGCAGCTTGGAAATCTCGGCGCGCATCTGGACGCGCAGCTTGGCGTCCAGGTTGGACAGGGGTTCGTCGAAGAGGAACACCTTGGGTTTGCGCACGATGGCGCGGCCCACGGCCACGCGCTGGCGCTGACCGCCGGAAAGTTCTTTTGGACGGCGGGCCAATAGTTCCTGGATGCCCAAGATGTTGGCGGCCTCGTAAACCCTCTGCTTGATCTCTTCCTTGGGGTACTTGCGCAGTTTCAACCCGAAGGCCATGTTGTCGAACACGGTCATGTGGGGGTAAAGGGCGTAGTTTTGGAACACCATGGCGATGTCCCGGTCCTTGGGGGGGACGTCGTTGACGAGCACATCGTCGATGCGGATCTCGCCGCCCGAGAGTTCTTCCAGCCCCGCCACCATGCGCAACGTTGTGGATTTGCCGCAGCCCGAGGGCCCGACCAGGATCAAGAATTCCTTGTCCGCGACCTCGATATTGACGTTGTTCACGGCCACCACATTGTTGCCGTAAACCTTGTTCACGTTCTTAAGGACAACCTTCGACATGAAATCCTCCGAAGATAAGGGACCGAACCGCCCCGAGTCCCTGGGAAGGGATGCGAGCCTTAATCCCCTCTTTGGGGAAAAAGGCCGTCGAACGGAAACGCTTCAGAGCCAGCGTGGGTTTTGGCGCATCGTTCCTCCAAAAACCCTGAAAAACCTCGAGTATTTAAACATCCACTCCGGGGGCTGTCAACGCACAAACCACCCGGCGAGCTTCTTGTCTGCGGGGTGAAAGCCCTTATAATCCCAAGCCATGGCCTCCTTAGAATTTCCAAGAAAGTTTTTCTTCTTTTCGCTCTGTTTCTTCTTTTTTATCTCCACCGCTTCCATCGCCCTGCAAAACCTGATCTGGCTTCCCGTCCTTTACCTTGGATGGCTTCTTTACAAAAAACAGCCGCCCCTCCCCCTGCGTTGGGACGCATTCTCGACCTGGACCCTGGTTTGGACCTTGAGTTTTTACCTGGGATCTCTCTTAGGGATCGACCCGGCCCATAGTTTCCATTCGGTGCACCGGTATCTGACCATACTTCTTATTCTGATGGTTGGGGCCATGGCCCTGGGGGCGGTGGAATCCCGAAAGATCCTGGCTTGCTTCACCTGGGGAGCGGCCTTTTGCGCGGTTTTCGGAATCTGGAAGCACTTTTACCTACACCAGGACCGGATCGATTCCTTCTCGGGCGACAAGATGCTCTTCGGGGGACTCTTGATGACGGCCCTCCTGATTCAAACCGGCTTTCTGATGCGCCAACCCAGGGATCTACTGACCTGGGCTTTGACTTTCCTGAACGGCTGGGCGCTTCTTTTCACTGAAACCCGCGGCGCTTGGTTGGGGTTTTTGGCGGGTTTTATCCTTCTGGCGGTTCGTTTCAACCGACGGTGGCTGGGGGCGGGCTTGCTGATCCTACTGGCGGGCTATTTTTTAATGCCGGACTACCTGAAGGATAAAATGAAAAGCATCACTCAGGTCAGGACTTCCTACAACGAAAAGCACGAGATCGTTTATAGCGACCAGGCCCGTTTTTATATCTGGAACACGGGTCTCAAAATCATCGGGGACCATCCCCTCGGTGTCGGCCAGGGCAACCTCGAGGAGATTTACCCCAAGTACCGAAACCCCAACTTCCCCGAAACCAACGAGCCCCATTTGCATAATAATTTCCTGCAAATGACGGTTCAAAACGGCTATCTGGGCCTCGTGATTTACCTGGGATGGATCTTGGCCTATTTCTGGGGCGCCGGAAATTTCCAGGGAAAGGATCCCCTGGCCCAGGAGCTCAACTGGACTTTGACCTGTTGTTTCGCGGGAACCTTAGTCTGGGGCTTGACCGAATACACCTTCGCCCAGCAGTTCATGTACTTTCAATATTCCCTAATAGGACTTCAGTTTGGACTTTGGGGAAAAGAAAAGCTCATAGCTCCATCTAAAGAATCGGCGTAATGAAGTGATATTAAATGGGATTAGCTCTGAAACTCCGGGCCCACTTTAAGGCGAACCATGTCGCAAGCCCCAGAACGAGGGCGGATATTATCGACATCATGATCCGGGTTTCAACACTCGCCCCCTCCCCTCCCAAAAGGCAAAACAGAACCGGATGATGGGCCGGTGCCCAGATCGGTTTCCCTTCCCATTTCCAACTGACATAGGCGCCTAAAAAATGGATTAAGAAAGAATAGACCACGGCCAGGCACCAAAATCCCCCCCAAACCGGCTTTTTCAGCAGTGGGATCGCCGGCACGCAAGCTAAGACCAGGATTGGGTCCATGTCCGCAAAATATCGGGGCCCGAAACAAAATCCCCCGGTCCAGAAGTCATATTTTGAGATCAGCAGGACCAGTGCCAAGGCGGAAACCGAAAGTAGTTTGAAAAGCGCTTCGAAATGATTCTTCCACTCGCCATAAAAACCGTAAAAGCCGAAGAGGAGGAAAGGAGAAAATAAAAAAAGACCCCGCGCGGGGCTGAAGAGAACTCCCGGGATCCCTTCGGCCAGGGGGGTATGAAAACCGTTTTCTCCCCCCGGATAACCCGTCAACCAGGGAAGACCGGAATGCGCGATATTATCCAGCCCAATGGCCGCAAAGGGCAGAACCGACCCGAGTATGAACGGAATAAGGCCCCGGCGCTGTTTGAGTATGAAATAGCCCAGGATCGCGGGGTAAAAAAGAATGTTGGTATACCGGCACCAAGCGGCCATGGCAAAGGAAAATCCCACAAATGCGAAAAATCTGATTTGAGAATTATTCCCTTCATCCTCGCTGATTCCTTTCAGGAGGAGCCACATCCCCAAGCTGAGGAACAATTGACCCGGCCCATGCTGCCAAATGGCTTGGCTGGATACACTGAAAGCTGATGTGCCGAATGCATAGGCGAGGGCAAGAAACCACGCCTCCCGACGCGGAAGAAACAGGAGCAGGGATTTCAACACCAACAGGACCGATAAGACCACAATGAAAGAAGCGCCGATCTTCTGGGTTTGGTGTAAGAATAGATCCGTTGGTTTCACCCCCGCCAAGCCGGGGATCAGATCGAAAGGCACCAAGCAAAGACCCGGCGCGCTGGGGTACTTAGACAGGACATGCCCCCCGCGGCGGTAAACCCCGCTGACATCCCCTTCCACCGAGCCCGGGAAATACTCATCCAGGTATAAATGCCCATGCTCCAGAAGGGCGAAGGGCTGGAGACTGGCGGCCACCACATCCCCGCTGCCCCTCCACCTGAAATTGCCTAAAAACACCATCCAAACAGCGATTAAAATCCTCCCGTCCGTTCCCAGCCAATCTTTTTTCCCCCCGCTGGTCTCCCCCCGCGCCCAATGGATCAAAAGCGTCGTGAGAAGAATCAGGAAAAGGGAGGTACAAGGATAAAGGGAGAATAAATGGGTGAATGGGATTTGATAGCCGCCGGTCAGCATTAGGGCAAAAAAATCAACAGCGGCCAACCAGCGTAAAAGTCGGAGCAAAACCAAAATGTTTTTATGCGGAAGTTCATTGCCTGAACTCGAGTCCACCAAGGGTTGAGAATTCATTTCCTATTTATTCCGGATGTTAAATTAAAAATCCCTCTAATCCGCAAAACGGTAACGCAGCAGGCACCACAAGGCCGTAATCCCATCGCGCCAGGTAATCTTTTTCCCCTCGGAAAAACCCCGCCCGTGATAGGAAATGGGCATTTCATAGATTTTGTAATTCTTTTTTAAAAGTTTGGCAGTGACTTCCGGCTCGAACTCGAACCGGTTGGACCTCAGCGTCAAACCCCGCAAAATCTCCCCCTTGAAAACCTTGTAGCAGGTTTCCATGTCGGTCAGGACTGTGCCATAAAGGATGGTCGTCACGGCGCTCAAGAAGATGTTGCCCAGGTAGTGGGAAAAGACGAAAGCCTGGTGGGTTCCCATGAAACGGGAACCGTAAACCACGTCCGCTTTTCCCTCCAGCAGGGGCCCCAGCAATTTCTCATAATCGGCGGGGTCGTATTCCAAATCCGCGTCCTGGACCACCACATAATCCCCCTTGGTATGGGGGATGGCGGTTCGGATGGCCGCGCCCTTGCCCTTATTTTTGTCGTGGAAATAGATCTCGAAGTCAGGTTTTTTGATTTTCATCAGCAGGTCCCTAGTGCCGTCGGATGATCCGTCATCCACCACCAAAATCTGTTTCCGAATCCCCCTCAGATTGACCGCCCGCACCTTTTCCAGGAGTGGAAGCAGGGTCTTATTCTCGTTGAAGACCGGTACGATGATGGAAAGCGTCGGTTTTTTTACGGCCTTGGCCAAGGGAAATCTCCTTCTTGTTTTCTGGGTCGACAATTATATCCTTGCCAGTCCCCGATTCCCGATCAATTCCTTCCGGCAGGCCCCTACTAAATACAGGGACCCCATGACCAATAGAGGGATTTTCGCATCACGGGCCAAGGAACGGGAAAATCCCAGTGCTTGGCGCCAATCCTCTATCCAAAAGGTGCGGACACCCGCCTTTTCCCAAGCCTTAACGACTTCCGCTCCTCCTACAAACCGATCACTGGGAGGGTGGGTTACTACCGCCAATGCCGCATAGGGCGCTAGAATCCTCGCGCAAGCAGCGTAATCTTTATCCTTCAGAAAACCATTCAAGAAAATCATCTTTTGACCTGGAAACTTCCGCTTTAGAGAAATGGCCAATGCCTGCGCTGCGTCCGGGTTATGGGCCCCATCCACCAGCGTCAGTGGAGGATGGAGGACCTTTTCCAAACGACCGGGCCAGGTCATTTCCGAGAGGCCTTGCTGAATCATTGGGGGGGAAGAAATCAGCCCCTGTTGAGATAACAATTGCATACCTGCGATGGCCAAGGCCGCGTTGGCCGCCTGGTAATCCGGCAAGTCCGGCAGTTTAAAGTTTTCTTTTAATCCAATACCTTCCCAACTTAGCCTGCCCTTTGACCACTGATAAGTGAAATCCTTCTCCGCTTCCCATAACTCGGTTCCCTGCTCCCTGGCCCTCTTCCGAATGGCCCTTGATGCTTCCGGTTGGTATTGAAGGGTTGCGGCTCTCCCACCCGTCTTGAGGATTCCGGCCTTTTCAGAGGCGATTTCCCCTAAGGTATTTCCCAGTATTTCCTGGTGTTCCAGGCCGATCGGCGTGATGAGCGCGGCTTCGGGAGTGGGAATCACATTGGTTGAGTCTAGCCGCCCCCCCAGGCCCACTTCCAACACCAGCCAATCCACCTTTTGTTCCTGAAACCAGGAGAAACCGATAGCGGTGAGGGCTTCGAATTGGGTGGGCAGGTGCCCCAGTTTTTTTCGGATAATCCGGCAGGCGGCTAATACCCGCTGGCTGTGCCGTTGAAAGTCGTTAGCGGATATCCATTCCCCATCAACACGAAACCGTTCCCTGATTTCGCAAAGGTGGGGAGAAGTGTAAAGCCCAGTCTTGAAGCCAGAACAGCGGAGGATGGAGGCGAGATAAGCGCAGGTGGAACCTTTGCCGTTGGTCCCGGCCACACCTT
>CAWKIF010000095.1:0-4024 GCA_963849485.1 candidate division FCPU426 bacterium | reverse complement strand
GTAAGCGTCCGGTTGCGCCATGTAGATAAACGCCGGTCCAAAAGTGTGACGCCTTTGGCAGTCCCGAACCGCCACAGATTTATTTAAAGCCGATTTTCAGTTTCTTCTTGCGTTGCCCAAATAAAAAAAGCCCGAGCCGAAAGGCCCGGGCTTTTTCAATGCGTGACGGCTTAATAGATGTTGGTGTCGTCAAAAGACGCGCTATCGGTCGTCGCGGAGGTGCCGGAGGACGCGCTGCCGAGTAAGGTATAGGGATCACCCGTTTGGGGGCTACTGCTCCCCGTTCCAGCCGCGTCATAGAAGATCAGCAGGTCCGCCGTCTGGGTATTGCAAACACTGTGGGTTGCATCCGGCGACAAAATGTCGAAGGTGTTGCCGTTATGATTGAGATGAGTGTCATTGTTCCAAGTGGCGCCCGACTTGATAGCCGAAATACCTGTGCCCGCCGGGAACTGCAGGATATAGATCTGGTGGCACTGATCCACCGTTCCCATACTTCCCGAGTAGTTGACGGCCCCCGAGAAGGCGCTGATCTGGTTGGAGTTCCCAAAAGAGAAGTTCAATCCAACGACGGAACCGGAAGAGGGTTCTTGAGTGGAGTTGGCGACATTACAGGTGGACGTCCCATAGAGGGCGGCATAGACCCCGGCCGGAGGCGGCCAACTATAAGTACTGGAATTACCATAGTAGGCCACCAGGGTATAGGTCGTGCTCGATGCCAATCCGACGATCGTATAGGGCCCCCCGCTGGTGGTGACTTGGGCATGTAACGCGCTGTCCCCGGCATTCTGAACGAAAGCGTTGATGAAGATCGGATGGCTGCTGCTCACCGAACCGGTCCCGGTCCAGCTGGCCGTGCCCGCAAAGGAGATCCCGTTCGTTCCCGGGGTCGGAGTGTTTGTATTGGTAGCGCAAACGGTATTGGTCGAGGTGAAGGTATTGGTCACCAGAGGCGTATTCGTAGGCGTATTCGTGATCGTCGGCGAAAGAGTGTTGGTGGGGGTGTTGGTGATGGTCGCGGTCATCGTGATGGTGGGAGTGTTGCTGGGGGTCCAGGTATCGGTGGGCGACGTCGTGAAGGTCGGCGTATTGGTGTTCGTCGGCGTGTTGGTGATGGTCGGCGAGAAGGTGAGGGTTTTCGTGTTGGTGACAGTCGGCGTGTTGGTCGCGGTAAAGGTCATGGTGTAGGTGCCGGTGAAGGTGTAGGTACTGGTAAAGGTCGGTGTGCAGGTATTGCCCGGAAAACCGCATGGAGTATTCGTGGGCGCAGGGGTTGGCGTTGGAGCGGGTGATGTGGGGCTGCCGCAACCGGTGATGTTGAAGAGTGCAGTGAGGGTGCCTATCAAGAATAAAGCCAAAACGACGTGTGCAGTTTTCACAAAAAGCCTCCTCCCAAAAAAATAAACAATGTTTTAATAATAGGAAGGAAAAAATTTTTTCCCTGTATGACACATGTCATGCTTCGATAAATGTAACTGTCGGGTTACGCCATTTCATGGAAGGGCAAGTATGTTTTGCGTTTTTTGAGGAAGCTCGGGCTTGGCAGTCTGGAATATCGGCGCTTCCGGAGCGGGGCCGGGCATGTAGGTGGCGGGCAGTAATTCCCGAATCCGACTCATGGGATGGGTTTTTACACGGCTAATCACATCACGTAGATAAAAGTAAGGGTCTATCTTGCGCCTTTTACAGGAAGCCACCAGGCTGAAAAGAATGGCTGCCCATTTCCCGCCTTCCACACTCCCGGCAAAAAGCCAATTTTTTCTTCCAAGGGCCACACACCTCATATCCCTCTCAGCCTGGTTGTTGTCGATGTCCAAGTCGCCGTCTTCCACATATCGGTTCAATGCCTCCCATTGGTTGAACACATAGGTCATGGCCTCCCCAAAAGGGCTTTTGGGTAATGTCGCAAGTGCCTGGATATCCAACCACTCCTTGAAGGCTTTCAAGATCGGTTTGGATTTCTCTTCTCGTAATGCTTTCAGAGCTAAGGAATCCAGTTTCTTATCTTTTGCTTCCCACTCCACTTCGTAAAGCTTTCGAATAAAAGCCATGGCCATCTTGGCCCGACTTCGATCCGATACCTTGGCATTGTTAAAATAGCGTCTCGTGTGACTCCAGCACGCGACCTCTATCACGTTATCGATTTTGAACATGGCGTCATACCCTGTGTATGCATCCGCTTGAAGATATCCTTTCCAATCTCCCAGGAATTTCCTCGGATGCTCTGCACAACGGTTTTCGGAAAAATCATAAACAATATGGGCGTGCTTCTCGTCCCCGGAGTAGGTCCAAAGTCGGCCTATTCTGGCTTTCCTTTCCCGATCCACCTCGGGTTCCTTTTCCCCGGGTGGCGACCCATCCACGGGAGAGGCTGCCGGTAAGTAGGGTACGGTAGTGTCATCTGTATGGATAACCTTGGATGCTAATACATCGGCTTTCATGGCCTCATATAAGGGCTCGAGAAGATGGGAGACACCCCCCACCCAGTCACACAAAGTGGACCGGCTGATCACTAGGCCCCCCCGTTCAAATATTTCCGATTGGCGGTAGAGGGGCAGGTGATCCGCGTATTTCGCGGTGACTACCTGGGCCAATAGTCCGGGTCCGGCGATACACCGCTCCAAGGGCCTCATGGGCGCTTCGCTAGTGACCGGAGCCCCTTTACAACCCGGACAAGCCCACTTTTCCAACACGTCCTGGATGATATAGGTCATGGAAGGTATATGTTCCAGGGTACTGTGGATGTCTTCCCCCATCTTCGTGAGGGTTTGATGGCATTCCAAACAAGTCTTCTGGTCCTCAGGCAAAGGGTGTTCCCGTCGAAGAATGGGCAGGTTCTCGGGCGGTTTGTTTCTCCCATGGCCCTTCTTTCTCGTATAAGTAATCGTTTCGGCTTCTTCCTGGGGTTTGGGGAGTTGCTGGGCCTGGGTCAGTTGAGCTAAGCGAGTTTCCACCTCTTGCAGGAAGATCGATAGTTGGGCTGAATTCATTTGTTCGGACTTCCGGCCATATCGGTTTTTCGCGGCCAAATACAATTGGTGACGAAGCCGTTCAATGGTTTCGCCCTGATCCTTCAAGACATCTTGAAAATTATTCAGAATTTCGGAAAGATTGTGGACGAGGGATTTTAGGGAAGCGGAATCATCGGGAAGGTTTTCTAAATTCGGAATGGTAGGAGCGGATGAACTCATCGTTACATTGGACGCAGACAGAAGAAAATAGTTTCAAACTTTTTAAAAAATATTTGTCTCACTGAGAAAAAACGGGTGAGGGTTTGTGCGACAGGCTGAACCTTTTTCTTCTCTCCACTCTCGCCATACTGATCCCCTCGATCAGCATCATCAACTCGGCGCTGGTGATTTCCACCGCGCCCCCTTCGCCCTTACGCAACTCGAATGTCCCCGCTTCCAGGCGCTTGTACCAGAGACACAGCCCGTCACCACCCCAATACAACACCTTCAACCGATCCCCGCGATGGTTGCGGAACACGAACAAATGCCCCGACAGTGGGTCTTGCCTCATCACTTCGGTGGCCATGGCCGACAACCCGTCGAACCCCTTGCGCATATCCGCTACCTGGGTGCACACAAACACACGGATTCCCGCCGAGAATGTCAGCACGCCTCAGCCTCAAGCGCCTGTGCCATTTCGGCCAGAACTGAGGCCGGTACTTCCCGGTACAACCTCAACACCCGCCCATTTTTCAGCGCTAATTCCAGAACCGGCTGGTTTTCCCAAGGCGACGTAACGACCTTCACAGGAAGGAAAGTATTGCGACCACGGATTCTGTGGTTCCCGCCGGGTAATAATCGCTTTTTCCAAGCGTAGAAGGTCGCTTGGCTGAAGTGGTTCTTCCGGCAGAATGCCGAAACACTCAGGCCGCTACGCTTCCAGGCCCGAAGGACCCCGATCCATCTCTTTTTTCTCTGGATTTTGCTCTGACTTGGCATGTTTCCCTCCCAAGGTGGTATAAGGGAAGGGTTCTACAGGAAAAAACTTTCAAGGGCTATATGCCGTGACCGGA
>CAWKIF010000094.1:0-7222 GCA_963849485.1 candidate division FCPU426 bacterium | reverse complement strand
CCGGAAAGAAGAAGCGGCGGGAAGCGTTGTGGCACCCGAGTTGGGGTTGAACAAATACTGATCCACCACGCAGGGGCCCGGCATGACATAGGTGGGGGAACAGTTGGAATAATTGAGTGTCAAGAGCCAGGTGGCGCAGCTCACGTCGCCGTCCGCCGCGTAGGTGTAGGCCGCCAGGACATTGTCTCCAGTCTGATTGAACCAGGCGGTCGGGATGGAAATCGTGTTGACGGCGTTTCCGTAACAGTAGTTCCCGCAAACGGCAACGCTGTTGCCGTTGATAAGGATTTCCCCCCCGTCATCCAGGGCGAAGTTCAAGGTGGCGTTGATAAGATTGCAGGCCCCGCCTGGATTGGGCGTCACTGTGGGCGTGGTTGTCACGGTGGGGGTCGGGGTGAGGGTGGGTGTTGGGCTGGAGGTTAGAAAACAGGATGGCGGGACACAAGAGTTGGCAATGGCCTGGACCAAGCGGATCCGTTCGTTGCCTGAGTCCGCGATCAAAAGGTTTCCCAGGGTATCGACGAAAACGCCTGAAGGTTGATTGATCTGGGCCGATGTCGCCTGACCGCCGTCGCCGCTGAAACCCGTCGTACCATTCCCGGCGACCGTAACGGCGATCCCGGAAGAGTTTACCTGGTAGACAATATTCGAATTGTTCCCCGCGAATATATTACCGCCACAATCCCCATAAACGTCCAGTGGATAGAGAACACCGCTGACAAAGGTGGAAATAATGCCCGTCGCATCGGTCACCTTCCGGATATTGGCATCCTGGGAGATCGCCAAAAAAATATCAAAGTTCGGGGCCACCCAGACCGCCTCCACCCACCCCATACCCACACCGGCGGCGGTGGCAGGTAACCCGTCCCCCCCATAGGTGCTCGATCCATTCCCAGCTACGGTTGAAATCAGTCCCGTTGAGGGGTCCACCCTTCGGCAACGGTAATTGCTCCGGTCGGCGATATAAATGCGGCCCAAACTGTCCACCGCCACGCAATGCGGAACATCCAATTGAGCGGTGGTTGCGGGGATACCGTCTCCATTGAAGCCCGCCGTTCCCGTGCCTGCCACGGTGGAAACAAGGCCCGTAACCGCATCTACCCGCCTCACGCGATTGCCGCTGAATTCGGCAAAATAAAGGTTCCCACAGTCATCCACACAGGCGCCGATGGGTCCGTTAACTTCGGCGGTATTGGCGGGGATGCCGTCTCCATTAAAGCCCGCCGTGCCCGTACCAACGACGGTCGCGATGAGACCAGTGATGGCGTTCACTTTTTGGATACGTTGACCGCCAAAATCACAGATATATATATTGTTTGAGGTATCCGCTGTCACCGAATAAGGATCGGCGAGTTCAGCGCTGGTGGACGTTATATTTTCACCGTTGTAGCCGGCCGTTCCATTGCCCGCCACGGTCGAAATGGTCCCTGCGGTTGCTGAAAGCGGGCCGACGGCAAAACAAAGAACCATGGAAAAAATCAATTTATTAATCATTAGAATCCCACAATAAAAAAGAAATGGACGATCAACTGGCTCACAAAACCATTACCGTTGAAACAGTGATTTCTCGAATAATCTACCCAAGGGAACCACCCTTCAATTGGTTGAAATTATATCCCCATTCGCTGTCCAATCCAGGGCCTACTCCAATGTCATAAAAAAAACAACATTAGGCTTTCTTTTCCATAACTTCGCAAACTCAAGACGAAGCTCCGGGATATCTGAATTTTGATCAGGAAATCCAACGGGCCCCTTCAGGGAAAACCTTGACTAAAAATAATTAATATTGTCCAAGAATTCGCCCGAGAGTTATGACTCTTAATGATATTGACCTGGCCAAAGGCCCTCGTCATCTTTGAGGGCGATAGTTTTCTCAATGGGTAAGTTGGAGGTAAATGAATATCAACTCTGTTCCCGGCTCACCTCGAAATCGTGAGGTAGGGGAATGGACCTAACGGTGAGTTGATCGACGACCGAGCCGAATCAGTTGAGTGGATTTATGGACGAGTCATGC
The DNA here is from genome assembly GCA_963849485.1 of candidate division FCPU426 bacterium. Lineage (GTDB taxonomy): Bacteria > Oederibacteriota > Muellerivitia > Muellerivitales > Muellerivitaceae > CAVTWJ01. The sequence continues at coordinate 5,208 of CAWKIF010000094.1, read as the reverse complement.
GTTTAGACTGGATTTTCCCTGAACAACGGACAACCCTGGAACGGCCGACGGAAGACCACCGATTCCTTCTTTATATACTTACCAACTCGCCTTGATGACGCCCGGGATTTTGCCTTCACTCGCGTTTTGCCTGAAACAAATACGGCACATCCCAAACCGCCTCAGAAAACCCCTCGGCCGGCCGCAGAGGGCGCACCGGTGATAAGCCCGAACCTTGAACTTGGGCTTCAGCTTCTGTTTGTTGATTAAACATTTCTTGGCCATTCCATCTCCTTGGGTACCTGGACAGATATTCAGCAATAAATATGCCGTTAGGCGGGAAGCTTCGATTTTCAGATTTGGGCTTTTGTTATGAAAAGCGGTGAATCAAAAGGAATCAAAATGAGAGTTCGGCTCTCAGTTTGAGAAGAACGGCCTTTCGAAAAAAGAAGCATCGTTGATCATTCAGGAACACATCGGGCTTTCGGGTAATCGCTGTTCCAACGGGGTCAGCTCTCGACCGGCGAAAGGGCTCCTCTCAACTAACAGGTGAAAAAGACTGTACCCTACCCCAATGGAAAAGGGGGGTTTATTTCGGGTTCCAACTCACCGCCGTGGACAGGTTGCAATTTAAGATTTATAGACAAGCGTCGCTTTGATGTACATGGCGATGGCTCCGACAATCCAGCCCGCGAAAAATATCGCGACGGTCTTGGCTATTTCTTTACCGGCAAAGATCCAAAATCCGCCGAGAACGACGGCCATCACGAGGACCACCGCGATTCCCCAACTTATGAATGGATTCACAATAAAACCTCCTATTTTGTTGTCCAACCTGGGTTCCTGTCGTGAATCATTCGCCGCTCCACGATTCGCGGCTTAAAGCATGAAAGCCCTTTTATGTGATTTCAGCTTAACCCTATTCAGATTAAAGTGTAAACCGTAGCTTCCATCACCGGACGAAAGAGTAAAGAAACAACATGTCATTGATTCAACCCTCGCCCTTCCGGAAAGTCCCCACCCTGATCGCCCTCGCCTTCGGGATTCTTTGCGCCCAAAATTCGCTGGCCCAACCGCCGGTCTTGACCGTCGTGGGAAATACCCTTTCCTTCGGCGGCTCCTGCACGATCCTCAGGGGCGTGGACGCGGACGGGCTCGAATTCTCCAACACGGGCAGCGGGCAGATCTTGAACATGGTGACCGAGGCGGTGGGCGCCTGGAAATGCAACATCATCCGCCTGCCCTTGAACCAGGATTATTGGTTCGGGTGCGGGGACGGGGACACCAACGGCACGAACTACCAGGCCTTGGTGGCCAGCGTCGTCAATGACTGCTCGGCGCAGGGCGCATACGCCATCCTCGACCTGCACTGGTCGGGAACATCCTCCTCGGCCACAGATCCCTGCGGGGCGGGCTGGGGGAACGCCGCCAACACGAAACAACAGTCCATGGCGGACCAGAACGCGGTCACTTTCTGGAGCTCGGTGGGGGGCGCCTTCGCCAACAACCCCGCCGTGGTCTTCGACCTTTACAACGAGCCCTATGACTCCGGTAAGGACAACCCGGGAACGACCGACACCGCGGGTTACAACACCTGGCTCAACGGCGGGACCCTGAACGGGGCTTCCTTCACCACGCCGGGCATGCAGGCGCTCCTGAACGCCGTGCGCGGGGCGGGGGCCACCAACGTCTGCCTGATGGGAGGCCTGCATTGGTGCGCCAACCTCGCCGGCCTGCCCGCCGCCTCCATTACGAACCCGGGGGCCGGGGTGATGTTCGCCGCCCATATCTACGGGACCAACGACGGGACTTCCGTTGGCAGTTGGAATAGCGCGATCCCCAGCTCCTTCTTATCCAGTTATCCGGTCTTCGTGGGGGAATACGGCCCCGATTCCACCTGTCCGCCCACCGTGGGGGATATTTCAGCCTTCGACAGCGGTTTTTTCAGCTACCTCCTGAACACCCCCGGGATCGTGGGCTCGACGGCCTGGTGCATGTATCCCGGCTCCTGCCCCGACCTGGTCTCGAATTTCAGCTGGACGCCGACCACCTGGGGAACCGACTTTCAGAATTTCATCCTGACGCCCGTTCCCGCCTGTGTCGCCACCCCCGCGAACACCTACACCTTCACCCCCACCCATAACCCCTCGGACACGATCACCCCGACCTATACGCCGACCAACACCGCGACCGTGACCTATACCCCCACCGCCACACCGACGGTCAACCCCTGCTCCCAGATCGTTCAGGCCATCAACTGCGGGGGTCCGCAATATATCATCGGGGGGGTGACCTGGGTGGCGGACCAGGCCTATACGGCGGGCGGGTTCGGCTACGTGACCGCCGGCAACGCCGCAACCACCTCGAGTGCCATCGCCAACGCGGGCGCCGAGCAGGTCCTTTACCAGACGGAACGCTACGCCCCCACCCTGCAATACGAGTTTACCGTTCCCAACGGGACCTACCTGGTGGGTTTGCAAAATGTCGAGATGTACTGTTCCTCCCCGGAATGCCGGGTCTTCAACGTGGCCATCAACGGCGTGACCGTGGTGCCGAGCTTGGATATTTACTCCCAGGTGGGGGAATACGCCACCGACAACCACGCCTTTGTCGTGAACGTCACGGGGGGCGTGATCAATATCGTCGCGACCGCCACGGCCAACAACGCCGAAATTACGGGCATCGAGATCTCGACATTCCCGGTCTGCAACATCACCTACACCCCCACCAATACCTCGACCATTACCCTGACTCCCACCATCACCCTGTCCCCCACGATCACCAATACCCCGACCCCCACCCAATCGCCGACGGTGACGAACACCCCGATCCCCTCTTCCACCCCGACGAACACTCTCTCCCCCACCCCCACCCTACCCCCAACGATCACTAATACCCTTACCCCAACCGAACCGCCTACGGCAACGAACACACCGACCCCTTCGATCACCCCGACGAACATCCTCTCCCCCACGGCGACCTTTACGGTGACGCTCTCCCCCACCTCCACCCCGGTCCTATTGGGAATAACGATGGGCTTTCCTTACCCCAACCCCGTCAACGGCGCGGGGCCCGTCAACATCGATGTGAGCATGCCCGCCTTGACGACCCTGACTTGGGAGGTCTTTACCACGGCTTACCGCAAGGTCGGGGGCGGTTCCCAATCCGTCATCGGCAACTCCACCTTTACCTGGAACCTGGCCGACGGGGGGGGCAGCACTGTCTCGGACGGGCTCTATTACCTGAGGCTCACGGCCCTGGCGGGGGGCGGTAAAACGGTGAAAATCTATAAAATCCTCGTTTTGCGTTAAGCAGTGCAGGGAATATCCTTAGAAGCAAAGAACCCATCAATAAACGGTCTTCGAGGTAATCAGATCTTTTTTATTTAATTTTGCGGCTCAATGGGGTCCGCCCCCCATTTTCGCGAGTTGTCCACAAAGGGTTCCCGTCGCGGACAAAGGTTATCCAAATTCTTTTTATTCTTAGAGATTTGATCTTCCAACCAGAAACTATTATTTTTTTTCGCGAGTGCCAGGTGATTGAAGAGAAGTCGTAAGTTTTTATGGGACACGGTTTCAGCCGCCGTTTGATAATATCCCCCGGCCCGGTTCTCGCCGATCAGGGCTAATTCAAAAACTTTTCGGGCCTTTTCAAAATAGTCGGGATGATGGCCCTTGAAGACGCTCGATAGGATCTCCCTCTCCGGGTCATCAAAATCAAAATTTAACGGATCGGGAGTGCTTACCCCGAACATATCCACATACATTCTTTGAAGGTGCGCCTCGTGTTCAAGCTCCTCATACGCCAGCTCTTTGAACCGGAAGGCGATATCCAATTCATCGTTTCCCTCAAAGAATTGAGAAAATGTGACGAGGGAAAGGTAATTAGACCTTTCGAGGATGATGCCAAGTGATAGGATTTCTTTTACAGTCAGTTCCTGGATCTTCTTCATCATCGTATCCTTTATTTAGATTAAATATCTCCACTCCATCTTGTCCGAGAAGGGTCCCCGTCCTGGACAAGTTGGATCAACGGTAAATCAGAAACTTTCCCCGGCCTAAAAAATCAGGTCCATTTCGGATCATGTAAAAATAAATCCCCGGAGAAACTGGCATATCCTGGCGGTTGGTCCCGTCCCATTGGGCCATTCCCCCCGCTTCATCAACTCGGTTTACCAGTTCGCCTGACACCGTATAAAAAGAAACCACGGCCCCGGTCGGTAGGCAGTCGGCCTTCAATGTTCCTTCAAAAGCCGTACGGGGGTTAAAGGGATCGGGCCAAACCTGGATTGTGCAGGGGGCCGTGTTGGTCGGGATAGGCACCGGGGACGGGGTCATGGTAGCGGCTATATCACTCGCCAAAGACCCGGCCGAATATCCATAACCATCGGCCAAGGCAAACCCGTAAATCAAGTCACCGAACGGGACGGGTCCGGTGAGTACATGTTCCGCCGCCGAAACGGACACCGCCGCGCCAGAATAGCCGCTTCCAAGAATCGGGGAGAAACTTCCAGCGGGTATGGCCGCACCGTCCAATGAAACCGCTCCCACCGCCGAAGTGGGAACAAAAATGTTCTCATAATTGGGGGTGAAACCGAAACTTGGATCCAAAACGCTTGTTAGATAGGTCGTCCCGAAAGCGGTTGTGGGGGGGACCGTTATCATGAAGGGGTCGGAAATGTTGTTGTAGTCATAATCTCTACTGTTTGAATACTGGGCGACGTAGATGGGATTATTGGCCGTAATCCAATCCGGTCCCCCTATGTTTTGCTGGGAAAATTGCCCTTGGTTGAGAGTGGCCACCGCTACCCCATTGACGGTTACGCTCGTTCCGTTGACCGAGGCCAAAAACCGGAAGGTGTCTCCGCCTGTCCGTGTGGCCAGAGGAATGGTTACGAAATTTGTTCCCCAATCATTGGTGGGCCAAAGCTCTTCCAATGTCTGGTTGCTGGATCCATAAACGCTTGTAGGAACATTGGCTGAGGAATTATTCCCAAAGACCGCGATCGGATTGTTGGATTGGATCTGGGTTCCGGTAAGGTCACTACCCACGATCGTCGACCCTAGTTCATAAGTATCCCCCTGGTTCAAATTAATGGTATAAGGCACGCTAGCAGGCCGGGTGTCCGCCGCGGTAGATGGGGTGATGGTCACACTGGTTCCGTTTTGTGTGCCCACGATCGAAAATTCACTGTCGTTTAACGCAGAATCCACGTCAAAAGCCATGACT
>CAWKIF010000093.1:0-7031 GCA_963849485.1 candidate division FCPU426 bacterium | reverse complement strand
CCGTTGTTGTCGCCTTGGTTCCGTTAGTATTGCTCCACCGGCGTCGCGGTCGCCGCCACCGTGCAAATGTAGGTTGCGGTCGGGGTGGGGGTGTTTGAAAGGTTGGGCGTGGAGGTAATCGTAGGTGTGTAGGTGGAAGTGGGCACCGGTTGGGCGATGAGGTGCGCCTTGTAGGTACCCCCGGGTTCCGACCCAATTTCCGCCAAAACCAGAGCATAGTAGGATTGCCCGGAGGTCACGGAAAAGAGGGACCCCTGCACCGCGGAAACCCCGCTGGTTTGCGCCAGGTAAGCCTGGCTTGAGTTATAGACGACCATTTCGTCAAGGTGGGTTCCGCTTCCGTCATCAAAGCAATCCACGTAAAAGGAAACCGGACCGGTGAAGTTCGGGGTGAACTGGAAATATTCGCCGCCGCTGCCGCTGTTGAGGGTCTGGCCCGCCACCACCAGGTCGGATAAGGCGTTGAGCGCCCCGACATTGGCGGCCGTGCCGAAACTGTTGGCCGAGGTGGAGATGGTCACCGGGGCGGCGGTTTCCACCACCGTGCAGATAAAGGTCCCCGTGATGGTCGGGGTGGAGGTAGCGGTGTTGGAGGGATTGGGCGTGAACGTGATCGTGGGGGTTGAGGTGATGGTGGGCGTGGGGGAGATCGTAAAGGTCGCGGTAGCCATGGGGGTGGGTGTCAACGATCCCGGCTCGGTATTGGCGTTGCTGAGGATGATGTCCAAGGCGTTGACCGTCCCGACCGTGAAGGGGCCAAATTGGGTGACCGGCTCACCCCCCGTGGGACCGCTTCCCCCATTGCCGTTGGAGTCATACCAGGCCTGGATCAGGTAAGTCCCGCTCAGGCCTAAATCCAGCAGGTCATAACGGAAGCCGTTGAGCGGAACATTTCTGATGTTGAGCGGCGAGGTGTATTGGGTATCGGTGCCGGCATAGTTGGCGATATAAAGCTGGTTGCTGGGGCCGACCGCGCCTGTTCCCGTATAGTCGATATAGCCCCCGATGCCCGTGAGGGTGCAGGAATTGGAAAAATTGATCGTGCCAAGGTTGAGGGGGCTGGAAACGGCGATGTTCCCTGAGCCCGCGAAGGTGCAAGGTGAGCCTGAGGGGGGGTTATAGAACGCGTAATTGTCGCCGACGTGGGGTTTAAACCCTGGGGCCTGGGCGCCCGATCCCACGACGCAGCCGGGACAGTCGTGGACCTGGCTTTGGTAGGAGAGCCCAACGGCGCCGTAAAACTCAAGGACATACCAGTTTCCCGCCGCGAGGTTGAAGATGAAATTCGGGTTGTTGGCGTTGGAAGCCTGCAGGATATCGAACGTGTCGGGGCCGATGGCATAGCTCACGTAACCCACGACCTGATGGTTCGAGTCGACCGGGCCCGGGCCCGTGTAGTTGGCGGTGAACTGGATGGAATCCGGGCCGGCAGTGATCGTCGCCGTCGGGGTGATGGTAGCGCTGCTGGTGGGGCTCGATGTAATGGTCACCGTCGGCGAATTGGTCGCGGTGGTCGTAGGTGTGGAAGTCGGGGTTGGCGTTGCCGAATTAGTGGACGTGAAAGACGTTGTGGACGTTCCGGCGGCGGGGGTATTGGTCGGGGTGGAAGTGGCTGCGGATGTCAGGGTGTTGGTGGTGGTAGAGGTAATGGTTTGGGTCGAGGTGAAAGGGGGAGTAAAGGTGGCGGTGGAGGCAATGGTGTTGGTCGGCGTTGGGGAGGCTGTTGAAGTGACAGTAGGCGTTTGGGACCCCGAGGCAGTTGAGGCGGCTGTATTGGTTGGGGTAGAAGTGGCGGTTCCAGAAGCGGGAACAGGAGTATTCGTCGGGGCTGGATTATTGCCGTTCGAAGGGGTGGTCGGATTGTTGTTGCTGGAACAGCCGGTGAAAAGAGCGGAGAATAGGAGAAGGGGAAGAATCACCAAGGCTCCCCGGAAGGGTATGGCCGGCAAATGGGATAGGCTTGAACTCTGTTTCATCTTGAAACCCTCCGGACGCTGGGTTGAATGGATTAGCGCGGATTTTGCCAAGAAAACTATGGTTAGGCCATACACCTCAGGGGTAAACCGGTGAATTTAAATGAGGCTTTTCCTTTCACCCTGGACGGTCAAGGCGCCGGACCCTCTTCAGAGGTTCTTTTTTTCCACCCTCCCCTGCTATAATTCCCCAGTCAAATCAAGGCAAACAGGCCCCAAGCGAGTCCCATGGCCCTTAAATTCCGCCCCACCCAGCCCCAAGACTTTCCCCAATGCTTCGATCTGCTTTCGGAGCGTTTTCTTTTTAACACCGCCAAGTCCCGCGCCGAACTTTTGGGCTTTTGGCGGAAAATTCTGGCCGACCGGTCGGCGAAGTCCTCCGTTGTGGAAGATGAGGAAAAGCAAAAAGGAAAAAACATCGTCGGATTCGTCATGTTTTTTTTCGCGACCGACGAGTTCTGCCGGGAAGCCCGCACCACCCTCCCCCCCTTCCTGCCCCTGCAGGTCCTTCAAAGGTGGAAAAAAGGAAACAAACATGGCCCATTCCTGGACCGAAACGAAATCGGCCATCACAACGCCCATGGGGGTTTAAACGCTGTGACGCTCCATTACGGGGTTGAGCGGCGGGCGACCTTCGAGGAGGAAACCCCGGCGCGGGCGAAAATATTTGAATCCTACCTGGCCTTCTACGGGGGGGCGCGATTGAGCCAAAACCTGCAGGAGGTTTACGGCCCGAGCGAAAAGGAAGTGATGATGCAAAGCGGCTGCGCGGTGCGAAGGGACTATGCCGAGTTCCTGGACCAATCGCCTTTGGTCCGGGCCCACCAGCCTTTTCTGACCGGTGTTGACCGCGAGGAAGGCTTGAAAAAACCCCTCTTTGTCAGCACGATCTTTATTTTTTCCCCGCCCCGTTTTTGTTTTTCCCAGGGCGAACAGGATGTGCTGGAGAAAGCCCTCTGGGTTGAGATCGACAAGGATATCGCCCACGCCTTGGGGCTGACGTTTTGGGCCATCAAGAAACGCTGGCAGGGGATTTACGCGAAAGTGGAGAAGGCGGACCCCTCCGTTTTGGGGCCCCTGGGAAACAAGACCGATGATGAGCACCAGAAAACCCGCAGGAGGTTCCTGCTGGATTACCTGCGCACCCACCTGGAGGAGCTTCGGCCCTACAGCCCCGGCCCCCCGGCCCGCAAAAAAAAGGCGGGCAAACCGTAATTTTCCGGTTCGCGCCCGGTTGAAAGCCTCAAGCCCCCACCCTTACCCCATTCACCTGTCCACGACAGGTCCCCGTCGTGGACAGCCATTTCAAGTTATTTCTTAGCCGATCTGTAAAAGAGAAGAAACTTTATCGATCACTGCTTGAAGCACTTCTGGCGGTACCTTTCCTTTGTAGACGGCTTTGCGATCTTTCCAATCTAAGTTTTTTAAATGGTCTGAAAGCACCACGCCATGAACAGAACCCGACATAAGCGCCACTTCGAAGGGGTACCCTTTCGCTTGGGATGTAATTGGGCACATGACCGCTAAGCCCGTCTTTCGGTTGTATTCTTTGGGTGATAAAACCAAGGCTGGGCGTTGCCCCGCCTGTTCACGCCCTGCTTGCGGGGTGAAATTAAGCCAAACCACATCACCACGTTCCGGGGTATAGTCCATGAATTACCAGACCTCTTTCCCGACAGGCTGCCCCGTTTGTGTCTCACCATGCAGATTACTCGGCTTAATTTGCGAAATTAACTCTTTAAGGGATGGCTTGACCTGGGCGGGTTTGATCAAAAGGTTTCCCTTTTCTTCCGTCAATTCGACAGAACCCCCTTCTTTGACTTTAATATATTCAGCCATGTTTTTAGGTATCCGGAGGGCAAGACTATTACCCCACTTCTGTACGACCGTTTTCATAAAAAAACCCCCTATCGAAAATGTATCTACAATGAATATACATCCAGTTCAGCAAAATGTCAAAAAACAGATTGTCCACGACGGGTCCCTCTCGTGGACAACCACGCTCGATGGATTTCCTAAAGCTTTGAATGGTCCTTTACCCAAAGGTCGAAAGTTTCGAATTCCGCCGGTTGGACCATGGAAGGCCAATTCTCCCCGGGAATTCCAGCCAAGGGTTCAAAATCGGAAAGGTCGTAAACGGAATTTTTTCCGGGATAGGAATAGTTCCCTTCCTCCAGCCACTTTTCCGTCAAATCGACCAGCCAGTTTTTATCCTTCAAGACCAAGAGAAAACAACGTCCGCCCCCCACGCAACCCTCGCGGTCCTTGGGAAAACGAAGAATTTTCCTGATCAACCCGCCATCCTGTATGAAATATTTTACGAGGGTAATATCGGAATTATTCCAACATCCGTAGGTTGGATTCGTCTTCATCGTAACGTAACCCGCCCCTCCATCGATCAATTGCGCGGTATATCCGAATGCGTAATCCGTCTTGGCGGCCTTGGCCTCGGAACCGAAGCCGAACGCCTCCGGCAATGTTTGTTGGAGGGTTTTCACCGGTTCACCCGGCCTTATTTTGTAATTTTCAACGATTTGTAAAGTTCTGGCCCCGTTCTCGTAAAAATTCTTGTCCCGGTTCTCGGAAATGGTTATTTTCAAGAGGTCTTTGACGCTCAAGCTCTTGTAGAAGAAGGGTTGGAAACGATGCCAACCCCAATAAAAGGCCGGGATTCCCACAAAGAGGATGAAGAGCCCCAGGCCTTTTTTTGAAAAGATAAATTTTTTCATTAGACCCTCCCCATTAAAAAGTGCCTTTCAGGCTTATCGCTTCCCGGGGTTCCCGTCCAGGAAAAGTTGACCCGGGCCTGGGGGGGATGAAAATTCTTGAAAACATTGAACCCGCCCCGCGATCGCGAAAACCCTTATGATGCCTCAGGGGGTGTCTCAATGGCCAAGACTGATTTCAATGATCCGCCGAGTCTCCTGAGCCTTCAATTCCATTCCGACTTCTTCCCCCGTTTGCTGGGGTCCAAGCTTTCCCCGAATAAAAAAGAGCCCCCGGAAACCTCCTTCAACCATAACCTGGGGCGGACCGTCATGGTCTTCGCTTCGATGGCCTTACTGGCCTTCGGGGTTCCCTTAGCCCTGGGGCCCAATGCCATGATTGGATGGCCCCTGGTGATCTTGGGAATGATCGGGATTCTGTTCATTTTGGTGGATAGTATCGCCGGTCAAAAAGGCCTCAAGCCCAACTTTGGGGACTTTCACGTCTGGATCTTTTTCTTTTTTGTGTTTCTGGGCTTCAGCGGGGGACTTTTCCTCGCCTCCGTCAACCATCAGCCCCGTCCGCTGGTCTTTGCCGCCGGGGTGCTGGGAATCCCGCCGGGTTACGCGGCGGGCATTCCCGCCGGCCTCTGGTCCCAAAACCTCGGCTGGGTTTCGGGTCTCTTGAACGGCCTGGCGGGCGCAGCCCTCATCGGCCTGGTCGTCGTCGATTGGCTGATGCTCATAGCGTGAAAGCCGGTCTTCACGGGTTCTTCAAATCGGATCAACCGCCGGACCTAAAAGACCCACCGCTTAAAAAAATCCTCGGGGACGGGGACGGGTCGAAGGATCGTCGCTGACGGGGGCGGTTCTCGACCAACAGGCGTAAGAGTAATGAACGGTATCGTCCCCGCCGGACAGAGGCCGGGTACAACTGATCCAGAGGGTATTTCCGTCGGGACTCATCCGGCTCCATATCGGGCGCGGCGCTCCGGTGGCCGGCCTGATTTCCCAGCGGATGGCGCTGAACGAATCTCCCTGGGGAACGCCGTAGACCGGCCCCTCATAACACCCGGCTTGGGCGTTCCAAACCTGCCCGATCAACTTCACGGTTCCATCCTTTTCGATCTCCATTTGAAGCGTGGGCGGCGTCTGCCCGGCCGGCGCCCCGGCGACCCAGTAGGACCCGTCAAACTCCGAGGCAGTACAACCCAGCTTGATGGAGGCCGCGAAATCATCTCCAGGCTCCCCGCAAAAACTGCAGTACCAAGGGCCCCGGAGCTGTTCGACCACCCTTTTCGCCTGGTTCAGCTTTCCGGATTTTTCAGCCTGGTATTCCAAGGCCCCGATCCTTTCCTTGACGCTTTCTCGGTCCTTGGCGTGCGGTTCGGCTAAAAGATACAAATTAAAACTGGTGACAGCGTCCTCAGGTTCTTCGGCTTTCTCCTGCACGACCCCCAGGTTGTAATAAAGATCCCCGATCCAAGGGGCCAATAGCGACGCTTGCTTTAAGGCATCGACCGCTTGCTTGTAATCATCGGCCGTTTTCGCGTCTTTCATGATGGCTTTGGCTTTTCCCATCAACTCCCCCAGGTCCTCCGGGGACGCCGGCGGCTTGGATAAGGTCAACGCCTTTTGGATGATCTTCTTTCGCAGTTCCTGGTCCTGGGGCGAGCTTTGGAGCTGGGTGACCCAATCGGCCAGCTGGGCTTTGGGGCTTTGGGCCCAAAGCGGATGGATGGGCGCGAACCCCAATAAAAGAATCAACAGCCCTATCCCCAAAATGGTTATTCGTTTCATGTCTTAACCCCTTATTTGATCCGCGTGAAATAACTTTGGCCGAATAACCTATAGTTATTCTGATTGGGCAATATCGTAGTGCTCTCCACGGTGATCTGTTGACCGTTACCGCTGATCGAAACTTTGATGGTAGTATTCATTTCGTTGGCCCCGCTGCCGCCGTTGGAATCCATTTCGATTTGGGTGCCCGTCAGCTTCGTTTTCCAAAGAGCCGTCCGGGTCGCGGTGGTGCTGTCATAGGGAACGGCCCGCTCGGCGGCCGCTTCGTCCATCATATTCCCCGCCGACCCTTGCATCAGTGAAACTGCCTTTATGTCATCCCCGTTCACCGTGATATATTCGCGCCCTTCGCCATGATTCGGCGATTCCATCATGGTGACTTCATCGTTCGCGAGCTCCATCATCTTGTCGCACCGCCAGATCCCGCCATCCATATTCTTTTTCAAACCGATCAAAGGGTTTGTGGATACATAGGACAGGGCCCCGATTTTTTCCTCCACTGCGGCCTTGTCTTTCGCGTGGGGCTTGGCCAAAAGATATAACTGGTAGCTGT
>CAWKIF010000092.1:0-25082 GCA_963849485.1 candidate division FCPU426 bacterium | reverse complement strand
CAAAATCGACGCGGAATACAGCGACAACAATGGAAGCCTGACCTACAACCCCAGCATGGTGAATTACGGTTATACAGGCTACTACAACACCACCTATTCATCCTCTTACTGGAAGACCGCATTGTTATTGAACGGCCTCAGTTTGAGCTCGGTCTCGGTTCATTTTTATTTTTGAGGCGGATATCACCAAAACCCAGGGCTGATCCAAAAGCCCGGGAGTATTTCAGGAGGGTTATGTGAATAAAGTTAAAATCCAACTCTTGCTCTTCCCATTTTCGATATTAGGCCTTTTGGCTGGTTGCACCAGCTTTAACCCAGCCACCACGCCCGCCCTGCCCAGCGCCACGGTGTCGAACCTGGCGGGGATAGTGGGTAACCAGGGTGCCACCAACGGAGCCGCGATTACCGCGACTTTTAATAACCCGTTCGGGGTCGCGGTGGACGGCTCAGGAAATGTTTTTGTCGGGGACCTGGGCAACAATGTCATCCGAATCATCACGACTGGCGGGGTGGTGTCGACTTGGGCAGGGGTGGCGGGAAGCCCGGGAAATACCAACGGCGAGGGGGTTAGCGCGACCTTCAGCCATCCCCAAGGCTTGGCGGTCGATGGTGCCGACAACCTTTATGTGGCGGATACGGTTAATAACCTCATCCGGGTCATCAATTCATCCGATGGGGTCAGCACCTTCGCTGGTTCGGGGGCTTCCGGCGCCCAAAATGGGCCGGTATCGACAGCGTCCTTTAATTATCCCTATGGAGTCGCCCTGGATTCTTCCGGCAACCTTTACGTGGCGGATTTCCATAACCATCTCATCCGGAAAATCTCCGGAGGGATGGTATCCACCTTCGCGGGGCAGGCGGGCGTCCCCGGTTTCGCCAACGGCCCCGGTTCCACCGCCTTGTTCTATCATCCCCAGGGAGTCGCGGTGGACGCCTCGGGGAATGTTTACGTGGCGGATACGGGCAATAACCTCATTCGTATGATCACCCCAGGCGGGATGGTCTCAACCCTGGCGGGGGAACAGGGTAACGGGGGAAGCAATAACGGGGCCGGGAGTACCGCGACATTTAATTCGCCGGAAGGAGTCGCGGTGGATTCCTCAGGAAACGTTTTTGTGGCGGATTCCAACAACAACCGGATCAGGAAAATCATCCCGGGGGGATTTGTCTCCACCTACGCGGGTACGGGGAATGGCGGGGATGCCAATGGCCCCGCGACCATCGCGTCTTTCTACAGGCCTTATGGGATCGCGGTGGATGGCACCGGGAACCTTTACGTGGGGGACACCCAGAACGACCTCATCCGGAAAATCCAGCATCCTTAAATGGGACAGGACTCGATGAAGCGTATATTTAAAAACCAATCTCATTTCTCGGCGGCCCTGATCCTGGTTACCACCCTGACCGGATGCTCGAATTTACAAAACACCACTTCTCCCTCGACACCAAGCGTTATCGTGACGAACCTAGCGGGGCAAAAGGGGGTTCCGGGGTCGGCCAACGGAATCGGGACCGCCGCCACCTTTAACCAGCCCCGGGGGATCGCGGTTGATTCCACGGGAAATGTTTATGTGACGGATATCCAGAATGATCTTATCCGGGAAATCTCGCCGGCCGGGGTGGTTACGACACTGGCGGGTCAATCAAGGGTCGCGGGGACGGCTAACGGTCCCGACGACAACCGCTTTATTCGGAAATCCCTACGGAGTCGCGGTGGACTCCTCGGGGAATGTTTACGTGGCGGATACCAACAACTGCATGATCCGGGAAATCAGTCCGGGAGGATCCGTGACGACGATAGCGGGGTCGGGTTCTGTGGGTTCCGCCAACGGTCCATCGACAATCGCGTCGTTCGGATTTCCCTTCGGGGTAGCGGTGGATGCCGCCGGGGACGTCTTTGTGGCCGATTGGAATAACAATCTCATTCGAAAAATCTCCGGCGGGATGGTGTCGACCCTGGCCGGGTCGGGAAATACAGGGTTCTTCAATGGAACCGGAACCGCCGCTTCGTTTAATTATCCCCAAGGGATCGCGGTTGATTCTGCGGGAAATATTTACGTCGCGGACACGTCGAATAATCTCATACGGAAAATCACCCCGGGTGGGGTGGTGACAACCCTGGCGGGTTCAGGGGCCAATGGTTCCGTCAACGGGCCGGCGACCCTCGCGTCCTTCAACTATCCCACGGGACTCACAGTGGACCCTTCCGGAACCGTTTTTGTGGCGGATGGTAATAACGGTCTCATCCGGAAAATTACACCTGGGGGGATCGTATCGACCCTCACGGGGAGCAATGGGCCCTCCAACAACTCCAACGCTTCCGATTCATTCCAATGCCCAGCGGGAGTCGCGCTGGATACTTTCGGGCACATTTATGAGTCGGATCTTTGCGACGACCTGATCAAGAAAATACAAATCCAATAAAGCTGAACCCATCTACCTTCGCTTAACTAGTGCGGCCTATTTCTCGAGCATGGTTAGAATTTGGTCCTCGTTTTCCCTGAACCTGCTCTTTTCTATTTTGAGGTTCGATTCAAATTCAGTTGGCGATAGATCCGGGGCGAGGGAAATAGGTAACGCGGAAGTAAATAGTCCAAAAGTCGCAACGCGCGGCTTCGTTAAACCCTTACGGGAAATCGTCCATCTGTTTTCCTAGTTCAATATGTTATGAATAGATTGGCATCAGCCTATGATGATTCTTATGGAACGCGTCTGCGCCTATTGCAATAAAAGCCTAGGTATCAAAGAGCCCAAAGAGAATAAAGATGTGTCCCACGGAATCTGCCCCGAATGTTACTTAGTCGCTATTGGCCGATTAACGGACTTATCTATAAGCGGATATTTGGATTTTTTCGACCAGCCCATGATAGCAGTCGATAATTCCAACCGGGTCATGGCTTATAACCGGCAATTTTTAAAAGGCATACTTTTGGGGAATGAAAAGTTAAAAGAATTGTCTTGCGGTGAGTTTATTGAATGCCGGAATTCCAAACACACTTGGGAATGTGGTAAGAGCAGCCAATGTAACGATTGCCCCCTTCGTCAACTGATTCGCAGGACCTTCCAAACGAGCCAACCCCAGGAAAGGATTCAAATCGACCTGACCCACCTCAGCGAGGACCGTTTCTTTAAGCGGTCCTGGACGGTTTCCGTAGCGAAAGTTAAGGAAATGGTGCATCTGACCTTTCTAGAACCAGCCCAGACCCGTTAACTCAGATATAGTAAAAACCCCGCCGGACCCCTTACACTTTCGGTCATGAAATTAAGTGAAACCCATTTCTTGAAATTTATCTCCCGAACTTTCCTATGGGGCGCGGCCCTGGTTTTCATTGGAGTAGGGAACGCCTGCGCGAACCCCTGGGAAAATGAGCCGGTGAACTCCGCCTTCGTCAGCCAGGGGGAGCATTACAGTTTTATCGGTGATTTCACCATCGACGCGGACCCGGCGGTGATCTGGGAAGTCCTGACGGATTACGCCCACATCCAGAATTTTGTGGCCGATTTTCAGCTCAAAGTCCTTAAACAGGAAGAAAACTACTTCTTGTTGCAGCAAACCCTGGGCGAGGGGTTCCTATTCATTCGCTTCGACGTGCACGCCACCCTGGAAGTGCATGAACAACCGTGGGAATCTATCTTCGTGGAGGATGTCAGCCACAAGGAATTCGCCCGTTTCCAGAATGTTTGGGCCTTACAACCCGATGCCTCGGGCGCGGGAACCAAGGTGACCTTCATGATGGATACGGTGAGAAACAAGCATACGCCTTGGTATATCACCCCGGATGTTTTCCGGCTGGGGCTTAAGAATTTCCTGAAGCAATACCGCTATGAGATCGAACGCCGGGCTGCCAAGGCCCTGAAGGCTTCCAAAGTTATCCCCACCCCAACCACACCTTCTACCATCCAACCTGGTCCTGTTACACCTACCCCTGCCTTTATACCATCAGCGACACCTACCATTGCTATTCCGACCCCAGTTTCGCAATAAACGTGTCCCAAGGGCGGAAGCATGAGGAGTGCAATGATATTTCTGTCGGTTTTGTTGCTGGATCATTGAATAATAAATGTCTTAGGGCTATTTGTTTTCCAAGTCCCCTCTAGGTATAACAGCAATAGAGATTCGAGGACGGCCTAAACGTCGGGGGGACCGCCTTTTCGTTGGATGTTTCTTCCTCAACCGGCAAACCCTTAGAAATTGACCCCAGCTAACCAAGGAGAAGACCATGTTGACCATCAAGAAAACCAGCACCATGCAGGAAGTTTTGGAGGCCTACCCCAGCGCCCAGCGCGCCCTTTTCCAAAAATACCATATCGGCGGATGCCATAGCTGCGGCTATGAGTCCACGGACGTTTTGGAGGAAGTGGCCAAGAAGCACGGCATCCACGATATGGACGAGGTGCTGAGCTTTATCGAGGAAGCCGAACGGACCGACCAGCTGATTCAAATCAGCCCCTCGAAAGTCGCCGAGGCCCTGAAGGGCGAGAAGCCCCCGGTTCTGCTGGATGTTAGGGACAAGAGCGAGTGGGAATGCGCCCATATTACAGGCGCGAAACTGATGACGGAGGATTTGGCCCGAGAAATCATGTCTTGGCCCAAGGACACGCCCATGATCTTTCATTGCCACAAGGGGACCCGGAGTATGGACGCGGCCGCCTATTTTCTCGGCCACGGTTACTCCCAGGTGCGTTCGATGACCGGCGGCATTGACGCCTGGTCCCTTACGGTGGACCAGCAGGTCCCTCGTTATGAGATCAGCCGGGAACTATCCAGCGGAAGGCCGAAAATCCAGCCCCTCCGGTTGGTAGTATCCCAGGCCGAGGGATGCATGAATTCCTGATTGAAAGGACAGGGTCGATTCGTTAAAGAGCCGAGCCTCACACTCCATAGCGCAGGTTGGGTTCAATTTTTGGCTTTACAGGGCATTTTTGAAGTAAACAAATTGAGGCCCTGGGATTTTCTTCTCCGCTTGTTTTCACGATGAATCTTGAGTTTTGTCCCGGAATAACAACCAGCCTGATAAAAATCATAAATGAAAAGTATTAACACGGAATAATGGGCCAAATGACTTGGCAATGTCATTGGGCCAGATCCATGTGGGTAGCTTTGATTCAAAGGAACCGGGTATAAGCTACTCAGCAGGAGAATGAATTCGCTTTCGATTGGATTTGGCTTTAACTGCCTGGAATTGCCGTGGCCTATATTTCATTTAACGGGAGATAGATATCATGGGGGAAACAAGGGATATTTTCGTGCAAAAGATGAGGGCCGGCATGGATCATTGGAATAACGACATCGACAAGTTAGAGTCCAATTCCATCCGGGCAGGCGCCGCGGTCCGTGTCGAGATGCAAAAACACATTGAAGACTTAAAGGCCAAGCGTAAGGATTTTCAAGACAAGCTGGGCCGTCTCAATAAAGCCGGTGAGGAAGCTTGGGGAAATTTACAGGCGGGGGTAGATGCGGCTTGGAAATCCTTAGATGATTCCATCCAATCGGCTAAAACAAAATATAAGTAATATTTGACAACCGTCACATCATTGCTTACACCATCATCCGTCAGATCATCGCTTACACCGGTCCTTGGAAGCCCGGTGGCATCCAAGGGCCGAGGTTGTTCTAGCGTAATTCATAGTCGTATTCTTCCACTTTTAAGCCGTCGTGGATTATTTCGAGCTTCTGCCTTCGGACATCCACCGTCCCTACCACGTACTCGTATGCCAACCGTTTAGGCACCGGGAACATCTCCCCGAACATGTCCAGTCGGCAGTTACTCCGTATCAACCGAACCAAATGGTATTTCCCGCTGGTTGGCTTGGAAAGCGGATGTTGGGGAGGCTCGGTTTCGTGAGGAAACCTCGGTTTTTCTCCCAAACCCTCCATCGCTTGTAAAGGCGTCCTCCCCTTGAGTTTGCTGTAGCGGTAACGGCTGTTGTGTTTGTTCTCCCACTTCAACGATTCCTTCGGCAAAATCTTTTCCCGGGTAATGCTCACTTTCCCCAGGAATTTTTGTCGGTAGTGGTCATTCAGTTTCTCCACCACCCCGTTGCGCCATGGCTCCCTCATCGGAATGAACCACAGATCGACGTTTTGATGCAGACACAGCCGGATCAAAGGCCCCATCCCCCGGGGATAAGCGGGGCTCCCATAAAACTCCTGGGCGTTGTCCACCTGGAGGTTCTGGGGTATTCCCAAACGCCTCCAAATGCCCCAAAAGGCATCAAAAACACTCTGCCCCTCTCGCCCCTGGGATGGTTGAACCCCGCAACGTCCGGTCGCCAAATCCACCACGTTCAAACTGTAAAACCGAATCCCTCCCAACAAGTAATTCGGCCCCACCCAATCCGCTTGTTGAACCTCGTTCAGGGCATGGCCTAAAAGTTTCCGATAGGGCGTCCCCTTGGCCTGGTAACGGCCCGTTCGGCGATGGGTCAGTTCGTTCCGACTTAGTATCCGTTCAATGGCCCGCAAGGACGGAAGTGATTGAACCCCCATGTCCTCCAACTCGCCCCGGATGGCTTGAGACCCACAAAACAAACCCTGGTTGTAGAGTTGGAGCCGAACCATCTTGACAGCCGCTTCGATTTCCTCTTTGGTTCGATCCGGGTAGCTCTGCCGGACCCTCGATCTCTCGACGTACCAGTCCTTTTTTTTCGTCTCGTAACGGTTCAGCCAATTGCAAAACCAATCCCGTGAACGACCCAGGGCTTGGCATATGGCTGTAGGGCTCTCTCCCTCCAGGAATTTCCTAATTGCCTATCGTCGCTCCTCTTGTTTTGTACTCATGAACACCTCCCTGTAATGAAAAGATGTTCAAAAGTATAATTCTCACAATGTCACCCGCCTGTAAGCGATGATCTGGCGGTTCTCGGTGTAAGCAATGATATGACGGTTATCAAATATTCAATCAAGATTGGCTTATCTCTTGGAGTGTTTAAGCGCCGAGATCTGCTCGATCAGTTGGACGAGGTTGGTCATGGACCCGGGATTAGCCTGGTCCACCCTCTTTTTAGCCTCAAGAAAATCATTCAACGCGTCCCGGTTTTGGTGCGCGTCCATTTCCATCAAACCCCTGTAATAAAAGGGTTCCGCGACCGTCGTGTTTCCTTCCAGGCAGACCCTTAATTTTTCCAGGGCTTCCGCTTTTCGCCCGGTTTGATAATCCAATACGGCCGCTTGGGCCAGAACACGGGCGGTAAAAGCCGAATCCAAACCAAAGGCTTTTTGAAGGGAAAGGGAGGCGTCTTGAGGCTGGCCGTTTTCCTGCTGGGCCATGGAAAGGTTGGCCCAAAAGAAGGGACTGGCTGGGGCGAAATGAACGGCCTGTTGAAAGGCTTCCACCGCCTTGGGGCGGTAGGCGGAATCAATGTCCCCCAGGGATGAGCAAATTCTCCCCTCGTCGTTGTAGTAATAGGCGTTGCCCGGGCTCATTTGGATGGCCTGACGGTAATGGCTGAGGGCTGTTTCCATCCAGGGCCTGGGTTTGTCCCTTTCCAATTGGGCCCTTTGCTCATAAGCCAAGCCCAAATAAAGTTGGTACTTCACCTCCAGGGGGCATAAATCCACGGACCTTTGGTTCAAGCGAATGCCCACATTGGAATAGATCACAAGGTCCTCGAATTGGGCGTTGGTTTCAGGGTTTTTTAGATAACCGCTGATGGCTTGCGCTTGGGCGAAACTCAAATCCGCCACCAATCGGGTCATTGAGTAAACCAACCCCAACAGGATCAAAAGACCGAAAAATCCTAAGCGCAGGTAGCGTACCGGTTGGGTTTCCGGCAGGAGGGGTTTTGGAGAAAAGCTTTCCACCCGGGCCAAAAGGAAAAAAACCACCAGCCCCAGAGCCGAGACATCGAAACTGAAAAAGTTTTGAAGGTGGTAGGCTGCCGCGCAGCCCAAGATCCCGGCCAGGGCTACCCTTTGGGCCCCGGTGCCGATCCGCCAAGCTTTTATCCCTAAGAATAAAAACAAGCCCCACAGGAAAAGATAGGCGCTGAAACCTATCCAACCGGTCGTGGCGGCAATTTGCAGGAATTCATTGTGGGCGGTCCGGGAACTGACGAACATTCCATCGATATGGTTGAACTCAATGCCGCTGTAAAAGGGAAAGGCGGGTTTGAAAGTATCCAATCCCACGCCAAAGAAGGGGTGGGCCTCCGCCATTTTTAACGCGGGACGCCAGATTTGAAGCCGGGAGACCGCCAGGCTATCGCCCAGGTGGGTCAGGGATTGGTAAAAACGCGAAAGAAAGGGCCTTCCCAACCAAAGAATGGGAAGGGCCAAGGCTGAAAATAATAATGTTTTGGAAATTGGTATTCTTTTTTGAGGGGCGGTTGGAACGACTGGATCGTTTTTGGCATGGGCGAGCGCTAGGTAAAGAAACCAGCCCAATAGTGCGGCGAAAAAACCGCCCCGGCTTCCCGTGCTGACCAACCCCAGGGCCAAAACCGCCTGGCCGGGGATATCAAACCAAGAACCGGCGCTAAAAATAACCCGGGCGAAGCTGGTGGTGAAAAAGGCAAACCCAACAAATTTTAACAAACCTGTAAGCGCGTCGGGAAAATTCGCCCCCATTAAAGAATGGCCTTTCGTGGTTCCCAAAAACAGGAAAAGAAACCCCAAAAGAAGGGTCATGATTGAAACCGCCGATGGAACCACCGGGTTTTTGTTCCCTTGGGTTTTCGTCCAGGCGTACCAAAGGGGAATCGCCATGGCCAAATAGGCCGAAAGGAAATTAGGATTGCCCAAGGAGGCGAATTCGCGGGTGGAATTAACGGTCAGGGGGTTCCATTGGATGAAATCCAAATTAAAATGCTGGCCTACCGCGTAGATGGCTGACAGAAAAGCCGAAAGAGTAATGAAAAAGAAGGGTTTGTCCGAGGGAGGACCGTCAAAAGCGGCTTGGAAGGAAATAAAACAGGAGAAGTAGGTGAACCAGGTGGCTAATCCCGCGAAATTATCATAATCCCCCAAGAGACTGGCCTGCCAGCTGAGGCTGTTTCCAGGAAGGGAACTGATAGCGAATAGTGCCAATAGAAGAAGAAGAGCGCAACCCAGCGGGCCAGGAAGGGGTTTGCGGGGCAAGGTGAGGGTCAGGATCAGCATCATAGCGGTGGAGAGCCCCAGAAAAACCAATTTGGGTAGCTCGAATTGATCATTGGCGGGTGTGAAAAAGAGAAGAGGCGTCAAAAACAAGACCGAAAGCATCAAAAGGCGCAAGGTCAGTCGACGCACGCTCAAATGGAACAAAATGAAACCCCTATTGGTTTGATCCAGACGAACAGTTTATCATCCAAGTTAAAAATGTTTTTGAATCGAGTCGAAACTTTTTGAATCTAATAGCCAAAAAACCAATTTATTCTTGACACCCTTTTGTTTCCTTTTATACTGAAAAAAATTGTCAGATTTTTCGCAAAAAGTCTCCGTACAATTTTTGTTTTCGTGACGAAAGTCACCGGTTTTAGCCCGAAGAAGCACCACTTTCGGGGATTATTTCCAAAGGAAACCGAAGTTTTTCATAGAATCACCGGGTAAGTCATTCAAAAGAGTGTCTCACAGCCTCAAACGCCGCAGAGCAGAGTTTGACGCGGTGGTTTTGCCACTCCACTCGACCTCTTCTTATTTCCAAAACATGACTTGAATGGCTGGCGCAGCGAGCAAGAGATGATTTTTTTCTTTTCAGCCGGATTTCGAGATTACGAGGGAGACTTAAGACATGCCCGATTTCATCAGCCCGCATTGGCACATTGAATTTTACGCGCCCGACGAGGCTCACATGCGGGGAATTACCCAAATATACGCTTCCGAAAAGACTCCCTACCAGAAAGTCGAAATTATCCAATCTTCCCATTACGGAAAGTGCCTGATCTTGGACGGCCATATGCAATCGGCCCAGTTGGACGAGTTCATTTACCACGAAAACCTGGTTCATCCCGCCATGGTCAGCTGTCCCGACCCTAAAAAGGTAGTGATCATTGGGGGCGGCGAGGGGGCGACCCTCTATGAGGTTCTCAAACACCCATCCGTCGAACGGGCTTGGATGATTGATATCGACAAGCGGGTTGTGGATCTTTGCGATAAATACATGGAAGAATGGCACCGGGGCGCCTTTAAGGACCCCCGGACGACCCTTTTATATGAAGATGGCCGTAAATTTCTCGAGAAGAGCAGAGAAAAGTTTGATGTCATCATTATCGACATCCCTGAACCCGTGGAAGAGGGGCCAGCCTACCTTTTATACACGGAAGAGTTTTACTCCATGGTCAAGGAGAAGCTTTCCGACAACGGGGTCGTTTCCCTCCAATCGGGTTGTTCCGCCGAAAAAGAGCTGCGCTGCTTGGCCGCCATCAATAACACCCTCAAGCGGGTTTTCCCCCTGGTCTATTCCTGGCCCGCCAATGTGCCTTCCTTCGATATCCCCTGGAGTTTCACCCTGGCCGCCAAGAAAACCGACCCCCGCCTCTTAAAGCGGGAGCAGGTGGACAAAATACTGGCCCAGCGGGGTCTGAAAGATTTGCGCTACTATGATGGGGAAACCCATGAGGGATTGTTTTTTACCCCGAAATTCATCCGGGACGGCATTGTTAGGCTCACGGAAATCATCCGGGATGACAAGCCTCTCACCTACCGGTTCATCGGCGAAGACAAGAATTCCGCTTAAGGATTTTCATGCCCTTTAACGACGGCCAAGACCGAACGCCCCTTTTCGACGCCATCGTCGGTTACGCCAACGAGAACAAGATTTCCTTCCATACTCCCGGCCATAAGCATGGCCGGGGCATCCCCAAGCCCCTTCGTTCCTACGTGGGGGAGAATGTTTTTAAGCTCGATCTTTCAGTCATGAGCGAGATTGATTCGCTCCACGAACCCAGCAGCGTCATCAAGGAAGCCCAGTTCCTGGCTGCGAAGGCCTACGGGGCGGATTATTCCTTCTTCCTAGTCAACGGAACGACGGGCGGGAATCAGGCCATGATCCTGTCGGTCTGCGACCCCGGCGACAAGATCATCATCCCTCGCAACGCCCATAAATCGGTGATATCAGCCGTCATCCTGGCGGGGGCCGAGCCTGTTTATCTCATGCCCAAGATCGACGAAGCGACCGACTTGATCCTGAACCTCACCGTGGACCAGGTGCAGGAGGCCCTTCGGCAGCATCCGGACGCCAAGGCGGTGCTGGTAACCAGCCCCACCTATTTCGGCCTGACGGCGGACCTGGAGGCCATCGCGGAGGTGGTCCACCAGCACGACAAGATCCTGTTGGTGGATGAGGCCCATGGGGGCCACTTCCATTTCCACCCTGAATTACCCAAGTCGGCCATGGACTGCGGGGCCGATATGTGCGTTCAATCCACCCACAAGCACTTGGCAGCGCTAAGCCAGGGCTCCATCCTCCACGTCAAAGGGGTCCGGGTGGACATCCTTCGCCTTAAAACCACCCTGCAAATGCTTCAAACCACCAGCCCTTCCTACGTCATCTTGGCTTCCCTGGATATTTCCCGAAAACAGATGGTACAGGAAGGGGAACAACTCCTGGGACAGGTGATGGAACTTTGCGAAATCACGCGAAAGGCCATCAACTCGATTCAAGGACTCAATTGCCTCACCCGGGAGCAGGTGAAGGCCTTTCCGGGCATGGACCTGGACCCCACCAAGCTCACGATCTCTACCAAGGGACTGCCTTGCGTGGGTTATGACATGGCCAAGATTCTGAATTCTGAGTACGGTATCCAAACCGAAATGTCGGATTACCACAACATCCTTCTTTTTGTTTCTTTGGGGAACACCCCCAAGGAAATGAAAAAACTGGTCGCTGCCCTCAAGAAAATAACAGTGGATTACCGGGACATGTTTCTGAACCTCAAACGCAAGAAGCGGATTGTCTTCCCTCACTTCGTCCCCAAAAAGGAAGTCAACCCCAGGGAAGCGCTGACCAAATTGACCCGCAAGATACCTTTCAAACGCTCGGTAGGGAAGATCTGCGCTGAAATCGTCTGTCCCTATCCCCCGGGCATTCCGGTGCTTTGCCCCGGGGAAGTCATCACCCAGGAAATTTATTCCTACCTGATGAGCGTCCTGGACGCGGGGGCAAGAGTGAACGGTCAGGCGGACGGCCAGCTTCAGACTATCAAGGTCTTGGAGGATTCCCCCGTGTCGGCCGAAGGACAGAAAAAATTATTCGCGATTGGTTGAAGACCTTTGGGGAAGTTAAGGGTGTGTGCCTAAAGGGGCGCTCATCGATGAAATGAAGCGCCTGAATTAAGAAACAGCTGTTTTTGCGATTTCCTGGTAGCTTTTAACCCGGTTCCGGCCTTGCGATTTGGCTACGTACATGGCCTTATCGGCCCGGTCAATGAATCCCACGGTTCCCACGCCTTCAAGCCCTTCGTAGGTATCCACCCCAACGCTCACCGAAACCTGCAGGGTCTTACCCCTCACCATGATCTGATAGCTTCCCAACTGCTCCAAAATCCTCCGGGCCAGGATCATGGCCCCCTCGTGGTGGGTGGTGGGGAGGATGGCGATAAATTCATCACCCGCGTACCTTGCCACCAAATCCGTCGTCCGGAAGAGGGTGGAAAGTTTTATGGCTATCTGGCGGAGGAATTGGTCCCCAACTGAATGTCCGAACTGGTCGTTGATATCCTTGAAGTGGTCCAAGTCGATGAAGATCAGGGAAAGGGGCTGCCGGTACCGCTTGGCACGATTGAGCTCATAATCCAAAATCTGCTGGAAGTAACGGCGGTTGTAGAGGCCGGTGAGAGTATCCCTTAGGGCCATTTCCTCGACCTTTGAAAAGAGCTGGGCGTTTTCGATGGTCATGGCGGCCTGCCGGGCGAAAATGGCGAGGATTTCGGCCTTTGGATAGATCTCGGGGATGCCGAAAGCCATGACTCCCAATAGTTGGTCCCGCATTTCCAATGGTAGTAATCCTAAGGATTGGCATTCCAGTTTCTGTTCGATGGCGGATTTCAGGGACTCCAGTTCGGAAGGCCAAGGACTCTTAAGGGAGGAGAGGTTGTTCATACCTAAAAGGGCTTCTTCCCAGTTATCCGCGAAAGGAAGGGACATTTCAGAAGTTTTCTTCTCGTTGAGCCCGATAGCGGCGGCTCCCTGGAGAAGATGATGTTCGGAGTTGTTGAGAAAGATGGCCGCACGGTCGATGCCCGTGCCGCTTTTCAACCCGCGAAGAATGGATTTCAATAGCGCTGGAAGGGGCTTGGAAAGTTGCAGTTCGGAACTGGCGTGATAGAGTGCCATGAGGGCTTGATTGATGGTGAAAAGTTGGGTGAAGGCCACTTCATTGGGTTGGGTGTTGTTATTCGCCTGGTTCAAGACTTCGGTTATGTTTTTTTTAGGGGCCAATTTTTTTCTTTCCTGTTATTTCAAAACAGGATTGGTACGGCTCAACATTGGGTTTATTATGTGGACGTTGCAGGTAGAGGAACAGACAAAAATACAACGATTTTGGAAAATGTTTTCCTAAAATTTGTAAATGATAGGTTTTTAACTCAGTTTAACCTTTCATCAGGGGGGTAAAGAATTGGTAAAGAAAAGAACAATATTAATTACTGGTGGAGCCGGTTACATCGGGTCCCATGCCATGAAAGAAGCCGAAAGATTCGGCTATGAGGCTGTTGCTTTTGACAACCTCTCCTTGGGCCATACTTGGGCTGTTTCGAAGGGATCGCTGATCAAGGGCGACTTGGCCTCAGAGAAGGCCATCCTCCAGGCCCTGCGCAAGGTCAAGCCCGTGGCAGTCATGCATTTCGCTTCCCACGCTGCGGTCGGAGAATCGGTGGTGAACCCCCAAAAGTATTACCGGGACAACCTGACCAACGCCATGAATCTTTTCTCGGCCATGCTCCAGTCGAAAGTGGAATATTTCATATTTTCCTCCACCTGCGCCACCTATGGGGAGCCCAAGCAAGTCCCGATCCCGGAAGAGCATCCCCAGGAACCGGTGAACCCCTATGGGGATTCTAAACTGATGATCGAGCAAATTTTGACCTGGTACGGGAAAGCCTACGGTTTGAAATCCACCTTCCTGCGATATTTCAACGCCGCGGGTGCAGATGCCTCTGGAACCATCGGAGAAGTCCATGAGCCGGAAGCCCATTTGATTCCCCTGGTGTTGGACGCCGCCCTGGGACGCCGCAAGGAAATCACGGTTTTTGGAACCGATTATCCCACCCCCGATGGGACATGCGTTCGGGACTACATCCATGTCACGGACCTGGCGGTCTCCCATTATTTAGCACTCCATCGAATGATGGAATCGGGCCAGGGGGACGTCTTCAACTTAGGGACGGGTCAGGGTTTCTCGGTCAAACAGGTCATCTCCGAGGCTCAAAATATCACAGGCCGGCTGATCCCGATCAACTATGGGGTGCGGAGGGCGGGAGACCCGCCCGAACTGGTGGGAAAAACCGAAAAGGCCCAAAAGGTTTTAGGTTGGAAACCCGAGCATTCCAGCTTGGAAAATATCCTGAAAACAGCTTGGGTCTGGCACCAGAATTATTTCAGGAAGAAGATGAAAACCGGTAAGCCGGGCCGATCGAATCGAAAAAAAACTAAGCGCTCTTAAATACTTTTTCCCTGTAAAACTTCAATTCCTCAATGGTTTCCAAGATATCTTCCAGGGCCTTGTGTTTTTGCTTCTTCTGTGGCGCCTGGAACTCCGGGCCATACCAGCGTTTCACCAGTTCCTTGATGGTGCTGACGTCCACCAGCCGGTAATGCAGGTAATCTTCCAGTGTGGGCATGTATTCAATCAAGAACCGGCGGTCCTGGTAGATCGTGTTACCGCAAAGGGGACTGGACTTCGGGCCGCAGTGCTTTTGAATAAAGGCTAAGGTTAATTTTTCCGCTTCCTCCAGGTTGATTGAGGACTTTCGGACGGCTTCCGTCAGGCCCGAAAGGCCGTGGTGGTGCTTATTCCAGTCATCCATGACCGATAGAACTTCCTCGCCTTGGTGCACGGCGATCGCCGGGCCTTGTTCCAGCACATTCAAGTCTTTGTCCGTGACCAGAGATGCGATTTCCAGGATTTTGCAAGTTTTAGGATCCAGCCCGGACATTTCCAAATCCATCCAAACCAGGTTCGTTTCCGAGGTTTTGCTCATTTTGAATCCTTGAGGGGTATAAAAAGGCTGAAGTTTTTTTTCATAAAATTAGTCCATTCGAGGAAGGAATAAAGAGACGATATTAAAAAAGGGCGGGGTTGTCACCCGCCCTTCGAGGATTGAATAAAGCAAACCGCCCTTTTACCGGCCAAAGACCCTCATGATGGCAAAATCAGGGTTATCGCTGAACATCTTGGAAGCTTGTGGGTCAAATTTGACGGCATCCCGTATCAATTCCTTAGCTTTGTCCGCGTCGTCCCGTACGAAGGATAGGATGGCTTCCTTGGCTTCCGCTGGATCGGTCTGAGCCACTAGCTTCAATAAGCCGGCGATATTCTTTTCCAGACGGTCGAAAAGAACATATCGCAGCAGGATGGCGATCTTGCGCTTGCTGATTTTGGGGGAGGGAGCGATGTTGTTGGCCATGGCGTTCATGAAGTCGATGTAGTCGTTGATACCATCCTCGCGGCTAGCGGTATCCTGCATGCTTTGGGTGGAGGCCAAGGTGAATTTCTTGTCCTGACCCGTCCATTTGACCTTGGTTGTCTTTTCGATTTTTCCAACGTAATCGCCCATGAAGGTACCAACCTTGATGTCGCCCCGATAGTCATAGATGGGGTCCTTGGTGAGGTAAAGGGCGCAAAGGCGTAAAACCTGCACATCCACCGGGTTGAAGGTCACGAAGGGCCCCTTGCGGGTTTGTTCGCCGGAGACCAACGACATGATGAAACGGTCCTGGAAAAAATCCACGAAGTTTCGAAGGGGCTCTATCAAAATGTAGGGAACCACAAAACGACCCTCGAAGTCCTTGGGAAACAGGTTGGTGTGCAGGGCCACTATTTTTTCCAAGGAGGCAGATACACTGGCCGGGGTGCAGAGGCGGTCGGCATAGTCTTCCCCTTCGCCGAAATGCTTGGACAGTAGAACCCGAGAGGCGCTAAAGGAAACTTTCAAGGGTGAGGATTCGGCCGTTCGGACGCTCACGCCATTGGTCGTGTCGATGTCGGTTCGGATGTTGGAGATGGTGTCCGGATTGAACAGCGGGCCGCGGAATTCGGTGACCACGGTGGAAGAGTTGTCGATCTTATTGATCTCGCCCATGGCCCTCAAAACGCTGGCGTGTTTCTCATCTACCAACTTGGCGTGTTCGCTTACCTTGGCAAAGTAATTGATGATCTCGTCCACCCACTTGGCCATGCTGGCCCCGGTGGCGCCCACCTTCGCCTCGAAAGCGTTGATGAGGGCCTTTTCCTGGGGGTTAGCCGCGTCGCCCTTGCTCCATGCCAGGGAAACCTTCTTCATCATTTCCAGGCCCACCTTGGCGTTTTTCAACGCGGTCTCGTTCATGGAGTTGAGGACCTTGGGGAAATAGGTGTCGATCTGGTTGACCGACATGGCGATCTCGCTCTTGAGCTGATCAATTTTTCGTTTTTGCTCGTCGCGCGCCCTCTTCTGGTCCTGGGGGCTGTTGCGCAGTGCCTTTTTGCGTTCGTCGCCCATGGTGAGGGCCAAGAGCTCGCCCTTGGCGATGGCGGTGAATTTATCCATCACCGAAAAGACCGGGAAGGGCAGGTGTTCGCGCTCAGAACTGGTGCACATCTGGAGCAGGAACTCATAGAAGGGTGTGGGAAGGAGTTCCATGGTCTTGCCGCCGCCGGATTGGACGGTAACGGTGTCCCCCAGTGCGCCGGTACAGAGGAAGGTGGCCTGCTGGCCGTTCAATTCGTTAAGACGGGTCGTGACGAGGGCATCCACCAAGTTGTTATAGGCGGTTCGGAGCTTGTCGGCCCGTAGCTTCTCGGCCGTGCCCGAGGTGTCAGAGTCATTGGAAAAGAAAACCAGTCCATCCTCCACCGACTTTCGGATATCGTCGTCCAATCCCTCCATCAACTTCTCGAAATGGACTCCCTGGACAACCGATGTGGCAGTGGACATGAACCGAACCTCCCGGAAGGGTTGAAGCGCTTTTTTCGGCGACTGCGGATTATAACACAGGCTATTATGGGGTTGATGATTTTGTGACAGGCTTGAACAAAATTGTTCATCAGCTGAGGTTAAAAAAGCAAGAGGAAGCTCATTAAAGTAAGTTGCGGGCTTATAAATCTTGGGGATGCTGGCTCCAGAGCCACTGATTTTTTCCTTTGATAATCTCCAAAGCACAGAGGGTGGAGGTAGAGAAATCAAACGCTTCTGGATCGATTTCGGGATCTAAAAAATGCGAGAGAAGGGATTTTAATAAAGGTAAATGGCTGACGATTAATATTTCTTTATTAAGACCATGGATTTCACGGGCGATCTCCGTGGCGGTTCCTTCGGGCGCCAGTTCTTTTTTGATGATCATGAAATCTGGGGAGAGGCCCAGTTCCTCCGAGAGGATCTCCGCGGTCTGGGCGGCCCGGGGCAAGGGACTATGCCAGATAAATTTGGGGAGAATGCCTTTGTTTCGAAGCCAGCGGCCGACTTTGGCCGTGTCTTCTTCCCCCCGCAGGGATAAAGCTTTCGGTTGACCGGGAGAGGGGGAATGGGAGTTTCCATGGCGCATCAGGTAAAGTTTCACCGGGACCGCTGCTCGGGGATTTTTTTTCTCATCTTGCCCTCGAATTCATCCAAATGGCAAAGGGAGGAGAAATTTTCCATACGGTCGATATAAAAACCCCCCTCCAAATGGTCCACTTCATGTTGGATGACCCGAGCCTCGAAACCTTTGAAGGATTTGCGGAGGATTTTTCCATTCAGGTCCATGGCCTCCAGTTCGAGCGAGTGGGAACGGGGGACCAGACCCCGATAGCCGGGAATGCTCAGGCAACCCTCCCAGTCCGAAGACATGGATTTTGACCGTTTGAGGATTCGCGCGTTGAGATATACCTGGAGGGGAAAATTCGGGTGGTTGGGATACCGTCGATTCCCTCGGCATTCCATGACCAAAATCCTCCGTGGATCCCCCACTTGGTTGGCGGCCAACCCCACTCCTTGGGTTTGGCGCATGGTGGAGACCATCCTTTGTACAAAATCTTTCAGGCGGGATGAAACCGCTTCCTTGCGTGACAAGGCCCGGGTTTTATCCCTCAAAACCGGATTTCCTATCATGACAATGGGTTGTTTCATGAAAAGGCTTTCTTCCTTTTTTCGTTTTTATCGATGAATGAATTCTTTAAACTTTCGATTCTAGATACTAAGCCTAGAAAGGGTTTCCTTGAGCTCCCATTTTATTTCATTTCCCGGGGACTTCCTATGGGGAGCGGCCACCAGCTCTTTCCAAATCGAAGGTCATCCCCTGGCGGATGGGGCAGTCCCGAGTAATTGGTACGAGTGGACCCAAACGTCCGGGAAAATCGCCCGGGGAGACCATGCCAACTTGGCTTGCGACCATTACCTTCGTTTTAAAGAAGATGTCGCTCTCATGAAAGAAATGGGCTTAAAGGCTTACCGGTTTTCCTTCTCCTGGCCCCGCATCATCCCGGAAAGGGGAAGGGTCAACGAGAAGGGACTGGATTTTTATAGAAAACTATTGGATGAGCTGCAAGGCGCTGGAATCGTTCCTTCGGCGACCCTCTTCCATTGGGAGGTTCCCACCTGGGCTAAAGGTGGGTGGGAAAACCGTGAGACAGCCCTGGCCTTCGGGGAATACGCCGAAGTCATGTTCAAAAAGTTAGGAAGGCCCATTCCCTATTGGGCGACCCATAATGAGCCGGTTTGCACGGCCCAATTGGGGTACTTGCATGGGACCTTTCCCCCGGGTAAAACCGACCGCTCTGCCTACGCCAACGCGACGCACCACTTGAACCTTTCCCATGGATTGGCGGTGCGGGCTTTCCGCCAGTCGGGCCTTTCGGGTGAAATGGGGTGGGTCCATGCCTTGAACCCCTTTCGGCCCGCCACGGAAAATCCAGCGGATGTCCTCCAAGCGGAAAATATGAACGCTCTCCAGCATGGAATTTTCTTGGAACCGGGGGCGGGGCGGGACTACCCGAATTATTTCTTTGAGTTTGCGGGCCGACCCTCGGGGGATCTCGACGCAGACTTGAGAATCATTTCCGAACCCGTGGATTTTCTGGGCGTGAACCATTATTTCCCCTCTTACGCCCACTACGCGCCGGGAGTGGGCCCGTTGGACAATGATGGAACCCTGCCCGAGGGATCCTGGGTGAGCGACATGCGGTGGAAGGTCGATCCCACGGCCCTTTATGAATTATTGGTTTTTTTTCAGGAAAAATACAATTTCAAGCATATGTTCATCACCGAAAACGGCATCTGCACCCGAGATTCCCTTCGGGATTCAAAACAAACCCTCGAAGATGACCTGAGAATTCATTACTTTGGCCAGTATTTGGCCGCAGTCCAACGGGCCCTGGAAAAGGGAGTGAGAGTTTCAGGATATTTCGCATGGTCCTTGATGGATAATTTCGAGTGGGCCCAAGGCTACGACCCCCGTTTTGGCCTCATCCATGTGGATTTCCAGACCCAGGAACGAACTTTCAAACAGAGCGCCTATTGGTATAAAAAGGTGATCGCGGCTAGTGGATTTGACTTGAATGAGCTGCCCCTTATACCGGGATATCGCATTATCGAAGAACTGCCGCTTAAAAAGTAAATTGCCTCCCTATTCCTCCATTTGGGGAACCTTTGCCTTTTGTTAAGATAATCCGGTGTTCAAAGACCTTTCCATCCGTTCTTGGATTTTATTCATACTTGCGATCCTCATTTATAGCGCTCAAGTGGTGCCTCGGCTGGTAGGGGATTCCCCGGTGGGGGATGAGATGGGCGATATCGTAAATGGGTATTATTATTGGAGTGGGGATGTGCTTTCCCATGCGGGCCATCCCCCGCTCCCCAAGGCATTTCAGGCATTGCCGCTCAGGTTGATGGGGCTCAAGGATAAAGCTCTGGCCCATTTTGACAACCCGGAGAGGCGGGCCTACAACTTCTTATTTGTCCTCAACCGAGATCGTTGTAGCGAGGTGGTCGCATGGGCGCGAGGTGTCAGCCTATTGATGGGTTTGGGTGTGGGAGCTTTGCTGTTTGGGTTTGCCTGGCGAGAATCCAATATTGTCCTGGTAGTCATTATGGGGCTCTGGGCTTTTGAGCCCAACCTCTTAGCTTTTTCGGGTTTCGCCATGGCGGATATCTCGTTAACCTTCTTTTTCCTGGCCGCAGTGCTTTGTTTCCTCCGTCTTCAGAACAAATCAAATGTATTCAGCTCACTTGGCACAGGCCTCGTGACGGGGATGGCGGTGACAAGTAAATTCTCAGCGGGTGTTTTGGTGATTGTGTTTATGATTTTTGAATGGAAAAGATGGTACAGTTTTTCATCTTCCCAAAAAGGAAAAGGTTTTTTCCAGGCTCTGGCGCTTCGATGGATTGGGGGGGGCATTGCGGTAGTAGCATGGATTTCTCTACTTTACTTGCCAGGGACTCTTTTCATCCCCGGTCATCTCAATCCCCTTCACTATTTTTGGGATGGATTCCAACAGATTTCATCCTATTCGAGCTATCCAACTTATTTTTGGGGGCAGTTATCCAAAGAAAACCATCTCTTATATTTTCCATTGGTTTTGATTCTCAAAACACCTATCGCCCTTCTTTTTCTTTGCGTTGGTACGTGTGTTCTGGTGGTGTTAGGAGAGCTAAAAATCCAATTTTGGCAGTGGCTTCCTCCTTTTATTTTTTTTTTAGCGATGTTACCTTTTGCCAATATTGGGGTGAGGGAAATATTACCGGTTTATCCTTTTCTCATACTCATGGCCGCCCAGGGTGCCCGATGGCTATGGCAGGGAAATAAATTTTTGATAGCCCGTCGGGTTGCTCTACTGGGTTTACTGGTTTGGCAGGTACTCGATGTAGGCCGTGCTTTCCCGGAACAAGTAAGTTATTTCAATCCATTCTTATGTGAAAAAGAGAAGATGTTTTTTCTGGGAGATTCCAATGTGGATATGGGGCAGGACACGAAGCGTTTAGCGGAAGCTGCTTCCTGGTGGGGTTGGAAACATGTGAAGTTAGCGTATTTTGGGGCCTGTGACCCTGCTTTTTACGGTATGAACTGGTCCTATTGGACTGATCAGGATTTAAAGGGGCCCCAGCCGGGTTGGGTTTACGCTGTAAATTCAGGCTATCTTCAGCTTGGGCCCGCATTTATGCCAGGTGCTAATAATATTCTTCATAGTTGGATCACCGGTGCGAATGTTACCCGACGAGTGGGAGCCACTTGGTATTGTTATGAAATCCCTGGCAAAGCCTTGCCTGACCCCAAAACTTCCTTACCCTCTGCGCCACCCTTCGCTTATTTCGAGGCGCTTGGTAAGGGTTTGTCGAGGGAAGCGGCTCAAATCTATCTTCCGAAATTTTAAGAATCATTCATCGATATATTTCAGAATATTGGTGGGCAATGGGTCTGCGGAAAACGCTGAATGGAATGACAACAAATTTTTCATCCCCGGGTTTTCTCCATAAAAGGTTCAAGATCGAATCAAATCCGTCTTTTTTTTGGAAATCCAACTCCAGTTGGTGATTTCCAACTTCCAAAAAAAAATCTTGGGATTCTTCATTCTCTTTTTGAAGAAGAACCTTGCCATCGATTTTTAATATTGTTGAATCGCTAGCGAGCGCTAAAAAACGGTAAGAACCTTTTTGGTTGATGACCAAACGGCCTTCCCATAGGGCCCGTAAAGGTGGAAAATTCCTTAAAGGGAAATCGAAACGGGAAATAAAATTGATCAAGGGATCGTATTGAACCAGAACGGGTTTTGAACTGGGATCCGTAGACGTTATGTAGGTTCCGCGAAGTCCATAGTCGGAATTTAAAAATTTTATTGCCCCGATTCTTCCTTTTTCTAAGTTCTCCGAATTCAGATGATAAACATACTCCAAGATATCATTGTCAGGGCTTCTCAAGATTTCCAACGTACCGCCGGGGTAAAGATATTGAAATAAGCTTAATTTTCCCAGATGTCCTCCTTCCACGAATAGACATGTTTTCTGTTCTGGAATTCCTTCGAGAACCATGTTTTCTGGCAGCTTCATTTCATGAATTTGGGCGAGAAGGTCGTAATCCAAAAAAAGAACAGCATAGGAACCGCATAAATCAGAATCGAGGAAGTTGTTTGTCAAAGCTCCATTTTCGTGGACTTTTTGTGCCGCTAGAGTTGCCTTCCATCCCAGTTTCTTCCAAGGTTCTAGATCTTTCGCTTGTTTCTCGAAATAAACTTGGTAATTTTGCCAAGCGCAAACGGATAGGGTCAATACTACAAAGATGCCTGGCCATGGAATTTTATGGTTCCTGTTAAGATTTTGAAGACCTTCCAATGTCTTTTCCAGACCACAAGCTGCTAAAAAAGCCACAAATGGAGTTACTCCATAAGCGCGACTGGCATGAATAGGGGTAGGTGAAAGAATCGCTGGAAGGAGTAAGCAAAAAAAGGAAGTAAATCCGTAAAAATATGCCCGTTTATTAAATCGACTTAAAATAAAACCCAAACCTAAGATAAGAAAAACACCTGTCACATCATCCAACATGCGATGGTTGGGAAGATTGTGAAAAAACCAGCTGTCGCCTTCGCGGTTGAACATTAAAAGGGCACTGAAGAAATGGGACCCCAGATATTTCAGTAAACCTTGATCATAGAAATAAGAGAAGCTTTTTGGGAAATGATCATAGACGGCTCCAAATGTTCTACGATGAAAATGAAGAAGCCATACTGGATAAGTAAGAAGAATAAAAATGGCAAGATAAGTTAAATAAAATGTAAGGTTATTTTTTAACTTTACATTGTTAAGGCGCAATTCATACAGGAAAAAAAGGAGAATGGCTGGGAGAAAGGCGACGAATGCTTCGTAAGAATAGCAGCCGCCTGCAAGGAAAATGATAAAAACCAGGAAAGCTCCTTTCTTTCCCGAATCCACCGCCCAGAGCCAAGTTGCAAGAACACCAAAAAGATATAGTGGGAGATCCACAGCAGGGTGTGCCTCCCTACTGTAGGTCACATTCCAGCGCATGACCGCCAAAAAGAAAATAGAAAGAAGGGCGATCCGTGACCCTGCCAGCTTCCGAAATGCCACATAGATCATGGGAAAGGCCAATAAGGATATAACTATTGAACCCCAGTAAAGATGGATAGGAGTAGGCGTAAAGAATCGGAACCAAAGAGCTAACCAATAGAATAACGTGACCATATTTCCACCTAGATAAAGGTCGGGTTCGTTAAATGGATTCCAACCCTCATTTAAAATTCTCAAAGCCCCATATCCTTGTTTGGCAGAGTCGGTGTAAAGACAAGGAGGGAATTGGTCCAAACGATAAAAACGGAAATAAAGTGCAACCATCAAAATCAAAGCAAGACAAAGGAATTCCACGCGACGGGACAAGGGAGAAGGAGATTGTGGATAATCTGCTTTTATATTGAGAGGAGTCAAAAAAAAGAAAATTGAAATTCCAAATAGGGCCAACCCTATCCAAACGCTCCAAGTTTTATCCTGCTGGATGAGAAACCACTGTCCCATCGCGGCTAGAGACAGACTTCCAATAATTGGAAATGAACGGAAAAAGGGATTGGATGAGGGGATGGAATTCATGGCGTTAAATGGGATTATTTCGGCGCTCGATTCGAGCTCTATTTGATTTTGATCACCTAAAGAGTAATAAAATTATTTGAAGTAAACTAGAATAACCTTATGGTTTTTAACCGATCCGCCTTTTTCCTTTCTATTTCCCTCATTCTGGCTATTACCGGCCAATATCTGATCGCCCAAAAGGGCTTGTCCTGGACTTTGCCTTCGGGACTTGTATTTTATATAGGTTCTATCTTTCTTTTTGTATTTGGCGGTTCCGATCAATCTCGAAAAAAATCGACCCACAAAACCCTGTCTCGATGGACGGAAATAGGGTGGCTCATTCTTACATTCGGGTTGGCACTTTTTTTTCGTCTTTACCATATGGAGGAAATCCCCCCTGGGATGACCACGGAGGTGGCTTCCGGACTATGGTTGGGTTATGCCATACCTTCCTCAGGTTGGAATCCTTATTATTCCAGTGGATTGGCCCTCACCCATCCGGATATACCCCTTTGGTCGTTTGCTTGGTTTCGTATGTTTACCCCGAGTCAATTCAGTTATGGGCTTTTTTACGCATTTCTCTCTGTTTTGGCCTTTCCTTTAGCTTATCTGCTTTTTAGAGATTTGGCGGGTCCCAAGGTGGCCTTGGGCACTGTCTTTCTATGGGGAATCATGCAATGGCATGTGACCCTGGGTCGCAATGGACATCCGAGTATATCGACATTGATTTATATTTCGGGTTGTCTTCTTTTTCTCAGATACGGCTGGAAGACAGGGAAGTTCGGCTATTGGATTTATCCGGAATCTTTTGCGGTATGGGGATCTATTCCTACCCGCTCACGCGGGCTTTAATGCCTCTCGCCGGAACGCTCTTTCTTTATGAATGCTGGTTGAAGCCAAGGGAGAAGCCATTCCCCTGGAAAGGAGGTCTGGTAGGGATATTAGCCTTCCTGGCGGTGATCGCTCCCCGCATCCCCTCCATGGTTATCAACCAAGATTTTTTCACGGGCTCCGGCCATGACACCGCCTTCGTTGGATGGAAGATGCTGGAGCAAAAGAGCCTGCGGCCCCTATGGGATAACATTTGGAATGCCTTCCAGGTTTTTAACCGTACTGGGACCGGGGAACCCATGGACAGCCTGCCTGGCAGGCGGCTGTTAGACGATGTGACGGGAATTTTATGGATTCTAGGATTGGGACTGGCGATCCGAAAGTTAATACAACCGCGATATTTTTACAGGGTGGCGGGGTTGGCCTTCCTGAGCTTGCCGGCCGTCCTTTCCGACCAGGCCCTGCACACCCGGCGCATGATCGGGAGCGCGCCTTTTATTGCCTACTTGGGGCCCCTGGCCGCGATTGAAATAGCGGATAGGGCCCGGCGACTCAACCTACATCGGCGTTGGGTTTACCTGGCGGCGGTG
>CAWKIF010000091.1:0-12477 GCA_963849485.1 candidate division FCPU426 bacterium | reverse complement strand
CGGGGTGGAGGAACTTTCCATCGCGGGCCATACCGTCCTGATGAGAAGGGCGCCGGGTCGGGGAGCAGCATTCGGACAGGGAATTCCGGCTGGCGGGCGCCGTGAACGTTGCCCCAACGGAAAAGCCTTTTCCGCCAGGCCCAGATGATCCTGAAGGTCAAGGAACCCCAGCCCTCCGAGGTGTCGTTTCTGCGGAAAGGTCAGTTGGTGTTCTGCTATTTCCACCTGGCCGCGGCGCCGGCCCTGACCCACGCCCTGGTGAAATCGGGGATCGTGGCCCTGGCCTATGAGACCCTCTGCCTCCCCCGATGGGGAACATCCCCTCCTGACCCCCATGAGCGAAGTGGCGGGAAA
Organism: candidate division FCPU426 bacterium; assembly: GCA_963849485.1. Classification (GTDB taxonomy): domain Bacteria; phylum Oederibacteriota; class Muellerivitia; order Muellerivitales; family Muellerivitaceae; genus CAVTWJ01. Next base: position 12,123 of record CAWKIF010000091.1, on the reverse strand, counting down.
AATGGCCATCCAGGAAGGCGCCAAGTACCTGGAAAAGTCGATGGGGGGCAAGGGCATCCTCTTGGGCGGCGTGGCGGGAGTGGAACCCGCTAAGGTGGTGGTTTTGGGGGGCGGGGTCGTGGGAACTGACGCCGCCAAGGTGGCGGCGGGCATCGGCGCCCGGGTGGTGGTGCTTGATATCAACCCCAGCCGCCTGCGGCGGTTGGAGGAAATACTGCCCAAGAACGTGATCACCCTGGTTTCCAACCGCAAGGTCATCCGGGAAGAAGCGGCCGGGGCCGACCTCTTGATCGGCGCGGTTTACCAGGAAGGGGCCAAGGCCCCGAAACTGGTGACGGAGGAAATGGTCAAGGGAATGAAACCCGGCTCGGTCATCGTGGACGTGGCCATCGACCAGGGGGGCTGCGTGGAAACTTCCCGCCCCACGACCCACAGCGCCCCCGTCTACAAGAAACACGGAGTGGTGCATTATTGCGTCACCAATATCCCCGGCGCGGTGGGCATGACCTCCACCTACGCCCTGACGAACGCGACGCTCCCCTATGCCTTAAGGATCGCCAACCAGGGTTACCCGGGCGCCCTGGAAGGGAACCCGGTGTTGCAACATGCCCTCAACCTGGACCAGGGAAAGATCATCCACCCCGCCCTTAAGGCGGTTTTTAAGAATCTCTAACTGAACCTATTTCACCGCCAAGACGCCAAGACCGCCAAGAACAACGAAAGGTAAGAAAGTCGAATAAATATGAATATTCTCGGTGGTTTTTTGTCTTAACTTGGCGAACATTGCGTCTTGGCGGTAAAAATTGCCTTTGATTAGAGGTTTTGATATGGGTTTTAAAAAATATTTCGCCTGTTGGTTTTAAGAACCCTGCCATCCTATTCTTTTATCCGTCGTCAACCCCCAAGTTGTTTTCAAAAAATCATAAGCCAACCAAAGAGGTCTGGCTTGGTTTGAATGAGACATCTATAGCGAAGAAGGTTCTACATGTACTTTATCCACCGGCCCGCCCAAAAAAGCGATTTGGAACCCGGGTTCAATCACTTGCACGAAAGAGCCGTATATAACGAAGGTGCCCGTAATGAAACCCTTCGGTTCTGGAACCACTTGCTGGAAACCGGTTCCTGCATAACGGTAGTCATTGAGGACCGGGAGCTTCCGAAAGGTAAGAGGCTGGTCGTCTTCGGCCTTTCGGTCTTCGTAACCGATGGATTCGTCAAGGAAGCCCGATCCACCCTCCCCCCTTCCTGGGTTTGCGGTTGATGGAAAAATGGAAAAAGGGCGAAAGGGCCTTCCTGACCCCGGAAGAAATCCCCAATTCCAATGCCGGGGCGGGTTTAAACCTGGCCATCCTCCACTATGGGTTGGACGATTCCCGCTTTTCACCGGAAGACTCTTTCCGGGCAAGGCATATGCTTCAACAGCTGGCCATCTCCTACCACGCGGGCTACCAAATCAAGGAACTGTTGAACCAATATTACGGGAAGGAATGGAAAAAAATATTCGATAACAGCGGTTTTACCCTGCGCCGAGATTACCGGGAATTCACAGGCACTTCCTATCTTCCGGCCCGGATCGAATCCAAACTCCATCCTCACCTGGTGGGCACGACCTTCGCCGAGGCCCTCAAGCATCCGGGAACCCGGGCCGCTTATTTCTGCTGCCGCAGTATCCCTCCCCGGTTTCATTTTTTGCCCGCCGAAAAGGCGGTGCTTCAAAAGGCCCTGCTGGGGGAAACGGACGAGGAAATCAGCCTTTCGCTCCACGTTTCCCATTGGACCGTCAAGAAACGCTGGCAAACCCTCTATGATCGGGTGGTCAAACAGGACCAGGATTTATTAATGGACCTTCCCGAGGACTACCGGTCCCAGGGCGGTCCCCAGAGGCAGCGCAGGCGCTATTTATTGGAGTATTTGCGGAACCATCCGGAGGAATTAAGGCCCCTTTCCCCCCCAGCGAAAGGGAACAAAAAAAGATTCCAACCCTCAACCCCGTCCCCGCCCGGCCCGGGTGTAAATAAACTCCCGACACAAAATTACACTAAAAGGGGATTGTGAGGGCCTTCCCAAAAACGAGAATACCCCCTGTCTGAGAACCAGCCGCACAAAGGGGAGATACGCATGAAAAATTTTTGGATGATCGGGATATTACTGGTTTTAGGAATCACGGGCATCGGTTTGTTTTCGTCGGGATGCGGAAGCAGCCCCTCCAACCCCGCCGGGACGAATCCCACCCCCACCCCACCCGCGGCGACTCCCACTGTTACCTCCACCCCGACGGTGTCATTCTCTTGGTACGCACCCTACATCCAATTACGAACGTTCAACGGCACCCCCTACAAAACCGCTGAGGTTAATTTACAAGTCAACGGCCAGCCGGTGACCAATGCGGCCGTCACTTTGACGGACAGCACCCTCGCCACCGCTTGGCCCTTGGCTTACAGCGCCCCGGAAACCGAGGGGGGGCAGGTTTACGCCACTTACAACAATCAAACCGCTATTTCCTACAACGCCGGGGACACCTACACCTTGACCACCACGGACTTGGGCCAGACGGCATCCTGCAGTATCACCTTGCCCGGCGGCGTCGTGACCCAGGCGGATTCCAATGGAGCCGTTACAGAAGTTTACTGCTACGGCGGCAGTACCCGGGAGATCGCTATTGTCGAAACGAATCCTTCTTCCCTCGTCACCTACGAGGTGTATCCAACCACCGCGTCGCCCTTTTCTGTTCCCGTCACGGCCTATAACGAAAACACCGGCTATAGTTTTGACGTGGAGGTCTACAACACGACCAGTGTCACCAGCATCCCGAATATCTCCCTGAATGGCTCCTATTTTTTCGCGAGACAATATTACGACCAAACGATCAATTTCTAGGGACAGGAAACTTTAGCAGGGTGGTGAAAAAGTATTTTTCACCACCCTGTTGACAGCCATGGGATAGAACGAGCCACTCAAAATATGGTTTTTATGTGTTGTGGCTCGTTCATAAATATGAAAAAGTCCGTTTCCAGGACTTTTTCAGCATCCTGTTAGAGATCATTTTCCGTAATCGTAATAAAAAGACCCGGTTTATTTATAAACCGGGTCTTTTATTTTCAGGAACGTAATCCCGGATAGGCGCCCGGATCGTTCCCATTCGGGGACAGGTTTTTGAGGGTTCCCGGTCTTATCAGTCTTTTCCCCGTGCTTCTTTGTGACGAAAAAAGGAGGGATGGGCTCGGAAAACACTCAAGGTAACCCCAAATTCCAATGGAATTTTAGGGATCTGCAGTCAGTTCAATCTGCGGCTGTTCAACTAGTGTGAAAAACACTCTTTAGCACCCTGTTCGAGTAAAATATTCGTTTACCAGACCTATTTGGCGGATTAAATCGGACATTGGTATCGAATGGACCTCTCAAAATTTAAGTTTGTAGTTGCTCCTTTGCTCGGCTTGGTTCTCTTAGGAACTGTGCCCCTCTACAGCCAATCCCTTTACAACTTCGTTGTGACAGATTCCACGGTGAACGCTTGGGCTGAATCCTCCGGCACCCTGTACATGGGCGGTACCTTTACCCTCGCCGGAAACCGAACGGGTACCGGTGTTCCCCTGGATTCGACTGCCGGCATTCCCATCCCGGGTTTTCCGGTGGTTGATGGGTATGTGTATGCGGCCGTCCCCGATGGATCGGGGGGCTGGTACCTTGGGGGCAATTTCGCCAATGTGGGCGGTCAACCTCTTTCGCGTTTGGCCCATCTCTCCTCCAACACCTCGGTGGACACGAGCTGGAATCCGGGGGCGGATAATGTCGTCACCTCCCTGGTCTTGACCGGCGGGTCCCTTTTTGTCGGGGGCGCCTTCGCGAATATCGCCGGGCAGTCCCAAAGCTACCTGGCGAAACTGGACCCGGTGAGCGGGGCCCTGCAGGCCTGGAACCCGGCTCCGGACAACGAAATCGATTCGCTCACTGCCGCGGGCACGACCCTTTATTTCGGCGGCCTTTTCGCCAACGTGAACGGGCAAACCCGTAACAACCTGGCCTCGGCGGATGCGGGCACGGGCGCCCTCCTCCCCTGGGACCCGGAGGCCAACGGGGATATTTATACCCTCTATTCCTCCGGTACCACTGTTATCGCCGCGGGAAGTTTTTCCACGATCGGCGGCACGGCCCAAAATTATGTGGCCGAGTTGGACTCCGCGTCGGGCGCCCAGCTGGCCTGGAACCCGAACATCAAGACGACGGTGAATGGGGCGGTGTACAGCGTCGCCCAATCAGGAACCACCGTGTTTTTGGGGGGCCAATTCGTCACGATCGGAGGGGTGGCGCGGACCGGATTGGCGGCCGTGGACGCCAATACGGCGGGCCTCCTGGGATGGGTACCGGCTTGCACCAGCATCGTCCGGGCCATGGTCCTTTCGGGGACGGATCTCTACGTCGGGGGCTCATTCACCTCCATGGGCGGGGCGGCCCATTACCGTTTCGCCGAACTGGATACCACCTCGGCGGCGCCCCAGGCTTGGGCCCCGGTGGCGAACAACACCGTTATTTGCCTGGCCCTTTCCGGAAGCACCGTATACGCCGGGGGTGCTTTTTCGAGCGTCACCTGCCAGCCGAGGAACCGGCTCGCGGCGGTGAACGAGTCCACCGGCCAGCTGGCCGCCTGGAATCCCAACGCCAACAATACGATCAAATGCCTTCTCGCCTCCGGCACCACGATCTACGCCGGCGGCTCCTTCACCACGATCGGGGGGGTGAATGAGAACCGCGTGGCCGCCCTGGACGGGGGCACGGGGGCGGTGTTGTCGGGGTTTAACGCCAACTCGGCCGGCACGGTGCAGGCTATGGCCCAGTCGGGTACCACCCTCTACCTGGGGGGGGCTTTTGTCACCATGGGCGGAACGGCCCGCAACCGCTTGGCCGCCGTGGATGGAACCAGCGGAAGCCTCCAGGCCTGGAACCCGAACTCGAACGGTACCATCAACGCCCTGGCGGTCTCGGGCTCCACCGTCTATGTGGGAGGCGCTTTCCAGACGGTCGGGGGTTCCGCGCTCGGTAGTCTGGCCGCAGTTGACGGGACCATTGGCAACGCCCTGGCCTGGAACCCAAACCTCAACGGCGGCGTCAACGCCTTGGCCGTCTCCGGCTCCGAGGTCTATATAGGAGGGGTGTTTAGTATCGTGGGAAGCGAGTCCCGAAACAACGCGGCCGCGGTCGACGGCTCCACCGGCAACGTCCTGGCCTGGGACCCGGAACCGGATTACACCCTGAGCGCCCTCCAAGTCTCGGGCGGCCATGTCTACCTGGGGGGCGCTTTCGATTCAGTCGGGGGCCAGCCCTACGCCAACCTGGCGTCCGTGGACGCGGTCACCGGCCTGCCGGACTTTTGGAACCCACAGATCAACGGAACGGTCGGCGCCCTGCTGGTGTCCGGGGGCGCCACCCTCTACGTTGGCGGAAGCTTTTCAAGCGCCGGCACAACGGTGACTCAGGAAAGCGCGGCCTTTTCCTCCATGCCCTCCGTCCCCACGCCTACCTTCACCCCGACCATCACCCTGACCCCCCTCTTGTCCCCCACTCCCACCTTTACCCCCTTCACGCCCCCGGCGGGGTTCTTGAACAGCTTTATCACGGACGGGAGCATCAACGACATCGTGGAATCGAGCGGTACGGTTTTCATCGGGGGCAACTTCGCCCACGTGGGGTACCGCACGGGCTCGGGCATCATGCTGGACCCAACCTCGGGCCAGCTCCTGAGCCATTACGGACAGGTGGGCGGCGGGTCCGTGATGGCCGTCCAGTCCGACGGGGAGGGGGTTGGTACATCGGGGGGACCTTCACCTACGTGGACGGCCAGTCCCGGGGTGGATTGGCCCATATCCTTACGGACGGCAACCTGGACCCGGCCTGGGCTCCCACCGTCAGCGGCGGCGGGGTCTACGCGATCGCGGTCACCGGCGTCACGATTTATGTGGGCGGAAGCTTCACCACGGTCAACGGCCAGGCCCGGTCCTACATCGCCGCCCTGGACACCTCGGGTAATCTTTCCTCGACCTGGAACCCGGGCATCACGGGTTCCGGGGGCGAGGTCCAGACCCTGGATATTTACAACGGGGTCCTCTACGTGGGGGGGAGTTTCAGCGCCGCGGGGGCGTTCACCCGCAACAACGCGGCCGCCATCGACTCGTCGGGAAACGTGCTCGCTTGGAACCCCGGCCCGAACGGGGAGGTCTACGCCCTCAACGCAGCGACGGGAACCATCTATATCGGGGGAAGTTTTACCTATGTGTCCTCGACGCCCCGCAGCAACGCCGCGGCATTGGATACGACGGGCAACCTCCTGCCTTGGAACCCCGCGCCGGATTTGGAGGTTGACGCCATCCAGCCGGTGGGGGGCACGGTGTACCTGGGCGGCGCTTTCACCCATCTCGGCCCGACGAACCAATACTACCTGGGCGCCGTCAACAACACTACGGGCGCTTCGGTCGCATGGCTTCCCAGCGTCGGGGGATACGTGGATACACTCGCGGTTTCCGGGTCCACGGTGTACGCGGGCGGGGGATTCACCACCGGGCAGGGAAGAACCCGTTTGGGCCTGGCGGCGTTTGACCGGGTGACGGAATATGTTCTCCCCTGGAACCCTTCCGTTAATAACGGTGTCATAGCCCTGAAGCTCTCCGGGAACGTGATTTACGCCGGCGGTAGTTTCGAGGGGGTCGGCATGGTCACGCGGATGGGGTTGGCCTCCATGAACGAATCCGGGACCATCACCACCTGGGACCCCAGCCCAATGGCACGATCTACGGCATGGCGGCCGGTGGGGGGACGTTGTACGTGGGTGGGAACTTCAGCACGGTGGACGGCCTTTCACGGTTGACTGCGGCCGCGTTCGATATACCCACAGGAAACCTGCTCAGCTGGAACCCGGCGCCCAATAACAACGTGCAAACGGTGGCGGTGATGGGAACCACGGTTTATTTGGGCGGTTCTTTTACCACCGTGGGCGGCCAAACCCGCAACAGCCGGCGGCGGTGGATACGAGCGGGAATGTCCTGGCTTGGAACCCGAACCCGAATAACTGGATCCAGAAGCTGGCGGTATCGGACGTAAGCCCCACCCTCTATGTCGCGGGGGGCTTCACCACGATGGGGGGGGGTCCCGCGTCAACCTGGCCTCCTTTGACGGTTCGGGAAATCTTTTGTCTTGGAACCCGGGCGCCAATGGACTCGTGTATGGGATGGCCGTCGCGAACGGAATCCTGTACGCGGGAGCAGTTTCACCACCATCGGAGGCGCGGGCCCGCGCCCCCCTGGGGGCGGTGGACGGGGTGACGGGGGCGCCCTTGTCCTGGAACCCGAGTGTGAATGGTTCGATCAAGTCCCTGGATGTGTCGGGCACGCTTGTTTATTTCGGGGGTTTTTTCTCGCAGGTGAACGGACAGACCCGCAACAATCTGGCCTCGGTGGATCAATGGGGGACCCTTTCCAGCTGGAACCCCAACGCGAACAACGAAGTCGACGTGGTCCGGGCCGCCAAGGGCTCGCCAGCGACGATCTACGCGGGGGGCATGTTCACCCTGATGTCCGATTTTCCGGCGGTCGGCTATGCCTCCTTCACCGGGATCACCCCTCCGCCGACGGCCACCCCCACCTCCACCCCGGTCAATACTCAAACCTCGACCTGGACGTCTACCATCACCCTGACCCCCACCCTAACGCCTTCAATTACACTCACCAACACACCCACCGGAACACCGACCCCTTCGGCCACGTTCACCCCCACCTTCGCCGAAACGAGTTCTTCAACTGAAACTCTCACCTCGACCGATTCCTGGACGCCGACGGCCACCGCCACAGGGTCCGAAACCCTCACACCCACCCTCACGGAGTCACTAACGGAATCCACGACAGCTTCAATGACGCCGACCCTGTCCCCGACGGGGACTAGTACGTCGACGCTCACCGCGACAGCCACGGGCACGCCTTCGGAGACCCCGACCGTCTCAATGACCCCAACGGACACGCAAACCCCCACCTTGACCCCGACCGCCACGCTCACCGATACCCCCACCGAGACGCTGACGTTGACCGGCACCCCGACGGTCTCCGACACGCCCACACAAACCCTGACCCTTACGGCCACGCTTTCACCAACGGGAACTGAGACCGCGACGATTACGAACACACCCACGGAAACCCCGACGGATACGAATACGCCGACTCTTTCCCCGACGGGGACCAGTACGTCGACGTTCACCGAAACGCCTACGGCATCACCAACCGATACCCCGACTTTCACGATAACCTCAACGGAAACGCAATCTCCGACCCCGACCCCAACCGCCACGCTCACCGATACCCCCACCGAGACGCTGTCGTTGACCGGCACCCCGACGGTCTCCGACACGCCCACACAAACCCTGACCCTTACGGCCACGCTTTCACCAACGGGAACTGAGACCGCGACGATTACGAACACACCCACGGAAACCCCGACGGATACGAATACGCCGACTCTTTCCCCGACGGGGACCAGTACGTCGACGTTCACCGAAACGCCTACGGCATCACCAACCGATACCCCGACTTTCACGATAACCTCAACGGAAACGCAATCTCCGACCCTGACCCCAACCGCCACGCTCACCGATACCCCCACCGGGACGCCGACGTTTACCGACACCCCGACGGTCTCCGACACGCCTACGGAAACCCTGACCCTTACGGCCACGCTTTCACCGACGGGAACTGAGACCGCGACGGTCACGAACACACCCACGGGGACCCCGACGGATTCGAATACGCCGACTCTGTCCACGACGGAGACCAGTACGTTGACGCTCACCGCTACGCTACGGGCACGCCTTCGGAGACCCCGACCCTGACGATGACCCCAACGGACTCCCAAACTTTGACCCTGACCCCGACCGGTACGGTCACCGATACCCCCACCGGGACGCTGACGTTCACCGGGACCGCGACGGTTTCCGACACGCCCACGGAGACCCTGACCCTTACGGCGACGCTTTCACCGACGGGAACTGAGACCGCGACGGTCACGAACACAACTACGGAAACCTGGACGGATACGACCACGCCGACTCTGACCCCGACGGAGACAAGCACGGTAACGCCCACCGATACGCCTACCGCTTCGCCAACGGAGACCCGACCGTCACGATGACCTCAACGGACACGCAATCTCCGACCCTAAGTCCGACCGCAACGCTCACCGATACTCCCACCGGGACGCCGACCTTCACCGGGACCGCGACCGTTTCCGACACGCCTACGGAAACCCTGTCCCTTACGGCCACGCTTTCACCGACGGGCACTGAGACCGCGACGGTTACGAACACCCACACGGAAACCTGGACGGACACGACCACGCCGACTCTGTCCCCGACGGGGACCAGTACGGTGACGCCCACCGATACGCCTACGGCTTCCCCAACGGAGATGACGTTCACGGCAAAAACTGGCACGCCTCAAATAGCGTCTTCGGTGGGTACTTGATTTTGGTTGGCGATGATTTCCACGCGACATCCTCGGCACTACCAACTTATCTGGTAAATAACACTGGCGGACCGGTCGATCGGGCTGGTTCTGTAACTGACAATCCCTCCGGCAATCCATATTCCGTCGCGGCATTCTCCAACCCTGCAAATGTGATTGGCGCGGTTTCGATCAACGGCGGAACACAAGCACTGGTTGCCCCAGTCAATTTGAGTGGCGGCGTTTCTGGTGGTATGGCACAGACTGTATCAACGCAATATGGCGGTTTTAGCCTATCGTATGGACAAACACGGTAGGCCATATTTACGGCACAACATCAACCAATGACGCTGGTGATCTGGACCGTGATCTTTGCACTGCTGCAATCCGCCTTTCTGCGAATAGTGGGATACCCCAGTCTTTGAAACGTACCCATTTCGTTGGCTGGCGGAATAACTGGCAGCATGTATTTAATCCACGGCAACGCAATATGGCGGCTATCTGCTCTCAAACGGCACAAATGTTGTAGCCGCCTTGCAGGGAACTTCTAGCACTAATGACTATGGGCTGCTCACCTTGTACGCGGGCGGCACTGCGCAAGTACGCCTCTCGTCGGGAAATGGTGGAACTAGCTTTATTAATACGCCCATCGCGCTGAATACGATCACGGCGGGCACGTGGAACGGATCAGTCGGCTCAACCTATGGCGGAACTGGGATCAACAATGGATCATCCACAGTCACGCTGGGCGGCAATCTTACGACAAGCGGGGCTAATCCGCTGACCCTGACCACTACGGGATCAACCAACGTCACGCTGCCTACGTCAGGTACTCTGGCGGCTCTTGGTGGGACCAATACGTGGAGCGGAGCACAAACCTTTAGTGATGGCGCAAGTACTACAACTCTAAGCGCCAGCGGGTTAATTACACCGACGAGTACAATTGGCATTAAAGGCACGGCTGGTGGGATGTGCCCGCATCTGGAAGCATTGGAGAAACCGCAGCAGCTACTCACATCCGCCGTATCTTTTCATCTTCTGGGGCCGCAATGACCATCACCTCTGTGGCGTTATCAGCGGGCGATCGGATTTGCTCGGCGACGCCATAACTAACCCCGCCGGCACTACAGTTACCACGGCCATGTTCGCTGGATTATCTCTGAGCGCATCACTTCCTAGCGCTCCGACCAGCGCGCAGAGTATCGCTGATATTGATGGTGTTTCTACACCTCAAGGGCATTCGCTGGCGCTGTCGCTACGCCCTACGCACTTCAACATGCAAACAGCCACTGCATATCTATTCGCTGGGGCTACATTCACAGGATCGACAGAAACGATGTCTGGTAACATCTATTGCTGTGGCGGGAACGCTAATGGGACGACACAACCCAAACCACAAACTGGCTGCAATGGCTGGCTGACGGGGCGAGTGCTTTTGCACTCGCTTACGGCGGCTGGTTGTGGAGCGTGATCGTCGGTGTTCGCCGGGAGGCAAAAGCCGATGTGCAGATTTTTTTGCGCCAAGAAGCCAAGGCCGAATACGATGAGATTTGGAAAGCTCACACTGTCGAGCGCGAAAAAAATGGTGCTTTTCGAGAGAACATCAGCGTCACTGTTGCAAAGCTGCCGACGCGAGATGATCTCAATGTGATGAAACAAGAGCTTATCTCCGCCATAACGCGCTCAGGTGGCCGTGATGGGTGACGCATATCGTCGCTTCAAGGAGTGGCTGGCGATCCGCATCACGCGGGCCGTGGCTACAATGGATTGCGCCGCCGCCTTCACAGTTCTGGCGCTGGTATCATTGCCGCAAGCCATCCACGGTGGTATCGCCACGCTCATATCGCGGGTTGCACAAACCTTTTTGCAACTTGTCCTGCTTAGCGTTATTATGGTGGGGCAGGACATCCAGCAGCGCAGTGTCGATGCGTTGCACGACAAGCACGACGATCTCCACGACAAACACGATGCGCTCCACGAAGCGCTGAAAGGTAAGCAAGCTCGGCGAGGCGATGTACAAGGCTTCGCAGGCAGGACCTGAGGCCGCCGCCCCCGGCGGGCGCCGTGCCGAAGGACGACGTGATGGACGCGGAGTTCCGCGAGGTCGATGATGCAGACAAGAAGAAGTCGGCGTAAGGGATTGGTCTGAGACCGAGCGGCCCCCGGGGAGACCCGGGGGCCGTTTTGCGTTGGAGATCGCGAGCGGTCAAACTGCAATCAGCGCCCCATCTGCAAAGGTCGAGCGCGGCTGGCGCGCCTGCGACGCCGCCGCGGCAAATTCCTCATCCAACGGTTCGGAGTTCGTTTTCCCGGAGCGCCGCAATGAGCGCCGCCAAGGACGGGCAAGTTCAATTTGTGGCAAGCGGACAGTCCTGATCCGACTATCCGACGAAACAGAAGCCGTCATTTGGGTTTCGCGCCGCCGCCATCTTCGGGCGCGTCTGTGGCGCAGAAAACCGCGGCTAGTCCGCAATCGGCGCGCACGGCTTTCTATAGAGCAATTGCACGGCTTAGGCGCCGCATTCGAATTGCAACGGGGTTAGCCGCGTATGCGACTTCCACTTTTCCGCCGCTTGCGCATCCCCACAATCCCCCTTATCTGCAATTGACTTTCTTAAGGGGCGGGCGCTGAGCGGCGCTTTACGCCCCC
>CAWKIF010000090.1:0-63119 GCA_963849485.1 candidate division FCPU426 bacterium | reverse complement strand
CATGATTGTGATGGCCGATGCAGATATTTCCAAGGCAGTTGACGGAGCACTCCGTGGCCGTCTACAACCCGGACAAGTCTGCACTGCGGTCAAACGGCTGTACCTGCACGAAAAGATTGCAGAGGAGTTCATGCACCTGCTCATCGCCAGAGTAGAGAGCCTGACCATCGGAAACGGGCTCCTGCGGCCGATGGACATGGGCCCGCTTAACAACCGGGAGCAGCTCGAACGCATCAGCTCGCTGGTCAGAGAGGTGGCCGAGCAGGAGGAAGTAACCATCAGCACCGGTGGCAGCCCGAAAACGGGATCTGCATACAAGGACGGGTTCTTCTACCAGCCGACCCTGATCACGGATGTTGCACCCGATGCCGCGCTCCTCAAAAACGAAATCTTCAGCCCGTTATGCCGGTAATGACCGTGCCGATCTCAGCGCGCGATCCGGGAGGCAAACCGTTCGCGGTACGGCCTTGGTGCTTCGATCTGGACACGGGATATCTCAACGATTAAAGAGGTATACCAGAGAGTAATGCCGGGATCGTGTGGGTGACCGCCATCTCACCATCCCTCCCGAAGTGCCATTTGGCGGGACAAACGAGAGCGGGATCGGCCGGGAGAACGGTTTTCACGCGCTGGACAGCTACACGCAGACAAAGACGCTCTATCTGGGCTGGTAAGCCGTTCCCTTTTTTATATAAGCCTGCGGGCCAGAAGCACCACCACCATGATGCTGCCCAGGCCAACGACTGCCGGTTACCGGTGAACTTGTGTTGTTGCAGGACACTTGTCAGGACCAGTGCCGGTGTGCCGGGAGGGCGTGGTCATGTTTACCGGGAAGTGTTCGCTTGCCGGAGCGATGGTCGCCGTGGTGCTGGTGACCGGAATACTGCATGTATCGCCGGAACCATTGCAGACCACATCGAACCGTGCCGATGCAGTCACCGCCTGCTCGACTCCTGAGACTTTCACCAGGTACTCGTCCGGCACAAACGTGGAGGTGTCCACGACAAAAGACCAGGTATTCAGCCTGCCGTTGCCAGGCACCACCTGGATCATCCCGCCGGCACCGGAAAATCCGGAGGGCGCCGTCTTGCTGGTCGGGTTAAACGAGGAGGACGTAATATCGACCATGAGGTTGTCGCCGGCAGCAAGGTTGGTGGTTCCGTTGATGGTGAATTTTTCCCCCTGCTGCAGGTCGCCGATCGGATTGATACTCGTTGCAGGCTGGCTGACATAAAACGTGACTACGGCAAAGGTGTCGTCGATATTCTGGCTTCCGATCGCATTCATCAACGCGGTTACGGCACCTGTGCTCTGGAGGCTCCCGCTCCCGGTGAGCTGGAAGATCTGTTTTCCGGTCTGGACATTTGTTACGGTTCCCGAAGAAGGATCATAAACGACATCGAACACACCGTTTTCCATCGGGTGCTGGATCAGCACGAGGTACTCCCCGGCCGCAAGTTTTGCCGTATCGGACTGCTGGAGCTCGTACTCGTAGGTGTTGTCATCGTTGACCTGCACGGTCGAGACTTTGACAAAATTGTACCCGATAAACCAGATCTGGAGCCCCACCTGGGGGTGGCCTGTGGCGATGCCCTGTATATAGACCGGATCTCCCTGCGCTATGGTGGTGATGGCCGTACTTCCAGGTATCAGGGTTACCGCAGTTGCGCAGGGAATGCCCAACGCAACGGCAAGCAGCAGGAGGCAGATGCCGCGGTATACATTTCTGCCCGGCAGGGTAGTACTTCATGGCGGGACTTCCTTATCGTTACTATAACATCTGGAGCTCAGCCGAGAAAAAACAGCTTGTCTTGTGTCAGAAGGATCTCAATGTTTGGGAAATTCCTGAAATCCCGGGCCAGCCTATAACAACAGAGCCCGGCATCGTTGCAGCCAAGAGGGGGTACCCCCATTTCATGCGGTTGCAGGCCGGAATTGGATCACTTGGTTTCCGGGCCTGATTTTTTTAATTTCGCCAATGTATCGGATCCGCCAACCGTACATTTAACTGTTGTTAATGTAATCTATTAATATTGGGGTAAAAATAAATGAAAGATGGTCTGCTCACGGACCGGCAAAAAGAGGTATTGAGATACCGGAAGAGTGGGATGACTCAGCAGCAGGTAGCGGATATCATCCACACTTCAAAAGCAAACGTCTGCACTATAGAAAAATCTGCAATGGAGAATATACAGCATGCAAAAGACACGCTGTATTTTTTCCATACACTGGATGCACGCCACCTCTGTACCCTGGAAGCGGGATCCGATCTCTTTGATTCAGAGGCCCTCATTTTTAAGGAGGCCGGGAAGATCGGTATAATCGTAGCCACCGACTGGATGAATCTTATCAACCGGCTGCGTGCTGAGGTTCCCAACCGTATCCATGGCCGGCTCATCAGGCAGGATATCGAAGTGTTCCTGAGGAACGATGGGAACCTTGTGTTTGGATAACGGTTTCCCGGGCACAAGAAGCCTGCATCGCGCAGGAAGCTAAAAAGGTATCCGGGCCCGTCGTCCTGTCAACGGCAACTGATATTTTATGGAATAATGGGTCCTTACCTGGTACCGGACTGACCTCCCGGTGTTCACCGTGGCAATGAAACCGGCATCTCTCTTTAAAAAAGGGATTAATTATTTCTTTACCACCGGGTTGAACACGTTCTCGTAGATCATATCGCTGCCGGTGTTTGCAAGCCGTGCACGTTCCTGTTTCTCTTCAACATAGGCCATGAGCGGCAGTTCCATGTTGACTCCCGGGACGTGGCCGAACATCTTTTCCAGTTCGACCTGCTGGGCGTGCATGAAGAGCGCGTTCGGGATCTCCGCCGGGCAGACTTCCTCGCACTGGCCGCAGTTCACGCAGGAGTCCGCGATGTGGGCATAGCGGATCAGGTGGAACATAAAGCTGACCGGGAGTTCCCCGGGCGGGACATAGACCGGGTTCTTCGTGGTGCACTCCACGCAGTAGCAGATCGGGCACTGGTCGATGCACTGGTAGCACTTGATGCACCGCGAGGTCTCGGTCATGATCTTCTTCAGCCGGTCCTGCCCGGCGCCAAGCCCTTCGAAATCCTTCTTGCGCCACTTCTCGCCGAGCTTGAGCATGGCACCCTCAACTTTCCCCGGATCTCCAGTCCCTTGGGGTTTGCTGCCTCGGTGGCAAGGAGACCCTTCTTTACCGCACCATCGATGAGGTTTGCACCTTTCTCGGAGCACACTTCAACAAATGTCGCCTTTCCCGGCGCGGGGGCCGATGACACCCCAGTTGCCGCACGCGAGGTCGGCCTCCCGGGGCACTTTCATCTTGCACCGGCGGCAGTTGGTCCGGCGGCCGTAACCGGCCTCTTCGAGTTCGTCGACGGAAATTCCCTTGTGTCCTCCTTCGTACTCGATAATGAACTGGCCCTTGTCAATCTCTTCCTTGTGCACAACGTTCGGGTCAACGCCGTACTTGTCGGCGATCATCTTCCGGGCGAGCACGGGGCTGACCGACCCACCGCAGTTGACGCCGATCATGATGATCCTGTCGAGATCAAGCTGCTTGCGCTTCGCGAGTTCATAGAACGCCATCGCGTCGCAGCCCTTGACCGTGACCCCTATCTTCGTGTGCCGGGCGCCGCCAAGGTATTTCTTGATCGAGCTTGGGCATCAGCAGCGTACCGCAGTGAAGCGAACCGGCGGTTTTTACCAGGTCCTTCGCGTCAGTGATGACAATAGGTTTTGCATCGTAGAGGTCAACGCCTTTTGTGACAGCCAGTATCGCGTCTACTGTCTTCGATTCGAGGGCATACTTCCAGAGCGTGGTGACCGCACCGCCGAGTTCTGCTTTCTTCTGGATGTCGGCATCATTGGTCCACGCGTAGAGCATGTCGCCTTTCTTTACCATGTTTCAGGCCTCCTTGATCTTCTCAACGGCAACGGCACAGTGCTTCAGCTCCGGCATCTTGGAGAGTGGGTCAAGCGCGGTGTTGGTGAGGTTGTTCGCACCCTGGTCGAAGTGCATCGCCATATACAGCACTTTCGGGGCAACATCCTCCGTCACCCGTGCTTTTGTTATGGTCTCGCCACGGCGGCTCTTCACCTTGATCTTCTCGCCGTTCTTGATACCCAGTTCCTTTGCATCCCCGGTATTTATCTGGATATAGGATTCGGGCACCTCGTAGTGCAGCACCTCGCAGCGGTCCGTCTGGGTCCGTGTATGGTAGTGGAAGATCACACGCCCGGTCATGAGCGTGTAGGGATACTCTGCGTCCGCCACTTCAGCGGGAGGGCGGTACTCGAGGCCAAAGAAGGTCCCGAGGCCGTCTGCCGCAGCAAACTTCTCCTTATGCAGGATCGGGGTCCCCGGGTGCTCGACCGTCGGGCAGGGCCAGTGGACGGACTCGGGTTTCTCCATCTTTTCGTAGGTTGCCCCGAACATGGACGGGGTGCATGCCCGTATGTCGTTCCAGACATCCTCACCGGTCTTCCAGTCAAAGCCCTTGAGGCCCATTTTCTGTGCAAGCTGGGTGAAGACCATATAGTCGACCTTTGCCTCTCCCGGGGCGTCGACCGCTTTCCTTACGCGGTTTATGCGCCGCTCACCGCTGGTAAACGTCCCGTCCTTCTCGGCAAAGCAGGCACCGGGCAGGACTACATCCGCATACTGGCAGCTCTCGGTCCAGAAGATGTCCTGGATGACGAGGAAGTCGAGTTTGTCGAGAGATGCCTTGACGTGGTTCGAGTCGGGGTAGGAGACCACCGGGTTCAGGCCGAGGATATACATCGCCTTGATAGGATCGCCGCATTGATCGATCTGCTCGGTAAGTGTCGCGCCATACCAGTCGGGCAGACCGGTGACACCCCATGCCTTTTCCATCTTTGCGCGGTTTTCTGCAACCTCGCACTTCTGGTAGCCGGAGTAGACATTCGGGTATGCACCCATATCGCAGGCGCCCTGCACATTGTTCTGGCCACGGAGCGGGTTGACACCGACGCCCGGGCGTCCTATGTTGCCGCAGAGCATCGAAAGGTTTCCCATCGAACGGACATTGTCGGTACCGGTAGTCAGACTCAGTGATGCCGAGACAGTAGATGATGACTGCATTTTTTGCTTTGGCGTACTGGCGGGCAATCTCCTTGACCTTCTCGGTCGGGACGCCGGTGATCTTCTCGACATCGGCATACTTCTCGACTGTCTTTTTAAGATCCTCAAATCCCTTTGTACGTTTCTCAATGAATTCCTTGTCCTCGAGGCCCTCCTTGATGATCCAGTACATCATGGAGTTGGCGAGCGCAATGTGGGTTGACGGATTGAACCGGAGCCACGTGTCGGCAAGCCGTGCGGTCGCGCTGTACCGCGGGTCGATCACGATGATGGGGATGCCCCTCTTCTTGGCCTGCATGATGCGCCGCCCGGCAAGCGGGTGGGCCTCGACGGCATTGGATCCCCACATGACGATGAGGTCTGAATTCAGGACATCCTCAAACGGGTTGGTTGCCGCACCGGAACCAAACGAGAGGGAGAGCCCCGCGACCGACGGCCCGTGGCAGATGCGGGCGCAGTTGTCGATGTTGTTGGTCTTGAATGCAACCCGTGCCCACTTCTGCATCGCATAGCAGTCCTCATTGACCGTACGGCACGAGACCTGAAAGCCCAGGGACTTGGGGCCGGACTTGTCGGAAGTCTCCTTAAACTTCTTTGCGATCAGGTCAAGCGCCTCGTCCCACGAGGCTTCCTCAAACTTGTCACCCTTCTTGATCAGCGGCTTCGTCAGCCGGTCAGGACTGTGAACCGGCTCCCAGCAGGTCGCGCCCTTGGGACAGAGTTTTCCCTCGTTAATAGGGCTGCGCTTATAGGGTTCAACTCCTACACACTTTCCATCCTGGACAACCAGGTTGAGCCCGCAGCCTACACCGCAGTACGGGCACGTGGTTGCCACGTATTTCAAATCCGTTGTTACATCGCTCATTGCACGTTCACCAGATTAACACACACTATACCACAGATCTTCTGATTCAGGAAAAAATCTCATCTGCTTGTTGCCGGTGATCGGTATTCTCCAAATAGGTTCCCAGGCCGCCGCGGACCGTTTTACTTATCTGCCCAGTCTCGGCCCATTCTTATTGTTTTCGGCGCTGTCCGTACGACTGCTATTTCATAAGCGTTTCGTCTGGTTCCCGTTGGTCATTGGATTAACCATATCGTTGTCCATAGGAACGATTCAACAAACCCGAACATGGGAAAACACGATCACTCTTTGGGAAAATGTCTTGAGGATCATTCCCCGAAATTGTCAAATTGCCCACGCGAATCTGGCGGATGGATACTTGAAAGTGGGTCGATGGGCAGACGCCATTCTGGAATTTGACCGGGGTATCCGATTGGGCCCTCCTTCAGCTTTTTCCCATGACTGGAAAGGGTTTACCCTGATGGAAATGGGACGGTTGGAAGAAGCGGCGAATGAATTAAACGTCGCTCTGCAATTGGAACCTCTTAATCCGCGGATCCATCTTCATTTGGGAATGGCCTATGAAAGATTGGGAAGGTTGCCGGAAGCCCTGATGGAATACCAATCGGCGGTTCAATACGATCCCGATTTTTCAGAAGCCTATTACGAAATAGGAATGGTTGATTTGGGGCAAAAAAAGTTGGGTGAGGCAAAGATCGCATTGCAAAGAGCCCATATGTTAGACCCGGATAATTCCATGGTTTGGGCTGGACTAGACGCCTTGGCTCGTTCGGGTTTGTGACTCGTTGAATACCCCAGCTTTTTTGTGAAAGTTGAATAACGCCCCCTCCGTCCATATATTGTCCCCATGCTCCGCCAGCTCTCCATCAAGAATTTCGCCATTGTCAATTCCGTCAACCTCGAATTCGGCCCGGGTTTCAATGTGCTCACGGGTGAGACGGGCGCGGGTAAGTCCCTCATCGTGGACGGGCTCTATTTTCTCCTGGGGGACAAGGTCGATCCGGAATTACTGCGCGCTGGGGAGGAACGAATGACGGTGGAGGCTATCTTCCAGGCCACTCCTGATGGATCGGTGATGGAACTCCTCAATGAAAAGGGGATTGACCTCCAGGGCGGCGAAATCCACCTCAAGCGCGAATATAACCGCTCCTCCCTCAAAACCCGCAGTTTCATCAACGGGGAACTGGCCTCCGCGCCCCTGGTGCTGAAGGTGGGAGAGGGATTGCTGGATATTCATGGGCAGCATGAGCATCAGGCCATTTTCGATACCGCCCGGCATAAAAAATTGATCGACGCGTTCGGCCATCTGGAAAAACCATTGGAATCCACCCGAAAATCTTCCCAGGCGCTGAGGATATTGGCGCAAGAAAGGGAAAGCTTAGGGGGAGACCCGCGTGAAATAGCCCGCAAAACCGACTTGCTTCAATTCCAAGTCAATGAAATCACCTCGGCCCGGTTGGGTGAAATCAATGAGGAAGAACTGACCAGGCAATACCAGAGACTTAAGCACGCTGAAAAGATAACGGGATACCTAAGCGAGGCCCAAGGATTTCTGGATGAAGAGGCGGGAAGTGGCGCTACAGGTCTCTTCGGATTGGCGATTGGAAAAATGAAGGACGCTGCCCGTCTGGACCCGGTATTGGATAAAATGGTTGAAACCGGTGCGCCTTTACAGGAAAGCCTCAACCAATATTCTTACGATCTTGCCCGACAACTTGAAAGCTATTCCTTTACCGAGGAGGAATTCCAGCAACTATCCGATCAAATCGATCTTTTGACCGCCCTCAAAAAGAAATATGGCTCTTCAGTCGCGGAAATATTGGAATACTTCAGTAAAATCAAGAATGAACTGGAGTCCATTCAAGGACGGGATCAAAGACTAAAGGAAATAGAAAGGGAACTGGCCCAGATCGCTAAGGAATATTTGAGGGAAGCAGGGCGCTTAAGTGCTCAGCGCAAGGAAGCAGGGGAAAGATTGGCCCGGCAGGTCGAATCGGCCCTTAGAGAATTGGGACTTTCCCACGCCCAGTTAGGTGTGAGGGTCACGCCAATCGAAGATCCCGCTAGCCCCGCTATCCAGGATGGCCGAGGGTGGGCTGTCGGCCCCGAGGGTTATGACAAGGTGGAATTCATGTTTTCGGCCAATCCTGGAGAACCTCTGAGGCCCTTGGCCAAAGTAGCCTCCGGCGGGGAAGCTTCCCGGGTCATGTTGGCCCTGAAGACGGTGTTGTCGGAAAGTGACGAGGTCGGGACCCTGATTTTTGACGAAATTGATACGGGTGTTGGCGCGCGAAGCGCTTCGGCGGTGGCGAACCTTTTGCAGAGATTGGAAAAATACAAACAACTTTTATGCATTTCCCATTTGGCCCCTATCGCGGCGCTGGGAAATCATCATTTCCACGTGGTGAAATCCATCGAAAATGAGAAGACCTCCATCGCTGTTTACCGTTTAACGGGTGATAAAAGGATTGATGAATTGGCCAAAATGCTCGGGGGTGAACCGATTACCGAAACCTCCCGATTTCACGCCAAGGAACTGTTTGCAAGAATCCACGGTTCTTAGTAAGCTACAAACCATTTTCAGACGCACATTAATGATCCTATTGGGAGAATAAAAATGAAATTGTTGAATCGCTTGATGATAGGAAGTTTGGTTTTGACTTTGGTCATGGGCCTTTTCGTCTCGACCGCGTCCGCAGAGACGTCGAAGAAAAAAAAGAAGGCGTCGACTCAAACTGCTGTTGAGAAAAAGGTTGAAAAAAAGCGCGCTCGCGTTGAAAAAAAGGTCATTGATGGGGGCAATATCAGCGGCAAACCCGGTTATATCATCAGTGATACGGCGAACGTATTGGAAAAGGGCCAGTTTATGGGAGGCGCCCATTTGACTTTCGATACATGGGGAAGCGCGCTCCAGATTCCTATCGGTGTTTCCTATGGGATCACCGACAAAATCATGGTCAATGTTAATACCTCCTTTTACACGGCAGGGGGCCTCAGCGGACTTTATTACCTTAATTTTGGAGGCAAATACGGGTTTAAGGATGTCGGCGATACGCCCAACCTGAATGTCGCGGCAGGTTTGGATTTTGCGGTTGGTCCTTTGTCCAATAGCCTTTATGGATATTCCGCTTTTGCTTTTGATCCCTATGGTGTCGTGACCTATACACTGAAGAATGGGTTGCAGTTGAATGGTAAGTTAGGATTGTATGTTCAAACCTTCAATCAGAATGTGCAAACTTATGAAGTTACAACAACGTATCCTTACTTTACCTATGGGACCAAATCCGAGTCCTTCAGCTATTCTTATTTCCAGTTGGATCTAGGCGTGGCCTATCCCTTTGAAAAAGACTTGACCGGTTTCGGGGAATTGGCGACCAATGGGTTGGTTTACAATGGCGCGGGTGGAACACCTCTCCTTGTGGGTATTCGCACCGGGCATGATGTCCAGTTACAGGCCTTCGCAGGCTTGGATTTGGGCGGCTCGTTAGGATTATTCCTTGGCGGCGGCGCTGTTCTTCTTTCAAACTAGGAAAAATGTCTAAAAAAAGCTGGTTCCCATAAGGGGGCCAGCTTTTTTTTTGATGATACTTATCAAGCTAAGTCGATCTATACCCATTGCCTTGTCTCTCTTATTCCTTTTACTTATAATTCCAACTTCAAAATTTAATAAGATCGTTTCACGAGAAAACCTGATTGAACTCAACCAAATTACGAAAAGCTCGGCCTTCGGATACAAGGGCCATACTTCATTTGATTTCATCTTACTCTACCAAGGGACTGCTATTGCCTCGACCGTATAAAGAGGTTGTCGAAAAAATAAGGGATTTTAGTGTGATTGAAAATGGAGCAGGTCAACCCTTCCTTGGGGTGGTAGCGCTTCATCCTGTCGGGGAGGATTTGGCTGAAATCCGAAGCCTGGCGGTTCGAGAAGATATGAAAGGCGGGGGAATGGGACGGCGCCTGGTGGAATATTGCCTGGAGGACGCGAAGGATCTCAAGCTTCGGCGTGTTTTCGCTCTGACCTATCAAACTGAATTTTTTAAGAAATTAGGCTTTGTCGCTGTTGAAAAATTGACCTTACCCCAGAAAATATGGGGTGATTGCGTACATTGCGCCAAATTCTCCGATTGCGATGAGGTGGCCATGCTTTTAACCCTATCCGAATCATGACCGAAACAACCACTGCTGATCTCAAATCCTCCAAAAAGAAGAGCCCACGGCCTGGAATGGCCAGGCTATTTGCAAGCTATTACGCAGATTTTCTTTTTGCCGCTTTTCTATCCTGGGTTATTTGTTTTAGTTTAAATTTTCAGGCCTATTGGATCTGGGTGACCCTTTGTGTTTGGACCTTAGAAACCGCCTATTGCCGGGACCGACTGATCCCTACGGCGGGAGAATATGTGTTGGGTATTCGGTATATGACTTCCTCCTCCAGCCATGTGGTGGCCGACATCCAGGTTTTGCATCCCAAGTTGATTTTGAACGCTGTCTTAGTAATCGGGGGTGTGGTGGATTTGACCCTTTCCCTAGGCTTTCTCTGTGGTTGGACCTTTCTAGGCAGGGCGGTCGTGGGTGGGGTTGCTTTGGATCCTCCCTGGTCCCTTCTTTTTTGGTTGTCGGCCGGGTTGCTCTTTTTCATGTCCGGGACTTCCATGCTGGGGGGGAACAGAAACGCGGTCTGGTTGGTGCCAATGGTCCATGCATGGTTCTCGATAGATTTCCACCGATCCTTTCAAACATGGATGGAAATGCTCCATCATGATTTGATTTTTACACCTTGGGTTTCCGCTACCTTGATTTCAGCCATCAAAACCCAACCGACTCTAATATTGGGTGTTTTTTATATCTACAGTCTTTTCCTTCTAGTGGCAGTACTCACTTTTTGCCGGAAGCACCTCGTTAATTGAGGTTCACTCTCCAAACGTTGTAAATAAACTTTAAGTGTTGGAAAATGGAAAGGATTGCATACGTTCAATTTAACGAAATTTTTAATTTAGTTAAGTTGGATTACCTTTCTCGATAAAATTAATAATATTTACCATTTTGTAATGATGGCGCGATCTTAAGCAAAAAGCCTTAAAAACCGCATAATTTGGTTCAATAAAGTTACATCCTTTGTTGATTCTTAAACGAGGGCAGGCATAATACCGTCGTTCGGTTATTCCACCTAAAAGGGTTGTTCCTGATATGAGCATAAAAATTCTTTCCTTATCGGTTCTTGTTTATGCCTTCACTTTTACTTGTCTTTGGGCGGATGTGCTTCCGGATAAGGGCTCGGCTCTTTTTTCCTCAGCAACTGGACAGATCATGGTTAGGGCCATGGGGGGAAGGCGCGGCAGATCCATAAACAGGACAAGGCTTATTCAGGCGAGACCATCCAAGTGGGAGCCCGTTCGGAGGCTGTCATCCTCATGGCCGACGGCTCCTCTCTCGATCTGATGGCAAACAGCCGTATGACTTTGGCAGTCTTGAAACAGTCATCGGCGGAAGAAAAAAACTTTCTTTTCAAACTGGGACTGGGGAAAGTCGTCGCCTTGGTCACCAAACTGATGACGGCGCATTCTAGCTTCGAGATTGAGGCGGGTGGAGTGATATGCGGTGTCCGGGGCACTGAATTCAGTATGTCCTACGATCCGAAATCGGATAAGGGAGAAGTGCGAGTCAGCTCCGGCGTTGTAGCCGTGACGGGAAAAGACAAGTCCTTGACTCTTTCATCTGGAAAAATCACATTTTTCCAACATGGAAACCCCTTATTTGATTTAACAAATCCTAGCCGCCCTTCCGTCCTTGGGCCCAGGGCGGGCCTGAATGATCTTATTGGGCAATACAACGGCGGAATCAGGGTCAATAACGCCAACGGTCTTTCAACGGCCCAGCAAACCCTTTCACTCCATCTCATCGTTTCGCCGAGTGAGGGGAAACCATGAGTTTTCGAAAATTCTTCTTCGCTTTGGCGCTTTTTGCAGTGGCCGTAATGACGAGTATCGCCTTCGCTCAAACCGAAGGCTTCTCCTCGGCTCCGGTCTCCCGGGTCCAGCTTGCGCTGGGAGTCCAGGGCGATGGATGGAATTCCAACCTTACCCAACCCGATCATGGATGGGAAATATGGACCCCGATTACCTTGGCTTTGGAGCCTTGGGACGGCCTGAAAATTTACGGTCAAAGTGAATACGGGCAAGGCCAATATACTGATTCCCTGGCTGGTACTGAAACCCAGACCCTGGACGGTATTTCGGATACGGTGGCCGGCTTGGAGGGTGATTTAAAGTTTTTCAATCTTCCCTCGGTTTTTAAATTGGACTTCAACCTTCCTACTGGTAACTCGGGTTGGGAAACCCGTCAAACGGCCTCTATCATCCCTACCGAATTTATCGACACCAACTACCGCGGCCGAGGATTTGGCATGAGCGCCTTTTATGGCCTTTCATTTCCCTCGGGTTCTGAAGAATACGCCCTTGCGGCGGGTTACCTTTACTCGGGTTCGTTCAATCCTCTCTACGGCCAAGGGGTTCCTTCGGATACTCTTCAATTGGGTGATTCGCTTTTCCTCGCCTTCGACCGTTTGGTGGACGAGGGGGCGGGGAGATGCGATGTTTTCAGGATTTCAGCTTTTTACTTCCTCCCTAGTTGGGAATATGGCCAGGAACAATTCCAAATGGGGCCCAACTTGAACGCTTCCTACACCTGGTCCGATCCGAAGGCCCTTTCAATGGAGTTGGGGGGGCAGTACTTCTTTAACCAGATGACGGTCCCGGATCAGGTTACGTCCTTCGGTTCCTTTGGGCCGCGCTTTTACATGGTCTTCTGCTACACCTTGGGCGATCTGACCCTCGCGGGCCGGGCAAAGTATATTCTTCCGAACGGAGAATCCCCCAATTCGGCCTTATTTGACGGTGGCGGCTTGCTCTACGGTTTGGAACCCTCCTTGCGGGTCCCCCTGGACACCAGGTCCAGCCTCAAGTTTACCTTGGCACTCGACACGGTCGACGCCTTCGGGGAGGGGTTGGATAGCGCGGGTAACCGGGAGGATGTGCAATATCTCTACGGTGCCCTGGGCACGACTTACGAGGTTAACCTATGATCCGTACTTCCCTTAAGAACCTCTTTTCGCGTTTGAAGCAGGGACCTCTCCTACTCCTGGGGGGCCTGCTTCTTTTATCAGGCATCGCCCCTTGGGCTTGCCAGAAGGGTTCAACACCCACGGCGGTGACGAAGGCCTCTGGTTCCTCACTCGGGGTGGCCCTGCCCTTGACTAAGGAAATCCAGACCAGCCTTTTGGGCTCGACTGTCAATGAGGTATGGTATAGCGTCTCTGGACCCAATATGGCTCCGGTCACGGGCAATGCCGGGCCCTTCACGGTCACCTCCAACACGGGTGAGTTGGATTTTACGATCGGACTTTACCAGGGGCCGTCGCGTCTCCTGGCCTTCCAGTTAAATAACGCTTCCAATCATCAGCCTTTAGCCATTGGAGCGGTGATGGCGAATATCGACGCCACAAACACCGCCGGGCTTTGGGTTACCATGGGCTCGGTTTCCCGTTCTTGTTATGTGGCCGACACCTCCATCTATAACGGGAACGCCTATTTTGCCTTCCAGACCGACAATGTGACCATCACTCCTGCGGGAGCGGACCTTCAGAGCGGTATCGTTGGGGCGGGGTACGCCCTCACGGCCCTGGCCGGCGATAGCATCGCTTTTTTGGGCAACGGCCCCCTTGTCGATTTTGTATCCCTTCCGCCCAATCAAGATTTCATGGGTAGCTCACAAGCCTCTAAGCAAGCCGCAGGGGCAGCCGTCAGCTTCCTACAGAGTGGTGACGTCTATTGCGTCAATTTGGCCTCAGGTGGGCACGCTTGGCTTCAGGTGATTTCACCGAATTCGGCATCTCCTTACCCCAAATTCCTCTATCGTTACAATGCCACCCAACCCTATTGCGCCTACGGCCAAACCACCGCAGACGCCAACGGAACCTGCGGTATTGGCTATATGTATCCTCCTACGGTGACAATAACGAAAACAATTACCATCACCCCTTCCGCAACTATCACGAATACGATAACTCCAACATCAACGAAAACTCCGACTTCAACCAAAACTGATACTTGGACTAAAACTGAAACATCGACCAAAACAGCCACTTCCACAAAAACCGTCACCCTCACCCCAACCGAGACGAAAACGGACACATTCACAAAAACACCGACGATCACTTTTTCGCCCACTATTACGCCGACATTGACGATTACCTTGACCCCAACGGCCACCGTTACAACGACGGTCACAGTGTCAACCCTTACTTCCTCGGTAAATAAACCTAAAGGCATCGGGATCAACGCCAACCTCGACGTCTTTGTCGCTAGCTCTTCCGGCAATATAATTCAGGTTTATAGCGGAGGGGCCGTAACGACTCTGGCTGGTTCTGGGAGCGCAGGTGTCTCGGACGCGATCGGACTCAACGCGATGTTTAATAACCCCGAAGGGCTGGTGGTCGGGTATGGCTATGTTATCGTCGCGGATACAGGCAATAACCTGATCCGTAATGTCACTACTTCCACGGGCCAGGTGACCACCACGGCAGGTCAAGCGGGAGTTACGGGGTCTACCGATGGCCCGGCTTCCACCGCCTCGTTTAATCTGCCCACGGGGGTCGCGGTGGATTCGGCCGGGGATGTTTATGTGACCGACTCCGGCAACAACACGATCCGTTATATTTCAGGGGGTTCGGTCACCACCCTGGCGGGTTCGGCGGGTGTCACAGGGGCCCTCAATGCCACCGGAACCTCCGCTACCTTTAACAATCCGACCGGCATCTGCACGAACGGTTACGGTATCAACGCGACCCTCTACATCGCCGATTCGGGCAACAACATGATCCGTGTGATTACCTCGGGAGTCGTTTCCACTCTGGCGGGCCAATTATCTCCAGGGGCGGTCAATGCGAAAGGAACTTCCGCTTCCTTTAATAATCCCACGGGGGTCGCGATGGACAGTAACGGCAACCTTTATGTCGCTGACTCCGGCAATAACCTAATACGGGAAATCAACATCTCCAGCGGCATCGTGACCACCTTGGCCGGGTCCGGTTCTGCGGGCTCTACTAATGGAAATGGATATATCGCCAGCTTTGACCAGCCTTTCGGCATCGCGGTCGATACCGGCGGCACAACCGCTTTTGTCGCGGATTACGCCCTCAGTCTTATCCGAGAGATCCAGTTCTAGCGGGGTGTAGCTCCATCCTGTGCCGGATTGATCAAGCTTAAGGCCCGCACCTGTGTCTCCTCCGCTAAGTCCTTTTGACCGTTCTTTTCATAGGCCAGGGCCAATTGGTGGAGAAGGGCCGGGTTGGAGGGCTGGATTTTTTCGGCCGCTTCCAGGGTCGCGATAGCTTCCGGCACTTTTCCCCTCACAAGTTCCGCGTTTCCCAAGGTGAGAAGATAGATCGGTTGGCTTGGTTCCAGGTCCGCCGCACTTTGGAATTCATGGAAAGCCTCGTCGGTCCTTCCCAATCCCGAAAGAATAAAACCCCGGCCCTCATGCGCGATACCACAGGAAGTGTCCAGCTTGACCGCCTCGTTATAGGCACTCAAGGCTTCGTCCAAACGACCCGCCGCCTGGTAGGCATTTCCCAGGTTGCAATAGGCCACATTATTAACGCCGGGAAAGTCCCGGACCACCTTTTCCCAAAGATCCACCTGGCTCTTCCATGCTCCGAGTTGTAGAAAGGTCCCCACTCCCAGGGCCAGGACCATGACGGTAGCCATAATGCTTCCTGTCTTGGGGTGGCGGCTAAAGAAGGACACCCAGCCCGCGCTGAATAACAGCAGGAAACCCAAGGTGGGTAGATAGGCATAACGGTCGGCGGTAGTCTGTGTTCCATACTGCAGAAAACCGATGACCGGCGCGATGGTTACCAAAAAATAAAGCCATACGGCCCCCAGGTAGGGCCGCTGATGGCGGTAGAACCTGCAAAAAAGGCAAAGGAGAATGAAGCCAATTCCCGAAACGATAAACACAGGGGAAAAAACTTGCCCCACCGGGGGAAGGGGGTAGAAAGCTGTCAAATGAATGGGCAGGGCCGTTTTGAAAATGTAAAACCACAGGTTGTGAAGGGAATTCATGAGTCGGAAGGGAGCACCCAAGCGTTCAAAGCTGGCCATCGCTCCGATATGAGCTTGGGCCAGGACCGTGGTGGTCGATAGGATCAGAGCTAGAAGGAAAAACGGGATTTTCTCCAGGATCGCCCGGATAGGTTGAGGTCGGAACCTTTCGAGTGGCCAAAGGTCCAATAGGATCAACACTGCCGGCAGGGTCACCGCCATGGGTTTGGACATCAAGGCCAAGAGGAAGAACAGGAGAGATGTGATGTATTTTCCGGGCCTATTTTCATTTCCTGAAACATATGAAAGGTAAGAAAGCAGGCTGAATAAATAAAAAAGGGCGCAGAGCAGGTCCTTCCGCTCGGTCGCCCAGGCCACTGACTCAACATGAAGTGGATGAAGCCCGAAGAGGGCCGCGGCGAGTGAAGCCGCCGGCAGGATGCCAGCCTTGGGTAAACCTGAGCCGGGAAGTCGAGAAAAGAGGCTCAGAAGCCTTTTGCAAAGGAAAAATACCAGCAGGGTATTAATTCCGTGCAAGAGAACATTATCCAGGTGATAGGCCAAAGGCTGGAGGCCACCCCAAAGATGGTCCAAGTAAAAAGAAAACCAGGTGAGGGGTTCCCAATTGCCCGTTCGCAGGTCGGTAAGCATCCAATGGAGGTTCGAAAGGGTCAGCGCCCGTATATGGGGATTGTTGAGTATGACCTCCTGGTCGTCCCAATTCAGGAAACCATTCCCCAGGGCGGGGAGGTAAAAGACCAGGGTGAGTAGGACGGGCGTGCCTGCCCAGAACCAGGGATGGTTCGGCTTTTGGCGGATGTCATCTGGTTTGGAGGGGGTCGACAAAAGAATCCCGCCTTTTTTAAAAAAGATGCGGCTTATTGTAATAGAGAAAGGATTTTGGTTTCGCGAATTTGAGTTGTGTATCACTGGACCCGATACTGACAGTCGGGGTGCGGTTGGCTATAATCGACCCTCTTTTCCACCCAACTTCAAGGAAATCCATGGAATCCTACAACTTTACGGAGATCGAGCAACGCTGGAAGCGGCACTGGAAGGAAACCAAAGCCTTTTCCTGCGACCTCAACCAACCCGGCAACAAGTACTACACCCTGGTCATGTTCCCCTACCCTTCCGGCGACTTCCTGCACGCCGGGCATGGGCGAAATTACATCATCGGCGACGCCGTGTACCGTTA
Organism: candidate division FCPU426 bacterium; assembly: GCA_963849485.1. GTDB lineage: Bacteria > Oederibacteriota > Muellerivitia > Muellerivitales > Muellerivitaceae > CAVTWJ01. The sequence continues at coordinate 45,868 of CAWKIF010000090.1, read as the reverse complement.
TTTTAGGGCTAAGGGCCACAATGTCTTGAACCCCATGGGTTTCGACGCCTTCGGGCTTCCCGCCGAGAACGCCGCCATCAAGAATAATATCCATCCCGAGGATTGGACCCTCAAAAACATCGAGCGAATGAAGGGCCAGTTTTACGATTGGGGCATGGGCTACGACTGGGACAAGGAAGTGGTTTCCTGCCTGCCCGAGTATTACCGCTGGACCCAGTGGATTTTCCTGAAACTCTACGAGAAGGGCCTGGCCTACCGCAAAAAGGCCTACGTGAACTGGTGTCCCTCCTGCATGACGGTTCTGGCCAACGAGCAGGTGGTAGACGGTTGTTGCGAAAGGTGCGATTCCCAAGTCGAACAAAAAGACCTGGAACAATGGTTCTTCAAGATTACCGCCTACGCCGACCGGCTCCTGAAGGATATCGACCGGCTGGAAAACTGGCCCGAGCGGGTCAAGACCATGCAAAAGAACTGGATCGGCAGGAGCGAAGGCGCCGAGGTCATCTTCAATGTCGAGGGTTCCAACGAGACGATCACGGTCTTCACCACCCGGCCCGACACCCTTTTCGGGGCCACCTATATGGTGCTGGCCCCCGAGCACGCGCTGGTTTCCGCCCTCACCAAGGGAAAACCCCAAGAAGGGGAAGTGAAGGCTTTCGTGGAGAATGTGAAAAAGCAAAGCTCGATTGACAGGGTAGGCGAGAACGCCCAAAAGCTGGGGTTGGATATCGGCATCAAGGCCATCAATCCGGTCAACGGCAAGCCCATTCCCATCTTCATCGCCAACTATGTGCTCATGGAATACGGCACGGGGGCCATCATGGCCGTCCCGGCCCACGACAAGCGCGACTTCGAGTTCGCCAAAAAGTACAAAATCAACATCATCCAGGTCATTGACCCCGCCGACGAGGTCAAGCATGCCTGGAAAGCCGAAGGACATGCCTATGACCCCCAACAAGAGCCCTACACCGATGACGGCAAACTGGTGAATTCGGGTTTCCTGGACGGCCTCCCCGTCGGGCAGGCCAAAAGGAAGATGGCCGATTGGCTGGCCGAAAAGGGACTGGGGAAGGCCGCCGTGACCTTCAGGCTCCGGGACTGGCTGATTTCCCGCCAGCGCTATTGGGGCGCGCCGATCCCCATGATCCATTGCGATAAGTGCGGCTGGGTGCCTGTCCCCGAGAAGGATCTGCCCGTGAGGCTGCCCCGCGAGGTTGAGTTCAAACCCACGGGAGAATCGCCCCTGAAGAGCGTCCCTTCCTTCGAAAAAACCACCTGCCCCAATTGCTCCGGCCCGGCCCGGCGCGAGACTGACACCATGGATACCTTCGTGGATTCGAGCTGGTACTACCTGCGCTATCTTTCGGCCAAGGATTCCACCCAGGTCTTCGATTCCAAGGTCGTCAACCAGTGGCTTCCGGTGGACCAATATATCGGGGGCGTGGAACACGCGATCCTTCACCTGCTTTATTCCCGCTTCATCACCAAGGTCCTGAAGGACCAGGGTTTCCTCAACTTCGACGAGCCCTTCGCCCGCCTCTTCACCCAGGGCATGATCACCAAGGGCGGGGTCAAGATGTCCAAGAGCAAGGGCAACTCGGTGCAGCCCGACGAGCTGATCAAGAAATACGGTTCCGACACCTACCGGCTTTACACCCTTTTCATCGGCCCCCCCGAGCGCGACGTGGAATGGGACGACCGGGCGGTGGAGGGCGGGTTCCGGTTTTTGAACCGGGTTTGGAAGCTGTACCAGGAATTCCTGGAGCGGCCCGATGTCCATCAAAGCCAAAAACCCGAGGCAGTCACGGAAGAAGACAAGGAACTCAAGCGCAAGACCCACCAGACCATCGCCAAGGTGAGCGAGGACATGGTGAGCGGGTTCCGGTTCAATACCGCCATCAGCGCAATGATGGAACTTCTCAACCTTCTCTCGGCTTATAAGGACAAGCCGGGGGCCAAGACCCCCTTAATCCGGGAGGCGCTGGAGTCTATGGTGCGGTTGACGGGCCCCTTTACCCCTCACATCGCCGAGGAAATGTGGAAGGGACTGGGCCACTCCGGCGGCCTTTTCGCGGGCGGCTGGCCAGTTTACGATAAGTCCTGGCTGAGGGCGGACGTGGTGGAAATCGTGGTCCAGGTCAACGGCAAGATTCGAACCCGCGTCAACGTGGCCGTGGGCCTGGAAGAGGCCGCGGCCCGGGAATTGTTGGAAAAGGACGAGAAGATCAAAACAAGCCTGGAGAGCGGGAAGGTCCAGAAATTCATCTGGGTCAAGGACAAGCTGGCGAATTTCATCGTGAGGGCATAATGATAAAGGAAATTCCTTTTTTACCACCAAGGCGCCAAGACACCAAGAACAGCGGGATTTTGGGTTCTAAGAACATAAATAATTCAGCCGTCATAAAAACCCGAAGATTCACGGAACCATCAAAAAAAATGGGAATCCCTTGGTGTCTTGGTGCCTTGGTGGTAATAGGGGTTTTTGCCTTTGGTTGCCGGCCGGCGGTGTTGATCGTGCCTTCCTACATCAAGACGGTCGGAGTGGCGCCGGTGGAGAACCGCACCAGTTGGTTCGGTTTGGATATCAACTTGACCCAGGCCCTCATCACCCAGTTTCAGCTGGATGGAAGGCTCGCCATCGAGGATCCGGACAAGTCGGATATGGTGGTGAAGGTGATCATCCGAAAATACTCCGAAACGCCTGAAAGCTTCGACCCGAAGACCAATGCGGTCCTTCAATACCTTGACTCGATCGATTACGACGTGGTGGCCTTGGACCATGTGGAAAACAAGACTTTGACCGAGGCCACCGGCCTCACCGACAGCGTTTATTACTATTCCACGTACTTTACCGGCGCCATTCCCATGACCCGGGATCAGGCGCTTCAGCAATTGGAGCAGGACATGGCACGCCTGATCGTTCTGAGGGTCACCCAGGGGAATTAAGCGGCTTTTCCACCCTGCGGAGATTAAGAGTTTCTGAAGAAACCTATTTCACCGCCAAGACGCCAAGGTCGCCAAGAACAACTTAGGATTGGGATAACAGAAAAAAGACACAAAAAATTTAATTCGAATTGTCTTTCTTGGCGTACTTAGCGTCTTGGCGGTGAAAAATGCTGTTGTTTTTAATTATTGTTGGACTCTCTTAGTTTTTAACTTTAAAGTTAATCAGCTCCAGGTAGGGCTCAAAAGGCGGCCGGGGGCATTTTTCGCCCGCTAGTTTATAGGCCACGCAAACGGCGAGGGGATCGTTCGATTCGGCGTAAACATCGGATACTTTCCCTGATTTCTTGATTTTTAACACGATCTCTAAATCCCTTTTTTGCGGGTTATCGATGGTGCAGACCCGGAGGTACCCTTCAAGGTCGTTTCCGGTTGTGGAGGCGAACTGTTTCTCGTAGTCGGCTCCTTCGGGGGAGGCGGCGTTTTTTCCGGCTTGACTCAGGGCATCTTCCAAAATGGAAAAGTGGCATGCGGCGGGGCTATCCGCCGCCTCGGTGTTTTCCACCTCGTCGGGTTTCGTGCCCTTCTTAATGCTTTGGAACCCATCCAGAAGCTCCGTGTCATTGAAAACAAGGGTCTTACGGTTGAAATGCGATCCTGGGTCCCAAAGCATCGGGCAGATCCCCAATTGATAGGTCCTTTGGGCGACCGATAAAATGTATCTCCGAACGCTCTCGGGGTCCTTGGTCTTGAGGGTGGCGCCGTATTCGCCCAAGATGATCGGAACCCCATGGTCGAGGAAACGAACCTTCAGCTTTTGAAGGTTCCCGTCGAGTTCGTCAAAGTCCTCCTTTGTCCCCCAGGTAGAGCGGGCCTTGCCCCAGGACTCGTCGTGCTCCAAACCCGCGAAGGTGTAGGGGGTGTAATAGTGGATAGAGAGGATGCTATGTTTTGACGGGTCCTTTGGCACCACGAAATCCTCGTCCACCGTGAGGTCGATGTCCGTGGCGTAACCGGCGATTAAGAGGTTGCGTTTCGCGTTCCCGCCGCCCGTGGAACGCACGAGGTCGACAAAGGCCTGGTTGATGTTATTCAGGATGGTATAGGCCTTCAGCTTTTTCTCGGGGGCCGGGGGGCCCCAACGGTTCCAGACGTCGTTGAAACAGCCTTCCTCGTTCAGGGACTCGAAGATCAGCGAGCTGGGATAGTCTTTGAAATTCCCGGCGATCTGGGACCAGAACCTTGTATAGCGCTTCATGGATTCGTCGTATTGCGTCGGGAATTTGGACCACCAGCCGCCGTCCCAGTGGATGTTGACCACCACGATCATCCCGTCCGCGAGGACCCAATCGACGACCTGTTGGACCCGCTTCATGAGCCCTCTGTCGATCGTATAGTCGCCGCCCATCATGTTCGACCAGGCCACGGGAATCCGGACGGACTTGAACCCGGCCGCCTGGATCGCGTCGATCATTTCCTTAGTGGTTACGGGGTTACCCCAGGCGGTCTCGAAATTCTCGGTCTGGTTGCCCTTGATCCAATCTCCCGCGCATTCCAGCGTATTTCCCAGGTTCCATCCCAGCCCCATGTGGCGGACCACCTCCGCCGAAGTCATGTTTTCCAAGACGGAAACGTCCGCCGGGGGGGCCAGGGCGGCCTCGTCGGCGGAAAGGCCGGAAGGCATAATGAAAGGCAAAAGCATCGCCAAAACGATAATGAAAAAAGAATATGACTTTTTGAAGGGCATGGGTATCTCCTTTGAGGTTCGCACAATTTAAGTTCATTCCATGGGAATGGCAAAACAAAAATTCTAATTCCGACAAGGGATGAGGGGCCTCTTGAATTAGATTCGAGGAGATTCATGCGGGGAGAAAATCATGCCCGTCCTGTTGCGGCCCAAAATATACTTGGGCCGAAAAGGAGGGCAGTGATTCATCTTTTTATTTTGAAGGAGCCGGGGTGGGGTTGTTTGGGGGCCTCGGGTTGAAATCGGCAGGGATGGGATTCGGCAGTTCGAGGGCCTCGTCGACGGGTTCGATCCCAATTTCCTGCAGACCAAATCCGCTTTGTTGCGGAAGTTTTCCCACGATTGTTTCGGGAATGGACACGTAATCGGGCGTCAGGGGCGGCATGTCCCCCTTCAGGCGGGCCGGGTCGAATGCCGACACCAAGTCAGAGACATCCGGTGTCAGGGCGTCGTCTGGGCCCCAGTTGTCCTGTCCCAGGTTTTTCTTGCCGAGTTTGCGGCCTTTCATCTCGTCGGGAAGTTTCGCGAGGGGGGTGAGCCCAAAGAGGGTATCCACGAACTTTACGACCGATCCATGGTCGCCGGTCTCATGCACGACCGAATGGGCTCTCGAGAAGGGGGAAATCATCAAGAAGGGAATCCGGGGTCCGTCGCTGAGGGGTTCCTTGTCCGAGCCGGTGGAGCGGATGGGAGGCGGGACGTGATCGTAAAATCCACCTTCGTCATCCCAGGCGATGATGATGGCGCATTGATTCCAATATTTGCTTTGGGCAATGCCGTTGATCATCCTGGCCAGCATGGCCTCGCTGATCTGGGAGTCCGAACCGCCCGGATGGTCGTCATCCCCCAGGAATTTTTTCTGGGCCTCCAGGTCCGGGTCGGCGGGTTTTAGCCCTAAGAGGTTCCAGTGTCCGCCCTTCACGTAATAAACGCCCCCTTCGGGGGAAAGGGTTCCCTTGGCCACGGCGGGCAAAAAGTCCCGCAAGTCGTGAAGGCTATTGGCCATGGCCGGGCTATGGACGATATAACCGAAATATTGCGGGCCGTTATGGTGCGTGACGTACGAAAAGTGGACCCCATCGGCGTCCGTCGGGTCCTCGCCGCCGGGGATGGGCTCCCCGAAGCCTTCCTGGTACCAGCCCCAGGAAACCGCCTTGCTCCCCTTTTGGCTTAAATAGGCGACGTCCTCCCCCAGGTCTTCCAGGTCGGATTCCTTCTGCGGGTCGTCGGCGGTTTGGCTTTCAGCCTCAGAACCGGCCAGGGAAAGGGGCAGGGTCGCGTAGGTCTGGTTGTTTTGAACCTCCGCCTGCTTCTTGGCGGAGAAGTCCTTCGGGTTCACAGGCATCTTGGGGCTGGACTCGGTGTCCTCGGGCGATCCCCAATAGGGGTCGGAACTGTTAAGGACCGGTTCTCCCGCACCTTTTTTCCCGAAATCCTTTTCCATTTGCTCGGGGTTAAGGACTCCCTGGGTTTGCCCGCTTTGGGCGGCGATAATGGAAAGGTTGCCGGGCGTGGAAGGGCCGACCATCAGCTGGAAAAAGTGGTCGAATATGACGAACCGGTTGGCCCAGCGCCAAAGGAAGGGGATGGTCTCGCCGTCGAGATGGGCCATGGTGATTTCCCCCAGTTGCTTGTTCCGGAGGGTGGGAAGGGCATCGGGGTCCTTTTTCAGCTCTTCCGACAGGGCGAATTTATCCATCATCGGTTTCCCATCCGTCACATCCATCTTTTGGTCGAGGATCAAGTGGCCGTGGCCGACATCTTCCAGATCAGAGGCGAATTCCTTGGACCCGATCCGGAAGGGCTGGATCTGTTCCATCGTCCCGTCGGTGTTTTTGATGGACTGGGTGAAACCGGGGGTTTGGCTTGCCGGGTGGGAATAGATCCCCTCCACGCCGGGAAAGGTTCCGAAATAATGGTCAAAGGAACGGTTTTCCTGGTAGAGCACAAACACATATTTGACGTTTTGGCGCAGAAGGGAAAGAATCTGCTTCCGGCTTAAGGCGGGTTCCTTTTCTTTCGGAACCACCAAGGGGGCGATTTGGGCGTCTCCCGTGGGCGGCAGGGTTTCGATAGCGGGTGCTTTTACTGCGGTCTTGGAAAGCGCCGGGGGAGTGAGGCTCAGGAGTGCGATTACCAACAAGCAGAGAACATTTAAGGCGGCTTGAAAATGTTTCATCCTTCACCTCTTTTTTATTTTAGCAATTTTAGTCATGTTGGCATTTCCTTGGCATTAAATCACTATATCCTTGTTGTTGCTATTGGATTACGGTTTCTTAATACGGCTGTTGAATGAATGGAAATTAAGAACATAATTAGAATCGTAGTCCAAGAAGGCAGTCTTTTTTTCACGTCAAAGAGTGTAAAGCCATGTCTGTTTAGAAAAAGGAAGTACCTACATGAGATCATTACCAATTATTTTTTTGGGTTATTTGATCCTCTTTCCCCACGTGTTTTTTTCATGGCGTGAATGGTTTCGGACAAAAGCTAAAAAGATTCGAAAGAAACAACCAAACCTTCATTGGAACCTTTGGCTGGGCACACTTTCACTCGCGCTATGGGTGGTATTGACTGCTGAGGGATTTAGGAACGAATTTTCAGTTCTTTGGTTCATCTATATTTCAGCGTTTACCGTCCTGTTCCTGGTCTGGTCCATAAAATTTATGCCTAAAACAGGGAAGGGTCAGGCTTGAAAAGAAATAGTTCGCCCATCGTTTTTTGGTTACCTAGGGAACTTATCGTTGTGATGGAATAATTTTTAAGAAGCCCTTAAGATTTGGCCGGAGGAAACGTCATGAAATATCAAACTTTTGTTCAAACCCTGACTTTGAGTCTGGTTTTGGCCCTGGGCTCTGCCGCCTGGGCCGACCTTCAATGGCTCAACGGAGGAACCCCCAAGAACGCCCCTGAGAGCCAAACCGGCAACGTGGTTACTGATGCCCCGGGTTCACCTTCCGCCCCCGCTCCTACGGCTAACCAGGAAGTGGTGGTCAGCCACATGATCACCTGCTCCAAGATCGTCAACTCTTACCCCGCCGACAGCGTGAATTATTTCTATCTCGATAAAAACAACCAGGTAAATTATTTTGCTTATTTTCTCATGAAGCCATCCAGCCACATCCATACTGCCACGGTGGAGGTTTACAACCCCCTGGGTTTCAAGATTCTTAAACACGACCAGGAATTTCCGGTAGGCTTCACTGACCGTCTCCTGACGGTGGAAAATACCACCTACCAGTGGTTTTTAGTCACCACCTCATTGGATATCAACAACCTTAATGCCGAAAATGGCCAGGTTGGATTGCCCAAAGACGTGGGTCTCTACACGATCCACCTGATCGTTGATAACCAATTGGTGGGTGTGACCTTTTTCTACGTGAAGGCTCAAGCCCCCAAGGCGCCCGAGTCGGCCTCCCCCTTGGCGCCGTCCAAGCCCGCCAGTAGTTCACCTTCAGCCCCTTCCAGTATCACTATTCCGGGATTTAATCCCCATCCCATCGAAGCGATTCCAGGGGCCATCCAATGATCGGGGCAAGGTAACCCGGTGTATTTTGACGATTTTCAAGCCCGCCTAAAAAAAGGGCCCCTGGCCAATCTGGTCCTGCTTTATGGCGAGGCCGAAGGCATCCTTTCGGAAGGCGGTACTTCCTACAAACAGGCCTTCCAGAAATTGCAACCGAACGCGGAGTTGCAATCCTTTGATGGAGCCACCCAAACCCTGCAAGATGTCCTCTCGGCCGCCCAGACCGTCTCCCTCTTCGGGGAAGGTCAGTTAATCTTCGTTCGGCGGGCCGAAAAGCTTTTGGGGGGCCGGTCCGACGAGGGCGTTCAGCTCATGGCGGCCTACGCCATGAACCCCAATTCTTCCTCCCACCTCTTGTTCTTGGGGGCGGGTCTCAAAAAGACTTCCAAGGCCGTGAAGGTGTTTGAGGGGTCGGGCTGGGCGGTGCAATGCTCCGAGATTCCCGAATGGAAAATTCCGGCGATGGTCAAGGCTGAGGCCCAGTCGCAGGGGCTGTCGATCCCCGAAGAGGCCTCCCAACTGCTGGTTCAAAAGGTAGGGCCGGACCTGGCCTACCTCAAGAAGGCCCTGGAACAACTTGGCGTCATGATCCATCCGCGCAAAGCGGCAAGCCTGGAAGATGTCCGCCAGCTTCCCGTGCCCGGGGTGGAATCGGACGAATTCGCGTTTCTTGATATGGTGGGGAACCGGCTGGGGGAAAAGGCCCTGCGGCTGCTCTCCCAAGTGCCGGGCGGCCCGGGCCCGGGCACCCTCGCCCTTCTCTACGGCCGCATGCGGGAACTTTTGGGGATTTCCTTTGGCCGCGCCAAGGGTTTGGACCAAGCCGCCCTGGCCTCGCAAATGGGATTAAACCCCTGGCGGGTCAAGATCCTTTGGGACCAAAGCGGCAAATATTCACCCGCCGAATTGAAGGATGCCCTCAAGGATTTGATCCATCTCCAGGCAGGCATGGTCACCGGGCGGTTGGGGAAGACTGCGATTCCGCTGGCATTGGAAACTTGGGTTTTGAAATGGGGAACCGCTTCAAGCGTTTCATCAAACCGAAGATGATTTCAAAGAAAGATCGAAATTCAGTAATGCGCTGTTAATAAATTCAGATTAAGTCAAGTCGAGCTTTAGACTGCCCTTTATTACTGCCCCTTTCCCTTCGGGAAGATCTTCTTCAAAACGCTCGTCCGCTCGACGGAATTCCCGATGTTGTCATCATCCTCCCCCTCTGGAAAGATCTTATCGGCGAATTTGTTCAGAACTGCGTCCAATGGAATCCGGAAATCGGCCGCGCGCATGAGCTCCCGCCCTTGGCCATCTTGAAAGGAAGCGATTTCAACGTGTTTGCCGAATTCCTTGGTGTAATTCAAGACAATGGCAAAATCCTGGTCCTCGGTCACTACGATGGCTGTGTCGAAAAGGTTCTGGGAAGCCTGGTAGACCATGTCCGAGGCCAACATGACATCCACGCCCCTTTCCTGCATCCCCCCGTCGTGAAAGGGCACTATGCGGCCGAGGCGAAGTTCCAAGAGGGGCGTCTTGTCGAGCGAATCCAGAAAGGGCTGCTGGGCTTGGGCTTGGTCCGGGTTAAGGTTTTTATCATAGGCGACGTTGTAATAAAAAGTACGCACCAACTCGCGGTCGGGGCCCGCCAGGGCGAGGCTGAACTGGTGGTAATCCACCCTCGTGACCCGATTATTCCGCTTGAGAGCGAAATAAAGATTACTGCCGTCGATAAAAACGCAAACACGTTTCATTTAGTTTTGTTCTCCGTGGTTCTAAAAGATTCCGATAAGGAACTCTTTGGATTTGAATGGGGGCTAATTATAAGAAGAAGGTTTTATAAATACAGGGAAATACGTCTTCTTTTATACTAGCGGCCACGAACTTATTCTAAATCCTACATACTCCCGATTGGAACAGTAAGTTAACGGTTTTTAAGTAGTTTTTTTCGTTTAATTTATTATGCAAGTTAGTGAAAGGTACAAGCAATTCATCCCTGGTTGCGTGCGTTGGAACATTCGCCACAATACTTGTGGTCGACGATGAAGTCAAAATCCCCGTCTCCCATGGAAAGATTATGGTTAGGGCATTTCAGGGTCTTGGGTTCCGGCTCGACTTTGGCCGGGTGTTCGTGGGGATCTTCCTTCTGTTTTTCCTTCAACATCTTCAACGCGCTCTCTCGCACGGCCTTGTAATAGAAATGCTTGTTATCGGCGATGGTCTTGAAAAAGGTCTGGGCCAAAACCTTGTTCTTGATGCGTTTGGCCGCGGCCAGCCTTAGCCAGCAGATTTGCCCCATGGCGGCGATGTTGGTGAAAGTGGACTGGGCCAGGTGCTGGTTATGGAGCCGCTTGGCCGCCGCGAACCTCACCGTATCCATATTCTTCAGGGCCACCAGTTCCTCCAAAAGAGACTGGGACACCCGGGTGTCCTTGATCCGGGAGGCCGCCTCGATACGCACGAACCCATCCGGGTTGGTCAGGGCGATTTCCGCCAGTTGTTTCTCGCTTGTGATTTTATCAAGCTCGGCCATTCGCTGGTGGTGCCCGCTTGGAAGGGGCTGGCGTTTGAAAAAATTGAAGATCGACATGTAGGCCCCTTTCAGAGGAAGTGATGGGAAGGAGTTGAATGTTATCCTAACGATGGAGGTTCCGGGAAACAATAACGGAACCGAAGTTTAACCCGTCTGAACAATACCTAAACCCTTATAATACGGCTCGTGTTGGGGAGGATGATCCTAAGATCGGATACCATAACTAAAAAGCAAAGGCGATTTTTACCGCCAAGCCGCAAAGTTCGCCAAGAAAGACAAAAAGTCGTTAAAAATATAAAGATTTATTTCCATTAGTTGTTCTTGGCGGCCTTGGCGTCTTTGCGGTGAAACAGGTATTGTTAGAGACGCAATAATAAAAAAGGCGCTCGTCCAAAGAACGAGCGCCTTACAGAATAGGGCGTTTGGGTTAGGATGCCTTGAATTTTTTAGCGACGAAAGAAGAGAGCCGGGAAACGTGGCGGGAAGCGTTGGCGCGCTTGATGATGCCGTGAGCCCAGGCCTTGTCCAAGGTCTTGGTGGCGGTTTTGAGGTTCTTCTGGGCTTCTTCGAGTGTTTTGGAAGCGAGGACGGCCTTCATGGAAGTTCGAAGGCGGTTTTTCTCGGCGGAATTGCGAACGGTGCGGCGTTCGGTACGGCGGACATCCTTAATCGCGGACTTAATAAGCGGCATGGATCCTCCAGCAGGTTTTGAAAGCAATGAAAAACGAGGACAAATGATAAACGAAGCGTTGGGGGCTGTCAACAATGGCTAATTCCAAGGGCCCAAGCGCCGAACACCACGGTTTAGATCGCCATTTCCGGCTGGTAACCTTCGCCACCTCCATCAGCCGGATCACAGGATTTGTCCGGGACCAGCTCAACGCCGCCCTTTTTGGGGCGGGTTGGATGTCAGACGCCTATTTCATGGCCATCCGCATTCCAAGCCTATTAAGGGACCTTTTCGCGGAAGGAGCCCTTTCGAACGCCTTCATCCCCTCTTTGACCTCCCGGCTGGGGGACCGGGAAGACGCTTGGAAACTTGCTTCCCAGGTGTTCTCGTTGTTTTTGCTGGTAACAGGTGTGTTGTCGGCATTGGGAATCCTATTTGCTCCCCAAATTGTCTGGGTTATTGCACATGGCTTTGTTCAGGCTACGAATAAATTTGACCTAACCGTGGAACTAACTCGATACCTTTTTCCCGTATTAATGTTTGTTTGTATGGCAGCGCTTTGGATGGGAACTTTGAATTCCCTTCAAAAGTTCACTTGGCCAGCTTTCGCCCCTGTTTTTATGAATCTGACCCAAATCGTTGTGGGTGTGTTGCTTTTAAAGGTTTTTAAGACCTCCACCCCCATGGAAGAATTAAGAAACGTAAGGCTTTGGACCCTTTCGATGACCCTGGGGATGCTTTTCCAATGGCTGGTTCAGGTTCCCGCCGCGAAAAAACAAGGTGTGAATTTTCGATGGATGTGGCCTCCTAAGCATTCCGGTGTCAGCGAGATGCTCCGATTAATGGGCCCTGCCGTATTAAGTTCCTCGGTTTTACAAATTAATATACTGGTGAACCAATTTTTCGCGTCTTTCCTCGCAACTGGGTATGTTTCCTACCTTTATTACGGTCAAAGGCTTTTCCAGCTTCCCTATGGGATCTTCGGCGTTTCCATCGCTACAGTGATTTTTCCGGTTTTGGCTATGCAATCTAGCCAAAAAAAAGAAAAGGAATTTTCTGAAACTTTGACGAAAGCATTGTCGGCGGGGTTGTTTGTGATGGTTCCTTGCACAGTGGGTATTTGGATTACAGCTCGTTCGGCCATCCGCTTGGCTTTCGAGTATGGCAAGTTCACAACCGAAGCCGGACAAATCACTGCGGAAGCCACCGCCCTCTATGCTTTAGGGCTGGTGGGGTATACAGGTGTCAAAGTTTTACAATCGGCGTTTTACGCGAGAAAAAATTCAAAAATCCCGGTCGCTTCTTCCCTTTGCGGCATGGGAATTAACGTCGGATTGAACCTTATGGGATATTTATTCATAACGGAGCTACATACGCGGTTTTGGCTTTTAGTACTCGCTTCCGCAATAGGTTCTACCATGAATCTCTTGTGGCTATTGACCCATTTGAAAAAGGTAGAAGTGTCTCTCCATTGGACTTTCTTGGGACGGGAAGGAATAAAGATTCTATTCGGCTCGGCATTGATGGGACTCGCGGCTTGGGGTGTGAATGAATGGCTCGAGAGTCATACGATTTTATTTCCTAGACTCATGAATTTCCTTAGCCCTGTAATAATCGGCGGAGGCATTTATTATCTTCTCGCCCGTTGGATGAAGATGAGCGGGCTTTCATGGGTTTTAGGTAAAGGACGCCGTGAAAATGCCGGTTGAGATTGAGGGAACAAAACTGGGATGGCTCCTGACCGGAGCCTGGGTTCTTGTAACCCTGGGTGTAGGCCTTGCCCCCTCCTTTCGAGATATTGACTATAAAGAATTTTTTTCACTCCTGGGCTTTTTCCTCATCTTGACCCTTTGGGCAATTACAAACTTTAAGAAGCCGGTGTTTCGTTTTTCGAAACTGGATTTTATCCTCGTCCTCTTCGCGGTATGGATGGGGCTTTCTTTACTTTGGTGCCAGGAACCCTCGGCAGGAATGGAATTTCTGAAGAGGGTTCTACCGTGTTTCGGTCTCTATTTCTTGGTCCGCCAGAACCCTGGGATGGAATCGGGTGCCAAGGTTGCATGGATGACGGTGGTTCTTCTCGCTTGTTTTTACGGTATGGCCCAAAAGTTTCTACTGCAGTACATCCCCCATTTGCCGGGCGGGGAACCAGACCGGATTTATTCCTTTTTTGGCAACCCCAACGTTTACGCGGCCTTTCTGGTGCTTTCCTGGCCGGTGCTTTTATTAAAGCCAATCAACTGGTTAAGCACTTCACAAAACTGGTTTCGCTTGGGGGTAGTGATTTTGATGCTTCTCAACTTGGGTTGGGCGAATAGCCGCGCAGGGAGCATGGCATTGGGAATTCAGCTTCTTCTCATGATGGTGCTTATGGGAACTAAGCCTTATCGAAAACCGGTGAGGTTGGGGATGCTTGTTTTTATTGTCGCTTCGTTATTGCTAAGCATTTTTTTCTCCGTGCGAATATGGGATCGCCCCACGGAAAGGGTGACGGTTTGGAAATGCGCCGCCTTAATGGCGATGGAGAAACCTGTCACGGGGTGGGGCGTCAATCAATTTTCCATTGGCTTTCCCGGTTTTATGAGCGAGGAACTCAAGAGTCATCTGCAAAAAGACAATACCTTCGCCGAACATGTCCATAACGAGCCCTTGGAACTTTGGGTGGAGTTAGGGATTGTTGGTTTGGCGTTGGCTATTAGTTTTTGGGGAATGATTTTGTCAAAAGTCCTAGGGTTGCTTTGGAAGGGCAGGAAAGGGAAGGCCCCTTTGGATCTCGCGACCTTGGGTCTTTTCTTAGGGCTGGCGGGGGTAGGGATTACCAACCTGTTTGATTACAACAGTCGCCTGCCTGGAGTCGGTTTTTTCTTATGGATTGCCACCGCTTGGCTGGCTTACCATTATGAATCCACCCAGCCACTTTTCCTTTCACCTGGATTAGCGAAAGCTCTGAACGGTTTTATTTTACTGGCGGGGATTTCGGGGCTCCTCTTTTTCGCTCCTCAAGTTTATTCCCGGGTCACCGCCCCGCCCGATAAGAATTTTTTGGCCGATCTCCCCGCCGATTTGGCAGGGGAGAAACATAAATTGGAATCGGCGATCGCCCAAAACCCTAAGGACCCGAACCTTTACCATCAATTGGGCAACGTAGAAGCCAAATTGCGGTTGATGGATGAGGCGCAGAAGGACTTCGAGACAGAAATCAAACTCAACCCGGCGGCTGCGGGAGCCTATTTGAACCTGGGCAACATCTGTCTCATGAAGGGCGACCAGAACACTGCCTACTTAAAACAGGCCATCGCGTACTACAGCCAAAGCGTGATCCTGGACCCCCAGTCGGTGGACGGGCATTTCGACCTGGCTTTCGCCCTCTTCGTGAAAAAGGACCTGAAAGGGGCCTTGGACCAGTTAGATGAAGTGCTGAAGCTGGACCCGGAGAATGAAAAGGCCCTTTCACTCAAGAGGCAAATTATCCTATGAGCGTACCCGATGTTAAAAAAGTAATGGGGTGGAACCTGGCCTTGGACAGGGCCCCCCTCTTCCTTTCGGTGATGCTGATGTTTCTCGTTCCTATTGTTACTCAACCAGAAGCCATGGACCCCCTCTATACCAAAATGGCCCTCTGCCAATTGTTGACCTTTATCATGGCTTCCTTTTGGATGGCGAAGTGCCTGCAATCCGGCAGGGTGACCTTTGCCTTTACCCGCGCTCTTTGGCCTCTCGCGGCGATTGTTTTATGGACGGCTCTTTCCGCGGAGTTATCCCCCTGTTCTGAAATCGCCTGGCATTCTTGGGGACAATGGATTTGTTTTCCCCTGATGTATTTTCTTTTTACTTCGGTTTGCCTGGCCCTATGGCAGGCTGAAAACCTTTTGATCGTGTGGATGGTGGTGGGTGGCATCAGCGCGGTCTGGGGTCTCTTGCAGGTATTCGGCCTGAGTTCCGGCCCCTGGCAGGAGGTGGTTCAAACCCAATTTTCCGGCAGGGCTATCGCGGGTATGGGTAATCCCGGCTTTTTAGTGGGTTATCTGCTTTTGACCTGGCCTCTGGCCTTGGCTCTTTATGTTAGGGCCCAACAGGCAATCACAAAAACCCTTTGGATGCTGGTGACCGTCTTTTCATGGACCGTGATCTTCTTGACCCAAAGCAAGGCCGGACTCTTGGGCCTCGGGTTCGGTTTGGCGGTCTTTCTTGTTCAAGTCCTTTCCCATACCTATGAGGACGCCAAAGGTCATGAGCAAAAAAAGGGAATCAGATTCCTGATCCTCGGCATCTTGATCATTGGAGCATATCCCGCCTCTCAAATATTAAAAACCTTGGCGGACCCGGCGAGTCCTTCCATTTGCTTTCGCGAGATGCTTTGGCCGGGAGTCTGGAAGATGATCTTGGATCATCCTTTCTTCGGGGTGGGATGGGGCGCCTTCTCGGCGGTTTTTCCGAATTACCGGCCCATTCCCTTGGTCATGCCCCAAACCGAAATGAGCTACGAGGTGAATGAGGCCCACAACTGGATAATGACTTGGCTATCCCAGACGGGTTTTGTGGGTTTGATATTGCTTTTGGCTTTTATATTCGCTGTCCTTTTTCAGTGGTGGAAACTTTACCGGGCCAAGGCTATCCCACCCGCCCTGGGGGCCGGTGCCTTCGCCGCCTTCGGAGGGCTGGCCTTGGATAACCTGTTTGATATCAACAGCGGCATTCCATCGACTCTTGTTCCTTTACTATTCCTCTGCGCCCTGCCGGTCGCCTTATCCCAGCGCTTTTACCGTCTGCCGGGATTTCCGATCCAGGCCCGAGAGTTTTCCCTGGAGGGTAAAAGAACCCTCTGGGTGACCCTGACCCTTTTAGTCACGGCCCTTTGCTTTTTTCAAATTTGGGAAGGATTTGAAACACAATGGTCGCAGGTGCAATTGAAGAAAGGAATGCGTCTTTCCCAGGTCAAAAAGTGGGATGAGGCCCTCAAGGCTTACGGCAATAGCGCGCGGCTGGACCCGGACAACACGATGGCCTGGTACTTCCGGGGTTCGGCCTATTTGGACCGGGGAGCGACGCAAGACTTGCCCCAGGCATTGGCCGATTTCAACCGGGTAACATCTCTGGAACCGGATTACGTTTTAGTTCATTTCAAGAAGGCCCAAGTCTTGGACCGATTGGGCCTTTCGCAGGAATCAGCAACTGAGATGAAAAGGGCATTACAGTTAAACCCACGGCTCGTGGAGCAATTACCCGCCTACGATGAAGCTCACGACAAAGTAGAAAAGAAGGATGACTCCGGCGCATTAGTGATTTATCAAAAATTGGTTTTCGATTATCCTACCTGCGTTCCAGCCCTGGTGGACGAGGCCAATTGTCTTTTCCTCCTGGGGCGAAAGTCCGAGGCGCAGGCCACTTACCAGGCGGTGCTTCAGCTGGACCCTTTCAACGCCCAGGCCAAGCAAAACCTCTTGCAACTCCTCCAAATGACACAACATCCTTAACCACCAAGGCACCACGTCACCAAGAACTTCAAAAGCCGGTTGGATGAAATACGACGTAAATCAAAACTTTTTGGTTTTCTTGGTGTCTTAGTGTCTTGGTGGTGAAATATTAGATGGTTACTAGGGGGAGAAATTGATTCGGATCGCGGTATTGGCCTCGGGTGCGGGTTCCAACCTCCAGGCCCTCATTGATTCCTGGGAAGCCGGTTCCATCAAGGCCAAGATGTCCCTCGTCTTCTCCAATGTCCCCAACGTGAAGGCCCTGGAAAGGGCCGAGCAGCATGGTATCGACGCCATTTCCATCTCCAGCAAGGAATTCCAGGGAAGCCGCGAAAAGTACGACCAGGAAATCCTCAACCTCTGTGAAAATAAAAAGATCGACCTGATCTGTCTCGCGGGTTACATGCGCATCCTCACCCCCGTTTTGATCAAGCCCTTCTTGAACCGGATGATGAACATCCACCCGGCCCTGCTGCCTAAGTTTGGCGGAGCGGGCATGTATGGCCATTTCGTGCATGAGGCGGTAATCGTGGCCAAGGAGAAGGAATCAGGCGCCACCGTTCATTTCGTGACCGAAGGTGTGGACGCGGGTCCCATCATTTTGCAGGGAACCGTGGCGGTCTCACCCAAGGACACTCCCGAGACCCTGGCGGAGAAGGTTTTGCAGGTTGAACATCAAATTTACCCAGAGGCCGTGAGGCTGTTTTGCGATAAGAAGATACAAGTGGTGGATGGAAGGGTCAAAGTATCACACTAATTTTAACGAACTTAAGGAGATTGGAAAAATGGCGGAGAACCTGGTCAAAATCAAAAGGGCACTACTCAGCGTTTCGGACAAATCCGGATTAATCCAATTCGCCAAGGTGCTGGTGGAACATGGGGTGGAATTGATATCCACCGGTGGGACTGCCAAGGCCATTAAGGAGGCCGGTTTGCCGGTGAAGGATATCTCCGAAGTGACAGGATTCCCGGAGATGCTGGATGGAAGGGTGAAAACCCTTCATCCGGTGGTGCATGGGGGACTATTGTCATTGCGAGATAATAAGGAACACATGGAGACCATTGCCAAGCACAAGATTCAGCCGATCGACCTGGTTTGCGTGAATCTCTATCCCTTCGAGGCCACGATCGCCAAGCCCAATGTGGAATTGCACGAGGCGATTGAAAATATCGATATCGGCGGGCCTTCCATGATCCGTTCGGCCTCCAAGAACTACCGGAGCGTGACGGTGGTGGTTAGCACGGCCCGGTATGCCGATGTCATCAAGGAAATGACTGAAAATGACGGGGCAAGCACCTTCAAACTTCGCCAAGAGTTGGCCATTGAGGCCTTCGGCAATACTTCCCGTTATGACGGGATGATCCATGAGTACCTTCATAAAAATCTCTCGGAAAAGGCCTGGCCGGATATCTTCACCATCTCCGGCGTGAAACTTCAGGAAATGCGTTATGGAGAGAATCCCCATCAGCCTGCCGCCTTTTATAAGGAGCGGAATACCCAACTGCCCGTGATTCCCAATGGAAAACAGTTACAAGGGAAGGAACTCTCTTATAACAACATCATGGACGCCGACGCGGCCTTGATGCTGGTAAAGGAATTTGACGAGCCGGCCGCCACCATCATCAAGCACACCAACCCCTGCGGGACGGCCATTGGTAAGGATATAGCGGAAGCCTTCACCAAAGCTTTCGAAGCTGACCCCCTTTCGGCTTTCGGCGGGATCGTGGCCGTGAACCGCCCTGTGGACGAGGAGACGGCTAAGCTGATCCTGGAAAAACTGAGCTTCTTCGAGATCATGATGGCTCCTTCCTATGACACGGGAGCCTTGAAGGCTTTTGAAGCACGGAAAAACTTGAGGGTCATAAGTTTGGAGGGCCTGGGTACCGTCAAGGGGCAAACCAGCGGATACCATGTTCGCAGGGTGGAAGGCGGATTCCTGGTGCAAGACTTCGACCAGGCGGCCGAAGACAAGGCCCTTTATAAAGTAGTCTCTGAAAAACAACCCGATCCCCAGTTGGCTAAGGACATGGAATTCGGATGGAAACTGGTGAAACACGTGAAATCCAACGCTATTGTGCTGGTGAGGAACGGTGTTTCGCTGGGAGTGGGCGCCGGGCAGATGAACCGGGTGGGCTCGTTGGAGATCGCCATTAAACAGGCGGGGGACAAGGCCAAGGGAAGCGTGATGGCCTCCGACGCCCTTTTGCCCTTTCGGGACAGCGTGGACGCCTGCGCCAAGGCGGGAATTGCCGCCATCATCCAAACCGGCGGGAGCGTAAGGGATAAGGAAGTTATCGAGGCGGCCAACCAGCACGGCATCCCCATGATCTTCACGACCTACCGGCACTTTAAGCATTAAAAAAAGAATGATTCACCGCCAAGACGCCAAGTTCGCCAAGGAAACCAAAGCCAAGTCTTGGATTTTAAGGATTTTAAACTTTTTGCTTTTATGTCGTTCTTGGCGTTCTTGGCGACTTGGCGGTGAAAATGATGGTTGTTTTCCGGTCGGATTTTAGGAGGGGCTTGTGGATATTCTAGTCGTCGGATCCGGAGGCCGGGAACACGCCCTCTGCTGGGCCCTGGCCCAATCGACCCGCAAACCCAAGATCTTTTGCGCGCCCGGCAACGCCGGGATATCGCAAATCGCCGAGTGCGTGGATATCCTGGCCGATGACATCGAGGGCCTGGTGGAATGGTGCGAGCGAAACGAGCCCAAACTGGTCGTGATCGGACCGGAAGTTCCACTGTCCTTAGGGTTGGCGGATGAGTTGATCAAAAAGGGAATCATGGTTTTCGGACCGGTCAAGGCGGGCGCCGAGCTGGAAGCCAGCAAGAGCTTTACCAAAAAACTTTTGGTGGACCACCGGATCCCCACCGCGAAGGCGGCGAATTTTACCAGCTATAAAAAAGCCCTCGCCTATATCCGCCAGGAAGGCGCACCCATCGTCATTAAGGCCGACGGCCTGGCGGCGGGGAAAGGAGTGACGGTATGCGATACCTTGTACCAGGCCGAACAGGCCCTGGAAGAAGCCATGGTGAAGAAGGTATTCGGGGCCTCGGGCGCCCAAGTGCTGATCGAGGAGTGCCTCACCGGGGAAGAAGCTTCCGTGCTCGCTTTCGTGGACGGGGAGACGATCGTACCGATGGTCAGCGCCCAGGACCACAAAAGGATCTTTGACGGGGACCAGGGCCCGAATACGGGCGGGATGGGCGCCTATTCCCCGGCTCCGGTGGTGACGAGGGAATTGGACGCGCTCATTCTCGAGACCATCCTGAAACCCACTTTGGCGGCTTTGAGGGGAATGGGCATCACTTACCGGGGAATCCTTTATGCCGGGCTCATGATCACCGCCGACGGCCCCAAGGTCATTGAATTCAACTGCCGCTTTGGGGACCCGGAAACCCAAGTGGTCCTGCCCCGGCTGAAGACTGATTTTGTCAACATTTGCATGGCGGTCACCCAAGGGAAACTCTCCCACCTCAAGATCGAATGGGATGAAAGGGCATCGGCCTGCGTGGTAATGGCGGCCAAAGGATATCCCGGGTCTTATCCCAAAGGGCAGGCCATCAGCGGGTTGGAGCAGGCCTCCCAAATGCCCGAGAGCATGGTCTTTCATTCCGGAACGGTCATGAAAAACGGTGTCGTTTCAACCAACGGCGGACGGGTGCTTTGCGTGACGGGCTTAGGCCCCACCATTCAAGACGCCGTCAAAAGGGCCTATGAAACTCTGGCGGTGATCCATTTTGAGGGCGCTCAGTACCGCAAGGATATCGCCTGGCGGGCTTTGAACCGGAAATGAACGGTCCCCTCAAATTCAACTGGCCCTTGAAACTTCGTTTAAAACAGCTGAAAATGCGCGCTTTGTTTGAGAAAATAGATTCCTAACATTCAATATTCAACAGGTTTGGAAACCAATGGCCAGTGAAAAAATAGACAACAAAACATTGCCTTACACCCCTTCCAATCTCCTTCAAGTGGCGAAGGTCATCAAGAACGGGGGTATTGCCGTTTTCCCGACGGACACGATCTATGACATCGGTTGTTCCTTGAAACAGCCCGAGGCCATGAAACGGATATTCGCCTTGAAGGACCGGCCCGCCAACCAGTCCCTTTCCATCCTGATTTCCCGGCCGGAAGTGGCCCTTGAAATAGCCGATTTTAGGGAAAAAGACATGGAATTTCTCCGTAAGATTTGGCCTGGCCCCTGGACTCTGATCCGCCGGGCGAAAGTCTCCTCCCTTTCACCCGGAGCGGTGGGACCTGATGGAACCGTCGCCTTGCGATGCCCCGATCACGGCATCGCCCTGGAACTATTGCGTAATGTCGGCGACACCTTGGCCGTTTCCAGCGCCAATTTTACGGGCGGCAATAGCCCGGTCCGTTTGGCCGAAGTGGACCCCGAAATACTCGAAAAAGTCGACGCGGCCCTTGATGCGGGAGCCTGCCCTTTAGGCGGGGAAACTGCCATTGTTCGTATCGAGCGGAAAACCTTCACTTTAGTCCGCAATGGCATCGTTTCTCCGGAGGAAATGGACCGGGTGGAAAGACTCCTGGAGCGAATGCTGAATAGCTGATCTTCTTTTTTATCCTGGAGTTTGGCTTGCCCCATAAGATCCTTTTTGTCTGTACTGGCAACACTTGCCGTAGTCCCATGGCGGAAGGCCTGCTCAAGAAAATGGCCGGTGAGAAAGGTTGGGCCCTGCAAGCCTCATCGGCTGGCATCGCAGCTTTTTCTGGTGTAGCGGCGGCAAACGAGGCTGTAGAAGCGGCCAAGGAAAGGGGAATCGACTTAAGTTCCCACCTAAGCCAGGGTCTCTCCAAACAGTTAGTGATGGAAAGCGACCTGATCGTGACCCTGACAGCCCGCCAAAAAGAGATGATTTTGCGTAAAATGCCTGATCTCACCCCGAAGGTGAAAATGCTCTCTGAAATCGCGGGAGAGGGTGAAATGGATATCGAGGACCCCATCGGACAATCCCTGGAAGTCTACCGGGAAACCCTGGGCAAAATGGAAGAGTACCTGAACTTATCCGTCCGGCTATTCACCGGACTCAAACATGAAGGGGGAGAATGAAAATCGCAATCGGGTCGGACCACGCTGGATTTGCAACCAAGGAGGCCGTGACCAAATTTCTGAAAAGTGAGGGACATGAAGTCTCGGACCTGGGCGCCTATAACCCCGAACCTTCCGATTATCCCTTATTCGCCGAAAAGGTGGCGGTCTGCGTGGCCAAGGGTCAAACCGAGCGGGGAATCGTGATCTGCGGAAACGGAATCGGCATGTCTATCGTCGCGAATAAGATCCCTGGAATCCGGGCCGCCCTTGTCACCTCCGAGAAAATGGCCGAGCAAACTCGGTCTCACAACGATTCGAATGTTCTTTCCCTGGCCGGCCGGGACTTGCCGGTGGAAACGAACCTCCGCCTTGCCAAGATTTGGGTGGATACTCCCTTTAGTGGTATCGAACGGCACCAGCGCCGGGTGGAAGAAATCGCTCGGATCGAGCAGGAATACGACGGACCCAGTTTGGCGAAATTAACCTGATTTTTTGAAAGATTCGATGAGGAGGGGCGGATGAAAAGCAAAGGTTGGGTGATTTTAGCACTCGGACTTTTCATCCTAACCGGCGGTTGCTCTTTGACGCCGGATGAAAAGATGTCGAGAGAACAGACACTCAAACAAACGGTGGATAATTTTTCCGCATGGGCCGTGCAGGGAGATTTTAACGATATTTACCGCCTGACTGACGGCGGTTTCGAAAGTCCGGACGCCCTCAAGACTGCCTTAATGAAGAGCTGGGCCCAGGACGCTTCCTTAACAGGGGGGCAGATCGCTTCCATGGCCTGGGTGAATGACTCAACAGCTAAGGTGAAGTTAAACTGGGTCTTTCAGGCATTGAGTGTACGTACCTATTCCAGCGAAACCTTCATCTGGGCCTGGAAAAGCGGGACATGGAAATTGAGGGGAAGGGCGCTTCGGTAAATAAAAAAAGCCGCGGGGTTTTCACCCCACGGCTTTTTTTATTGGAATCCTCAGCCCGCGACTGGCGTCGTGGCCGTATCGGCGGTGGGAGCTGGGGATGCGGCCGGCGCAACGGTCTTATTCTTGCGAACGATTGGACGTTTTTGAACCTTCCCAGTTCGAAGGCAGCGGGTGCAAACCAGAACGCGCTGGGGTTTCCCGTTGACGATGGCCCGGATGGATTGTAGATTCGGCATTTGGCGGCGCAAATTGATCCCGGTAATATTCAGGCCGATACCGCCTTCCTTTTTGGGTTTCCCCCGGCGGGTGATCTTTCGGGCCTTGATCGGCCCCTTACCGCAAATATCGCAAACCTGAGCCATTGAAACGTCTCCTCGTTGTATCGAATCGGCCCGAAAGGGCTGTTGGTTATCAGTTCGGCAGGACTTCAAAAGCGATTTTGTGGCTTCGAGGCCCCAGCCAAGAACGCGCATTATACGCAAAGGATTTCAGGAATAACAAGTTTTTTCGGCCTTAAACCCCATTAAAACCCCTTATCGGAAACCCTTTCTTGCGCATAATGAGCAGAAATGGGGAAGCGGTTTTTATAAACACAAAGCGGATGTTCATCCGCTCGCCCGAGGAATCACCATGGCTGAGCCGATCCATCCCTTCTTGAAGTGGATCCAACCCTTGAAGTTGGAAGAACGGCAAGGCTACACCAACCGCTCGGTTGTTCGGGGCTTGGACCGCTACCTGATCGATTCCATCCACCGCTGGCTGGGTGAGAATTCGGATCTTGTGGAATCATTGCCTGATGTTTTCTCGGGACTACAGGCCCTTGCGCATGATTTTTCCCAATACCTCGCCTTGGAGACGCCCCAGCGCCAACAACTGGTTCAAAACGCCATGCGCGACCTGGTTGAATGGAAAAAAAATCTAACCAGCGTTAAAAGTGTCTCATCGAAACCCAAAGGCAAGGAAACTCCCCTTCTGGATTTAATACCCCCTGCCAAATTAAGGGCCTTCCGGATGTTGGGGATGAAAAGCCTAGAGGAGATGCTTTATTACACACCCAAATGGGTGGTGGACTTGAGCCGGATCGTTCCTGTTTCCCAGGGTAGCGCCGAAGAAGCCTCTTTTTACTTGGCTCAAATCAACGGAGTCAGCCAATCCCGGCGAGGCAAACTGGAAACCATGAAAGTGAACCTTCAGGACGTTTCTGGGCGCTTGACCTGGACTTGGTTCAATAGGCCCTATTTAAAAAAAGAAGTCGAAAACGGCCGATGGGTTCTTCTACACGACAAAATTCAAATCGGACCCTGGGGGAGACAAATCATCGGCCGGGCCGGGACCCATGAATTCCTTACGGAAAATGAAGTTGAAAATTTAAAATCCGGCCAACCCCTGGTCTTTTATCCTTCGACACCCACATTGGACCAGGCATTTTGGCGGGGTTTGATGGCAAAAGCCTTTGCGGAGGCAGGGGAAATGCTCCTCCAACCTCTTGCAGCTTCGGGGAAACCCCTCGGCTTGTCATTGGAAAAAATTCATTCTCCCTCGAATCTCGCCGAATTCGAGGAGGGAAGGGAAAATCTCGCATTGGAGGAATTAATGATCCTCCAATGCTATTTGATCCTTAAACGCCGTGAAATCGAAAGACGTCAAAAGGGACGGGATTACCTTTTTGAAGGGCCCCGGGTTAAGGCCTTCCGCGGTTCCATCCCCTACAAATTAACCGCGGCACAAAAGCGGGTGCTTAAAGAAATTCGGGAGGATTTGGCCCGGCCCTTTCCGATGAATCGTCTCCTTCAGGGGGATGTCGGCAGCGGAAAAACCCTGGTCGCCGCCATCTCCTTTCTTTACGCGTCGGATTCGGGGGTTCAATCGGCTTTCATGGCTCCCACCGAAATCCTTGCCCAACAGCATTTTAGGTTCCTCCGACAAACCCTGGCACGCGAGGGCTTGACCTCCTGCCTCTTGACCAGCGACATGAAGGCTTCGGAAAAGAAAGCGGCGCTGGATCAACTGAAAAAAGGATCGGTGGATGTGGCGGTGGGGACCCATGCTCTGCTGGAGGAGCAGGTTCAGTTTTCCAACTTGGGTTTGGTGGTGATCGATGAAAGACATAAGTTTGGCGTTCTTCAAAGATCGGCCTTGGAAAAAAAAGGAAGGTGGCCGGACTCCCTGATGCTGACCGCCACACCTTTTCCCCGGGCGCTCGTATTGACCGAGTATGGAGATACGGATCTATCGCTGCTGGATGAGTTTCCCAAGGGTAAAAAGCCCATCCAGACCTTTTGGCGCCCTGAATCCCAAAAGATGGAGGTTTACCAAAGGGTGAGGGAAAGGGCGCTGAAGGGGGAACAAGCCTATGTGGTTTACCCCGTGGTGGAGGAATCGAAGAATTTTCTTAAATCCGCTGTTCAAATGTTTAGCTTTTTTAAGGATGAGACCTTTCACGGCTTCAAGTTGGGGCTCCTTCATGGCCGGATGAAAAAAGAGGAAAAAGCGGATGTGATGGAAAGGTTCAGGGCCAAAGAAATCCAAATTCTAGTTTCCACGACCGTGGTGGAGGTGGGATTGGATATCCCCAACGCCACCGTCATGGTGGTGGAGCACGCGGAAAGATTCGGCCTGGCGCAACTTCACCAGCTTCGCGGCCGGGTAGGACGGGATGTCCTGTCCTCCTACTGTTATTTGGTTACATCACCGGTGATCTCCTCTGACGCGGTCATGAGAATGAAGACCATGGTATCGACCTTGGATGGGTTTGAGCTTTCGGAGATGGATTTGAAGATCCGCGGCCCGGGTGATATTTTGGGATTGGCCCAATCCGGCCAAAGGGAAGGCGGTCTGGTGGATTTGAGGATGGACGGATCCCTTGTCGAAAAGGCCCGGCTCAAGGCGGAAGAAATTTTAAATGAAGACCCGGAATTGACGAAACCCCGAAACGCGCCGATCCGTGTTAAGTTAGACCATCGTTATCAAAAACTCTTGAATCTGGCTCAAATTTCGTGAGGGTTTCTTGAGAAATTAATTGCGGCCTGATAACCGTCATATCATTGCTTACACCGAGAACCGCCAGATCATCGCTTACAGGCGGGTGACATTGTGAGAATTATACTTTTGAACATCTTTTCATTACAGGGAGGTGTTCATGAGTACAAAACAAGAGGAGCGACGAGAGGCAATTAGGAAATTCCTGGAGGGAGAGAGCCCTACAGCCATATGCCAAGCCCTGGGTCGTTCACGGGATTGGTTTTACAATTGGCTGAACCGTTACGAGACGAAAAAAAAGGACTGGTACGTCGAGAGATCGAGGGTCCGGCAGAGCTACCCGGATCGAACCAAAGAGGAAATCGAAGCGGCTGTCAAGATGGTTCGGCTCCAACTCTACAACCAGGGTTTGTTTTGTGGGTCTCAAGCCATCCGGGGCGAGTTGGAGGACATGGGGGTTCAATCACTTCCGTCCTTGCGGGCCATTGAACGGATACTAAGTCGGAACGAACTGACCCATCGCCGAACGGGCCGTTACCAGGCCAAGGGGACGCCCTATCGGAAACTTTTAGGCCATGCCCTGAACGAGGTTCAACAAGCGGATTGGGTGGGGCCGAATTACTTGTTGGGAGGGATTCGGTTTTACAGTTTGAACGTGGTGGATTTGGCGACCGGACGTTGCGGGGTTCAACCATCCCAGGGGCGAGAGGGGCAGAGTGTTTTTGATGCCTTTTGGGGCATTTGGAGGCGTTTGGGAATACCCCAGAACCTCCAGGTGGACAACGCCCAGGAGTTTTATGGGAGCCCCGCTTATCCCCGGGGGATGGGGCCTTTGATCCGGCTGTGTCTGCATCAAAACGTCGATCTGTGGTTCATTCCGATGAGGGAGCCATGGCGCAACGGGGTGGTGGAGAAACTGAATGACCACTACCGACAAAAATTCCTGGGGAAAGTGAGCATTACCCGGGAAAAGATTTTGCCGAAGGAATCGTTGAAGTGGGAGAACAAACACAACAGCCGTTACCGCTACAGCAAACTCAAGGGGAGGACGCCTTTACAAGCGATGGAGGGTTTGGGAGAAAAACCGAGGTTTCCTCACGAAACCGAGCCTCCCCAACATCCGCTTTCCAAGCCAACCAGCGGGAAATACCATTTGGTTCGGTTGATACGGAGTAACTGCCGACTGGACATGTTCGGGGAGATGTTCCTGGTGCCTAAACGGTTGGCATACGAGTACGTGGTAGGGACGGTGGATGTCCGAAGGCAGAAGCTCGAAATAATCCACGACGGCTTAAAAGTGGAAGAATACGACTATGAATTACGCTAGAACAACCTCGGCCCTTAGATGCCACCGGGCTTCCAAGGACCGGTGTAAGCGATGATCTGACGGATGATGGTGTAAGCAATGATGTGACGGTTGTCACGGCCTTTTAACGGAGAAAATTTTGAGAATCATCTCTGGAAAATACCGGAGCCGAGCCGTAAAGGCCCCCTCCCATCAAAATATCCGGCCCACATCCGACAAGGTCAAGGGAGCCCTGTTCAATATGCTCGGTCCATTGGAAGGGTGCCGGGTGGCGGATCTTTTTTCGGGTACAGGAAATCTTGGTATTGAGGCGCTGAGCCGGGGAGCCTCGGAAGTGATCTTCGTGGATAAGTCTTTTGACAGCATGAAGCTCATCCGGGAAAATCTGGGC
The DNA here is from genome assembly GCA_963849485.1 of candidate division FCPU426 bacterium. Lineage (GTDB taxonomy): Bacteria > Oederibacteriota > Muellerivitia > Muellerivitales > Muellerivitaceae > CAVTWJ01. The sequence continues at coordinate 18,327 of CAWKIF010000090.1, read as the reverse complement.
TCCTTGGGGTTGGATATCCGGTCTGCCGAACCCGCCTTTAGGATCGTTCAGATGGAAGTGTCCAAGGCTTTTTACACCTTGGCCCAGGATCAAAAGGTTTTCGACGTTGTCCTGGCCGATCCGCCTTACGAAAAGGGCATTTCCCGCATTTTACAAAATCTTATGAAAAGATATCCCATCCTGGCGCCGGGAGGGCTTTTCTCAATTGAGCACGGGACGGAGGACATCGACTTTGACCCGGAATTTCCCTATGCTTTAGTCCGGCAAAAGAAATACGGTGATACCATGTTGAGCTTGTTCCATTACGCCTCCGGAGAATAAGTATGACGCCTACCGCAAAAAAAAATCCGCCCTATAAGATTATTGGGCTTTACCCGGGTTCCTTTGACCCGGTGACCAACGGACACTTGGATATCGCCCACCGGGCCCTCAAGCTTTGTGACGTATTACACATGGCGGTCGTGGCGAATCCCTCGAAAAAAGCTTTTTTTTCTGTTGAAAAAAGGGTGGAACTTTTAAAACAAACCACCCGCCATTTGCCCAAGGTCAAGGTCTCCTCCTTTACGGGATTGCTAGTGGATTATGCTCGCCAGATGAAGGCTGGGATCATATTTCGGGGACTCCGGGCTGTCTCGGATTTCGAGTTCGAGTTCCAAATGGCCCTGGTGAATCGTACCCTCAACCCCAATATTGAGGTCGTGTTCCTAGTCCCCAACGAAAAATTCATTTTCATCTCCTCTAGTTCGATCAAGGAAGTGGCTAAATTAGGGGGGGATGTTAGCGGTTTTGTGGCTCCTGAAGTTCAAAAGGCCCTGCGTGAACGCAATGGAATGCGATAACTCCCCATTTCAGGTCAAAAAGTCTTGTTTTTGCTAATTTCAAAGAGCTATTTTCTTGACACTGAAAGAGTCGCATTTTTATAATCCACCCCTGCTTTTAATGCCCTTTGCAACCTTTTGGAATTGAGCTTCCTGGCGCTCTCGGCCAAGGTTGGGGCAGGGGGAGGAGCGCGAAATGTTGATTGTTGAGTTGCGCACCCTTGAACGTGAAGATGCCGTCATTCATGAGAAGGACTGGGTTTCTACTCTCGGGATCGACCTGGATCCCGGTCTCACTGCTTCCCCCTGTGAAATCTACTGTCAGGTTTCAAAAAGCGGAGGCTTGGTCACCGTCAAGGGCTGGGTCGCCGGAAAATTGAGATTGACTTGCGACCGCTGCCTAAAGGGTTTTGAGAAGGAGGAGAAGTCCTTCTTCGAGGTTCATTTCAGGTCGAGGGTGGAGGCCGTCGAGGGAGAGGCTCCCGAGATTGTTCTCAGTCCCGATGAGATGGAAACAGTTTACTTTGACGGTGAAAGCCTCGATATTGGGGAGCAGGTCCGTCAGACTTTGCTGTTGTCGGTTCCCATGCGCTCCCTTTGCAAGGAGGATTGCAAGGGGTTGTGCGTTCATTGTGGCTGCGATTTAAACCTGGAAAAATGCAAGTGCTCCGGGCCTCCCCCTGATGCCAGGTGGGATGCCCTTAAAAACTGGAAATCCTGAACCCTTTCCCGCTACGGGGAAGGCCAGAGGCGGAACAAGCCCGCCCGAATCAGACTCGGAGGATAAGATGGCTAATCCCAAACGGCGGCATTCCCGTCAGCGTCGCGACAAGCGCCGCACCAACTGGAAAATAAAGACGAAGTCCCTTTCGGTCTGCCCGCAGTGCAAGAGCGCGAAGTTGCCCCACCGCGTGTGCCCTAACTGCGGCTACTACAAGGGAAAAGAAGTCGTCACCGTCGACATCGCCTGAGTTGAACTTTCCCTCATGAAAATCGCCCTCGACGCCATGGGTGGAGACCACGCACCCCGGGAAATTGTTTTAGGCGCGGTCATGGCCGTCAAGGACGATGAAGTCCTGGAAATGGCCAAGCACGACCTCCAAGTCGTCCTGGTAGGTAAGAAAGAAGTCATCGAGAAAATTCTTTCCGAGGCCGGGGAATACCCAAAATCATCGATCTCCATCGTAGACGCCCGGGAAGTCGTGGGGATGGGTGAGAGCCCTGCCCAAGCCTGCAAACAAAAACGCGATTCCTCCATCGTACGCTGCTCCGAATTGGTCAAAACCCGGGAAGTGGACGCCTGTGTCTCGGCGGGTAATTCGGGTGCCACCATGGCAGCGGCACTGATGACCTGCGGAAGACTCGACGGCGTCTATCGGCCGGCTATTGTGACCATGGTCCCGAGCGTGAACGGGGTTTCGGTACTGGTGGACGCCGGGGCCAACGTGGACTGCAAGCCCAAGCACTTGCTTCAATTCGCCCTTATGGGAGATGTGTTCGCCCGGACGGCCCTGAACTTCAAGAATCCACGGGTGGGTCTCCTTTCCATCGGGGAAGAGGAAAACAAGGGAAACGAGCTGGTATTCGGGGCCCAAGCCCTCCTTAAAAAAGTGCCTTTGAACTACATCGGCAATATCGAGGGACGCGACATTGTGAATGGGAACTGCGATGTGACCGTTTGCGATGGTTTTGTGGGTAATGTGACCCTCAAGGCCATTGAGGGTGTGGGGGAATTGATCTTTACACTTTTGAAAAAAGAAATGCGTTCAAATCTGTTTACTCTTTTTGGGGGGCTTTTAGCTGGCCCGGCTTTCAGGCGGTTCAAACGCTCCATTGATTACAAGGAATACGGCGGCGCGCCCCTTTTGGGAATCGATGGTTTGAGCCTGATCAGCCACGGGAAATCGGACGCCTTGACCATGAAAAACGCCATTAGGGCCTCCTTGAGATGCCTGAACCGCAACATGAACCAAGTCTTGAAGGATCTCATCCTTCAGCATGGGCAAGTCAACGATAAGGTGGAAATGAAACCGGCAACCGGAGAGACATCTTGAGCGAAATCAAAAGGGTCGGGATACTAGGGACGGGGTCCTATATTCCGGAAAAAATCATCTCCAATCAAGACATCGAGAAATTGGTGGAAACCACGGACGAGTGGATCGTGACCCGAACTGGGATCCATGAGCGCAGAATGGCCCGTCCGGATGAGTGCAACTCCGATATGGCGACTGAGGCTTCGAAAAAGGCTTTAACTGCCGCGGGGCTACAGCCTAAGGATCTGGACCTCATCATCATGGCCACTATCTCACCGGATATGCCCACCCCTGCCACCGCCTGCTTTGTCCAGGCCAAGCTGGGTGCCACCCGCGCGGCCGCCTTCGACCTTTCCGCCGCTTGTTCCGGTTTCGTCTATGGATTGGCGATGGCCAAGGCCTTTGTTCAGAGCGGTCAATTCAAGCATATCCTTCTGATTGGGGGCGAGAAACTGACGGCTTTTACCGACTGGTCGGACCGGGGAACTTGCATGTTGTTCGGTGACGGCGCGGGAGCGGTGATCATGGGGGAAATGAAGGAAAAGGGGTCCGAGGTGCTTTCCACTTTCCTGACCGCTAACGGCTTGGAAACGGATTTGCTTAAAATTCCAGGGGGGGGCTCCCGCTTCCCCTCGAGCGAGGCTTCCATTAAGGAAAAACTTCATACCCTCAAGATGCAGGGAAGGGAAGTCTTCAAGATCGCCGTGAAGGTGATGGCGGACGCCGTGATGGAAGCGCTCCGCCGCGCGGGATTGACCCTGGAACAAGTGGATCTGGTCATCCCCCACCAGGCGAATTTGAGGATCATCCAGGCCATCGCCGAGAGGCTTCAACTACCCGAGGAAAAATTTTTCGTGAACATCAACCGGGTAGGGAACACATCCGCGGCTTCCGTCGCGATCGCCCTCGATCAGGCCGTGGCGGAGGGCAAGGTTAAGAAGGGCGATCACGTGGTCTTTGTGGCCTTCGGGGCGGGCACCACCCTCGCGTCCAGTGTGGTGAGGTGGGGATGATGTCTAAATGCGCTTGGGTCTTTCCTGGCCAAGGTTCCCAATTCGTAGGGATGGGAAAGGACCTGCCCGCGGCTTTTTCCGCCTGCGCCGAGGTCTTTGCCCAAGCGGATGAGATCCTTGGATTTCCCTTAAGCCGGATGTGTTTTGAGGGGCCCGATGAAGAACTGAAAAAAACACCGAACACCCAACCGGCTATCTTGGCCCATTCAGTGGCCGTCAGCCGGGTATTGAGGGGGAAAGGGAAAAAACCCGATGCCGTCGCCGGCCACAGCCTGGGCGCTTACAGCGCCCTGGTGGAGGCGGAAATACTATCCTTCCCTGATGCTCTGCGCCTAGTCCGGCGGCGGGGGGAGTTGATGGAGGCCATTGGTTCAGGTCGAGGAACGATGGCGGTCATCCTGGGGCTGGAAGAGGCCGGTGTCCGGGAAGCCTGCCGGCAGGCCTCAGAAGCTGGTATCGTGGAGCCCGCCAATGTCAATTCACCCGGCCAAATCGTAATCTCCGGTTATATCCCGGCTGTCACTCTGGCTTGCGAAAAAGCGAAAGCCTTAGGGGCCAAAAGGGCCATGGTCCTGGCGGTCAGCGGGCCCTTCCATAGTAGCCTCATGGCGCCTGCCACGGAGGAATTTAAAAAAGTCCTATCGGCCGTGAAATTTCAAGAGCCCCGGATCCCCTACTTTTCGGATATTGACGCCGTCGAATTGAAAGATCCGGGCGCCATCCGCGACAGTTTGGTGAGGCAGTTGGTCGCACCGGTTCAATGGATCAAGCTAGTCGAAACCCTTTCCTCTTTTGGTGTAGGTGTCTACTTGGAGGTGGGGCCCGGAAAAGTGCTTAACGGATTAATTGGTAAGATTATGAAGGAGGCCACGGTTCAAAACGCCGGGGATCCCTCCTCCATTAACGCATGGATAGGAGTCTTATGAACTTCAAAGATAAAGTCGCCGTCGTAACGGGTGGAAGCCGGGGAATCGGGAAAACCATCGCCCTCGGTCTCGCTCGGGGCGGTGCGAACGTGGCCATCTGTAGTAACGTGTCGGAAGGGATGGAAGAAACTGTCGAGGAACTGGAAGCCTTTGGCGTCCGGGGACTCTCGAGCGTAACGGATGTCTCCAAAGCGGCCGATGTGGAAGCGTTTGGGGCCAAGGTCTTGGAGACTTTCGGAAAGGTCGATATCCTCGTGAATAACGCCGGAATTACCCGGGATAACCTGATGTTGCGCATGACGGAACAAGATTGGGACCTGGTTCTGTCGATCAATTTGAAAAGCGCCTTTCTTGTCACCAAGGAGTTCGTGAAACCCATGATGAAGGCACGCACTGGAAAAATTGTGAACATCGCTTCAGTGGTGGGAGTGCGCGGAAACGCAGGGCAAGCCAACTATTCCGCCAGCAAAGCGGGCTTGATCGGCTTAACGAAGACTACGGCCCGGGAATTCGCGAGCCGGGATATCAATTGCAACGCCGTGGCGCCGGGATATATCCAGACTCAAATGACCCAGGCCTTAAGCGACAAGGCCAAGGAAGCCCTGCTGAAGGAAATACCCCTGGGCCGGTTGGGGGAGACGGAGGACGTGGCCCAGGCCGTTTGGTTTCTGGCCTCTGACGCCGCCCGTTACATTACTGGACAAGTCATTTGCGTTGACGGGGGAATGGTGATATAAGAAACTGCCTTTCCAAAAGATGGGATGTTTGAGTGACGTGCGGCCCAGGCCGATAAAAATCAGGAGGTCTTTTTTATGGCGATTGAAGATAAGGTGAAAGAAATCATAGTGGACCAGCTGGGAGTGGAGGCGGAGCAAGTGAAGCCGGAAGCTTCCTTCGTGGATGATCTGGGAGCCGATTCCCTGGACACGGTCGAACTTGTGATGGCTTTCGAGGAAGAATTTGACCTGGAAATCCCCGATGAAGACGCGGAGAAGATCAAGACCGTTGGTGACGCCATCAACTACATTAAGTCCAAAGCTTCGGAGTAATTTCCGCTTCGCTTTTTGAGGAGGCTTTTTTGAAACGTGTCGTCGTGACAGGCTTAGGGGCGATCACCCCGAACGGGAACAACCCAACCGAGTTCTTCAAGAATATCTGCGATGGGAAGAGCGGGATTGGGCCCGTGACCCGGTTTGACGCATCCCGGGTTGCCAGCAAAATCGGCGGGGAAGTAAAGGGCTTTGACCCGGTCCAGTTTGGGATCGAAAAAAAAGATATCAAAAAAATGGACAACTTCGTCCAATTCGCGGTGGCGGCCTCCCTCCAGGCGGTACGGGACGCTCATTTGGACCTGGAAAAAGAAGACCGAACCCGGATTGGGGTCTTGATCGGCTCCGGAATAGGCGGGCTGCCTGTCTTGGTCGAACAACACGCCCGCTTGGTGGAAAAGGGACCGGATCGAGTTTCTCCCTTCCTGATTCCCATGATGATCATCAATATGGCCTCGGGAATGGTTGCGATCTACTTGAAGGCGATGGGCCCCAATACGGGAACTGTTTCCGCTTGCGCTTCGGGAGCCCACGCTATCGGCGAGGCTACCCGTTGGATCCAGCATGGTGAAGCGGACGTGGTAATCGCTGGCGGGACGGAAGCTTGCATCACTGAGTTGGGATACGCGGGATTCGGCAACATGCACGCCCTTTGCACGGATGGAAACGACCATCCCACAAAAGCCAGCCGGCCCTTTGATAAGAACCGCTCTGGTTTTGTGATGGGGGAAGGCTCGGGAGTAGTGGTGTTGGAGTCTTTAGAGCACGCGCAGGGCCGAAACGCCCGTATCTATGCCGAGGCCGCTGGCTATGGAATGACCTGTGACGCTTACCACATGACGACCCCCGCTGAAGACGGTTCCGGGGCCGCCCGCTCCATGACCTTGGCTCTTAAGGATGCCGGGATACAGCCCAACCAAGTGGATTATATTAACGCCCATGGGACATCCACTCCTTATAACGATAAATTCGAGACCATGGCCATTAAGAATGTTTTTCAAGAATATGCCCCAAAGGTTGCTATTTCTTCCACTAAATCCACCACTGGGCACTTGCTGGGAGCCGCCGGCGGAATCGAGTATATTGCCTGTGTTCAGGCCATCGGCCAAGGGATTCTCCCCCCGACCATCAACCTGGAAACCCCGGACCCTGATTGTGATTTAGATTACATCCCCAACGTAAAACGAGAGAGACCGGTCAATTTATGCCTCTCCAACTCCCTCGGTTTTGGTGGTCATAATGTCTCTCTCGTTGTTAAAAAGTTTAATCCCTAGGACCGGCAAGGCCCGTCCTGCTGCACTCGATAAGAGTCGGCTGACAGAGTTGAAAACTCTCGCTCGTCGCTTGGGAATACCTGCTGGAAGCCGCTATCTTCTTAACGAAGCCCTGACCCATAAATCCTACACCTATGAACGCAAAATGAATTCCGACCGGAATAACGAGAAACTCGAGTTCCTTGGGGATTCGGTACTGGGTTTGATCGTCTCACAATACATTTTTGAGACCTTCCCGGAGGTTACTGAAGGCGGACTCTCGAAGGTCAAAAGCGCGGTCGTTAGCGCTCAGGTCTTGGGGGAAAAGGCCAAAGGTTTGGATCTGGGGGTTTTTTTGCTTTTGGGGAAAGGCGAGGAGAAAACAGGCGGGAAGAATCGGCCCTCCCTTCTGGCGGACGCTCTTGAAGCGGTGATCGGAGCGGTTTACCTGACCCATGGTTTGGATTCCGCTGAAAAGCTGGTCTTGGGGCTGTTGAAGGAGGATATTGAAGGGGTCTTTACCGGTCGATTGGAGAAGGACCATAAAACCCTGCTACAGGAGCATTTCCAGAAAACGCGAAAAATGGCACCCCGATATTCGATGGTCAAGGAATGGGGACCCGACCATAACAGAAATTTTGAGGCCGTTTGCGATGTCGGTGGGGAGGTCATCGGCCGGGGTGTGGGCAAAAGCAAGAAGGAAGCAGAACAACTGGCGGCTCAAGAGGCAATCCGAAATCTCAAGGTGATCGTCACGACCCCTCAAGACCATCGGATTACTCCTTAAGGAGAATGATCGAAATGGCGAAGACAGCCGGTACAACTTTGTTGATGATCGTATTAGGGGGTATTTTAGGGGGATATCTGGGCGAACTCATGGCCCTCCTGATCCCCACCGGTTTCCTTCATGATCTGTTCGTGAAGGGGTTTACCCTTGGTTTTAATGACCCTTTTGTCTTCAATCTAAGGATCATTGTCCTCACCTTCGGGGCTAAGATATTTTTGAATTTATTTGGGCTCGTAGGGATGATCATTGGATTGTTTTGGTCCAAATAAGCCTATCCCGATGACGGCTTCCCTCATCCTCGCATCCCAATCTCCCCGGCGGAAGGCCATTCTGTCCTTTTGGGCGGTCCCTTTCCGTGTGATCCCTTCCTTGGATGTGGATGAAAGGTCCCTCCCCGGAGAATCCTCCGAAGCCATGGTTGGCCGATTGGCTTTTCAAAAGTCTCTCTCGGTTTCTAGGAGGTTCAAGAAAAGTTTTATACTGGGGGCAGATACAACCGTAGTTTTAAAGGGCAAGGCAATAGGAAAGCCAGCGAATCCGTCGGAAGCCGAGGTGATGATAAGGGAAATGTCTGGAAGAACCCATTCGGTTTATACCGGCTTGGCGTTATTAGGGCCGGGAGGCAAAAAGTTGGGGCTCCATGTGGAAAAAAGCAGCGTAAGTTTTCAACGGCTCTCTGCGGATAGGATTCGAGCTTATACCTCAACACGCGAACCCTACGACAAGGCGGGTGGTTATGATATTCAAGGGTCCGCAAGCCGCTGGATTTCCTGTTTAGAAGGGGATTATTTCAACGTGATGGGGTTGCCCCTCCACTGGCTCATGCCTCTCTTGAACCGTAACAGGTTTATTCGGTCAGGAAGCTTTTGACCTTCAATTGATCCCGTTCGGTCTTCAAATAATCCTTCACCCATTGGGACACCCGGTCTTTTTTGAAGGTTTCATAAATCCGGGCCTTATCCGCGGGGTCCGGTGTAAAGACGCCCGCCGGTTTTGCCTCGTATACTTGGAAGAAACATTGGTTTTCCCCGATCGACAATGGCCCTTTCCATTCTCCGGGATAGAGATCGCTTAAAGACTGGGCGGTCGTGAGGGAATCCGCCATCTTAGGTATTCCACCCCTCCGGTTGAACCAAGGCGTCTGGGCGACGGTTAGGGAAAGTTCTTTTCCGATCTGATCGAAGTTTTCATTGGACTGAAGTTTGGTGCCGATTTGTCCGGCGATCGATAAAAGCTGATTGGCGCCCTTTTCCTGTCGAAACTGTTTTTCGACCTTTGAACTGACCTCCGTGTAGGTACTCTTATGGGCGCCTTGATAGTCTTCCAATTGAATGAAATGATAACCGAATTTGGTTTGGACGGGTTGGGAAATTTCACCTTTTTTCAAGCGAAAAAGGGTCATCAAACTCTTTAACCGTCCCGCCCTGATCCAACCATCCCAGTTCGCCCCCTTTTTTTGCTGCCGGGTCCTGGGAATATTTATTGGCGGCTTGAGAGAAAGTCGTTTTTCCCGAGAGAATTTGGGAACGCAAATCCTCCAAGGTTTGCTTGGCTTTCGCCTGATCCGCAGGGCTAGCGGTCGAAGGCACGCTGATGAGGATATGGCGGGCTTTGGCCTGCTCCTTAAGGTCATAACGTTCACGGTGAGAATCATAGTAATCCTTGAGATCGCCTTCATTGGCCGGGACTTTTTTCTCGTAAAACGCGGGACTCAAACTAATGAAATTGGCTTTTAAATCCCGGTTCAGGAATGCCTGATAACGCTCCACGTCGGAAGGGGTGTATAGATAACTTTCACTCAACAGCCCCTGGATCTTTTGAATGAGCATTTCCCGCTGTTGGGATGCTTCGAATTGGGCGGGGGTGAGGTTGTTTTGGTTAAGGATTTTAAAGTAAGTGTTTGCGTTGAATTTTCCTGTTCTCGTCCTGGAAATAGGGCGACCTTTGGATGGCCGCTGCGACGTCATCCATTGAAATGGATACACCCAAATTGGGCAGCCCGGATCCAATATGGTTTGGTCAATCAATTGGTCCAGGACCCGTTGTTTTAAATGTTTGGTTTGTTCCTGGGTGGGCTCAATTTCCCCACGGCCAAATAAATTTTCATAGGCGGGTTGGTAGGCCTTGTCGAAATCTGTGTAGGTATTTTTTGATCTTCACCATTTGGCGATGGTATTAGGATCACGATTTTCCGACTTGAAACCAAAATCCGCTTCCCTAAGAAAAAGAAATCCGACGACAAAGCAACGATGAGCAACCAAAGGATGACCTGCATTGTCTTTTTGTCCCGCAAAGTGCGCATCATGGAAGTAGCTCCTGATTGAGTGAGGTGGTCAAAAGGGTGAAAAACCTGCGCATTATAACAACAATTTCCTTATCGACAACGATGAAGGCTGCAATGAAAGCCACGCGGGTACTCACAACTATGATTGTTGAGCCGATTTAAACACAAATGGCCACAAGTTGGCTTCATTGAATCATTTTAACAGCGCATGATATAATTCGTTTTAAATTCATCAGACCGGGTTTACATGCCCAACCGTCTTTATTCCCATCTTTTTCTTGTTTACGGTTTTCTTTTCTATTATTTATTCCTCCCTTTGATTTGCCGTGCGGATAGTGTCAGCCCAACCAGTGTTCAATTTTTGGAAATTCCAACTGGAACCAGGGGAGCGGGAATGGGCGGGGCCTTTACGGCTGTCGCGGATGACGCAACCGCCCTCTACTGGAATACGGCAGGTCTGTCTCAATTGACTCACTTACAAGTAAGTTTAATGCATATCTCATATCTCGATGGCATCAATTATGAATTCATCGCGGGCGCAATCCCATTCCAACCGGGAAGTACCCTGGGTTTGAGCGCTTCCTATGATTATGTACCCGCCTTTAATTCCACAAATGATCCCTCCGCCGTTCCGGGCAGCGCCAGTGATTTGGTGGTGGACTTGGGATTTGGACAATCTTTCAATTCGAATGTCGCGGTTGGAATAGGTGCGAAAATCATCAATAGCCAATTATTGAACTACGGCGCCACAGGGGAAGGGGTGGATGGTGGATTGTTGTTTTCTTCGGATCATAGGGAATTTAACCTGGGTCTATCCGTTCAAAACATCGGATATTTTTCAAATTATTCCCAATATGTTGCCCAAGAAAACCTCCCCATGGCCTTCCGGGGAGGGTGTTCCTACCGTTTCCAACCGACCCTACCGACCCATCTCACCCTGGCCTTAGATATTTTAAAGGAAATCGATAACGATCCGATTATTGAAGGGGGCTGTGAGTTTTGGTGGGGGATTCAAGATGTAGCTTTCGCCTTAAGGGCGGGGTACAGTTTCAATAACCTTTATCAGGATTTAGGGGGAGTCTCAGGTACCTCCTTGGGGGCAGGTGTCAAGTTTCAGGATTGGGAATTGGATTACGCCCTCGTTCCCTTTGGAGATTTAGGTAATACCCAACGTTTCTCCATCACTTTTGAGTTGGAGCCTGTCCCCGCCCACTTATCAACCTCGCCTTCGATGTCCGTCCAAGTCCAAGCCCCACAAGCGGATTTTAAAACCGGGGCGGTGAAACAGGCTACTTTCGACCTAAAACCCACGGCCCGAACAGAAATTAAAAATTGGACCTTGGAAATCACGGATCCCAAGGGAAATATTCTGCGGACTTACAGTGGTAAGGGTGTCCCGCCTCGGCAAATCGCTTGGGATGGCAAAGACTCTACTGGAAATGTGGTCGCGGGAGGAGTTTTCGCCAATTATAATCTGCGGACGGTGGATACCCGTGGACAACAAGTATTGGCAACGGAGCCTTTATTCCACTTTTCGCCGGAAGAGGTCGCGGAAAGAAAATTATTGGAACGGGGTTCCGGGCCTGCGGTATCACACAAATTACCGTCACCTCATCTGCCGCCCGATCTTCATCCGCTGGGCTTGTCGGGTGTCATTAAGGTACCCAACGTGCCTTTTGAAGAGGGAAGCGCTACTCTTTCACGGGAATATGACAGTTACTTAGAGCAGGTGGCCCGATTGATTCGTCGTTATCCCGATTCCCGGGTGTATTTAGAAGGCCATGCTGACAGTGAGGGAACTGAGGTACAAAATCTGCGGTTGTCCCAATACCGTGCGGACGCGGTGATGCGGTATTTAGTTGAAGAGAAAAAAGTCGAGCCTTCCAATCTCTACGCCCGAGGGAGGGGAACCGCTAATGCGTTGGATTTCTCAAACACCGAACTGGCCCATCTAAGGAACAGGCGTGTGGAGATAGTCATTCTTACCAAATAGAACCCAGGAGAATCATCGAGGATGAGATTAGAAAAATTAATCATCAGCTGGTGCGGCTTCATCTTGTTAATATTATCCGCGGGTGGGTGCAAGTTTTTTTCCGCATCCTTGGAAGAGGCCACTCAATTCGAACAGAGCGGCCAAAGGAGTCAAGCTCTCCAAGCTTACCAAAACTATTTGAAGGATCATCCGCAAACCCTATGGAAGGCCCAAATTGACTTAAGGATCGCCCGGCTCTACCAGTCCAATTCCCGGTATGACGAAGCCATTCAATGGTACTTGAAAACTACCAAGGATTTTCCAGGCTCCAGCGAGTGCCAAAGGGCTTTATTGGATTTAGCCGGCCTCTATCAAAACCAATTAAAAGATGCGATGAACGCGGAGGCCTATTCTAAAAAAGCACTCAACCTTTATCTCAATGATCCCCAGGTGCGAGAGGCGGTGCAAACCGAAGTATCTTCACAATTAAGTTCGGCTACCACCTTGTTTTACAAAAAAAACTACCAGCAAGCTGGGGAAATAGCCCGAAATATTCTGGAATCTTACCCCTCCAATATGGTTTTACCGATGCTTTGGTCGAAAACCGCATCGCTTAAGGATCGGGTTCGGCGTACGGACATGATTTCAGGTTGCGACTCCACCTCCCTCAAATTGACTTCGGAAGCGTCATTCGAAAATAGCTATACGGTTGATTTTCCTGCTTCAGCGGTTGGGACGATGGATTCGGGGTTGTTGTCGCCGGATGGTAGATATTTGGTTTCTCGAAAGAAATCATCAACCGGGAAATATTACTTGTATTTGGGAAAGGTCTTATCCAACTCGGATTCGGTGACTTTCCAATTGTTGCCTCAGACATTCGACGCGGAGAACCCCGCCTGGTCCCCGGATAGTGGGTCTCTCCTTTATGAACGCACGGTCAAAAAGTACCGAAAATTAGAAAAGACCCAATTGGACCAGAACATTACTCGGACGCTTTTTTACACCAAATTCATAAAACAGCCAAACTTGGGTTTTTGCCCGAGTTTTCACCCTTTGGGTAACAAGATCGCTTTTGTTTATGAGGGTAATCTTTGCGTAATGGATGCCGATGGGAACAATGTAAACCGGTTGAAAACAAAACAGAAGTTTGACTATACTTCCGAACTATCTTGGTCCTTTGACGGAACGATGATCCGGTGCAAACAGGATGGCAAAAATTCTGTCGATGATATTATTTTTTTAGACGTCTTCCCCACTTTGCCCTGAAATAATTGCCGGAGGAAAATCATTGAAAAATTTTTATTGGGTTTGGTTTTTTTGCGGGTTTTGTATTTTTCTTCCTGCCGCTCTCAGGGCGGATGACGCCAAGATCCAGGCCCTTAAAAATGCGATTCAAGCTAACCCGAATGATTCCACTGCGCACTTCAATTTGGGTGTGAGTTACCTCAAATCCTCGCAATATGATTTGGCGGCGCCGGAATTTGAAAAATGCGTCCATTTGAATTCGAACGATCTTCAAGCTCGCGAACTGATGGAAAGTTGTTTGGGTATTTCGGCTTTCCTGAAGCATGATTGCGCATCGGCGGTCGACCATTTTCAAAAAACTTTAAAGATCAACCCCAAGAACAAGGACATTCTCGTCCCGCTTTACCAATGCCAATCAAAAATCGCGATGGAACAAAAAAAATACCCCGAAGCCGTGTCAGCATTGCAAAATATATTGTTGGAAGATCCGAATAATTTTGAGGCGCTCGAAAACCTGGGTGTCATCTTTTTTCAGCAAAAAAGCCAAAAAAGTTATCAGGAGGCCGTTGGATACTGGGAAAAAGCCGTCCAAATCCAAAAGGACTCTCAGACCTATAAATTCCTGGGATTTTCTTACTACAACTTGGGGAATTTTAAACAAGCGATCGAAAACTATAATTTATCGATTCAATTGGAGAAATCCAAACCTGAAAGCGAACAAAACAAGTCTTCTTTGGACGAGACCTACTATGACCTGGGTGTTGCCTATGTCGACAACAGCCTTTATGACGAAGCGGAAGACGCTTTCGACCATGCTTTTGCATTAAATCCGAAGGACTCGAATGCCGCTGTAGGCAAAGCCCAGGCCATTGACTCGGCGATCAATGCCCATATGGATAAGGCGAATAATTTCCTGTTGAATAATCAATACACGGACGCCATTTCGGAATGGGAAAAGGTGCTGGCCTATCAGCCGGATAATCAACAAGCCAAGGCTTTCGTTGATGATGCCAAAAATAAACTGAATACCGAGGTCGAAAAGCATTACCAGTCCGGCCTTGGTTTTGCAAAAAACAAAGAAACGGTCAAAGCCTTAAATGAGTGGAATGCCGCATTGGAAATGGATCCTCAAAATGAAAAGGTGAAGTCGGCGATTAAACAAACCAAAACCGCCACCTCGGAGCAGATCAGTGCCCTTTTACAAGAGGGAAAACAGTTGGAAACTGAAAAGGATTACGCTGGGGCGATGACGAAGTACCAGCAAGCGAAGTCTATCAATCCCTCTAGTTCCTCAGTTCAGGTGAAGATCTCAAAATTAAGGACACTTCAAACGGCGGATCTTAATAAGTCGATGACCTTGGCCAAGGAGAAATCGATGAAGGGGGATTATAAGTCCGCCCTTCAAGCCTATGAATCGGCCTATCACGTTGATCCGGCCAATGCCGAGGTGAAAGAGGCTTTGTTTGAGACCAAGCGAAAGATCCGGGAGAAGGTTGACAGCCTTTTGGAGGATGGGGCCACGCTGATGGAATCAGCTGATAAAACGAGCGCGAAGGTTAAATTTGAAAAGGTTCTTTCCCTGGATCCCAATAACGAAAAGGCGAATAATTCGATTCAACAATTAACCGGTCAGCAGGCAACGGAAAAAGTGGACGCGGACAAGGTGAAGGCGCTTTACTACGAGGGCGTGAACAATTATATTAACGGCAATATTCATGAGGCGGTTCAAAAATGGCAGGAATGCCTAAAATTGGATCCTTCCAACGTGAACGCCAAAAACAATATTAGCAAGGCCATGGCCAAGCTTCAGTCGATTGAGCAACTGAATCATAATTAACGACATGTTTTAGGCTGAGCTTAAGCGGGCGTAATTCAGCGGTAGAATGCCAGCTTCCCAAGCTGGACGTCGTGGGTTCGAGTCCCATCGCCCGCTCCATTTTTTCCGCGTTTTCCCTGGAGGATGGTTTGTTTCGTCAGCCTAAGTTATTTTTCTCCCTTTTTTTGTTATTCCTCTCTTATCCACTCATGGCCCAGCTAGTGCCCGACCCCTATCAGCCCTTTCACGAGGGAGAAACGGTCGGGCTCCCGTTTATTCAGCAATATTTAGGCGACCTCCCCCTTGATATTCAAAGATTTCCAGGCGACCGCGAATTTCATTCTCTTAATGAATTGGGGGGGGGAATTTACGGGATGGGATTTATCCAATCGGATAAACGGCAATCCTTCCTCGGGTCCGCCTGTTTCACAGGGGTTGTTTTTTGAGGACATCCCCAACCCGTTCGGCGCCTTGCCATACGAAAAGGAGATAAGCGGTGGTTGGGTTGCGGATTGGTTTAATCTTCCCGCCCAAGCTTGTTGGGGGCCTCGGGCTTCGAGTGGGGCAATCATCATTAGCCCAACAGAACCTATTGAATCGCCGATGAATCGCTTCTCCCTGGGAATCGGAGGAAATGTTTCTGAAAATGTGTTTTTGATTTCCCAATCCCCAGATTTCGGTTTTTCCATATTTGGGAGGCAAACCAATTCGAGTGATGAATCCTCCGCTTTTCCAGCTAACGGCCTTGAGGGTGAAACGGAATTTTATAAAGATTCGAACTGGCACTTTTCTGCTGGGATATTGGCCCTTCAAGAATCCCCAAGCCTTTATTGGGATGTGATTGCCCCTCGGCTGGATTGGGAGGATGGTGAGTTTTTTTCCGCCAGTATCAAACCCTTCCTTTCTTTTTCAGAAGATGGCGGGTCTCCAATTCAGGAAACCGGGGGGATTATCAATAGTAAGTTCAATTTGGCGGGAATCGGACAAAGTCAGTGGGGCGGAGGTATCCATTTCCAGACGGGGACACTTCCAGGTGGCCTTGAGTTATACCCGGTTGGCTACCTCCAAAACTCTGAATGGTTGGATGGATTGGGAATGGTTCTCGCCCACGCTATTGTCCGGGTGGATTTCATGTCGGATCAATCATCTGAATTTAGTTGGATGGGTGGAATGAAATATATCTGGGATGATTGGAGCTTATTTCTTGAAGGCGCGAAATCACTCCAATTATCGGGTGACAATACTCAGTGGGAAGTCGGCATTCGTAATCAGCATAACGGAATCTGGCGCTGGGATTTAGAGTACGTAAATTTGAACTTGCCGAATGCCCTTTATGAAGGTGGACGGGGAAGTGGCGAGGTGCAAATCCCGGTTTCTGGAAAAGAGATCATCCGAGATTTGTCATTGCGGGTTACGACGGAAGATTTGCAAACCGACCAAGGAAACTGGCTTTTTGATTTGGGAACAGAATTGGACCTTTTCTTAAGGGGGGCTTCCAAGGTTTGGGTTTTCTTCCATACCGCCCCATATTCCGAATGGATGTTGGAGGGTGGGATCAGTTGGCAATTCAAGCCCTCCCTGGGGTTTTATGCCTACCGCCACGAAGAGAAGATGCGGATCGCGGCCGCCTCCGGCGTTGCCACGGAAATGGCGAACGGCCACCTGCCCGTTGCCGAGTACGACTGGGTGGTGGATGCGACCGGCTCCCCCGACGGCCTGCGGCAAGCCATTGCCATGGTGCGCCCGCGCGGCACGGTGATTCTGAAATCCACCGTGCACGGCGCAGTGGCGATGGACACCGCGCCGATCATCGTCAATGAGGTGACACTGGTTGGCTCGCGCTGCGGCCGCTTCGAAACGGCCATCCCGCTGCTGGATCACGCGCTGATCCGGACGGAGGAGATGATCGCCGCCCGCTTCCCGCTGCGCGATGCGGCGCAAGCTTTCGAGCGGGCAGCGCAGAGGGGCGTGCTGAAAGTGCTGCTGGAAGCCAGGTAGGACAGACCATCGGGTTTCGTGGTCTGTCACCGCTCGCTCAGGGGAGCGCCTTGACAGACGACAAAAGACGATCGTCCGTCCTACTACTTCTTCAGGTTCAACACTTCGTTGAGAGAGCCCTGGCGGTAGCCTTCCAGGTCCAGGGTGACGTAGCGGAAGCCTAGTGACTTGAAGATTTCGGTGAAGCGCGCCGCCATTTCGAGCGTCAGCGCTTTTGCCATTTCCTCGGGTGCGATTTCGACGCGCACCACGTCGCCATGGAAGCGCACGCGGAACTGGCGGAAGCCGAGCGCTTTGATCTGCTCCTCACCGGCTTCGACGGTTTTGACCGTCTCGATTGTGACCGGTGTCCCGTAGGGGATTCGCGAGCTCAGGCACGCCGATGCCGGCCGGTCCCAGGTCGGCAGGCCGGCCACGCGCGAGAGTTCGCGGATGTCGGCCTTGGAAAGGCCCGCGTCGGCGAGCGGCGCTGACACGCGGTGTTGGGTGGCGGCGGTTTGGCCCGGCCGGTAATCGCCCAGGTCATCCACGTTCACGCCGTAAACAATGTGCTCGAAGCCGCGCTCGCGACCCACCTGCTCGAGGCGCGTGAACAGCTCGTCCTTGCAATGGAAGCAGCGGTCTGGATCGTTCCGCGTGTAATCCGGATTCTCGAACTCGCGGGTTTCGATGTATTCGTGAGCGATGCCGAACTGCGCGACGAAAGCTTCCGCATCGCGCTTGTGGGATTCGGGAATCGACGCGGAATCGGCCGTGACGGCGAGCGCTCCGCTGCTCGCCGCGCGGTGCGCCGCCCACGCGAGATAAGCCGAATCGGTACCGCCGGAAAAGGCCACCAGCATGCGGCCCATGCCGCGCAGGATCGCGAAGAGCCGCTCTTCCTTTTCGCGCAGGCGCGCCGGATTGGTTAATTCCACTAGAGCGGGCATATTACTTCCAACAGTTGGCAGGCGGAAGCGCCTGCCCCACTTTCAACGCGAAGCATTCAGGATCGTTCATTAGAGAACTGGCTCCATCGGCGGTGACCGCTCCCTCTGGTCGCGGCTCCGATTTATTGTCGCGGCCCCGATGCTTCCAGTCTACTGGACCGGCAGGAGCTCCTGCGTGCCGCCGTTGCCGTTTTCGGTATCGGG
>CAWKIF010000089.1:0-44385 GCA_963849485.1 candidate division FCPU426 bacterium | reverse complement strand
AGGCCCTGACCTTTCCGCCGCCGCCATCGCGGGTAAGCTGAACGCGCAGTTTGCCGCGATCAAGGACGCTTTTATCCTGGATCTACTGCTGCCGCCCGTCAATGGCCTCGGCTTCGGAGGCGGATTTAAAATGCAGATAGAGGACCGTGCCGGACTTGGGAAGGAAGCTTTATATAACGCTACACAACAGGTCTTGAACAAGGCGCGCCAGAATCTGCTGCTGACAGGCATTTACAGCAACTTTGAAATCAATGTGCCGCAGCTTTATGTGGATATCGACCGTACACGTGCCGAACAGCTCGGCATTCCCGTCTCGACGATCTTCAGCACGCTGCAGGTTTATCTTGGATCTTTCTATGTCAACGACTTCAACCAGTTTAACCGCACCTATCAGGTGATCGCGCAGGCGGATAATAACTTCCGCAGCCGGGCCGAAGACATCAGCCGCCTCAAGGTCCGCAATAACGTAGGCGACATGGTGCCGCTGGGCAGTGTGCTGAATGTCAGCCAGGTTTGGGCGGAGAATGCCAGTCATGCGCTACAACGGCTACATGTCCGCCGATATCAATGGCAGCGCCTTGCCTGGTGTTTCTACGAACGTTGCGCAGGATGCTGTCGCGCAGATCGCGAGCGAAGTACTGCCCAAAGGCATGGGCTTCGAATGGACCGAGCTGACCTATGAGCAAATCCTTGCCGGGAATACATCCATATACGTTTTCCCGCTTTGCGTGCTGCTGGTGTTCCTCGTCCTCGCCGCACAGTATGAGAGTTTGTCGCTGCCGCTGGCGGTGATCCTGATTGTCCCCATGTCCCTGCTGTGTGCCATCAGCGGTGTCTGGTTCGATCACGGCAACAATAATATTTTTACGCAGATTGGTTTTATTGTCCTTGTTGGTCTTGCCTACAACTATCTTATTGTGGAGTTTGCGCGTGCATGGAATGGAGCGGCGCGACACCGGTCGAGGCCGCGTTGGAGCTGTGCGCATGAGGCTACGCCCCATTCTGATGACCTCCTTTGCCTTTATCATGGGTGTTGTGCCACTGGTAGTGTCCTTCGGTGCGGGCGCGGAAATGCGCCATGCGATGGGTGTGGCCGTCTTCTCCGGTATGCTTGGTGTGACCTTCTTCGGTCTTTTCCTGACGCCGGTTTTCTATGTGGTTCTGCGCAAGATCTTTGCCAAATATAAACTGACGTCTGCGGCAGAGGTGAACGTCCATACACACAAGGATGGCGGCCATGCATAATCATATGCGTAACAGTCTTTTTGCTGTAGCATTGGCAGCTCTGCTGGCCGGATGCAGTCAGGCGCCGGTTTTAAAAGCCTGTGGTTGATATACCTGCGGCTTTTAAAGAAGATGCGAACGATGCAGATCCCGCAAAATCCCGTATCTGGTGGCAGAAGGCGCAACCCCTTGAGGCGGCTGACCGCGGTCAATGGTGGAAGATATTCTCTGATCCGAAAGTCGAAGTATTGGGAATTTGAAGCTTCTGCCGGTAACCAGTCTTTGAAAGCTGCGGCAGCGCGTATTGTGCAGGCCCGCGCTGCCGTGCGGGCTAATGCGGCAGATCTTCTGCCTAACGTGAGTTCGGGGGCAAATGGCAGCCGGTCTGCACCGAATCCGGCGACCTTCGCGTCCAGCCCTTACACGCTCTATACAACACAGGCCTCAGCGAGCTATGAGCCGGATCTTTTTGGGCGTATCCGTGATAATGACAGGGCGATTGCTTTTGATGCGGAAACAACACAAGCGGCTTATCGCAGCGTCCTTCTCTCCCTGCAGGCCGATGTGGCACAAGACTATTTCCTGATCCGTGCCCTCGATGACGAACGGCTGCTGCTGGGGAACCGTTGATATTCGCGATAAAGAAGCAGTAATTATGCAGAAGCGTTATGCGCACGGCGATGTCAGCGAACAAGATAATGCCAATGCCAGAAGCGATCTGGCCTCCGCCCGCGCCACTGACAAACCTTGACCGCCAACGTGCCAACCTTGAGCATGGGCTCGCAATACTACTCGGCAAAACACCTTCCGGCTTTTCCTTGCCTGACAGCCCCCCTGCCCGGCATGCCGCCGCCGGTACCGGGCGGTGTGCCTTCTACTGCTTGAGCGCAGGCCGGATATCGCTTCTGCTATTTCAGCGATGGAAGCTGCTAACCAGCGTATTGGTGCCGCCCTTAAAGGCGCCTTCTTTCCAGACTTGATGCTGACGGCGGCGCTGGGCTCTGAATTTGTCTCACTGAGCAAGCTGTTCACCTGGTCGGCACGCGCCTGGTCGCTTGGGCAGGTGGGTGCCTTGGCGCTGTCTTTGCCGGTGTTTGATAACGGCCTACCTTTGCGCGGCTTGATAGCGCGCGCGCCGCTTATGATGAGTTCATTGCCAATTACCGTCAGCAGGTTCTGGTCGCTTTCAAGGATGTTGAGGATGGTTTGTCAGACCAGCATTTCCTCTATAGCCAGTGGGATCAGGCGAAAGAAGCAGCTGAACAGGCCAGTCGCGCAACATATCTTGTTCAGAAACGTTATGATCTTGGGGATGTTGATTACTTTGAAGTTGTCACAGCTGAGCGCGCATCACTCGCTGCTGAGCGTGCAGCGGTTCAGGTGCGTGGACAACGGTTTGTGGCGACCATCAACCTTATCCGCGCCCTCGGCGGCGGATGGGATGAGCCCAAGACGGCAGTGCAATAAGTTTATTTTGAGAGCAGGCCTTTCAGGGTGCTTTTAGCACTATCTACAGCTGCGCCCGTAGGCAGTGATGACAGGCCTGATTTAAGCGCAGCGGTAGAAGAAACTGCAAGGATACGGTTTATTATCTGCGCGGCGACCTGCACTGGTGTTGCCGGACTGCTCTGCTGCCGACATTGTTCAGGACTATATCCGGCAGGCTGACCGGTTTCCCGAGGCCGCCGATAGCAGGGATGACCTGTGCGTGAATAATCTTTAATTGCTGGATGACAACATTATATCCGCTGTCTTTACCGCCGTGCTGCCGGATGAACCTGCCGTTGTTGGTGCTGATTTCAGGTTTCTTTGAAGGACTGAAAAATTTGTGCCATTAGGCCCATCTCGTAAGTGACGGCCATGCCGTCAACAACGATTTCTTTTATGGTGACGGTTCTATTAGCCACATCGCTGATCGTTACTGGATAGATTTTGCCTTAAGAAGGTCGTCTGTTTTGAAGCCGCGCGGGTTGGCGATAGCAAGGCCGCTCGTATGGAGGCTGACTTATTGGCCAGGAGGCTGCCAGTCCTGCTGACATGCACGGCTGTTCCGAGAGCTTGTGTGCCGGCGGTTTCAATGATGGTTTTAATAGTGCCTTCGAGATGTGAAGCCACGACAAAGCCAAAAGCAATCAGAAACACAACAAAAAGCGGGTATAATCTTTCTCATTTAAAGCCTCCTTAATTTCTACCGGAGAACTTTATCAGATTTCTTTTATGAAGGAAACTTATATCCCCTTGTTTATGACAGCCTGGCGTCCATAGAGGCGCATCAGAACAAAAATAGTTGCTAATGTTAGCCCGTAAACAATCACTTGCATGATGCTGGGCGGTCTGTGTACCCGATAAGCGTGTGCAAGGCTTTTCCGGGTATGCTGCCCTCAGAAAGTAAGCTGGAACTGTTCCATGCCGTTTGTGAAAACGCATTCACGATATCCGCCTGCTGATAGAATGCTATTGCTTGAGACGCCATGCCGGCCGCCAGCAGGGTTAACATGCAGCTTGTGACCTTGAACAGATGGCGGGTGGGGATACGCATAAGGCCAAGGTACATCAGAGAGGTCATGAGCGCACCCAATCCTAAACCGGCAGCTCCGCCTGTGAGCATCATCACAGCACTGTCGTTGCCGGCAATGGCAATGCCGTAGAGAAACAGCACAACTTCCGACCCCTCACGCAGCACAGTAATGCCGACAACGACGGCAAGCGCCATCAGTGAGCACGATCCTGACTTCACCGCTTCACCGACCGCTTTCATTTTTACTGCCATTTCCCTGCCATGACGGGACATCCAGACGTTATGTACTGTCAGGCTGATAACGGCCGCCGATAAAATGAGGGCATTAAAGAGCTCCTGCCCCATACCCTCCATGGCAGCGCCGAGAGAGCGGGCAAAAGCAGCGACTGTGCAGGCGCCGATCAGGCCGCCAACAATGCCGTAAGAAACCCAAAGGCTGCGCCCCGCAACGCCTTGCGTCGCAGCGAGCACAATACCGATGACAAGACCGGCTTCCATCAATTCACGAAATACAATGATGAGTGCTGCAAGCATGATAAAGCCTTTCTAAAAATGCATCTCATACTCAAGAAGGATGCGTGCCGCGCCGCTGGCGGAGGCTTCGCTGACCCCGAACAGGTACGCCGTTTCATAGTGCAGGTTGCCGAGGATGCGGCCATAGAGTGCGGGCCCGACGTATTGCTGCTGCTGGCTGAAATGCTGCACTGTTTCGCCCTCGCCCAGATCGCTCTGTATTTCAAAACCCGGCTGGGCCAGTTCGCTATAGCGGTAACGCGTGCTCCACAGGAAAACATAGTCTGGCCCGCCGGTGGCGTTTTTTCCCACCGCCTGATCGAAGCCGATATTGGCCGTATTCGTAAAGCGGCCGATATCTTTTTGCATCAGCAGTTTTACTTCAAGGTTGTTGGCGTCGCCATGGTGCGTTGCGTCGTCGAAAGCCACCAGCAGCCCTGAATCAAGCCAGTATTGCCCTTGTTCAAAAAACTGGACGCGGTTTTCCACCTCGACATCCTCAAGCTCCACATTGGCAGCGGGGTCCCGCGTGAAACCGGCACTGCCTTCCACTTCCCAGCGGCTGTTGACGCCATACTCCAGCGCGATTTCATGTTCCTGCGCATCATTTTTCGCGCTGTTGTTATCAAAAGTGCGGCTGCCGTTATATTCCAGCGAAACTTCGCCCTGCTCGACATTCGGAGAATAAATTTCGTCCAGCGCCCAGGAGGGAGTGCTGCAGAAGACGGTAAAAACTCCCGTGCAAAAAATAGCCGCGGTCGCGAAGCGCATTTTTGTGGCTTTCTAAAGTTTATTTAACGGTGATCGTGCCGGTGGTCTCACGGTGGAAGTCGTCAAAATATCTGTAAGTACCGGGATCAAGCGGTCCCAGAAAAACGGTGATTTGGTCATTGGGCTGCACGACTTTTTCGCGATCAAGCTCGGCGCTTTCAAATTCCGCCGTCATTGTCTGCTGATTCCTGACGATCAGTTTTATTTTCTGGTTAGCAGGAAGAACAAGTTCTTTAGGCGCGAACTGGTGATCTTTGAGCGTCAGGATGTAATTATCAGCATGTGCCAATGCAGGAAACGATACCAACAGGGTAAGGACAGCCAGTAAAAATTTATATTTGTGCATGCGGGTCTCCTTTTTTTTGCGATTGATAATCATTCTCATTCAGCAGCGTTTCTGTCAAGCATTTTAATGGAGCAGGTTAAATTTATTGGATATTGTATATATTAAGGCTATATATTGGAGTTATTCGACAAATTTATTTCCATATAGGTAAAAAATGTCATCTCGTTTGGAAAAGCGCTGTGAAGAAAAAGGTCTAAAGATGACGAGCCAGCGTCGAATGATTGCGCGGGCACTGTCTGAATCAGATGGCACCATCCGGATGATAGTCTGCATCAGCGCACTCAGAAGCTGGACCCGAAGATCAGCATGGCTACAGTTTACCGCACTGTGCGCCTCTTTGAAGAAGCGGCTGTGATCGACAAGCATGATTTTGGGGATGGCCGCGCGCGCTATGAAGAAAGCGGTGAAGAGCATCATGATCATCTGATTGATATGAAGAGCGGTGAAGTGATCGAGTTCAGCAATGAGGAGATTGAAAAGCTGGCAGCATACGGTCGCCGAGAAGCTTGGCTATAAGCTGATCGGCCACCGGCTGGAGTTATACTGTCTGCCGCTGAAGAAAAAAATTAGCACTTTCGATATCCAGATAAAATGCACAGCTGTGCCGCGGCCTTTGCCGTCGGATTTGATCCAGACCTTGCCGCCGCGCCATTCAATAAGCTTCTTGATAATCGAGAGGCCGAGACCGCTGCCGGGAACCTTGTCGCGCGATTGCAGCGTCTGGAACATCTGAAAGGCGCGGTCATGGAATTCCGGTGCGATGCCGGGTCCGTCGTCACGCACGATAAATTCGGTGCAGCCTTCGCCGGGTATGCTCGGCTTCAACTTCTATTTCTCCGCCGCCCCTATCGTGGTGCTCCTACCTGCATTTGATAAGAGGTTGCCGAAAATTTGTTCTAGCGGCGTGCGGGGACAGAATAAAACCTGGCAGGTTGCCCTTCACCTTAAATTTGAACGCTGCGGGAATATGCGTCTGGCAATGCGCGCGACCATCTCGCCCACATCCACCTCGACTGAAGGGTCAATGATGCGCGCCGCACGCGAGTAAGAAAGGATATCATCCAGCAGCGTTTCAAGTGATGCGACACGGCTGCAGAGCAGTTCGAGATTTTCTGTGCATCCGGCGGGATAATGTCTTTGGCTTCCAGCGTCCACTTGGCAAGATCATCAATATTGCGCAGCGGGGCCTTGAGGTCGTGCGAGGCGACATAGGCGAGTTTTCCAGCTCCTCATTAGAGCGTTTAGCCATCTGTAATTTTGGCGTTCTGTGATATCACGGACAATGCCGCTAAAAATCCGGATGCCTGCCCCCACTTTTACTTCCGCAACAGATAGATCCATGGGAAAAACCGTGCCTGTTTGTGCTGGCCTGACACCTCGCGGCCGATGCCGATAATTTTAGCAGTGCCGGTGCGCATGTAACTGTCGAGGTACCCATCATGCTGACTGGCATAAGGCTCCGGCATCAGCATATTGATGTTTTTTCCGATAACTTCATCGGCAGTATAGCCGAAAATCTTTTCAGAGGCTTTGTTGTAGCTGCGCACGAAGCCTTTCTCATCAATAGTGATCAGGCCATCGACAATGTTGTCGAGGATGCTTTCCAGCCGGTGGCGGTAAGAGGCAGATTTTTCCTTATCTTCCCAGAGCCCCCGTAAATACTGCCATAGGGCTTTTATTTTTCTGAGGCCGGAATTTGCGTTTTGAGGGCTGACTGGCAGCCTTTAGGAGGTGAGTTTTTCAACGGCTTTCTCCAGTTCGATCATATCAAGAGGTTTGCGCAGAATGGCGTGCGAGCCAAGGCGGTGCGCGAGGCCGAGATAATCCCCCGTCCTGATGCGTCCGCCGCCAGAGATTGCCAGCACTTTAACGTTAGGGTATTTCTCGCGGATCTCCAGGATCACTTCCACGCCGTCCTTGCACGGCATGATGATATCTGTAATGACAATCGGCAGCGCTTTGCCGGCCATAATCTGCATGCCGATCTCGCCATCTTCAGCATGGTCAACATCGTAACCGCAGTCCAGAAGATCGTCGCAGATGATTGTCCTGACGGCGTTATCATCATCGATAACCAATATACGCTTTTTTATCATGCTGCTTCTCCTTTTGTATCCAGAATTTCCCGCATTTTGCACGGCATTTCCTGCCGGTAAGGTTTACTGATCAATTCTTCTCCGGCCTGCAACTGATAATCGGGGATGGCATTCTGTGTATAGCCAGACGTGTAGAGAGCCTTAATCCTTGGATAACGCTCGGCGCGATTCTGCGCCGACCAGATCAATACCGCTTATGCCGTCAGGCATAACAATGTCGGTAAAAATGAGATCGATATTTTTATGCTCCATCTTGAGCATTTCCAGCGCCACGCGGGCTGTCGGCGCCTGCAGAACTTTATAGCCGAGCTTCTCCAGCATAACGACAGTCATGATACGGATAACTTCATCATCTTCTGTTACAAGGATAGTCTCTGTTCCCCGCGGTGCAGCTTGCGCTGCTGATGATGACTCCTCGCGGTATCTGTTTCAACGGCAAGCTTGGGGAGATATATCCTGAATACGGTGCCATGGCCTTCTTCACTGTAAACATGGATATGCCCGCCGCACTGCTGGACGAAACCATAGGCCAGACCCACACCCAGTCCCGTGCCTTCTCCGGGCGGCTTGGTTGTGAAGAACGGCTCGAAGACGCGCTGGCGTACGTCAGGCGGCATGCCGGTGCCTGTATTGATAGCTACCATCACATAGTCGCCCGCCGTTATGCCTGGATGGTGCAGGGCGTAGGCCTCATCCAGTGTAACATTATCGACCTCTATCGTCAGCTTGCCGCCGCGCGGCATGGCGTCACGCGCATTGAGGGCGAAGTTGAGGAGAATATTCTCAAACTCGCTTGCATCCACAAGGACGGGCCATGTATCGTCTTTCCAGATCGTCTTGATGCCGATATTTTCACCAAGCGTACTTTTTAGTAATTCCACTGTTTCTGCTATGCAGTGGTTAATGTCCACGACTTCCTGCGCCAGCGTGCTCTGGCGCGTGAACACCATAAGCCGGCGAACAAGTTCTGAGCCCTTACCCGCAGAGGATTTTTGATGGCGCGTATCTTCTTTTTCGACATCGTCAGGAATATCTTTAATGTAGGCCAGGCGGCGGCGCAGAAGATGGATGTTGCCGATCACGACGGTGAAGAGATCATTGAAGTCATGAGCTACGCCGCTGGTCAGCTGGCCAACGGCCTCCATTTTGCGGGTGTGCTGCAGCTGTTCCTCTGCCTGCCGCCGCGCACGTTTTGCGTCAAACAGCTCGCGGGCCTTGACCAGAGCAATACTGAGAGTTTCCGCTGAAATGTTTTCTTTTATAATATAATCCTGCGCACCAAGACGCAGTGCATCAAGCATGACGGCTTCGCTGCCCTGCCCCGTCAGCATGACAACCGGGCCAGCGCCCAGATCGGCAGCGGGTTATAGAATTTTTTGAGAACACTGATGCCATCTGCATCCGGCAGGCGGTAATCGAGAAACACGCAGGCATAGGGCTGCTTCTCCAGCATTTTTACAGCTTCCTGTGCAGTATCTGCTTCATGGAAGATATAATGAGGGCTGCGGCCAGCCCTGCTAAATCCGCAGAATCGGGTAATGCATCCGCTTTGGACCCTCGGCTACTTCAAACTATGTTTCGGAGTTTATCCAATGGGATCGAAAAAATGGCCCAGCAAAACCGCCAACCTTTGGTTCTATGTTCCGCCAACGCCCGGCCTTATTTTAAAAAGATGATTGAAAGATTTATCCCCCATTTGACGGTTCTTTCCTTCAACGAGCTATTACCAAGGACGGAAATCCAGTCGGTGGGAACGATTGAGGCAATGGGATGAGAATCAAGCGTTACGAAGCGCCTACCATCCAGGAAGCCCTCATGAAGGTCAAAAAGGACCTTGGTCCAGAAGCTGTTATTTTATATACAAAGACATTTCGCAAGGGCGGGGTCTTAGGATTATTTGGAAAACCCGTGGCTGAAATTACAGCAGGGGTTGAACTGAATTTGATGGACGATATGTCAAAAAGAAAAACTGCTTCGGCGGTCAATCCCCCC
Organism: candidate division FCPU426 bacterium; assembly: GCA_963849485.1. Classification (GTDB taxonomy): domain Bacteria; phylum Oederibacteriota; class Muellerivitia; order Muellerivitales; family Muellerivitaceae; genus CAVTWJ01. Next base: position 34,925 of record CAWKIF010000089.1, on the reverse strand, counting down.
ATTTTAGAACATAATGAGATTTCCCTCTCGCGATCCTCGTCCATTCCCATCGGTCGTTCATTAGGGACCATGGATCCAGCTAGGACAAAAGTCAAGGCACTCCAACGTGAATTGAACGAGATGAAAACCTCCAGTGTAGCCAGCCTCATAAAGGAAATTCAGAAAACTGATACGGGGGTCATTCTTTCGGAAGGGTTTACCCGCCTCAAGAAGAAACTCGCGAAACAAGAAGTGGAGGAATTTTTTATTCAAAAAATTGTTAAAGGAATGATCCAAGAGAAAATCGACCCGGAACAATCCGAGGAAGTCCATATATGGATTCATCGTTTAGTGGCTTCTTGTTTAAAAATCGCGCCACCCCTTCAATTAAACGGGTTTCAAAAGGTAATAGCATTTGTGGGACCAACAGGAGTTGGAAAAACAACCACATTGGCCAAGCTGGCCGCCCGATTCAGCTTGGTGGAGGGAAAAAAAGTTGCCATGATCACATCTGACACGTATCGCATCGCGGCAACTGAGCAATTGAGAACCTACGGTCGAATCATGGGCATACCTGTGGAAGTCGCTAATGGGGTCGAAGATATAGCTCCGATATTAAATCGGCATAAGGGCATGGATATAGTATTGCTTGACACCGCTGGTCGTAGCCCTTCGAACGAGGAACAGATGGAAGAATTGAAACAATTCATATCAAAAAGTCAAGCGGATGAGATACATATCGTTCTCTCGGCCACGACTAAATACCTAGATATGATCCGAATCATCGAACGTTTTGGAATGGCAGTTCCCATCAACCGAATGATTTTTACCAAACTAGACGAAACGCGCTATTACGGCGCATTATTGAATCTCATGAATAATTTTCAAATTCCACTAGCCTATTGTTCTACCGGCCAGAATGTTCCGGATGATTTGGAGTTACCGGAAACGGCCGGATTTGCCGAACGTATAGCCAAGGTTTTGTTAGCTTAACGAAAGGGCTTCCATGCAGGATCAGGCGGAAAAACTCCGACAATTAGTTGGGAAAATAAACACAATCGAAAACCCAGCGCCCTCCTTTACTCAAGTTGGCCATTGTCGCACTGTCGCCATCACGAGCGGTAAGGGTGGAGTTGGAAAGACTAATCTCTCGGTGAATTTTGGTTTAGCCCTAGCGAAAAAAGGTCGTCACGTTTTGCTCATGGATGCAGATATGGGATTGGCTAATGTGGACATTATGATGGGGATTATTCCCGCACACTCTTTGACGGATGTTTTCAACGGTAAAATGCGTTTTTCGGAAATTATTATTGAGGGGCCTCATGGATTGAAACTTATTGCTTCCGGTTCAGGCGGAGTCCAAGAATTAGCTGAGTTAAGTGAAGTTCAAAGAAATAGGCTCGTACAGGATCTTATCGAATTACAAAGCCGGGAGGAGGTTATCCTCATCGATACGGGCGCCGGGTTGCATCGAAACGTTTTGGCGTTTGCCTTGGCCGCGGATGAAGTCATTGTGGTGACTACCCCTGAGCCGACGGCGTTAATGGACGCCTACGGTATGATCAAAACCCTTTATCGGGAAAAGCAGAAACCTCAAATTTCAGTAGTCGTTAATATGGCTTCGTCACCATCCGAGGGGGATGAGGCGGGGAGAAAATTAGTAGTGCTTTCGAAACGATTCTTATCGTTGGATATTCAATATTTAGGCTCGATCCCGAGGGACATGGGTATGGTAAGGGCGGTCAAAGACCAGAAACCAATTCTTCTTTCCTCGCCCATGAGTCCTGCGGCCATTAGCTTAAACAAAATTGCCGATTCTTATTTCTCAGGTAAAATTTTAACACCCGAAGGAAATTTAACGAATTTTTTTAAAAAAGTAACTCTGTTATTTGGGGGTATTGATCATTCGAACGGTTGAGAGATTATGCGAAGTGATGTTGAGTCGAAAAGCTTTTGAAAAAAGTTGTCTGAGGAGAAGTCAATGGCGGATCAAAACAAAGATAAGCAATTTTATGAGTTGACCAGGGAAAAACCCTATGGCCTTTTTTACATGATTTTGGTTGGGGGCACCGCGTGCTCCGTTTTAGGATTTTTAATCGTTTCCCTCGTCGGGATCTATGAGGGTTTGCCCTTGGATTCCATTATTTTGGCTTTCCTTGCGGCCGTATTACTCGGTTTTATCTTGGGTGGCCTCATGACTTGGCTGGCCGTCAGTTATATTGGCCCTATAATAGATAGTTTTGAATCTGAAAAAATCACACCAAGTGCTGATCCATCGGTTCCGGAACCATCACAAACGATAGAAACACCGGAAGAAACCCTGGAAACTGATAAAGGCCAATCGGTTGATTTTGTTTTCCCTGAAATTACGCCGGATCAACAAAGTTAACGTAGTTTTAGATGACAAAGGAAGAAGCTTTAAGGAGGGCTTGGGGAACTTATTTAATAAACAAAAAAGATTTGTTCTCGAGGGATTTTCTAGCACAAAGCTATCTTTATCTGGTAGAAGGGGAAACTCGAAGGCTTCTTGCAAGATTACCCGCCAGAGTTTATTGGGAAAAAAAAGATGACTTAGCTTCCGCAGGGGCTATCGGCTTATTAAAAGCATTGGATGTTTTTACCCCTCCCCAGAGCAAAAAAAGTGACCCGGGAAGGGCTTTTGAAGCCTACTCGAGATATCGGATTCGCGGCCAGATGGTGGACGAATTAAGGGAAATGGATTTTGCTCGACGAAATCTTCGAAAACAAGCCAGGCTAATCCAGGAAGCTGAAAAAAGATTGGAAATCAAGTTCCAACGATCTCCCCTTCCTGAAGAAACTGCTAAAGCCTTGGGTGTGGAATTGGAAGTTTTTTATGATTGGGTAGCTGAAATAAATATGTTGAATTTATTGTCTTTGGACGCGGAAATACAAGGGCAGGTTGATGGGGGCTCTTGGGTTGATTCAATTGTGGATGAAAGGGCTGAGAATCCGCTTGATAAAGTCGAGATTCAGGAGAAAATTGAACGGGTTACTCTGGCATTGATCCGATTAGGGGATTCGGAACAAAAGGTTCTTCAGCTTTATTATGTCGAGGGCCTCACTTTCAAGGAAATAGGAAAGGTGCTCAAAGTTAGCGAATCAAGGGTTTGCCAAATACACCATATGGCGGTTTTTCATCTGCAGGAATTAGTTGAGGGAGGGAAGGCCCATGGCAGTCACAAAGGATCAGAACGGTTACACGACTATCACTACCGAACCTGATGGGATTTATTTAACTGTATTTCCTCCTTCAGGAAAGGGAAGTAAAGTTAGCCTTGAGGATATAAAAAAAGAGCTTTTAAAAAATAAGGTTACCCCTGATAACCCTGTTATGTTGACCCAAATTGTCACACAGGCTTCCGGCAAACCCCAAAAAATTGTTGCTCAAAAAATATCCTCCATACCGGGTCAAGACCAGGTTTTCGTCGAGATTAGTGACGATGAAATGACAGCGAAACTTACAATCGTTCCTCCCCAATCAGACACTGGACATTTTTCTACTATTGACGATGTCCGGGAAGCTTTAAGCCGTCGCTCGGTCGTCTACGGAATTGACGAGAACCGAATGACAGAGGCTGCTTCGAAACTGTCTCAAATGGCTTCTTCTAAAAACTTGTCTGAACCCATTGAGATGGAAATTGCATTTGGAACTCCGGTCACCAATGGGGAAGACGCTCGGGTGGAATATCTTTTCAAAAAAACAGAGGAAACCGAAAAACAAGCTCCGGTCTTGGAAGAGTCCGAGGATGGAAGGGTCGATTACCGAGCGGTTCATAAAATAGACAACATTCTCAAAGGTACCCTCTTAGCGAGGAAGATTCCTCCCACTAAAGGCGTTTCGGGAATGACTGTGACCGGTAAGGCAATTGAGGCCAAGGATGGGAAGGATATCGAGGTTATCCCTGGAAAAGGGGTGGTGGTCTCCCCCGAGAACAAAGATGAATGGATTGCTGAAAACGACGGACAAGTTGTCGTAAAAGACAACAAGATCTCGGTCATGGCTCTATATGAGATTCCCGGCGATGTGAATTTGTCCACGGGAAATCTCGATTTCATTGGAACGATTATAGTTCATGGCGACGTTAAGGATGGATTCAAAGTTTATGCTGGGGAGGATTTGATCATCAATGGCGTGGTGGAAGGTGCGGAATTGAAATGCGGGGGCAAGCTCACCATTGGTGGAGGTGTCAGTGGAAATGACAAGTGTAAGATCGTCTGTCAAAGCGATGCGACCATAAAGTACATCCGTAATGCCATTGTTGAGGTGGGTGGTAACTTAAATAGCTCTCAGGCAATTATGCATAGTAAAATCACGGTCGGAGGGAAGGTCACTGTTGCCGGGAAAAAGGGAGTGATTGTTGGGGGCCAGGTGATCGCGGGATTGGAAGTCAATGCGGCCTCCATGGGGTCAAATTTCGCTACTCCGACTGAAGTGATTGTTGGCGAGGCCATCGGATTAAGGGATGAAATTCAGAAGACGGATGTAGAGCTGAAAGCTTCAGTTGAAAATTTGGATAAAACGAAAAAAGGAATCCAGTTTCTAAAGGATCTTCAAACCAAAATGGGGGGGAACCTTCCTCCTGATAAAAAAGAACTTCTGACGAAACTGACTCGGGCTCAATTCAAGCTGATGGCCGATACTAAAGCTTTGGTGGAAAAAAAGCAGGAACTGGAAAAGACGGAGCAACAAACCGCTGAAGAGAGACATCGATTGGCCAAGGTGACTTGCATGGGTATTATTCATACGGGTGTTAAAATTACGATTAATAAGGCTTCTCGACAAGTGTCTGAGGAACTGAAGTATTGCACTCTCACGGAATCCGATGGGGAAGTGAAAGTCGGCCCTTTTAGGGGCAATTGACAAAGAGAAAGTACTATTTAAAAGGTGCCATGTGACAGTCTTTAACGTACTTCAACTGCTATTCGACGCTATGTTTTTATTCGGCATTTTATTTTTATTCAACTATTCAGTGACACAGTCTCGGAGAAAAGCTGAGGATCTCGATGTATTAAAAAGCGCACATGTCCAAGAAATTAAAGAACAACTTCAGGATTTGCTTTTAACATTGAAACAACTGGGAAATGAAGTGTCTGAAAACATCCAGAAGCAAGTTCGCTTGGCTGAAGAAAAAACGGATTATTTACAAAAAATTATTAGGAAAGCTCAAAGGGAACTGGATAAAAGTGAAAGAATCAAATTGGAATCATTGAAGGTTTCCTCCAAGGGAAAAGAACTTTCCCCTGGAAATAAATTCAAAGAAAAGCAAGTTCAACCTTCCGCTCCACATGAATTTATAACTGAAAACGGAAAATCAACCGGAATGCTTGGACTTTCATCCGAGCTCGTTAAAGAAGTTTACCGTATGGTCGACACCGGAAATGATTTGAAGTCCATATCTGATAAAACGGAGCTGAGTCAGGCTGAAATTCAACTTATATTGAATTTACGCGGTAACCGGTTCACCACACCAAATTGAATGTGTTTTTCCAGGTGGGTTTAGAAACACATGAATAAAATCCCGGATTTTAGCTCTGGTTTGCCGCTATCTGGGTTTCAACCTCAAAACTTACCGCTGAGTTTTAAAGACGGAGAAACGGCTTTAATTCAATCGGTGCAATCGCCGGGAACGTACTTAGTTATTTTTAAAGATGGGACGAGAGTTCTAGTGAAAGGTCAGGAAAATCTCGAGATCGGAAATCCGGTGCGGGTATTTCGTGCGCCGAATGTCCCCTCCAATATGCAACTTGATCAAAATCTAGCTGACACCCTCCTGATGGAAAGCGAAGCCGCTTTGGCGTTAACAGCCTTTATTCCACTAGGGTTTGGGGGTAAGGGGGCAAAGGCCAAACTGGAGGTATACACTTCCAAAGAAAAAGTAAATATAAATAATAAAAAAGTAATATATTTCATTATTGCGCTCACCACGGAACGCTTAGGCGATTTACAATGGAGCTTTCAGTTGTGGGGCCGAAATGTGGAAGCCCAACTTTTTGCAGCCAGGCAAGTCGACGAAAAGGATATCCACGAACTTACTCAAGAAGTGGAGGTGTCCTTTAAAAGAGCGGGTTTTTATTTGATGAGTTCGGTTGTTAGGCTTGAGGAGCCTTTTAAGATTCCTCAGGGATTTCGGATGGATTGGAAAGCTTAACCATGAGCCCGGCCCCTCGAAAGAAAAACCCTCGTAAGGCTGCGGTTGCTGTGAAATATGACCGGGAAGTGATGAAGGCCCCTCGGGTTGTGGCGAAAGGGCGGGGATTAATCGCAGACCGTTTAATTGGAATCGCCAGACAAAATGGGATTCCCATAGTGGAAGATAAACTTTTGGTGGATATGTTGGATTCCTTGGATGTAAACCAGGAAATCCCCGGTGAACTCTATCAGGTGGTCGCCGAAATATTAGTCGCAGTTTACCGTGCTGAAAAGTCGAGAAAGGCGAAGTTGTAGGACAATTTTAGACGGATCCTCCGGGAGAAGTTTAAAATATCGCGAAAGTTAAGTGCCGTCTTAGAACTGTTCGCTCCCTAGGGAGGCGAGAAGGGTGAGGGAAGTGGAAAAATTAATCGCACTTAAGGACGATATGCAAGGGAAGTCGAGCTTTCCGCATGGAAATAGGTGGATATTTTTATTGTTTTGTTGTTTAACATTTACTCCCGCCGTTCATTCTCAAACTCCATTTTTTTCTATCCCTGACAGTCTAGGAATTGGCCCGCGTTCTATGGGAATGGGTGGAGCTTTTGTTGCTGTTGCCGATGATTCTTCAGCGGCTTATTGGAACGTCGCGGGTTTGTCTCAACTATCTTCTTATGAATTGACTCTTTCGAGCGCGCCAGTTTATTTCACGGAGCATATTACCGGCGGGAGTCCGGCTTTTGGTTTCCCTTACTACGCTTCCATGCAATTCATCATGCCCATCGCCAAGGAAAATACCTTGGGTATATCTATTTTCCGACCATTTCATCCGCAATTCGATCTGTACACGGGGGACGCCACTAACCCATCTCCATCACCCCTTCAAGCTGGTGAGGCGAGTTATTTGGCGAATCCCACTTTCCAGCAGAGTGAAATTGTTTTATCTTATGCAGCTCGGTTTTCTGCTATTCAGAATTTTTCAGTCGGTATCAATGTGAAAAGAATCACCAACGACAACTATTACATTCGCTATTTTGGTAACAATCAAAGCGTATCTCAAGCGTTAGCGACACCAATCCAGGTTTTAGGTTATGGTGTGGATGTGGGTGTTCTTTTTAGGATTCCAATTACGAAATATACTGAAGAATTGCGGTTGGGTCTTGCGTTAAAAAATTTGGTGAACCAAGTAACCTATACCAACGGTGTATCGTTTATTGAACAGGGAGCAGCAATAAATATTGGATCTGGGTATACAGGCCCAATCATCCCGCCTGAAATAACAATAGGGCTTGCTTATAAAAATAATTTCTTATTCAAAATTCGGAACATAACAGACTTGGATTTTGATCAAGTTTCAGATTCTAACTACAATGATTCAAATGTTGTGTTGGCAAGTAAATACTTACGTTTTGGAACAGAATTTTGGTTCTTTAACGATATTTTGGGGTTGAGAGGGGGATATTCCACACCTTTTATTGCGCCAGGAACATTGTCCTTGGGGTTAAGTGTTCGCGTCCTTAATGGCGATTTTCAATCTGATTTAGCTTATTTAATGCCTGTCGGTCCATCACCGGATCTTCAATCGGGTGAGAATGTTAATACAAGTGATCAGGGTGGAATTAATTATGAGCCCTTTCATATAGGGTTGACCTACCGATTCGGCGGCGGGCAAGAATTGCCCCCCCCAAAAGTTAGCGCCTATGTACAGCCTCCATCCTTTACCCCATCTCAGAATGAAGCGACTTCATTCTTCTTGGATACCACGGAGGATGTTCCAATTCATCATTGGAGTGTCATGATTTATGATCAAAACGACCACTTGGTTCGAAGCTTAAGGGGCCAAGGACCTCCCCCCTCAAAAATAGTTTGGGGTGGTGAGGATGATCTTTATCGGCCTTTGCCTGCTGGGGTTTATACTTGGTCCTTCCAGGTTGAGGATCAATTAGATCATATAGGTTCCAGCCCGGTCCAAACCATTGAGTTGGTTTCGCCAGTAAATACGGTTGTTAAAGATACGACTAAACTCATGTCAATTCGCCAGCAAGAAGCTGGTCTGTTAGCTCAAGAAAGATCCAAACTCACAGCTTTGGCTCAGCAAACACTCAAAAACCTTTTGGGTGAAGGTTCTTCCAACACTTCCGTCGCAGTGGCCCCGACACCAATTGAGGCACAGGGCAATACCCAGTATCCCCAGACGGGAGGGGTACCATCTTTAGGGTTCCCAAGTCTTACTCCTGATCAACCGCTAAACGCACATTTTGATAAAAACTATCAAGGAGATGAAATTATTGCTGTAAGCTATAAGTCCCAACAAAGTTACGTGCCTTATCTTTATCAAGAAGCTGCGGATGTGATTAAAGCAACGGTCAATTCTGTAGGAACAGGTTTAAAAGAAATTTCGACTCGTGTATATTATGGTAAAAATGAAATGGACTTGGTGACGTCTACTCAAGCCGCTGCCAATTACGCTTCTGGAAAGATAACGCAATTGCAATTAATGCAATTGACGGATATCCGCATCAACGGTGTGAAGGTGGGGCCGAATGGTTATTAGGTTTTGCGCCTTATTTTTCTTGCTTTTCATGATCCCGATAGGAGCAGCCTTTGCTGGAGCTTTTGATAAAGGCGGAGTAACAGGGGATGGTGCAAGAGCCGAAGGCATGGGGGGGGCTTTTGCCAGTGTAGCGGATTCATCGGATGCCATTTATTACAATCCGGCTGGGTTAGCCCAGGTTTTACGACCTGAAATCTCAGGGATGGGATCTGTTCTCTTAAACGGGCTGGAAGATTTATTTGTATTTTCTTATGTGCAACCTTTTGGAGACCAGATGGCATGGGCCATTTCCACACAGCAACTTCTTTTTTCCGATGGGAATGAAAATGATCGCATTTACATTGGTAGTTTCGCTACGCCTCTGGCGGTAGATAAATCGATTTCATTTGGCTTAAACGCAAAATACTATGAAGTGGATTCGCCCAGCCAGCCCGATTTTCAAGCCAGCGGTTTCGGCCTGGATATGGGATTTTTATATCACTTGCCAATTTATGACCCTAGGTATGGCAAACAAATCAATATTGGGTTGAGTGCCCAAGATTTGGATACCAGTATTCAGTGGCAACAGGGGAATACAGACCCGGTGGCTTTATCCGTAAAGGGCGGATTTAGCTATGAATTTAATGATGACCTGGTGACGGCTTGGGAATTTGAAACAATTAATGATCCGACATTAGGTCAACATACCCTTATGCACGCGGGTATTGAGGGATGGTTTTTTGCTGATCAGCTGGGTTTAAGAACTGGATATTCTGATTTCATGAGTGAATCAGGTCAGTTTACGGCGGGAATCAGTTATCGTTCTCGGACCTGGGGAATAGATTACGCCTATATCGGCCATCCTGAATATTTAGGTTCTTCTCATCGTATTGAGGCCAGCTGGCGTTTTGGCGATTCTTTCCTAGGGAAAGTGAAAAGCTTTATTCCGGAAGGGATTTCCTCCTACGTGGATGGAGATATCATCACTTTGCGTTGGATCAATTCCCCCTCCATTTCTTTAGCCGGGTACAACGTTTATTTCTCTAAAACCACAGGTAGCGGATATGTCAAAATCAATCAAAATCCCATCAAGGCTAATTATTATTCATTGAGGGGTTTGGAAAAAAATACCCGGTATTATTTTGTTGTCACATCCTTGACCAACACCATCCCCCCCGTTGAAAGCCAATATTCGAGGGAGGTTTTGGCGGGTACCACTTCCGCCCCGGGAGCTCCAGTGGTTATTCAAAGTGAACTTCAAAATGAAGGTGTTGTTGATATTGCCCGCCAAGCGGGTATGGCTGGGTTCCCGGAACCTAGTAAAAACGGTTTAAAGGGTTATAATATTTACATTTCTGAGGTGTCGGGAGGCCGGTTTGACAAGGTGAACGCCCAACCGATAGCCAATGTGCCCACTTATATAGTTCGCAAATTGAAGGTTGGACAACGATATTTCTTCTCATTCACATCTGTGGGAACTGATGGTACGGAAAGCGCGAGGTCCAGGGAAGTTTCGGCGGTGGCTTTGCCTTACGGCGGTATGGCCCAACCAACTTCCTCGACTACAGCCACACACTAAGCTGATACAGGAGATTTTCTTTGCCTAGCGGTCTTTACATTGCGGCCTCGGGGATGAACTCCACCATGGCCCGACAAGACGTGATTGCCAACAACTTGGCCAACGTTAGTACGGTTGGTTTTAAGCAAAATCGATCCGTGGATGTGGCTTTCCCGACTTATTTAATTGCTCGTCTCCACGACCAAAAGCTCAAGGTCATGGATGGCACAGGCGAATTGAGGCCTTCCATTGGCTTCATGGGTGGCGGGGTGATCCCTCAAGCTATTACGACGGATTACGCCCAGGGAGCCCATTTGCAAACGAATAGTCCATTGGATTTCGCTTTAAATGGTCCCGGTTTTTTTGCGGTCATGGGACCGAACGGTAAAACCTTCTTAACCCGGGATGGGAATTTCAACTTGGATGCGAACGGTAAGTTGGTGACGAATGATGGCCTCACCGTTTTGGGTCACAACGGTGAAATTTTTGTTGATGGGACACAGGTCACGGCTGATCAAGAAGGAAACCTAACTGTGGATGGAAAAGCTCTCGACCAGCTTTTGACGGTTAAGGTCCAGGATGAAAATAAGCTGACAAAGGTTGGGCATTCGTTGTTCCAAAACGATCCATCCAATAAGGTGGAACTGTTACCCCGAGATGTCCAGGTTCAACAAGGTTTCTTAGAGCAGTCCAACGTGAATTCAACCACTGAAATGGTCAATATGATCAATACCTACCGTTCCTATGAATTGAACTCCAGGATCATAGCGGCCTATGACCATTTGATGGGTGAAGCTTCTTCCCAAATTGGATCGTTACACGTTTGATGTGACTTGTAGAGGTGAGTTTGGACGGCCGGACTGCATACGCGGAGGCCGTTGGATCGCCGAACGACAGAGGCGATAAAATCCGGGTTTTTTTATCCTGGAATTTAAGGAGGCTTCCATGATTCAGTCTTTGTACACTGCGGCGACGGGTATGTCTGCCCAGCAGTTGAACCTGGACACCATTTCAAACAACCTGGCGAACGTCAGTACAACAGGTTTCAAGAAGCAGAGGGTGAATTTCCAGGACTTGCTCTATATCAATTTGAAGCCATCGGGAACCCCGACCTCCCCTGAAACGAACACACCGGCTGGGTTGCAAATCGGCGAGGGAGTCCAGCCTGTTTCTACCCAACGTATTTTCACTGAGGGGGCGGTTGAGAACACAAACAATCCGTTGGATATTCTTATCCAGGGTAACGAGAGTTTCTTCCAAGTGACCTTGCCAAACGGGGAGACGGCCTATACCCGGGACGGTTCCTTTACCCAAGATGGAAATGGAAATATTGTGACTGCAAATGGTTATTTTCTAGATCCCCCCATTCAATTGCCGGCCGATACGGCCTCCATTCAGATCACTACAACAGGTCAAGTAATGGTTCAAACCTCGGCGTCCAGTAACGCGACCCAGATAGGTCAGCTTGAATTGACGCGGTTCGTGAATCCGGCGGGCTTGAACGCCATCGGGAACAACCTTTATTTATCCACCCCGGCGTCGGGCGAGCCGATCCAAGGAACTCCCGGTTCCACTGGGTTTTCGGATGTCCAACAGGGTTCTTTGGAGCAGTCCAACGTGGATGTCACCACGGAAATGGTGAACATGATCGTTGCCCAAAGGGCTTATGAACTTAATTCCAAGGCGGTTTCAACCTCCGATACGATGCTTTATGACATCACCACCATGAAGCAATTCCCCTGATAAAGTAACGGAATGCGGGGAAAAAGATTTACGATATTATTGGGGTTGGGCCTGCTGGCTTCATCCCTCTGGGCGGAGGATGGGCCGGTTACTGTTCGTCTCTTGGATCAGGCGACGGTTGCGGGGCCTGATGTCCTTCTGGGAGATGTGGCTAGAATGGACGGGGAGGCTAAAACTCTCGTCGATCGATTGAAACACATGAACTTGGAAAAGGCGGCGCCGGTTGGGCAGACCATTAACCTGACCCGGGCCGCCGTTCAAGTCATGTTGAACCGCGAGGGATATTTGACCGGATCGGTCATTTTAGCTGGAGGAGAAGCTTGCAAGGTATCAACCCTGGTCCAGGAGGTCACCTCAGGGCAATTATTAGATTCGGCTCGGTCCTTCATCCTGGCTCAAACCGGTGAAGAACCTAAAAATATAGACGTGAAGCTTCTGAGCCCGACCAAGAGCTTACTAATGCCGGAAGGTCAACTGGAAATCCGGTTTCGGCCCTCTTTGATCGGCCAGTATGAGGGAACACAAATTTTAACCGCCGAACTCTCGGTGGATGGGCATGGGGTTCGGGTGATTCCCGTGAGGTTGGATACCCAGGTTTATCGTTCGGTGGTTGTGACGAAAAAAGAGGTGAAAAAGGACGAGAAGTTTTCTGCGGACAACGTGGGAATCGACAGACTGCCAAGTTCCAAGGCGTCCAAAGGCACTCTGCAAAAACTGCAGGATGTAATAGGAAGAACCGCCGGGATGGATCTGAAAGCGGGGACCTCCGTTCGATTCAGCGAGATCATTGATCCCCCGGTCATTCATCGGGGGGAAATTGTTGAGGGAATAGAAAAGATCGGAAATGTTGAAATCACCGTATCGGTCCGGGCCGTGGGTGATGGGAGAGCGGGCGAAGAGATCACGGTGGAAAACACCGAGTCTCACAAGGTTTTAAAGGCGCGGGTTGTGGATGAGAATCATGTTCTCATCGACCAAAAGAAACCCTAGACGATGGGGGCGAAGAAGATGAAAAATTTAGTTTTAACCTTTATGGTTGTGATGGCGGGCTGGGCTTATTTACCAGGCAGGGCAGCAGCGGATTCCATTTACCCCTTGGAAGGGGCGAATTCCATTTACACGGAAAAGAGGGCCCACCGGGTCGGTGATGTGATAACGGTCATGATCCAGGAAAGTACCCAAGGCGCCCAAGGCGCTAGCAGCCTCAACCAAAAGGCTGCCAATATCGCATTAGGTGCAGGTTCGGGCAACTTGGGAGCTGGAACTTATGGCGCTAACCTTTTGAATAGCCCGAGCCAAATTGGCCTGGGAGCCAGTTCCAGCCATCAAGGCCAAGGTTCCTCCAGCCAAGGGGCGACCATTACCGGCCAAATGACTGCCAAGATTGTTTCCGTTCTTCCAAATGGTAATTTCCAAATTGAGGGTACCCGCTTTATTGCCATAAATGACGATAAGCAAACTGTCGATGTAGTGGGCGAGATTCGGCCGGACGACATTTCCAGAGACAATACCATCCCTTCCTCGCGGGTGGCGGATGCTAAAATCAAGATTATCGGGTCGGGGCCATCTTCTGAGACGGCCAAACCGGGTATATTGACTCGGGTCTTCAGTTGGCTGGGCCTTTTTTGATGGGGAGGGGACTATTGATGAACAAAAATTCACGATTGTCACAAAGCTTTATCTTGGGTGCGCTTTTGCTCTTGGCGTGGCCTGCTTGGGGCGCTCAAGTTCGGTTAAAAACCATCGCCCAGATTAAAGGGGTTCGGGAAAACCAGCTGATTGGTTACGGTTTAGTGGTGGGACTCCAGCGAACAGGGGATACTCAAAGGGTTGTTTCCACCCTTCAAAGTATTACCAATATGCTCCTCCAGTTTGGCATCAAGATCAATTCCGACCAGATCCGTACTCAAAACGTGGCGGCGGTCATGGTGACTGCCCAATTGCCGGCCCTTTTAAAATCTGGCGATAAGATCGATGTGGTTGTTTCGTCGGTGGGTGACGCCCGCAGCCTTCAGGGGGGAAACCTGCTGATGACACCTCTCCAGGGTCCGGATGGGCAAGTTTATGCTGTGGCGCAAGGTCCCTTGGCGGTGGGTGGCTATTCGGATAACACGGGTGAATTTCCCCTCGTCCAAGTGGATACCACCACGACGGGCCGGGTGCCCAACGGAGCCATGGTTGAAAGGGAAGTGCCATCTTCTTTCATTGACAACAACACGGTCTCGGTCCTCCTTAACATGCCCGATTTCAGCCAAGCTTCACTCGTGGCTCAGGCCTTGAACCAGCAGTTTGGGGAGCCAGTGGCAAAGGCCGTCGATGGGGATCAGGTGGATGTCAAGCTACCCCCCAATTACCAGGATAACGTTGTGGACTTCGTGGCTGCTGTCGAGGAAACCCAGGTACAAACTGATTCGCCGGCCAGTCGAGTCGTCGTCAATGAACGAACGGGTACCGTCGTTTTGGGACAGGATGTCCGTATTGACGCGGTGGCTATCGCCCACGGCAATTTGCGTCTGGTCATCAAGAAAACGACCGAGATTTCCCATGACGCGGTATTCGGGCACGACGAGTTGACCCATACCACCACCGTATCCGCCGAGGATACGGGCAAACAGGGCAACCTGGTGGTTGTTCCGGAGGGAGCCACCCTCTTGGATATCGTCACTGCGGTCAACGCGGTGGGCGCCACTCCCCGGGATCTTATTTCAATCCTTCAAGCCATCAAGGAATCCGGCGCGCTTCATGCCGACTTGACCATCCTTTAAACGGGAGATGATGTTGACCCCTTACGTAAATCCTGTTCAACTTTTCCAAGCCTCTGTCCCGGCCGTTCCTGGGCTCAATAGCGATTCTTTCCTGTCCAATTACCAGATGGCGAACCAGGCCCTGTTATCTAATACCTACATGTCCCACCAGCCCGCCTTCTCCAAACAAGCGCCTTTGAATCCCCTCCACCCGGTTTTTCAGTTGAACTCCGGTTCCGCCCATTCAGACGCCCAATTGAAGAAAGTTTCAAAAGATTTTGAAGCTATCTTTATGAGAATGCTGCTCAAGGAAATGAGAGATTCGGTTCAAAAATCAGGCCTGATGGGGGACTCGATGGCGACGGGGTTCTTTGAGTCCATGCAAGACGGCCAATTGGCCGACCATCTGGCTTCCGCCGGTGGCATCGGGTTGGGAGCCATGGTTTACCGACAAATGCAAAAAGATTATTCTTCCCACCAAAAAACCTCATAATCGATGAATTGGGCCAACTGCACGCGTTGCGGTCAGGCCTACACCCGGATCGCAGGCGGCAGGGATGTCTGCCCGGCCTGTCTTCGCCAGGAAGATGACAACTATAGCCTCGTCTTTCAATATCTTACGAATCGTCCTTCCGCCACCGCCCAGGAAATCGCCCAGGAAACCGGGGTCGAACTCAAGGAAATCTACCGGTATGTCCGGGAAAACCGGCTTCAATTGATAAAAAATGACACGGGTTTATATTGCGAAAGGTGTGGAATCCCTATTTCCCAGGGAAAAATGTGCGAAAGATGCTTTCAAAACCTTGCCAAAGATATACAAAACGACATAGCAAAAACCAAAGAAACACATAAAACCGCCCATCGAATACCTCCAGCGAACCAAATCAAAGACCCTAAATACTTAAAAAAATACAGGGGTGAATAGAGTCTTAGGGACAGAAAGGGGGTCAATTCACCTCATTTCCAATTTTTAACTCAAGTTTTTCCCTATAAGCCCGTTAGGTTTATCAGAAAACCTAAGGAGCTTCCCATGAAAATCGACGGATTTCAAAATATCCCAGCGATCCTTCAGTCCTACCCCAAAACCACCGCCAGTTCCTCCAAACCGGAACCCGGGAGTCCATCCAGTTCGGTTTCATTGAGCTCTTTTGGAGAGGTTCTCCAATCCTTGCAGCGGCAATCCGCCCAAATCGCCCAATCACGCTCCGGCAAGGTGGACCAGTTGGCCCAACAAATCCAATCGGGGAATTTTCAGGTTGATGCCAACAAGCTCGCCGCGAAAATCGTCGAGTCCAACATCATTGATTTTAAGGGCTAAAACGTGAACGACCAGTTTCAACAACTCATTGAGGAGTTGAAAAAAGAGAAAGCCTGCTACCAGCGCCTGGCTTCCCTGGCGATGGAACAAAAGCTACACCTGATTTCAGGTGACCTTGAAAAATTAGGAGTGAACCTTAAGCGGCAGGAAAAAGAGGTTTTCGCGCTCTCCCCCCTTTTGGGTGAACGGAACGACCTCTTGGCCGCTATCGGCAAGGCCCTTCACCTTTCCAATCCCACCTTGCCTCAGGTGCTCTCGAAGGCGCCGTTGGAACTGGTGGAAGAACTTAAAGAAGCCGCGTTGGAGCTGGTGAGGTCAGCCCGTGAGTTGGAAGGCATCAACCAGGGAAATGAGAAGCTCGCCCAAAACGGGCTGGCTTTTGCGGATGTGACTCTCAAGGCGCTGGCCGGCAAGGGCCGAAATAAGGCCGGCATTCCCGCCCCCAAAAGCATGGAGCAAGGGCCGTCGTTCGTTAACCGAGTCGTTTAGGAGGCTTTCATGATCAGTGGTTTCCAAAGCATCAGCACTATTAACAGCGGGCTGATCCTTCAAGAGCTCGAACAGGACGTCACCGCCTCCAATTTGGCCCAGCCCTCCTTGGATTCCCAGGGTTATTTGATGAACAGCTTGGAAACCATCAATACCGGAACGGGGCCCTCGGTTTCTTTCAATGGAATCAACGGCCTCTTGTCCGTCGGAACGGGAGTCACGGAAGAATCCATCACCCGTCTGAGGAACGCCTTTCTGGACGGGCAGATCCGCCAGCAAAGCACCCTCGTCGGTTATAACGAAATTCTGGCTAACACCTCCGGGACGGGGGTCTTGAACCAGATCAGCAATATTCTGGACCCGTCTTCTTCGGGAACCTTGGATTACGCCCTGAACCAGTTCACCAATGCCTGGGCCGTTTTGGGAAGTGCCGCTAACAATACCGCCGCCACCGACGCTACCGACCGCGCCAATGTGGTCAGCACCGGCGAGGCCTTCGCCCAGACCGCCAACCAGCAATACGACTCCTTGAACGCGCTCCAACTCACCTATAACGGACAAATCCAGACCACGGTGGCCCAGATCAACCAATTGCTCCAGGAGTTGTCCGCAGTCAACAAACAACTGGGCACCACCCAAGGCTCCAACCAAAATACCCTCTTGGATGCCAGGGATTACGCCCTGGATAAATTATCCCGGCTCATCAATTTCAACGTCACTTTCGGGAACAACGGAACGGCCAGCATATTCCTCAATGGCCTTTCGCTTCTGGACAGTGCCGGGGCTGCCACTTTTGGGACGAATGTTTCCAACCCCGCCGATCCCAGCCTGGTGGGGATCACCCTAACCTCCTCCACGGGCACGCCCGCCGGGGACGACGAGATTCTTTATAACTCGGTGAGTTCCGCCTCCATCGCCAAAGCCGGGTTCGTCATCAACCCCACCACGTCCCTCGCCGGCCAGGCCGCTAATTTCGCGACCGCCCCTGCCAATGGAAGCGTCATCATCAACGGCATTACGATCGCCTACAATACCGGCCAGAGCCTGGACACGATCATCAACAACATCAACGCCCAATACAACAAAACAGGCGTGACGGCCTGGTACGATGGGGTGAGCCAGCAGGTCACCCTGGTTTCCGGTGCCCCCGTCAAGATCACCAACGGGGCTGGAAATTTCCTGGCTTGGACGAACATCGCCACCAACGCGGCCAATGTGGCCAACTACACTACCAACACCACCTTAATCAACAACAACATTTCCTCCTACATCACCGGCGGAAACCTGGGCGGGGAGCTTCAGGCCAACAACGTTGTTCTGCAAAATTACAAGGCCCAATTGAACCAGGTGGTCACCTCAGTCATGAACATCGCCAACTCCATCCACTCGGCGGGTTTCGCAGCCGATGGGGGAACCACGGGGACCTTGCTTTTCACCGGCTCCCAGGCTGGCAATATCGCCTTGAACCCCGTCATTCAAAACAACAACGGGCTTCTCGCCGAGTCCGGCGTGGCCACGGATGCCGTCTTGTTTCCCGGGGCACCCGCCACTCCGGATAAGCTGATCGCCCAAGATATGGCCAATCTCCAAAATTATATGCCCGAGAATTTCGCGGCCAGTTCCAATTATGTAAACGTCGCCGGCACTTTCATCAACCCCTACCAACCCCTGGATACCCAGCCCTTTGCAGCCGCTCTTGGTCCGGGAGTAGGATCCTTCACGCTAGATGGAACCACAATTAACTATGACACCACCACGGATACCATCAATAGTTTGCTGCAAAAAATGAACGCCGTTCCAGGTATCACGGCGGTATTCGATTACACCAACCAGCTTTTTTATATTTTCTCCGACGCCCCAGTAAACATTACCAACGGGGCGGGGAACCCGCCCTTCGCCGGAAACGGTGGGAGTTGGACGAACATCACCAACCTCATGGTTAGCACCTTGGGACTGAACAATTCATTTGTGCCAAACGACCCGGGGGTGGATGCCTGGAACGCCAGCCTGAACAGTGTCGTCCCGACCCTGGCGGGTGGTCCTAACGACCAGGCGTTCCAGTACACGCCCAGCGCTTCAGGTAGTTTTACGGTCAATGGGGTTCCGGTCTTTACCCAAGGCGCGCCCTGGGTTCAGGGGGACACCCTATCCAATATTATCCAGCAAATTGGACCGACGACCCCTTACGGCACCACCAACGTTAATCCTGAAATTACGAATATCGCTCTGTTTTTGCCCACCTTCTTCGGTGGGAATATCCAAGTTCTGGGGGTCATGCTCGAATCCGACAGCCCAATGACCATCAACGATACCACCGGAAACTTCACGGTTTTCACCGGCCTCAATGTCACCGGAAATATCGGAAGCCTGGCGGCCGGGTTCGCGGCCCAGACCTCCAACGCAGTCAGCAACCAGCAATCTCTGACCACCCAGGAACAGGACGCCCTCAACCAACTCAACACCTCTCAAGCCAACTTGGCGGGGGTCTACACGGGGTCCGGCAGCCCTGCCTCCACGGCCTCGGGGGTTCCAACCGCTTCCACGGCGGGGGTGCCTTTGGCCTCCATCCAGCAGCAAGCCACACAGGCCGCGACGGCCTACAACGCCCTTTTGGAAATCATGCAGGTGATCAACAACATGTACCAGAATTTGATCAACATCGTGGGCGGGGGAGCCCCGACGAGCAACAGCAACAACAACTTTGTTGGGTAATTGAGTCAAAGCGGTAAAAGGAATCAAAAGTGAAAAATATCAGCGAACTTCTCGACAGCCTCTCCGCCAAATCCCCGGAGAACCTATTAAACCAGGCCGGGTTACCGGCCCCCTCTGGATCTAATACCTCCCCGGGTGGGGATACTTTTGGCCAGGTCATCGCCAAACTTTCCAACCAACAACAACCTACCCAGTCCGGGAATCCCGCTGTCACGAATACCAACAACAACGCCCCGGCCACCCCTCTGACTGGAACCACTCCCGCCTCTGGCACGGTCCCCGTGGCCGGTCCGAACGCCGTGGTTCCGGTTGAAAACACCAATTCATCCTCCAACTTAACCCCCACCACGGTGGGGTCCGGCCAGGCCACCCAAGACACCCTGCAAGTTTCCGAGACATTACGGGGCGTTAATACGGCGCAATTATCGGCGATCGAGAAAGCCTTCTTCGCCATGGCTTCCAGCCTTGCCAATCTCTTGTCCCAGGCCCAACAACTGACGGGCGAAAACTCGGCCCAGATCCAGGCCCAATTGGTGGCCCAATCGGGCGGCCAAATCACTCCGACGGAAGCTTCCCAGCTGGTTTCCGCGGTCCAATCCTTCGTGCAAAATCTGCCCCAGGGGCAGAACCCCCTTGATTTGAGCAAGGAAGACCAAAACCAACTTCTGGGCCAGATGCTCCAGCAAATGCTTCAGAATCAGCAGGTCATGTTCGCCCTTAATCCCAATGCCTTCCAAAGCAATAACGCTAATGCCGGTGGAACACAGGGAGTATCGGGTGTTTCCCAGGCCAACGCCGTCTCCAATGTCACTTTGCGGTTCTTGTTCACGGAAGGTCAAATCAACCAAGGCCAAGGAACCGGGTCCCAAGGCAACGGCTTGGCGGTCAACTTCCAAACGGCCACATTAAGCGTTTCGACCCATACCTTTGAAAACCAAGCCCAGCCGTTAACCGCGGGCTTGGGCGCGACGAACCAGCCGGCGGTTCTCGCGAATACTCCCACCCTGACCGCCAGCTCAAATTTCCAGGCGATTCCCCAGGACAGGGTCAACACGCTCCTGAGCGCCCTTTCCCAACTGGGGGCACAGTCGGCCAACAACCTGCCCGTGACTATCGTGAACCCCACGGTTACCGCCCAAAACGACCAGGCGGCCCAAAGCCAGAACCTGCAAGCTTTATTTAAGGTGTTGCTCCAGGCGGGCGCGGGGCCCGTGATGCTTCAATCCGCTGTCCTCCAGCAGGGAACTACAACGAATAATCCCAACGCCCAAGCCGCGAACCAGGCGAACAATCCTTTCGCGCAATTAGCGGCGAATCTCCAGGGAGCTGCCCCAACCATCGCGGTCCAGCCGGTGGCGAACACCCAAAATACCGGCAACCCGGCGATCAATCAAAATCCCCTTCCCGTCCCAACCGGAACCCAAGAATTGGTTCAAGCCGCCGCGCAGGTGGAGACTCAACCCGTTGTTCCGCCGGTGACCCAAAATCAACTTCCTGTCGCCCAGCCTTTAGCGAATATCCAGGTTCCCCAGACGGTTCAGAACTTGGAGCCGGTTGCGGGCTCTCAAAACGTGATTAACGCAAATCCGATCCCTCAAACCCAAGGAACAACCTTCGCGGCCCAACCCCAGGTTCAAGCCTCGCCTAACACCGCCAAGCCCTCTATTTGGTCCTCGATCAACTTCAGGCGAATCAATGAATTAGTGCTTCGTTTCACGGCCTTCATCGGCCCAACGAACACCACGGTGGCCGCCCCGGCGCCCGGCAACCAGGGTCCCGCCCAGATCGCGGTGGTCAGTTCCCCCAGTGCCATTACCGCCCAGGTGGGGGCTTCCATCGGCCCGGAGGATTCCCCAGTTTCGATTAAACAGCTTCCCAACGGGGGCCAGCAGGAAGTCGTTGACAATAGCCTTACACCGAACACGGTGCAGATTCAGCCGACTCCCTTGCCTTACGGCCCTATCGTTGCAGCCGCTCGGATGGAATCCCAGGATAAAACTCAACTGTCCCAATCCCTTTTAGGCGATCAGACAGCCCAAACCCAGGTTTTGGACCAAAACCCCCTGCCTGGCTCCAGCCTCTCCACCCAGCCCCAATCGGCCGTTAACCCGCCCTCCACACCCAATGCCCAAACCCAGGCCGTTAACAGTCCCTTGGTACCCGCCAACGCCGGTTCACCAGTCCTGGCTCCAATGAATAACAACTTCGCCAATCCGATCCCGGCAACACCCAATGCGGTCACTCCCAATCCAGGTCTAATCCCGGCCCCCACTCCCACGGTGACTGGGGCACCTGTCACCCCGGGAACACCCGTGGTGGTCGTACCCCAGGCCGTTCCCTTGGAAAACGCTGTCCAGCCCACACCGGTCATCCCGGCAAACCAAAACTTGAACCCCGTCAACCAGGCCGCCAGTCCTGGCCTGTCCGCTCCGCCGGTCTCCCTGGCCCAAAACCTTTCCGGTTCCGTCGCGGTGGTTAACCTTTTCAACGAGGGAATGGCCCAAAACCAGGCGAATTCTACCCAAACTCCATTAGCCGCCAACCCGGTTCAGCCTGCAGGAACCGTATCTTCCATTACCCCTCAGGCGGTGTCAGCCGTAACTGCCATGGCTGAGTCTGGAAAATTGAATTCTCCAGCCCTTCAAGATAAGAATTCAGCTGCCGACCAGCTTTCAGCCCAAAACCCCGCGATAAATACGTCTGGAATGTTTTATATGCTTGGGAAAAATGGGGAAGTTCAGGTTATAAATCCCGCCGGAAATCAAATTCCATT
The DNA here is from genome assembly GCA_963849485.1 of candidate division FCPU426 bacterium. GTDB lineage: Bacteria > Oederibacteriota > Muellerivitia > Muellerivitales > Muellerivitaceae > CAVTWJ01. The sequence goes on along the minus strand of CAWKIF010000089.1, from coordinate 12,925 downwards.
GAACGCGACCGACCTGATCAACCAGATTTCCGGACAGGTCACCAACCGGGCGGGTGAGTTGAAAGCCGTTTCCTCCATCAATTTCCAACTCCAACCCGAGAATTTGGGGCGGATGACGATACAGGTGTCTCTGGTGGATCAAACGGTGACGGCGAGAATCCTTGTGACAAACTCGGATGTCCGGGAAGTCTTGCAACAGCATATGGTGGACCTCAAAACCTCATTGAACCAAGCCGGCCTGCAAATTGACCAGCTTCAGGTTCAGGTCCAGGGCGGGGGGGCCGGTCTTTTGGCCCAGTATTACCAATACCAGCAGGAAGGTTACGGCAACAGTTCAACTTCCTATGGCGCGGGCGTATCCCAGGAAATAACAGGAGGAAATGAGGCTGTTTCCGGCCCCCTTTCCACCAGGAACAACCTGGTCAATTTCCTAGCGTGATACCGGCTGTTTAGGCCCTGGGTTAGCCCAGGGCCTAGCCGAGTACTTGGGCTGGGGTCCCCCCCTGCCCAAGTGGCGACCCAAAGGGTCGTCCTTTAACGTTTTTAGGCGGAAAAGGCTAAAGTTTTTCGGCATAATGCCGTTATTAATTACAAGGAAGCGGGGTGATTTTGATGAACGTTTCAGGTGTTAACGGAAGCAATGGTAGCAACGCTTTATCGAGCGCATTGTCTTCGGTCACGGGAAGCAGCGGCCAATTCGTGTCGGAAAACACGTTTTTGACCCTCTTGATCACGCAATTGAAAAATCAGGACCCGATGAACCCGCAGGACAGTAGCCAGTTCGTGGCCCAGTTGGCTTCGTTTTCTTCTTTGGAGCAGATGACGGCTATGAATACCTCGATGAACAACGTGTTGGACAATTCGGCGACAAGCTTGATTGGACAAAACGTGACTCTCTTGAATTCTTCCGGCAATCTGGTCCAGGGAACGGTCACCGGCATTGTTTATTTCGCCAATACGCCGGCGGTCCAGGTCAACGGGGTGAATTATCCCCTGTCGGATATTCAGAACGTGGGCAACGTCGTCGCTTCGGCGTCCCAAGGCTGATCGGTAGTTTTTTGAATTCGGCCCGGAAGTTACGGGCTTTTGAAAGGCAGGTGAGGACAAAGTGGTTCAGCAAGTGAACTTTAATGATTTGGCATTCAAACCGGTGGATGAGATCCAAAGCCAGGGCCAACTGCAGAGGATTCAGCAGCAGGCCAACAAGGCGGCGGAGGCCGTTCAGCCGTTTGACGCCGTTTTCCAGACGGCGGTTGATAAAACCCAATCGTTGAGGTTTTCGGCCCACGCCAAGGAAAGGCTGGCTTTGCGCAATATCAACCTTTCCCAGGACGACATGACCCGTATGAACGCCGCGGTCGATAAGGCGGCTTCGAAGGGGGCGCGTCAATCCCTGCTGGTGATGGAAAACCAGGCTTTCATCGTGAGCGTGCCGAACCGCACCGTGATTACCGCGATGGATGGCGGAAGCATGAAAGAGAACGTCTTCACCAACATCGATAGCGCGGTGATCGTTTAGCAGTCAAGCAGGGCAGAGCAGCAACGGGCTGGACCTCCCTGAGGAAGCCCGAACTTCGGCGGGTTGAATACCCGCTAAACTTTAAGGAGCAAGACCATGGGTTTAAGAGATATGTACAGCGCCATTTCCGGTCTCGAGTCCAACAGCACTTGGTTGGACGTCATCGGGAATAACATTGCCAACACCAGCACCATCGCCTACAAGGCGAGCCGCGTGGAATTCGCGGCCACCTTCAGCCAGACCCTTTCGTCCGGCCAAGGCGACAATAACGCCAGCGACATGGGCGGGGTCGATCCCCTGCAGGTCGGCTTGGGCACGCGCGTGGCTTCCATCCAGACCAACTGGGCGGAAGGCTCGTTGCAGCAAACCGGCGTATCCACCGATATCGCCATCCAGGGCAGCGGCTTCCTGGTGTCGATGAACGACAACCAGACCTACTACACCCGGGCGGGCAACCTGTCCTTCGACAGCGCCGGCAACTTGGTGGACCAGAACGGCGGATTGATCCAGGGCTTCCAAGCCACTATGCAATACTCCCAGACGATCATTAACGATACGAATGGAGTCGCTGCCGGTGTTGCTCCTGATCCCACACCTTTGTATATCACTTCAGGTAAATTGGTGGTTAATAACACTAACCTGGAAGCTGCAACCAACATCCAGATCAACCCAAATATGGTCGATCCCGCTTCGGCCACGACGAAAATGAATTTCATTGGTAACCTGGACTCCAACCAACAAGTTCAGGTTCTGAACCTTGGTCAAGGGATTCTTCCTGCAGGCGCCGCAGCCGCAAACCCGGCGATTCTTCCCCTCGGAATGTTGGGTCAGGTCACAGGGGGTGGAGCTGGTACGGTTGCTAGTGTCCAAGCCGCATTTAACCAGAATAAAGTTACTATCGTGGGCGCGGCAGGGGCAGCCTTAGCCGTAGGGGTGGGGGATAGCAGTGAAATTCATATTGTTAATGACCTCGCTACCGGTCAAGATCCAAATAACTTAGACCATACAACGCCTGTGGTTTTGGGCGCCGTGACTCTTGAAGAAATACAGAATCCTGCTAACGCTGCCGCAGAGAACTTTGCTTGGAATGCGCAACCCCCTGTAACGCCGGCTTTGACCCAGCAACAGACGGTTTATGATTCCACCGGTGCAGCCCACACGATTTCTACCGTGTTCTATCAAGTGGCGGACATCAGCACGAATGGGATCAATCCTTCTCCACAAAACCAGGTGGCCTATGCCTGGTACTCGTTTGACACAACGGGTGGGCAAGCTATCAGCACTCAGAATCTGTTGGGCGGCACGGGAATCTTCGAGGGCTCTGGTACGACCCTTCCTGGTGGTGTAATGCCTGATGGATACGACCGTGGGAATGTTGGAAATACTTATTGGGGCGACCTGATTTATTTCAACTCGGACGGATCCTTGGCTTCAATGGGCGGGGTGGGTGATGTTAATGGGCAAGACATTCAACAGAATGCGATGGTTTATTTGCCATCGACACAGCCTGCTCTTAATACGGCGTTGGCTAGTGGGGTAGCGGCCGCCACACCCACGATCGCCCCTGTTTCTCCGATTCCCACCTTGGGCGCTGAAATCATGCAGGTCCAAATGAATTTCGGGACTGCTGGCTACACCCAAGGGCCTGGTGTCGATCCTGCCGCAGCCCCTGGTGTTGCTGCTGCGCCTGACACTGCCTTGCCGGTTGGCGCCAAAACGCCGGGAACTATCATCGGCGCTGGCCGCGACGGATTGTTCAGCGACGCGGAAGGCACCTACCAGATCATCAACGGGGTCAATACCTACGTGGCCAACAGCAACGCCACTTCCTCTGCCAACGGCTGGGCCGACGGCACCTTGGAGAGCCTGTCCTTCAACGCGACAGGCACGATTGAGGGCCAGTTCAGCAACCAGCAGACGGTGGCTCTGGGACAGGTCTTGATGGCCGATTTCACGAACATCAACGGCCTGAACTCGGTGGGAAACAACTACTACACCACCGGGCCCAACACCGGCACCCGCACGCTTGGGCTGGCTGGCTCCGGCAACTTGGGCACCGTCGAAGGCGGTTACCTGGAAGGTTCCAACGTCGATTTGACCACGGAACTTTCCAACATGATCATCGCGCAGAGGGGCTTTGACGTTAACTCACGCGTGATCTCGGTGGAAAACGCCAACCTGCAGGTTCTGACCCAATTGGGCCAGGGCGGCTGAGGATAGACTGAGCTGAAAACTGCCTGAGCGATCAGGCGAAGTTCATTAGCGGCGTTCCCTTCTATGGGGACGCCGCTTTTTTATTTATACTTTGCGTATTTGAATTTTGAATACCTACTGCATTCAAGCTTTTTTCCATTTAGGTGTTAGGGTAAGATATGAGGAACATGATCCACTCCAAATCTTTTTTCCTGCTCCCGGCATTACTTTTGAGTTTCCTTTTGGTTGGAATTGTCGGTTGTCCTAACAAGACGACTTCCCCCGGCGGGGGAGGGTGGGTGGAAGCTACGGCCCACGCCGGCTGGTCACCCCGCTATGGCATGGGTTCGGCTGTTTTTAACGGAGAGATGTGGGTGGCAGGAGGAGCCTGGGGAATTTCAGGCTCCGTGACCCAGTATTACGGCGGGGTTTATCATTCCAGCAACGGGATCCAATGGAGCTCCACTGTGGGGGATAATAACATAAGCAATTTTGGACAGCGCTATTCACCCGGATTGTTGTCCTATAACAATAAATTATGGTTGATTGGAGGCAATGAGAACGGGACCCTGAAAAACGACGTTTGGTCCTCAACTGATGGTTCCAATTGGTCTCTGGTAACGATCAACTCTGGGTTCACACCCCGGGAGGATTTTATTTCGATCGTTTACAACAACGCTATGTGGGTGATGACGGGTTGGGGACCGGCTGATGATGGGGATATTTGGACTTCCACAAATGGATCAACATGGACTAACGTTACCCCAGTTGTAAGCACTTCGCCTATTCCAACTTATAGTGGTGGCTTTAGAGCGCGGTGGGGTTCTTCAGCAGTTGTGTTTAATAATCTTGTTTATATTATCGATGGGGATGAGGGCAATGCATATGGATCGCTTGTGGGAACGGCCTACACGGATGAATGGACTTTTGATGGCGTAAATTTGACCTTACTAAACGATTATTTTATGAGTATTAATAATTTAACTGCGATGGTTTATCACCAGATTACATTCAATAATGGGATACTTTGGTTAACCCCTGGTGTATCACCTGGATACTCTATCTATGCGGGTTACTACACCTCAACAGATGCCGTAAATTGGACTCCTTATTCGACTTATTATTTACCCCGAGCTGGTCATTCAGCCCTTTCGTTTAATAATTCTCTGTGGGTAATGGGTGGTTATGGCTGTTCTCCTGAAACAAGCTGTTCTGTAACTTATTTTAATGATGTTTGGCATACTCCCTAAGTCGAACACTTAAAGGATTCATGTTGATTAAGGTAACCCGCTTGAATGGCCAGGAAGTTTACGTCAATTCGGACCTTATCCTTTTTGTCGAAAAATCTCCCGAGACGATACTCACCCTTGAAAATGGGAAAAAAGTGACCGTAAAGGAAAGCATTCCGGAAGTCATTGATAGGGTTATTGAGTTCAAATCAAAGTGTCTACCTAAAATTTCCCAGGAGAGCGTTTAAACTCCAATTCCTTTTATTTCCATTAAATTTCACGTGTGAAACAGTTGCGGGAAAAGAAGGTTAGGAAGATAATACTTTTGTTGTTTTGGCTTAAGGGACTTGGCCTTAAAACGGTAACAGGAATTTTGCGGGTTAACCCTTAACAATGGCCAAGATGGATTAGGTTGAATCCCGATCCATCGGGCATTTTGTGATCGTTTTCGCGGGAGATTTGAATGACCCAAGGCGGTTTTGTGAAAAAGGTGATCTCTTCCCTGGGTTATTTTGCCATTTGCCTTTTTCTTTTAACGACTTTCGGGTTGGATCGGGCTTACGCCCTATCCGGAGCCAACGAGCAATCATTCGCAGATCCAACCGGATCATTTGCCGATTCTACGAATTGGAGTATTTCTTATACCGCAGGGGATACATACCTCTTAACAGCCGCCACGACGACCGCCTCGCCTGTCGGTGATCCCTTTGACTTAACCTACCCACAATATTACGCTTATCTATCGGCCGCCGGACCCTATCCGGCGGGTTCCGTTACTTTAACCTATACCGATCCCATCCAAACCGCCGCAAGTCAGCCCTTTGTAGAAATGGATGTTTACACCAAAAGCAGCGGCGGGAAGCAATTTACGGTGATCATCACGGATGTCTCGGGCAACGCCATGACCGTCAATGCCAATAATATTTTAACGGGCTGCTTGTCTCCCCCGGCCACCATCACGGGTATTTCCACCCCCAACAATTGGTGCACGGTGTTCGTTAATACGGGTGTCATGCCTATTCAGCCTGTAACTATCGCGTCGGTTTCATTGATCCTACCCCCCGGACAGGCCAAGGATTTGAACAGCGCGAACGTCTATGTGGATAACCTCCGGGACGCTGCCTCCTTGCCATGCGTGGTCCCGACCAACACCCCAACGCTCACTAATACCCTCAGCCCAACCGCTACCTACACCATCACCTTGACACCCAGTTTCACCCAAACCTTCACCCATACCTCGACCTTTACGGCCACCCTAACCCCCACCCCCACCCAAACCCTCACCGATACGGTTTCGCCCACCCCGACCCCCACCAATACCTTGACCCAAACACCGACTTTAACCTTCACCCCGACTTACACGATCACAAATTCCCTGACGCCTACAGCCACCTCCACGATCACCAATACAGTTTCACCCACCCCGACTTCCACTATCACCCCATCTTCTACCGGGACGGATACCGCCACGGCAACCCATACCTCAACCGGCACAAACAGCCCCACTCCCACCGGCACAGCGACCTTTACCGGCACCGCCACCTGGACGGGCACGGCCACCTTCACACCCACCGGAACCCATACCCCGACTTCCACTGGCACCGCCACCTTCACCACGTCGCCCACTCCCACTCCCACCATCGCCCCTTCAAATACCCCGACCAATCCCTTTACCGTTACCACGACCTTTACACCCACGATCACTACCACAGCCACATCAACCCCAACGGCTTCTAATACAGCAACTAGCACCTTTACCGGAACGAGTACCTTTACGCAGACTCCAACGACTTCGCCTACAAACACAATGACTCCTTCTTCCACGTCCACTCCGACCAATACCTTTACTACCACCTATACTGCGACCGCGACGAATACCTTTACCCCGACCTATACGGCCACCAGTACCAACACCTGGACGGCCTCCTGGACCCCCACCATCACCTTCACACCCACAATTACCTTTACACCCACCATCACGAGTACCCCGACCATCACCAACACGCCCCAGCCGACAGCCACTCCCACCTTCACCCAATGCCCGGTGAATGTGTTCCCCAACCCGATGGATTTCCAAAACGACGCCAACCACCATATAACTTTTACATGCATCCCGCAGGGATCCTCAGTGAACATCTATACCATTTCCCTGGCCCTGGTGATGTCCTACGGCCCGAACGTTTACTACAACCCCAACCCCAATTCTTATTACGGCCCCGATTCAAACACTGGTATGTACATGGTTAAATGGGACGGCAGGAATGGCGATGGAAACGCGGTGGCTTCAGGATTCTATCTCTATAAAATTGAGGGCCCGAACGGTCGGACATTCGGCAAGTTCGCCGTTTCCAGGTCCTTGAACGGGCCTTGACTATGAAATCTCTTTATCCATTTTCTTTAGGTTTAATCACAACCGCGTTTTTGGCGGTGGCGCCAGTTTGGTCACAAACCGCAAATGGTGGGACCAATTCATTCGATTTTCTCAACATCTCACCCATTTCACGGGCGGTGGGGGTGGGGGAAGCCTATTCAGCGGTGGGGGATGACGTAGGTTGCGTTTATTACAATCCCGCCGGTCTGGCCAGCATCCTCACCAACGAGATGAATATCACCTACCTCTCCCTTTACCAGCAGATGAGTTATGAGTTCATTGCCTTCGCGACGCCCCTCCAATTGTCCTTTCCAACCTTGAGCGGAGTCGTGGCTGTCAGCGTAGGGTTGCTCCAACCGGGAAGCATGACCCGCACATTGGATAACGGCCAGGCGGCCGGCTCATTTTCCAGCGGGGATGAGGTTTTTACCTTGGCTTACGCCAACGACTTGAGCCCGGCTTTTCACCTGGGGGCATCCCTTAAACTACTCAACCAGCAGATTGACACTGTTTCCACCTCCCTCTGGGCGGCGGACGCGGGTTTGGTTGTCATTCCATCGTTTCAAGGCTTACGGCTTGGGATGGTTTTTAAGAATATTGGCGCCCAGGACTCCGGCTTTAATTTACCTTTTAATTTGTTGGGCGGTATTTCCTACAGGCAATATGAGCTGTTTTCCGACCAGGATGACGGCGCCGTCATGTGCGAGGTTTCATTTCCCATTCAGCCCATTGAAGACCCAGTGGGTGCAAACTTCGGTTTGGAGTATAATTATAAGTGGATCGGAAACAGGGCCACTTTGCGGGCTGGGTACAAGTATCAAAATAACGGTCTCAGCGGTGAAGGGCTGACCATGGGCGCGGGTTATGGGTTGGATTTTGCGGGTGCAGTTTTGTTCCTGGATTACGCCTACGCCCCGGCGGATGTTTTCGGTGATACCAACCGCGTAACGTTAACGACTAAATTCTAAGGCGAAGTGATATGAAACAAACCCTCTTGATGATTTTAAAAAGTTGGAACCGCTTCCGAATTGTTTTATCCGTCTTTATATTTGGCGGCCTCTCCTTGGCTTGCGGCCAGTCCGTTGGAACTACCACCGCCGATATCCTCAAGATCAACCAAGGTGTCCGGCCTGCCGCCATGGCCGGGGTCTACACGGCCATGGGGGATGACGCCTACGCGATCGAGTATAACCCCGCCGGTTTAGCCAAGATCCAGGCCAGCCAACTGCTTCTATCCCACTTGGACGGGCTGGCGGATATCTCGACCGAGTACCTCGTGTTCGCCACCGCCTGGGGGCCCGAGAGCGCGGTCGCCCTAGCCCTGACCTACCGTTACATGCCCCCCATCGACAACAACAACGGCAATCCCGCCGCGAACGCCCAAGATATCCTGGGGGGGGCGACTTACGCCCGGAAGGTGGCCGAAAACATCCGGATTGGCTTATCGTTGAAATACCTCCAGTCCACCTTGGGGCCCTATACCGCTAGTTCGGTTATGGGCGACCTGGGCGTGCAACTCGACCGCCTTCCCCTGGGGATCAAGGCCGGCCTATCACTGCAAAATATCGGCCCGGGCATGACCTTTGACCCAGCCGCCAACGCCGACCCCTTGCCCATGTTCATTCGATTCGGCCTAGGCATTCACCAAGTGTTCGAGGGCCAGCGGGACTTCAACGCGGGCGTCGAGGTTTTCAAGCCCTCCGACCAGGATATCAAGATTGGATTCGGGGCCGAGGTCTGGCTCTTCCCGAGCCTGTTCGCAATAAGAGGGGGTTACAAGTACGACAATGCGGGTTCTTCCGCCACGCCCAACGCCTTCAATAACTACACCCTCGGATGCACCTTGACGAGGGAACTGGATGGGGACGACTTCTCCTTGGATATCGCCTATGCGCCCGCTAATTTCGTGGACACTTCTGAGGATACTTTCTTTTTCGGGTTGAACCTGAAGTTCAACCAGCTTCGTATCCTGTAAGCTTTTCCCGCCGTACTGGGCCTTTCTTCAATTGACAAGCAATTATCCTCCTGATAATCTTCAACGCTCGTTTGACGTTCCCTGGCCGCATCCGCCGAGGTAGCTCAGTTGGTAGAGCAGCGGACTGAAAATCCGCGTGTCGGCAGTTCGATTCTGCCCCTCGGCACCATTTTTCTTCAGTAAATCCGGCCCATTTTGAAAACTGCCCGGATCGGTTAAGCTTCAAAAACCGTTCTGGGTAGCGTTCTGGGTAGCTCCATCCCCCTTATTAACCTATACGTCCTCTTGAAGGATTCAAAGTAAATAATTAGATTTACTGAATAAACCATTATTTTTTAAGGGGGACTTATGCCTTGAACAAGCTAAACCTTACGAGGGAAAGGTTTTGGTGAGGAGGGATACGAAGTAAACATCAAGAGGACGGGGCTTCCTGCCCGTCGCCAACCTGCCAAAGCTCGGCAAGGTGGAAAAAGGATGAGGCCTTAACAGGCAACCAAGGAGCGGATTATGTTCAAGCAGCGTCATTTCGAGAACGGAAAATTAGTTACCCATTATTCTTGCTTTGCAACGTGTATGGGTTACCTGATGTACAAAGCGGAATACGGTAAGACCTTCAGAAAACGCCCCCCTCACTGGCTTTTAATTGGCCAATCCCTTTACGATCAAATAAAAACGATGCAGGCCGCTATTGAAGCCGGGAAACCCCTTCCCGATTCAAAAACCCAAACGATCCTTATTTTCCCGGACGATTATTTCAAAAAATAAAAACCGTCCAGCCGGGCCAAGCTGCCTAAAGACTTGGCCCAGCCAGGACGGGGCGCTTATGCGCCGGTAAAGGAGCGTCCAGGCTGGGGGGCAGCCTGGAACAATTTAAACTCCTCCAGAGTGAGAAGCTGGAAAAGGCACCCTGGAGGGAAAGGCAAGGTCTGGAGGCCTTGCTGTCTACCCAAAAACACCGGACATTGGGCCGGGAGAGAGCTTAAGGGTCTACCGACGATCAGTAATGCCCAACCGAAATAGGAAACGAGTTCCCAGAGGCCAAACGACCCAAGGTTGGGCAATCTTTCAAAAATGTCGCGTTGGCTTTTTGTACGGTCATTTCCGGGAACCTCTTCCGCAGTTGATCCGAATATCGGCCCATGAAATCTAGGGCCGTTTCCTGTGAGGGCCTTTCTGATTTCGCCACGATTGAAGCGTTCCTCAAATTTGCATCGTACTTCTGTATGTTTTCAATGCTTAGCTCGCTCATCTCTTCATCTCCTTTTTGAATTTTTACAGTTGATCCGGCCTGGTTTTTGCCAAACCCGGAAATAATGGATTCCTGAATTTCATAATCGAGTTTCTTTTTCCCGTCCCTTTCAAGATCCGTATTGACCACGGCCATTACAGCTTTGATGTCCTCCTCGGTCACAGGTTCACCGGGTTTCAAGGGGAATTCCCTTTTCCATATGGTCACGTCTGGCATAGCCTTTTCCCTTCGGCGGAGTCTCTTGGAACCAGGATGAATTTTTTCTCCATCTCATCCAAAACTCGATTCATAAGGGCTAAATCTTCCGCTTTCCTAATTTCTTCCGCGTCTTCAGCCGATTTTCTCAGGATCATTTTCTGGATTGTCCCAACTGAAAAACATTTTTTAGCTTCCGATTTTCTTAGTTGTATGAACATGGGTTATCCCTCCTGGGCAGAGATGAAATCATCTAGGTTTTTTTGGCGGGTGTCCCGGATTTTTTGCCGCTCCAGGATAATTTCCTGGTTTGAGTGCTTGTCGCGCTGGGCCGATTCAAGCTCCAACTGGGCGGTTTTCAAGTTTTGCCGGAGTGAACCTAGTTTTTCGTTTCTTTCAATTTCAACCCTCTTTTTCCGGTCCGTTTCCTTTTGGTGTATTTCGTTAAGGGTGAATTCAGCGAGGGCCAATGTTTGACCGGCAGCCTCGCCCAAATCCTGGGCGGAATCTTGCAGCTTTTTTAATTTTTCGGACACCTTGAAGGCCTCTGCCTCGATTTCTTGGGCCTTGGCCGTAAGGTCGGCAGCTCGTTTTCGGTCGGCGTCCCTGCGGGGTTGGTCGGCTTTCGCCTCGGCTAAAAAGGCTTCGCGCTCCTTAACCCTACCCTCCAGGAGGATGATTTCTTCCCGGCGCTGGGCAGCTTCAAGGCTTTGAGAAGGGCGCACAGAATCATCATTTCGTAGGGCTCGGGCCTGAACCTCGGATAATTTTCTTTTCTGATATTCGAGTTGGTCCAAAGCTTTTTTCAGATTGGTTTCAGCGCGTAAGAGTACAGAATCTTTTTGGATTAAAGTTTCGGTTAGAGTCGGCATGTTTTCCCCCAAAATGGATTTAGGACTGGCCAGAGCATGGGCCAGAACGATTTTAATTTTTTTGTTGGCGTTTGGTTTTTCTGCGTTTGCAGGACTACGAGTGCGGAAGGGTTTGCTTCTTTAAGGCTTTTCTCTTGAAAACACATTTTATCACTTTTTCTTGTTTTTTTGAATCAGCGAAATTTCTTTAAGTATTGTCGTTAGACGCGAAGGGGAAAAAGCCCTACCCCTGAATGTTTTTATTCCCTTGGCCTCCAGGCGTTCGCAACACTCCCTTAACGTCAAAGGAACCCGCCTTTTTCTCCAGGGAGTCACGATGGCATAAATTTGTTCATGAAACCGAAGCATCGGCCCTCGTCCCACGATGGACAAAATTCTTATGTCTGGATTCCCTCGACTTGGTTCTATGAGTCTTTGCATTTTCATTTCTCCTTTATTTTAAAAACCCCAGCCAGTCACCCGGCTTTCCGTTCGCAAACTTTAAATGGTCAAGACATCTCTCGCAAATTCGGTTGGCAGGCCCTACAGATTTAAACGTTTTTCCACACCCCAAACATTCACGAGGTTTCAGCGTTATGGTTTGGTAATAAAATGAAATGGTTTTCCCATTCGCTTTGGGCCTCATTTGTATGAAAAATCCCCCGGTCGGGGGAGCCTCCATCGTTGCCATATCGGGCGCTGTCCTGGTCCGTTAAGGGGCCGTTTGAATACCGCGAGGGGTTTGACCCGTAAACATCATTTCGGGAGGATTGCCAGCCCCCGGCGAAGGGTGAATGTAACTTTTTCGGGCCCCCACCCGCTGCCAAGAGGATGGAGCCCGCGAAGCCTGTCATGAAATCGTCATGATCCCCGTTTTGGTGGGAAACCTTCGCGCCTTTCCAAATCAAAGTGAGCCCCTGGCCAATTAAATCTTCGTTGTCCAGTATTTCCACAATCCCGCTGTTAATTTTTGGCTCTAAGAGCTGATAAAGGTCTGAAGTTGCGTTTTTGGAAACAAGATACCGGACGCCTTCGGCCTCGAAGTCTTTCCGGAAAGTTTGTCCGGCGTAAGCGTCCCCGGTAACGACGTTAAGGCCGTACTCGCGGAGAATCCCGCAAAATTTCTTGACTGCTTTTCGAGGATCAAACGGGGGTTTACCGGCCTGGGATTCAAGCCGGGCCAGGACAAGCTTTCCCTCTTTGGAAAGGTACGAAATTCCTAAAATGGCTTCATCGAGGGAGCCGCCGGACATATCCACAAAGGCGGAATAACGAATATCTTTTTCCCCGGGGTAAAAACTTCCGGCCAGGAATGACACAGGCAAGGAATTCTCAGAATCAAA
>CAWKIF010000088.1:0-150225 GCA_963849485.1 candidate division FCPU426 bacterium | reverse complement strand
ATCCACCATTGGAATCACCACCTGCCCCGGCAGTCATGTAGAAATAACTATCATCAATCGAAACAGGTCCAGCGGAGGAAAGGTGTTACCCCACCCCCATTGCCACCGTTACCCATGAAATAATCGGTTCCGCCCATTCCACCGGCAAGGTGAAATCGGAATAGTATCCGTTATCCGTGTTTGAATTTGCAGGGAGATGTGGTCAGGCTATCGACGAGAACTTCCGGTTTTACCGAATCCGGGGTCATGCCCGTTTGGCCGTAACCCGAACTGCTGTTGCCGCCCGCGCAATAACGTTGCCGGAATCAACCGACACCGACCATCGACGGACAAAATAGCATCCCCGCCGATCCCGCCGACCGCGCCCTGGTCACTCAGGCCGAATCGCCGCCGTTACCGCCGGCACTGTCAAGCCGAGGAAGTATTCGCATTTGTCCAGGTTAAATCAGAACCAGTGGCAACCAAAGCGCTGCCGCCATTGCCGCCATTGCCGGCATAGTTACCAATGCCATTGGAACCAGGATATTGGTCGGAATAATCACCCGAACCGTCATACGCATAAATGTAGTTCAATTGGCCGGCTATTCCGGCATTGCCGCCGTTGCCGCCGTTTCCAGCATTGACATTCAATGTGGTGTCATTCGCCGACAAGGCTCCCGTTGTTAAGGTCGCTCCGCCGCCATTACCGCCATTGCCGCCAACGTTATAATTACCACCGTTTCCGGTCGTATCTCCAGTCTCATAAGCCCAATCTCCATAAGTGACGCTTCCACCCATACCGGCATCCCCGCCGTTGCCGCCATTGCCCGCGGCAATAACCAAAGCGGACGAATCGGAACTTACATCACCCAAAACCAGGGAAGAACTTCCACCATTACCACCGATACCACCCCAATTGTAATTACCCCCGTTGCCGCCATTGGTTTCACTATAGTCGTTTTCGTCTTCGTAGTTGGATGTGCCAAAGTAGGCATAGCCCCCGTTACCGGCGCCTCCGCCGTTTCCACCGCTTCCCGCCTCGGAAATCAACTCAGAGGAACTCAATGTCACGGAACCCATTGTCGCCATGACCGAACCGGCGTCCCCACCGTTGCCACCATAGTTAGAGTCTCCGCCTTGGCCACCAGCAGCATAGGAACTATAATCACCGTCGAAGTAAGTCGCGTTTCCGCCATTTCCCGCCGAACCGCCATTGCCTCCACTGCCCGAGCCAAATTCAACCCCACTTTCATTCAAGGAAGCGTTGCCCGTGTTCATAATCACGCTTCCGCCCGCGCCGCCCGCGCCGCCTTCGTTATAAAAACCGCCATTGCCAGCATAGGCATCTGTATTTTGATCATAGGTACCCGCCTGCGCGTCGCCGCCGTTACCGGCCGCCCCGGCGTTACCTGCCGAACCGGCCTCGACGATGACCTCAGGGGCATTGTTCGCCGTAAAGGCACCCGTGCTCACGCCAGCCGCGCCCCGTTACCGCCAGTACCGCCAAGGTTATCCCATCCACCCGCCCCGCCATAAATACCAACATAGTTGTTCTCGTAATTCATCGTGGCCAAACCACCGGTGCCCACGTTGTCGCCATTGGCCCCGGTACCACCCACCGCACCCAAAACGGAACCGGAAATGCTGATGGAGCCAGCAGTAATGCTCCCATATCCGCCATTTCCCCCGTTGCCGCCGAAAGAATCATCCGAACCGTTCCCCGCGGTGGTGGAATCGTAATAGTCAAAACTCCCGAGGTCACTTTCATAACCAACACCCATAGGCCCAGCGCTTCCAGCGTCCCCGCCGATCGCCGCGACTATGGAATAATCGTAAGCTCCCGTTTCGTTCAAAGCCGAATTAACGGAAATGTTGGCGTTGCCGCCGTTCCCACCATTGACCGAGGCGGAAGACCCGCCCGCGCCGCCGAACGCCCACAAGGTGCTGGAATCAACTGACACGGCATCGGAAACGGTCAAGACCGCTCCCCGCCGTTGCCGCCGTTACCATAACCATCATCGTTACCACCCAACCCACCCTGCAAAGAAACCGAAGCGTTCGTACCAGTGGAATACATATTTAAAGTATCCGAAACCAGGGTCAGGTCGCCAAAGGAAGCGGAGGCAGTTCCCCCAGCCCCTTCGGTCGAACCATAGTCCCCACCGCCGGAACCGGCATTGCCGCCGCCAATCGATACCAAGCTGGAATCCACCCAAGCCGAAGAGGCCGCCAAGCTCGCGTTGCCGCCGTTGCCGCCAACCGCGTAATACCAATCCCAGTTGGAATCCCCGCCGTTGCCGCCGGTAATATTGATGTCGGATTGGTTAAAGTCAGAGGATACGTTCAAGCCGCCGCCAAAGGAAACAGAGGCGTTGCCTCCGTTGCCGCCGTTGCCGGAATCGGCAAAGCCGCCTACTCCACCAGCCGCCGTTAAGTCGCTTGATTCGACCCAGCCGTCGGTAGCGACAGTAATAACCGCGTCGCCACCGTTGCCGCCATTACCGTATCCGCTGCCATAACTGTAGGGATCATCCGCTCCACCCGCCCCGCCCACCACACTTAAAGTGGCAGTGGAGCCGACGGTCTCTCCCGAGTAACCGTAACCGAAGGATGTAAGGTTCAAGGCCCCCAAGGCAACCGTAGCGGCCCCACCGGAAGACTCGGTTTGTCCATAATCTCCATAACCGAACCCCGCATATCCACCTTCGACCAAAACTTCGAGGGAATCAAAATTACCCGTGCCGGTCGCGCCCAATAATGCGTAGCCCCCGCTTCCGCCAATGCTGCCAGCCACTTGTCCGTTTCCGCCATCACCGCCCACAACAAGGGCCACTCCGGAACTGCTGTTCGCGTATAAATCGATATCGCCAGAGGATTCAATCACGGCCAACCCGCCGTTTCCACCGCTGTAGCCGGATGCATAAGTATCACCACCGGTGCCGCCCGCCACGATCAAGACGCTGGAATCAACCGAAACCGTGTCATAGGAAATAAGGCCCGCCCCGGCGCCCGCGCCGCCGTTACCGGTAGAACCGGTCGCATTGCCGCCGTTACCGCCGAAGACCTCGTAGGTAGAACCCTCCACACTCAGACCGGACACTGCCGCTTCCGCCACGCCTCCCGCGCCACCGTCGCCAGCGTTGTTATCGGTTCCGTTTCCACCTTGGAGAACCACGACGCTCGGGTCGACAGTCATTAAGCCGGAAGCCTGCAGGTAAGCGTAACCTCCGGAGCCGCCGTTGGTGGTTCCCGAATCACCCTGCAGGGTGAAGGTGGAACCGTTTACGTTGATAGTGTTCTCGGTTACCGTGGCGTTGTTACCCGTGTTGCCGGTGCCGCCCATGACGTTCATCGTGCCCCCACCCGTCACGGCGAGATTACCGGTTCCACTCAAGGAGCCGTAGTAGTCGAACGAGGTGGTGTTATCAATCGTCAAGTTTCCGGTGTTGTTGATAGTGGATCCGCCCAGCGTTCCGCCGGTGGAGACTTCAATGGTTCCATTGTCGATATTATTTATAGTGGAATAATAGGCAGTTGAGCCGTCATCAAAATTAATCGTCCCATACTCGCTGTTATTAATGGTGGCGTAACCCGCCGAGGAATCGTCAAATACCACAGACCCGGCATCATTATTGATGGTGGTGCCGCCAAGCACGTCGGCATTGGCGCCATTCCAAAAACCCAGGTAGCCATCCCCAGAACCATCCCCATTATTGATGGTGGTATATCCACCCAAATCAAACCAATTATTTGCGATGGAAGAATTATCGAAAACCACAGCTCCATAACCATTGGTCAAGGTTTGGTTTGTTGAGGAATCGTTGTAGAGCTCGCCATTGGTAATCCACAATTCGTTACCTACGGTATCGAGGTTGTAACTTTCAGTCCCGTTCGTATTTAAGAATTGAAGATTTTGCAGGATGATGCTGGCGTTGATCGTCACATTGGGATAAATACCACCATCGATACCATCAAAATACGCCGTGTCGTTGTTCTCATTTAAACCCGGGTAATTGCCGGGCCAAGAACTCCAGTTATTACCTACACCATTAGCCGGGATGTCTACCCACAGGTTATCACCTTGGTCTTGCCACTCGGCTGAAATTTGCGCGTGGACCGCGGGCGCAAAAAGGCACAACAGTGCCATGAGGAAAATTCCGCGAGTGAGGAGAGAGGGGATCTGGCTAAAAAGGAAATTGGTTTTTTTCGATAAATTCTTCCCTGCCTGGGAAGCAGAGTTCATAGCGACCGAATTTACTGAACAGTTGTTCATTACTATTCCTTTTTGATCGGTAAAATTAAGGTGATTATGGGAAAACGAAGATTTAGGTAGGTTAAATGCTTTCCCCATTTGTTGCGGAAAGATACCCGAAGTGGG
Source organism: candidate division FCPU426 bacterium (assembly GCA_963849485.1). Taxonomy (GTDB): domain Bacteria; phylum Oederibacteriota; class Muellerivitia; order Muellerivitales; family Muellerivitaceae; genus CAVTWJ01. The sequence continues at coordinate 145,868 of CAWKIF010000088.1, read as the reverse complement.
AAAACAAAGCAAGTGTTCCTGACAATAAAAATAAATTTAACCTAGAATTTTTATTTTCCAACCGCGACAGAAAGGGTGCGATTCTCGAAATTCTTAAAGGTTTGTAATTTTAAAAAAATAAAAATTTTTACCCAAATTCTTGACAGAATGCTTACCTTGTGTAAGCGTTAAATTTCGAGGATAATCGGCTCTTCTGGTCGTCCGTCAAATCCTTATGGCCGTTATTCCCCATATAGACCAATTCTTTTTGAACCATTCTGTCAACGAGCAATAATTTCAATTTGCCGATTATTCTGAGACCAATTCACTTTACCAGAATTGACCCCAAGCAAAACAAGTATCCGGTAGCCCTTATATATGAAGTGGACGAAATAGTATTCAACCGACACAATGCCCTACACTTTCCCCCGCTTCCCTCCAACGCCAAGGATTCGGAGGGCAAGTCGCCCTTTGGACTCCTACCTTCGCTAAGCTTTGGCAGGCTGGTCGGTGGGCAGGCTGCGAACCCGTCACTGCACCCCCGCCCAATATGTTTACGCCTAACCTAAGACTTGCATCCCACGGCGTATTCATCTGCTCCCTGCCCCAAACCAGCGGCAACCCCAACTCAACTTCCCTATACCAGGTCTCCAACTGGAAAGGCTGCAAATACAACTACGCCTTCCGCAACTCCTCTTGATTTAGGCCTGTTTCACTGGCAATTCCAAAAAAATTTGATTCGCAAATCAAAATTTACGTTTTTTTGTGATAATTTAAATGTAACCGGTTTAAATCGATGCAAGTGAACCCAGGTTTAGAGCAGTTTTTATTTGAAAACTGCCATATCAATCTATGTAACCGGTTTCATTATCCAACTGAACCTTTAGTATATGAGGGAAATCTTGAAGATTGTGGCGAACCTTAAACGCCGAGATCATCCGGCCATCGAACCTTCCGGATGGTTAAAGGCTTCCTACTTAATGATCGGTATTTTGGCCGTTATCGCTTGTCCCAATGGATCCTGGGCGCAATGCACCCCAACCGCAGCCAGGGTCTGCGCGAACGCCGACGATTTGATCACACTTTATTTGAACGGTACCAATGTCGGGGCTTTCGCCTATGTGGGAACTTACGACACCAACGCCATTAGTTGTATCGACATCAGCACCAGCTTATTGAATGCCGCAGGCACCAATGTCATTTCAGTTCTGAACACCAACGTCGATCCCTCCCAAATGTGGGCTACTTGGTCTTTGGATATCACCTGCTCGAGCGGCAAGCACGTTTACGAGACCAACGCCGACGGTCCGGTCTCGGTTTGGGACGAGCTCGCACCCCCCAGTTGCGCCGTCACTACCCCACCTGGCACCGGAGGCAACTGGTACTCCAGCACCTTTGTGCCCACCGGCTGGGGCGTGGCTGCCAACGTAACCGGAACCCTCTGGGGAAAACAAATTCTGGACCCCCAGACCGGCGCACTCATCGCGCCCAGTTCCTACAACAGCAGCGCTTACGCCAACGATACCAATTGCGATTGGGAATATTTCCAGCAAAGCTTCACTCTCAACAACCCTGTCACCCCGCCCGCCGCGCCCGCATTCACCGTCTCGAAAACCGCCAGCCCGAACAGCGCTGTCGATAACAACGCCAATATCACCTACGTCTTGAACGTATGCGACACCGGCGGACCGGAGCTGGAACCGGTCACGCTCACGGATACCACACCCGTATGCTTCATGGCGGACATGAGCTACATGTGGGAAGTCACCCCCGCCGGCCCCTGGTACCCCATGTACGCCGGCGCCGCCTCCATCAACAACAACGCGAATAATACCCAGACCTTCTCTATCGTCTTTCCCCTCGGCTTCGCCGCCAACTCCTGTCAAGCCGTGACCTGGCAGGATTATTCCGGCTGGTACTGGAACTGCGATGTCCGGTACAACGCCGCCACCATCGCCTACTTTAACGGTTCTTCCATCGTGACCAACAGCTATCCCAACCTCGCACCGGTCACAATGTTCTGCCCCCCCACCAACACCATGACCTTCACCTATACCCCTACCCCTTCTTACACAAGAACACCCTCCCCAACTTCTACCATGACGCCCACTTTCTCCCCCACCGCGACCAAATCCACCCCTACCTACACCAATACCACCACCAACTCTCCGACTTCGACTTCAAGCCCGACCCCGACCCGGACCAACACGGCGACCAACTCACCTACCCAAACGAATACGGCCACAAGAAGCCTTACTCCTACGCTTACGGTTTCTCCCACCACATCCGCGACAGGCACTTCGACTTCTACACGTTCGCCAAGTCCCACGGTTTCGGTGACCGCAACTTCAACAACCTCACTCACAAATACACCCACCCGAACCTTGACCCAGACCTCTACCTCCACACTTTCCGCCACTCCCACCAATAGCTTTACCCGCACCAACACTCCCACCTCCTCTCCCACCCCCACCTCGACTCTGTCACTCACCCCCACCCTGACAATCACTCAAACACGCACCTTTTCCCCCACCTTCACCCTCACGCTCACCTCCACACCGACCGTCGCCTTCACCTCCACCAATACCTCTTCCGCGACTTCGACCCTGACCCGTACCTTCTCGCCGACCTATACGATGACGCCCACTTCTACTTTCACTTTCACGGTTTCGACCACGGCCACAACAACATCAACACCCTCCTTTACGGCTACCCGTACCAATTCTCCGACTTTTACGGTCACTTCCACCAGCACCTATTCGCCCACCTTTTCACCCACTTTTACCAATACTTCCACCACATCTTCCACCCGCACCTACACTCCCACCTCAACCATTACGGTTACCCCGACCATCACGATCTCCCCCACCCCCACCCAAACCTTTGTCCTCACACCCACCATCACCTTGTCCCCCACCGTTAGTTCGACGGCTACGGTGACCTCGACCCGCACATTCACGGCCACCTTCACCACTACCTCTACCCCCACCCCAACAGTGACACCCTCTACTACCTTTACAACTACCCGGACTTTAACTCAGACTCCGACTGTTTCGACCACAACAACACCGACGCCATCACCTTCGGCTACCTCAACCCTTACCAATTCCGCCACATCCACCCGGACTAACACCCTTACGGCCACTCCTACCGCCACCTCCACGCATTCCTGGACCCCGACGGATTCGACTACGGCGGCCGCTACGCTGTCGCCTTCGCTCACCGCTTCGCCTACGGCTACGCCAACCATCACCCTTTCACCCACTCCCACCCAGACCTTTGTCCTTACACCCACCATCACCTTGTCCCCCACCATCACGGCTACGACCACCACCACTCCCTCCGAGACCCCCACTCGAACCCCTACGCTCACAGCCACATTTTCCGCCACTGCCACTAAAACTTGGACAGCGACGGATTCGACCACTGAGACTTTGACCCCATCGCCTTTTCTCACCACCACACCCTCGGTTACCCCCACCCAAACCTTCTTGCTCACCCCCACGATGACTGAGAGCCCCACCCCGACTTCAACCGGAACCACCACTGATACTTCCACCTCTACCGAAACCCCGACGGACACTTCAACGGTCCCGCCAACCTTGACCCCCACCGATTCTTCCACCGCCACTTCCACGCCCTCACCCTCGGCGTCACTCACCTCAACCATAACCCCGACCTTCACTGTCACCGCCACCCCAACCGAAACCTTCCTATACACCGCGACGGATTCGACCACGGCGACATCTACACTGTCGCCTACGCTCACCGCTACGCCTTCGGCTTCTCCTACTTCTACTAATTCCCCCACGGCCACCTCGACACCCACCACGACCCTCACGGCAACTTTCTCCGCCACTGCGCCTTTCACCTACACTGAAACCGATACACCCACCACTACCTCCACCTACACCTGGACGGCCACCCCGACGAATTCGGTTACATCAACATACACCCCGTCGCCTTCGATCACATCGACAGCTTCCGCTTCGCCAACTTCTACCAATTCCCCGGCAGCTTCAGTTACTCCCGCTCTCACCTCCTCCCCTACTTTCACCGGAACTTCCACCCTCACCCTGACCAGCACCTCCACGGCCACCGCCTCCTTAACACCCAGCCAAACCCGTTCGCCCACCCTCACCTTCACCATTCCAGCCACCGGGTCCCCCACGGCCACCCTCACCATTACCGCCACACCCCAAGCCCCTCCCGTCGACATCTTCTACGTCGGCCAAAACGTCTTTCACCCCTCCCAGGGCCCAGTTTCCATCTACGTGGGATACAGCCTGACGGGTACGCCCTTTTCATTAAAGGTCTATAATTCGGCTGGGGAATTTATCAGGGACCTATCCGGGGAAAAACAAATCTACAGTTCCCCGATTACACCTGCGGAAAATCCCTTCAGTTGGGATGGAAAAAACATGAATGGGGATCTTTGTGCCAGTGGTGTTTATATTCTTTATCTCATTGAGCCCTACGACCGCAAATTCAAACGCCTTATCCTGATACACTAAAAAAACCTAACTTCCTTAATTTATGGATTTTCTTACGGTCTTAGATTCCCCTGATATGGAACCCTTTCAGCACGCCATAGATAATCCAAATCCCAACCAAAGTTACGAATATCCCGAAGGTAAGCTTGAGCCATTGCTCCCCCATCTTGTGGGCGCCCCAGGCTCCGGCCCATGCCCCCAAAACCAGCCCGATAGCCACGAATAAGGCGGCCCGCAGGTCCACATCGCCTTGCTTGTAATATTCCATCACGGCCATAAGACCGACAGGCGGTAATAGCACCGCTAGACTGGTGCCGGTGGCCTTTTCCTGGGTGAAGCCCGCCCAGAGGGTCAGGGCCGGGACGATGAGGATGCCCCCGCCGACGCCGAATAAACCCGCTGCAACCCCCGCCACCGCGTCTATAAAAAGGAATAAGCTAACCATTGGTTTCTTCTCGAAAAAATTTTTACCATAAAAACGCTAAGAACGCCCAGCACCCTCGATGGCGGCCTTGAGATCGGACCCATCCGTCAGGCCCGTGAAAGTTTTGTAGGGCTTGCCGCCCTGAAAAACAATAAGGGTCGGGATGGCTTGAATGCCGAACTTTTGCATCAGTTCGGGAGCGTCATCGGCGTTGACCTTGCCGACGAGGGCCAGCCCCGCCTCCTCCTTGGCCACCTGAGCCACGATCGGGCCTTCCATGCGGCAAGGCCCGCACCAGGGAGCCCAAAAATCCACCAGCACCGGCTGTTTGGACTGGAGGACCACCTGCTCCCAATTGGAAGTGGTCACCACCTTGAGATATTTCATATCTTCCGGGGATTCCGTCGCCGGCACGAAAAAGACGTAGAAAAATACACCCAGGGCCCCGATCAGGGCGCCGTAGGAAGCCCCCCGCCAGGGATCAGGGGGTGTTTTCGCGGCCTTTCTGCCCTTCGTGAACTTCGGCCAAAGAAAAACCACCGCCCACCCCAACGCTCCCCCAATCACTGCTCCCCAGACCAAATGCATGGACTGCCTCCCCTTTGAGTCATTTATTCATTATTAATATAGACGCGTCCATAAAGTTACCGCGCTGAAATGACTTCTTAAGTTTGTGTGAAAAAAAGAACTTCATGGGATTCCACAAAAGGGGGTGATCCAAGGGTTGGGGGTGATCGGGCAAGCTCTCCAGGACCAGAACACCAACTTGTTTGAGCTGAACTTATGAGAAGTCAAAGCCAAGTTTCAAACAATTAGCTAACAGCCTCGGATTTATCGGCCTCGGGCTTGAACTCCAGGAGTTCCTTTAGTTCCTTAGCCAATTGGGGGCCACTGAGACACGAACCCAAACCTTCATCCACCAGAATCCTATCATCATTGGCTATTTCCGTGAGGATTTCCCAAGCCACAATGGACATTCGAGCGTCATAGACCAGTTTAAAGAGGGCAATTTCAGGTTCTTTATGAAAAAAAGAACTCACGAACTCCCGATGAAACTCTTGCGGCCAGGGGTTTTCGTTCAAGTCACCCTTATCGTCACTGACAGGTCTTTTTTTAAAACTAAATTCCAGGAAAACCACCAAATGATTGTTTCCTTTTCGCTGGATCCCCAAACGGGTTCTTCCGGCCTCGAAACATTCCAATTGGGGGCTTGTGATCTTAGGAATGAAATAATTTTCAAAGGAATATTCGGCCGGGACGTACAAATAAATATTTTTCTGCATTATTTCACCTTGAGATGTCGCGTATATATTCGCAAAGTCTGGTGCTCCCCCGTTCTTTTCAGCCGGTGGTTATTCTACCCTTACACTGATCATTCGTGTTGTTCTTGGAGGGATCGCCATTACTTTTTACAAATGGCAAGACGAATCTCGGCTCGGATTTTCATTAAGTAAATCCTTCTCCTCATTTTCTCCCCACTTTTCCTTGACGCAAAGACATGTAGGGTTCCGGCTGGGTAGAATGGATCGAAACGAACGTCTTAACAGGTCCAACTTCCATAGCCTCAAAGGCCGCATCCCCCGAATCAGGCGGATGGCTTCATGGGCCGCCAAGGTCCCGACCGTCTGGGAAAAGCTTCCCAAGACACCCGCCTCCCGGCAGGTAGGCATGGAGAAGGGCGGAGGGATTTTGGGGATCAGGCATCGTAAGCAGGCGGTCTCTCCTGTGGCCACGGCCATCACCTGGCCCTCGAACATCACTACCCCAGTGTGGACGAAGGGTTTGCCAAGTTTGACGCAGGCGTCGCTCAGGAAAAACTTTTTTTCCAACCTGTCCAGCCCATCCACCACCAGGTCATACCGGGAAAGTACGTCCTCGTAATTCTCCGGCCCCAGGGCTTGGGGAATCACTTCAAACTTTCCATCGGTGAAGAGTTGAGAAAGTTTTCTTGCGGCTGTTTCCACCTTGGGCTTCCCCAGATCCTGGTCGTTATAGAGGATCTGGCGGTGCAGGTTGGAAATTTCTACCTGGTCCGGGTCCATGAGTGTCAAGTTGCGGTAACCTTCCAAGGCAAGAGCCCAGGCGGTGGGACACCCCAGCCCCCCCACACCAACGATTAAAATTTTTTTACAGGAGAGATTCTTCATGTTTTCCAATAAACCGCATATTCCGGCCTATTATCAAGGGGAGGGGCTACCGACTTTCAGGTAAATATCCTTTAAGGGCTTGTCGTTGAGGGTAAAAAGAACACGATAGGTCCCAGAGGGCTCGGTTTGTCCTGAATTATCCAAGCCATCCCAATAAGCCCAGTCTTCCGATTGAGCGACCACCCTTCGGTCATAAACTTTTCTTATGGTTTTACCTTGGGAATCCAGGATAAAAACCCGGTAGATTCCAGGCCCGTCTGAGAAATTCACATAAAGGTTGGCCGGGAGTACCTCCACGACAAGGGTTTGGGGCTCGGAACCTGAGGTTTCAACGGTAGAAGTCGGGGTTGGAATTGCCGGTAAAACTGGAATATCGGTGGGTGTCGGGGTGGGCGGCTGATAATCCCAATTAATGGTGGGTGTCGGTTGAACATTTATCGTTGGGGTAGGGGCAATTTTCTTTAACAACCGGGGCTTCAATAGAGGTGTACTTAAAGCAGTGGGATGGTAGGCCAGGGATGTCACCAGTTTGATTGAAGCCTCAAGCGAAGGAGCATTCTTAATAGGCGGCAAAGGTGTGGGTAGGGGATTCTCAACATTGGGAGTTCCCTCTTCCGGCATGGGCGCGAAATCCCTTCGGGGTCGCTTTTCCGTTAACCCTTGGGGGGATTCCATGGGGATCTCCGTCAAGGCGGGAGTGGCCGGAACCCATGGAGCCGAAACGACCGGAAGTTGGGTGGGGGTATCCATAAAGATCAAAGGATGAGTCCTGGGCACAATGATATGCCTAGGCCCTTCGGGAATCGCGGTGGAAAATGACTCGCTCGGGGTCCAGGTGGGAATAAGAATGGGCGTGGGATAGGGTGACCGGGGCTTTCGCAGATGCCCCGTGGTTTCCGGCTTGACTACCACAGGCTTTTCTTCTGGGGTCACGGGCGTCGGCGTCAGGCAAAGGGGGTTGGGGCCGATGGACAGCCCAAAAGCCCTCCTAAAGAGATGTCTTTCCCCCGGTTGAAGGGATTGGGCGTCTGAGGACCTGGCCGAAAGAAAAGGCGCCAATTCACCCGACTCGGGGTCTTTTACTTCCGCGCAATCCCTCACGGCGGGGCCGGCTGAAAATGCGTTGGTCCACCCCAGGTCGTTGTAATAGATTCCCTGCCAGCCGGAAGGGTCGGCATCCATCGGATCGGCGATGTAATAGGACTTGTGGAGTAATGTATCAGCGCTGGTTAAAACTACTTCCCGACCATCTGAAAGCCGCATCTTGAGGATATAGGCGATGCCGACGCTCTTTTGTGCGGGGCTGACCGGTATTAATACCGACTTAGCAACTTCCAAAGCGAGAAGGTTATCCCTTTTAAAATAACAAAGGCTCGTGGGCTTGGCCTTAATGGTTTTAAAACCCTTTTCCGGCGGGGTATGGGGTTGCTGATCCACGATGTGGACCCCGTTGAGCCATACATCCGCCCAATTATCCACGCTCAAGTAAAGAGTCGCGGAAACCAGGAAGGGATCGGATGTTTGGGGATAGGCGGGAGAGATTCCACTCGACAGGAAACAAAGGGCCGTCACCATTAACGAGGAAAGGGAAAGTTTCAGGAAAATATTTTTCATGGGGAGCAAGGATATCACGACCCTGGTCGCCGCCAAACCTTCTTACCGAGGGTAACTTTCCCGGCAAATCTTCAGCGCCTGCCCTCCATAGCGTCACCCGTTGGGTCTTGGAGGTAAAAGGCCACCTCCGCGCCGAAGAGAATGATGGTCCATGAAATATAAAACCAAATGAGGATGACCGGGAATACCCAAAGCGCTCCGTAAACGTGCGAATGTTGCAGGACATGAACCGTGTAATAATTCATTCCATCCCTCGCGACCTCCAGCACGATAGAGGCCAAAAGCCCCGCCCAAACAGCTCCCTTGAGGTGCACCTTGGTATTGGGTACCAGGGCGTACATCAAGGTACAGCCCAGCCAGAGGGCCAGGAAGGGCGTCATGACTGGGACCAGGTAAATACCTAGGATGGGCCGGAGGATCGACCAGCCTCGGATCCAGTTCTTAAAGGAAAGCCAAATGACGGCAAGGATGGGGGCGGCTACCAGGAACCCCAAATGCCTAAATGCCTGGACTCCGATCTTCCGGCCCTTGGGTATTCCCCAAAGGTAGTTAAAGGAGTTTTCAACGTCCCTGAGCAGGAGAAATACGACCACCGCGAAGGAACCCAACCCAATGAACCCCACGCCCCGCGCGTGGCTGGCAAACTTGTTCATGGAATTCATGATTTCCTGCTTCCCCGCCTGATTCAGCGACTGCATGTTGGCCTTTTGCTGGTTGTCCAGGGTAGGATCATTGTCCAGGTTGTCCACGGGATAGATGATGTCCACGATCTTATCGAGTATCGCCTGCCTCTTTTCGACGAAAGAGGGACCGGAAAGGATCGCCATGGCGATGGCCAAGGCGGGGACCAATCCCAGTATCGTCTTGTAGGCCATGGAACTGGCGTAAAGACGTTTATGCCCTTGGGGCCGGTGTTTATTGACTGTGAGTGCTTTCTTGACCGCCGAAACCAGGAGTCGGATTTGATAGTCCGCGAAGGAGGGTTTTTCTTCTTTCAGCTGGGTTTTCCCACGGTAGTTCGTGTTCAAGCTTCCCGGCCCTTTCCCAAAATATTTTCAACTGAACCGGCGGTGTATTTTATACGATGAAGGCCGCTTCCGGTTTATAACAAGTACATTAAGAACATCGAATAAACCCAATCTAACCACCAAGACACCAAGTCACCAAGAAAGTAAAATTCATAGATTTGGGTTTAAAAACCAAAGTTTTACTTGGTGTCTTGGTGCCTTGGTGGTGAAAATCTTAGTCTTGAAGGTGTTTAATTTGTTCGATCCATCTCAATATCCCTTGAGACGCCTGACGCCCCCGGTCTGGGCGCCCCTGGCGTTGGCGGACCCCAATGCCCTCCTGGCCGATCAGGCTTACCTGGAAAAGAAGGCGGCCAACAACGCCTTGGAATTCCTGAACCTTTGGCCTTCCCAGGAAGCGCCCGGCGATTGACTTTCCTCCGTCGCCGCCATCGCCAAGGACGAGACCCAGCATTTGGGGCTGGTCCTGCGGCTCCTGGAAAAGAGGGGTGGAAAACTGCCCAAAACCCACCGCAACCCTTATGCCCTGGCCCTCCAACAATGGGTGCGCAAGGGTAAGGGCTCGGATGAATTGGCGGATCGCCTGCTGATTTCGGCCCTGATCGAAGCCCGGTCCTGCGAGCGTTTCGAAAGGCTGGCCGAGGCCGCGCCGGACGGTGAACTGGCCCGGTTTTTCGGGTCTTTAGTGAAAAGCGAAAAGGGCCACTATCAAATTTTTATTGGGATGGCGGGATCGGTCTTAGCAGAGGAGAAAGTCTCCGCACGTTGGAAATATTTGGCGGAAAAAGAAGCGGAAATTATCGAAACCCAACCGGCTGGCCCCCGGGTGCACAGTGGTTATGTTTAATGGCGTCTTTAACAGGGTGCTGAAAAAGTATTTTTCAGCACCCTGTCGACAGCCATGGGATTGAACGAGCCACTAAATATATGGATTTTATGATTTGTGGCTCGTTCGTAAAATAGGAAAATGTCCGTTATAAGGACTTTTTCAGCATCCTGTTAATAATTTCATACACATTTAGTCATGATCAAAAAAGATTTTCTTGGCGTCTTAGCGTCTTGGCGGTGAAATATTTAGGTTTTTTCTTTACCCATATGGTCCAGGGCCTGTTTAAAGGCCGAAACCGGCTGGGCCCCCGACACGGCGAACTTATTATTAAAAACAAAGAAGGGAACTCCCGATACCCCTAGATCAAAGGCCTTTTCTTCCGATTCCCTGACTTCCTTCTCACCTTCATTGGTATTCAAAAAGCATTCCACTTTAATTTTATCCAACCCAACCGAGACAGCTAATTCGACAAGAATTTCACTTTGGGTTAAATCTTTCCCTTCGGTGAAATAGGCTCTGAAAAAGGCGTCGTGTAATAATTTAGCTTTACCTTCTTTTTCAGCCAGCCAAAGCACCCGGTGGGCCTGAAAGGTATTGGGGATTTTGCCGATCAGGTCAAAGCGGTATTCAATACCCACTTCATTTCCTAGAATCGCCAAGCGCTCATGGGCCGCTTCCAAAGCCTTGGGATCGCCAAATTTGGAGGCCAAGTAGGCATGATGTTCGACGCCCTCCACGGGCGTGGCGGGGTTGAGTTCATAGGGCTGAAAGCGAACCTCAACGGGTCCGCCTTCCCATTCGGCCAGGGCGGTTTCGAGCCGCTTTTTCCCCAGATAGCACCAGGGGCAAATCACATCGGAATAAACATCGATGGTTTGGGGCATGTGACTCTCCTTGGGGATGAAACTAGGATTTCATGCCCCAAGAAAGCAAGCCTCGCATTGTAATTTTAGAAAATTACTTGGCGAAGTCCATGGCGTGGTAAAGCTTGCCGCTTCCCTCTTTTTCTTCCAACAGCACAGGCACGAGGGCGCCGGGCAAGACCTTGTCCGGATCATTCGGGGCTTGGGAGCCGCCCAGATCGGTCCTCAGCCATCCCGGGTCCATGAGATTGATCAGCACCCCGGTACCGGCCAGGTTCGTGACCAGGTCGCGCACGTAACGGTCCAGGGCGGCCTTGGAACAGCTATAGGGCATCAATTGGGGTTGGTCGGCGATGCCGGAAGTCACATTCACCACCCGGCCCCATTTCCTCTCGACCATCTTGGGGATGAAGGCGTTGCAGATGATGGATGGCACGGTCGAGTTCACCAAAAAGCTCAAGGTATATTCCTCGGCGGTGCCGCCATACTTATCCTCGTGGTATTTGGTCATAACAGCCGCGTTGTTGTAGAGGATGTCGATATGGTCGCCGGAAATGCGCTTGGCCTCGGCGATCAAGTGCTCCACTTGTTTGAGGTCGGATAACTCCGCCGCCACCGGGTGGGCTTCCACGCCCTTGGCCTTCAGCTCCTCCACCAATTTCTTGGTGCCATCCAGGTTTCGGCTTTGCAAAATCATTTTGCAGCCCTTGTCGGCCAGGGCCTTGGCGACCCGAACCCCCACACCCCGGCTGGCGCCGGTCAATAAAACCCATTTCCCCTTGATGTCGATTGCCATTTTGATTGCCTCTTTTTTATTTAAAATTCACCTTCTCCCCTGAAGGGAGAAGGATGGGATGAGGAGGAAAGTCTTATAGTAAAGCACCCCTCACCCTGCCCTCTCACTCAAGGGGAGAGGGTTCAGCCCCTCTAAATCTAGTTGCCACCTTTGCAAACAAAAAGGGTCGCCGACAGGGGGGCCAGTGAATAACTAAAGTGGTCCCCATCAATCGTCCCCTCTTTTAATTTCTGGATATCGGCCGATTTCCCGTCGAATCCGTAACTCACATAGCTCTTATAAGATCTTTTTCCCTCGAGTTTGAACTGTCCCTTGAGGCGTGCCTTTTGGCTCTTGTTCAAGACCACCAGCCAGAGGGTGCCGGGCTGGGCCGCATCGGTGGCGGCATAAATGGAAGCCAGGGAGACATCCCCCGCCTCGGCCGAAACGGAGGTTCCCCCGAAGGTGGCGTTTTTACCGTCGTAATTGCGGTAAAGCTTGAAAGCCGCCTGGTTATAGGGGTTCAGGTCGCCCCAGTAGTTCGACATATATACGCCGTATTTCCCAAAGATCCCCAGCACGTCTGCCTGGGCGATCCCACCGGAAATATGGTCTCCCGCGCCGTAATCGTATTCGGAGAAGGAAAGCTTGGTGCCTGGATAATTCTTGGCGATCTTCTCTTGCACCCAGGGGATCAGGCGTATGGGCTGGTTATGGGTGGACCATTGGGTAATCCAGCTTTTCTCTATATAGGTGGAATCCCAGAGGCTGCGGGGCGCCTGGACCCGGGCGTCAATGGAATCGGGCGAGTGGTCGCCTTCGGTGACCCGGATGTTTCCTCCCTGGGCTTCCGGGTACCAATGCAGGTCCAACACATGCAATAGCCTTTGTCCGTCCTTCTTTTCTTGTTCCTGAAGCTTAGCCAGATAGTAATCGAGGTAGGATCCGTAAGTCGCGTTCATTTCCTTGAAATCCGGCGATTCCTGGAGGCTGACGAACTCCTGCCAACCGTAAGCGACCGGTCCAAAAATCATGGCGGAGGGGTCGACCTTGAGGATGGCATGGGAGAGTTGGATAGTCTTGCCCAAAATCTCGGGGTAAGTGAGCTGTTTCGGGTGGAGATAGGGGTGCTTGGTATACCAAAGGGCCGTCTCATTATCGAGGTCGTAAAATTTGATGCCGCCCTTCGAGGCGGGCTGGAAGGTCTGAACCAGGTAGTTGACGAACTCATCGCTGTAAACCACCGGGCTGTCCGGTTTGGGCGTCAGGGAGAAGGGCGCCTTCTTTTCGAACTCCAACTTGGCCCAGCGGGGGCTGGGGGCCGTCTCTTCCTTCTTTACCTCGCCCTTTTTGTCGGCGGCCACGTAACCCGCCATCTGGATCGTCACGAGCGAATCCAACCCCGCCTTTTGGTTTTCCTCCACGAAGTGGCGGTAATAGGCGCCGGGCTGGTCGCAATCGTTGTATTTGGCGGAAACGCACAGCCAATCGTCGCTAAAGTTTTTCCAGTCGGTCCCTGCGCTGGAATAGTTGTTGGTCCAGTTGTAACCCGTCATGCGGTTGCCACCCAAACGGCGGACGGTCGCGTTCATGCCCGTGGGGTCCTGTCGGTTCAACCCGTAAACGTAGGGGCTGATGGGCCCGTTGACCTTATCGGGAGAAACGGTAAGTAAAAGATCCTTTACCTCAGAAGCGGCTGCCGTGGCCCCGGTCGTGCCCGGAACGCTGGAGGCGGTGGCCGTCCCGTCGGTCTCGACCGGGCCAAAAAACAGAACCGCGGCTCCCACCATCTGGGGGGCGAAGTTCATACCGGAAGTCTTGCTCAAATCCATCAAGTGGCCCGTGATGGCATCCGGCGGGGTGTAATAGGGGTCTTTACGGAAACTGGAAAGCGGAATAGTGACTTCCGCCCAATCGGCTTTGACTTGCGCGGTGGCGATATATTGGACGTTGTACGCATCCTTCAGGGCGACCTGAATGGTACCTGGGAGGGTGGATTTGGCCATGAAGGTAAGATTTGCCGCTTTCGACATATCCGCAATGAAATTGTGCCAGATTCCGCAATATCCGCCAGAGGCCAGATTGGAAGTCAGCTTAAGGGCCTTCTGCCCAGCCTTCGGGCCGGCATCCACCGCGAAATCAATCTTGGAGCCGTTGCTGTCCATATAGGTACCGGTGTTCGATCCGGACTGCACCCCGGTCCAATCTTCCACCACACCCGCAAAAGCTACTGGCACGAGGAATAACAGAGCCGCCATTAACACGAGAATGCGTTTCATTCCATTTCTCCTAATAGAGATCCAACTAAGGCCCAACGATAATACCCGAATTCAAACAAGCTGGTATTGGAATGGTTGTTCTGAAAGCGTTGCCAAATGAAAATTGTTTTTAAAGGCGTGAATATCATTTTGAAAAAATAAAGTGACAAAGCTTAGGTGGTGGGATTGCCTTCAGCAGGTTATTTTGGATCCTCTTCTCGGACAACCGCTACTCAGACACTCTTCTTACGGTTCGCGATGATTTGGGAAAAGAGTTCCAGGTCCCCCCGGTTCACGGCGAGAATAATCATCCCCACGCTGAAAACCATTTCCTTCATTTCTGGTTTGAAATCCACCTTTTGGGTTTGGGCTACAAACTTGAGCTTGCAATGGTAATCCTGGAGAAAAAGGGAGATTTCGATAAACATTCCCTCGCGCAGGGGATCTTGGCTGCAGTAAATCAGTTTACCCGCCGTCACATCCTCAGGCTGGCTTCTCAACAGATGGGAAATGGTTCGAATCAGGTCAGTACCATGAAAGGCGGTCTTGGAATATTGCGGTTCCTTCAAAAGCAAGGCGGCTTCCGGCGCTCCGACAACCCGGTAATCGGTCAGGATGGGGTCTTTCGGATGGCTAGGGGTCTCAATCCAACCTTTTCTCATGGTTCACCTTTCTCTTCTTGATCAACCGCCCCCATTCTATCAGCGGTTAGACCTTACGACGCGCCAGGAATACGACCCTTTTTTGCTCTTCTGGATAATCCAACTCCTCATTCAACCGATCCAACCGGGCCACACGCAGAAAATCCCAACCCTCTTTTCCCAATAAACTCCTTAATTTCTTCAGGGGCACCGAAAAGTTGAAGATCGTCTCATCGAAGGGCCTGCCCTCCATGGTTCCCTTCACCCTCATCCAGGCGCTTCCGGTCTTTTCATCAAACTGGCCTTCGGTTTTTAACGAATCCTGACCGAGGGGGATGGTTTCCTGGGCCACCCATTCGCTTAAACCCATGCGGGTCTGGTAATCGAACAAGAACATTCCCCCTGGCGAGAGACAGTTGCTCAAACTATGGAAAGCCCCGTTCAACTGGGATTCCGTCAAGTGGTTGAAGACGTTATAGGTGGAAATGGCTAGCTCAAAAGGGCCAATATTATCGAATTGAGAGAGATCCGCTTTCACAAAAGAAGCTTTTCCACTATATAGATGCGGAAGGCACTTCGTTTTGGCCAAGGCCAGCATGGCCGGGGAAAGGTCCAAACCTGTCACGTCGTATCCCGCCTCCAGGAACCTCTTAACGAGATGACCCGTTCCACACCCTAAATCCAGAATTTTCGGCATCCGGTTTTCAGGAAGCAAGTTGAAGGCAAAATGTAATAGATAGGGCGCTGAATGTTCTGAATATCCGCAGAAATAACGGTCGTAAAAACAGGCGAAAGAGTCCCCGTAACAGTCCATGGACACCCTTAACGGAAAATGGGGTTACCTTTTAATATTAAGAGTATGGACCGCGACAGGTTATGACAAGGCTCATGCCTAAGTGGTTGGCGTTGGTATGAATGTTTGGAAAAAACTTAACGAGTTACGGTGAAAAGCACACCCTGTCCCTTGGCTTTGGGTTTGAGAACGGTCAGCCCCTTGGCAAGGCAGAATTCCCGTTCGCTGAAATGCAAAAATTCAGCATCCCGTTGGGCGGTTCCCCGCTGGCCGCATTCGATACAGCAGAAATCAATTTCGACCTGGGGCTTGGTCTTGGCCTTTTTGGGGGCCACACGGCAATCCACCATCTTCACGTGACCGTGGCAGGATTCGCAAAAGATACTTTCGGCATATTTGAAGGTTTTCATCGTTAGGCTCCTCATCCAACCAGGCAGGCGGGAAATACGGAGGGAACTTCACCGAGATTGAAACCTCAGCCTTGAAAATCTTGGAGTCAACCCAACCGATGACCAATCCACTGCCTGGGGAACAACATGATGCTCCCTTTGTGCGAGATATGGCAAGTGGCAAGCGAAAGGGGGGCCTAAAACCCCAATATAAAGGGGTACCGAAGGCGACTACCTCAAGATCAGCCCTTTAATACCAAACTTATATCTTATTTTTTGATTTGACGCAGAACCCACAAAAGGACCAAAGCCCCCACCACGGCGGCAATAATATTGCCGATCAATCCGGTGGCGGCCAAACCGATCAACCCAAACAAGAAATTCCCCAACATGCCGCCCAGGATCCCGACCACCAAGTCCCCGATCAGCCCGAAACCCTTTCCCTTCCAAATCTTTCCGGCCAACCAACCCGAAAAAATGCCAACGATCACAGCAGCGATCAAACCCATGGTTTCCTCCAAGGAAAAAGTCCCGATATCTTCTCTAAAAAAAGCCGGACAGGCAAGACCTCGCCCTCAAGCTGATCCGACTCGCGCCTTCGAGAAATTCGCGGCTTGGTGTTTATAATAGATTCATGGAAAAAATAAAACTCGAAACCCATCAACGGGAAGAAATCCTGGATATTTCCGGCCAGGTGGAGAAATATCTTTCAAGATATAAGGAAAAATCAGGGATCGTAGCGGTTTTTTGTCCCCATACGACGGCCGCCATCTCGGTGAATGAAAACGCCGATCCGGATGTCAAACGGGACCTGCTTTTTCATTTGCGCAAATCCATTCCCCGCTCCCCTGAGTTCAACCACTCCGAGGACAACGCCGACGCCCATATCAAATCGGTTTTGACGGGACCCTCGCAGGTTTTCCTGGTGGAAAAAGGGGAGCTTCAACTGGGGACTTGGCAGGGGATCTACTTCTGCGAGTTCGACGGCCCCCGGACCCGGGAAGTTTGGATGAAGTTCATCCAGGAATAAACCAACCGCGAAGCCATCGGCTAAATGTTCGGGGCGTCCTCAATGAGCATACGCACCACCGGGCCGTGCCTTTCAGTGGAAATCAAAAGCTTTTTCTCGGCGGGCTTTCCGTCCTCATAGGTGGTTAAGAGGGCAGGAACCTTTTCCTGGGAAACTCCTGTCCGGAGCGTCTTCATGATGCTGTTGCGGATGGTGCAGTCGCGGCAGCAAACCGCCCGGCCGCATCCCTCGGGGAGACGGGCATGGGAACATTCCAAGAATTCACCCGCTAATACGCCGATGGTCTTTTCATCTTCCTTCAGATAATTTTTGGCATAACTTTGGTTGTAAGCGACGACCCGGGCGTTCGGGCTGAAAATGACCATCGGTTCTTCGAAGGTATCCAGGTAATCGGTCAGGTGAAAACCGGTCCATTGGCGGGAAAAATACTCGAAACAATCGGGACAGATGCTATGGGTCTTGCTTAAGTCTTCGCGGGGTTCCTTTTCCCCCATATCCAGCCGGCAATAGGAACAGATGATCTTCATGGTCCGCTCCCTTGTGGACGGTACCGGGGGGTCGACCCATTCCCTCCAATCCGTCTTTCTTACTTATATTATAAACCTATCCGGGAACGGCTACAGCAGCTTCTCGATTTCCCCTTCCAAAGCCTCCGGCTTGTCCGCGGAGCCGAACCTTTTAACGGGGACCCCTTCCCGGTCGACCAGGAATTTGGTGAAATTCCACTTAATGAGACTCGGTTCCCAGGATTCCGGGCAGGTCCCGGGTTAAATAACGGTAAAGGGGATGGGCCCCTTCCCCATTCACCTCGATCTTGGAAAAAAGCTGAAATTTTACCCCGAAGTTCAATTCACAAAATGACCGGATTTCCGCCTCCGATCCTGGCTCCTGGGCTCCAAACTGGTTGCAGGGAAAACCCAAGATTTCCAGACCCCTGGACTGGTATTTCTCATAGAGCTTTTGAAGGCCCTGGTATTGAGGGGTGAACCCGCAGTGGCTGGCCACATTGACGATCAGAAGGGTCTTGCCCTTGTAATCGGACAGTGGCTTTTCCTTCCCATCGATGGTTTTTGCAGAAAAGTCATGGATATTCATGGCGGCCTCCTGAACCCAGATGCTAGGAGGGACGATCGCTAAAAAGCCAGGGGGAGGTGCGTTTGAATAAGTGGCTTATGTTAAAGCGCAGGGACCGAATCTCCTTCCACCCAACCCTCTTCCTTTATCATTAACCTCACCAGCATTCCATGCAGTTCGGAGGAAAGGCGGAGTTTCTTTACGATCGGTTTACCCTGGACCTGGGTTTTCAGGTAGGCGGGGACGTCTTTTTGGGGTTGGCCGGTCCGCAGGGTCGTCTCCAAGGTGTTTCGAATGGCGCAATCCCGGCAGTGGATGGTACAGCCGCACCCTTCCGGCAGGCGGGCGTTGGCGCATTCCAAAAACTCGCCCCCCAGGAGGCCCCTGGGTTTTTCACCGTCTTCCAGGTAGGCTCGGGAATAGCTTAGGTTGAAGGCGATCACCCGAGCGTCATCGTTGAATAGGACGATGGGTTCCTCGAATTGGTCGAGATAATCCGAGAGGTGATAACCTTCCCATTGCCGGGTGAATTGGGAGTAGCAGGTGGGGCAAATTCCGTGGGTCAAGCCGGGGTCCGAGAAGGGTTCCTTCTCACCTATAATGTCCCTGCAATAGGTACAAATACTAATCATCCCCCGTCTCCCCAGATCGAATCATAGGGCGAAACCCGGTTGGATCCGGGTCCCGCCTCCGCTAATAAAAATTCAGGCTCGGGGGCGAATCTATTCGGCCCCGTGATATCCATCCGCCGCATTCTTATAGCCTGCCAAGGTGCGGATGTAATGGGCCCTTTCAAAAGCCGAAGGGTCTTCGCAGTGCTCCTGGCTCATGCAACCCTTCATTTCCTGGATGGATTTGTATTCATTCTCTTCCATCCACTTTTCCATGTTCTGCAGGATGGTCTTCATGTAGGGGATGCCGTTGCGAAGAAGAGTGGTACAAAGCTGGGCAACGTCGGCCCCCGCCATGGTGACTTTCAAGACGTCGACGGCGTGCTGAACCCCGCCGGTCGCGGCCAGGCAGCCCTTGACCCTTCCCTTGAGGATGGCGATCCAGGTCAGGCAGAGCCTGAGGTCCTGAGGCCCGGAAAGGACGGGTGTCGGGGATACCAATTTGTTCTCAATATCGAAATCGGGCTGGTAGAACCGGTTGAACAAGACCAGGGCGCTCGCCCCCGCCTCCATGAACTTGCGTGCGGAGTAGGCGATGTTGGTGTGGTAAGCCGACAGCTTGACCGCCACGGGGATGCGCACGGCATTCTTGACCAGTCGGAAGATCTCGTAATTGCGCTCCTCGAACACCGCCCCAGGAGTGTTGAAATCGGTGGGGAGGTTGTAGAGGTTGAGTTCCATACCATCCGCCCCCGCCTGCTCGATATTTTTCGAGCAATCGGTCCATCCTCCCAGGGTGGTTCCGTTCAGGCTGGCGAAAACGGGAATGGACAGGGCCTTCTTGGCTTTCTGGATCAGCTGGTAGTATTTCTCGCTGGCCAGGTCCAGGGTCTCGGGTTCGGGAAAATAGCTCAAGGCCTCGGGGAAACTTTCCACACCCCGGTTCATGTCATTCTGCAGGCCGTATTGCTCGACAAAGATTTGTTCCTCGAACAAGGAATAGAGCACCACCGCCCCGGCCCCCGCGTCCTCAACTTTCTTGAGCGAATCCAGGTCCTTGGATACCGGGCTGGAGGAAGGCACCAGGGGGTTCTTCAATTTTAAACCCATGTAAGTCGTACTCAGGTCAACCATGTTGGCTCCTTTTCTGTTCTAAACAATGAACGCCGGCCCGGCTCCCCCTGGGCGTTTTTAACGTCTTAAGCCTTTTCAGCGGGCGCGGGTGGCGTTGCCTGGGCCACCGCCGCGACCCCAGCCGCGAAGGATTTTGGATCCAGCTTCGAGAGGTACTGGTAATAATTCCAGCGGTACTGCGCCTCAGACTGGGCCTGTTCGAAATACTTTTTCGCTTCCTCGGGCTTGCTGAGGGTGAGCATTTTGAAGCGGTTTTCCTGCATCTCGTAATCTTGAACCGACATCTTCAAGGCTCCCGAGTCGACGGTCAGGGGATTCTCCCCGGCCTTGAGGCGGTCCGGGTGATAACGGTAGAGCACCCATTGGCCCGAATCCACTGCGGATTTTTGCTGCCTCAACCCGTTGATCAAATCGTAGCCGTGGGCGATGCAATGGGAGTAGGCGATAACGATGGAGGGGCCGTCGTAGGCTTCCGCCTCCTGCAGGGCTTTCAAGACCTGCCCGTCGTTGGCGCCCAGGGCCACCCGGGCCACATAAACGTTGCCGTAGGTCATGGCCATCATGCCCAGATCCTTCTTGCCTTGCGGCTTCCCCCCCGCGGCGAACTTGGCGACCGCCCCCTTGGGGGTGGATTTCGAGGCCTGCCCTCCGGTGTTGGAATAGACTTCCGTATCCAGCACCAGGATGTTGATGTTGCGGCCGGTGGAGAGAACATGGTCCAAACCACCGTAACCGATGTCGTAGGCCCAGCCGTCGCCGCCCATGATCCAAACCGACTTTTTGACCAGGCTGTCCACCAGGGACATGAGTTCCTTCGCCTCGGGCTTGGAAATTCCCTTTAATTTGTCCCTCAATTGAGCCACCCGGGCCCTTTGGGCCTCGATGTCGGCATCCGTTTTCTGGATGGCGGCCGTGATCGAATCGACCAGGTCTTTCCCGACTTCCGCCTCCAGACGCTTCAAAAGGGAGAGGGCGGTTTTGTTCTGGTGATCCAGCGAGACCCGGTATCCCAGGCCGAACTCGGCGTTATCCTCGAACAAGGAGTTGGACCAGGCGGGGCCTTGGCCCTTCGCGTTCTTGGCCCAGGGGGTGGTGGGCAGGTTGCCGCCGTAAATGGAGGAACAACCAGTGGCATTGGCCACCAGCATCCGGTCCCCGAAAAGCTGGGAGACCATCTTCACATAGGGCGTCTCACCGCAACCCCCACAGGCACCGGAGAACTCGAACAGGGGCTGTTGCAACTGCTGTTGGCTGATCATTCCCAAATTGATCTTGGACCGGTCGGCTTCGGGCAGGGTGAGGAAAAAATCCCAATTTTTGATCTCGGTTTCCACCAAGGGCAATTGGGGCTTCATATTAATAGCCTTCATGCTCGCGTCGGTCTTGCTCTTGACCGGGCAGGCTTCCACGCAAAGGCCGCATCCGGTGCAATCCTCAGGGGCTACTTGTAGTGTATAGTTCATGCCCTTCCAGTCGCGGTGCTTTGCCACTGCGGTCTTGAAATCCTGGGGCGCGCTACTGAGGAGGGAAGGTTCGTAGACCTTCGGACGGATGACGGCATGGGGGCAGACGACCACGCACTTCCCGCATTGGATGCAAAGGCTCTCGTTCCAGACCGGGATTTCGAGGGCGATGTCGCGCTTCTCGAAAAGGGCCGTGGCGGTGGGGTAGGTGCCGTCCTCGGGGAAGGCCGAAACGGGGATCTTGTCCCCCTCGCCCCGGATAATGGCTCCCAGGACGTTCTTGACGAAATCAGGCGAGTTGTCCGGAACCGCCTTGCGGAAGGGGATGATTCCCGCCTTTTTGCCCGTGAGGGATACCTCGTGCAGATTGGCCAGGGTGGTGTCAACGGCTTCCAGGTTGGCCTGGACGATCTTGTCTCCCTTCCTCTTATAAGTCTTCACAATGGACTTTTTAATGGCCGCGATGGCCTCTTCCCGGGGCAAGACCCCCGAGAGGGCGAAATAGCAGGCCTGCATGATAGTGTTGATGCGGCTCCCCATGCCCGCCTTTTTCGCCACCGTGGAGGCGTCGATGACATAAAGTTTGGCCTTCTTGGCCAGCAGGCTTTCCTGCACCTTCTGAGGAAGATTTTCCCAAATCTGGTCCGCCGGGTATTGGGTGTTCAAAAGGAAAGTGCCGCCCTCCATGAGGTCCTTCAGCATATCCATGCGGTTCAGGAAGGAAGGCTGGTGACATGCCACGAAATCGGCGTGGTTAATGAGATAAGTGGAACGGATCGGCTTGGGGCCGAACCGTACATGCGAGGTGGTCATGGAACCGGACTTTTTCGAATCGTACACGAAATAGCCTTGGGTCCAGAAATCGGTGTTTTCGCCGATGATCTTGATGGTGTTCTTGTTGGCGCCCACCGTCCCATCCGCGCCCAAGCCGAAGAAAAGGCCCCGCTTCACCTCCGCAGGCTCGATGGAAAGCTTCTCGTCGTAGGGAAGGCTGGTGTGGGTGACGTCGTCGTTGATCCCTAAGGTGAAATGGTTTTTGAGAGCGCCTTCCTTCATATGGTTATAGAGGGCCACCACCATGGCGGGGGTGAATTCCTTGGAGGAGAGGCCATACCGGCCTCCGATAATCCGGGGCATGGTTTTTAAAGGAGCCTTGCCCGCCGTAATCATCTCGCTCAGGGCGGTCACCGTGTCCAGGTAGAGGGGTTCTCCCAGGCTTCCCGATTCCTTGGTCCGGTCCAACACCGCGATGGTCTTGGTCGAAGCGGGCAGCGCCGAGACGAAAGCTTGGGAATCGAAAGGCCGGTAAAGCCGAACCTTCAGCAAGCCTACCTTCTCACCCTTGGGGAGAAGATAGTCCATAGTTTCGTGGGCAGCTTCCGCACCCGAGCCCATCATGATGATCACCCGCTCCGCGTCCGGAGCGCCGACGTACTCGAAGATCTTGTAGGCCCGGCCGGTCAGCTTGGCGAACTTGTCCATAGCCTTCTGGGCCATCCCCGGGACCGCCAGATAATAGGGGTTGGCCTTTTCCCGGCCTTGGAAATAAACATCCGGGTTCTGGGCCGTTCCGCGCAGAACCGGATGGTCGGGGGTCAAGGCCCGGCTGCGGGCCTGGGCGGTCAATTCGGGGGTGACGAGTCCCCTCAAAACCTCATCCTCGATCAATTTCACCTTGGTGACCTCATGGGAGGTGCGAAAGCCGTCGAAGAAATGGAGGAAAGGGATCCTCGATTCCAGGGAGATGGCCTGGGAAATCAGGGCGAAGTCCATGGCTTCCTGGCCGGAGTTGGAGGCCAGCATTCCGAAGCCGGTGGTGCGGCAGGCCATGACGTCGCTATGGTCGCCAAAAATGGAAAGGGCGTGGTAGGCCAGGGCCCGGGCGGAGACGTGGAAAACGGCCGGAGTCAACTCGCCGGCGATCTTGAACATATTGGGAATCATCAGGAGCAAACCTTGGGACGCGGTGAAGGTCGTGGTGAAAGATCCGGTTTGCAAGGCGCCATGGGCGGTACCCGCGGCCCCACCCTCGGATTGCAACTCGATGACGCTCGGGACCACTCCCCAAAGGTTCAGCCGCCCCGCGGCGGCCCACTCGTCACAGTACTCCGCCATGGTGGAGGAGGGCGTGATGGGATAGATCGAGATCACCTCGTTGATCCGGTAGGCCACATGGGCTACCGCTTCATTGCCATCCATCGTCTGGAAGAGTGAGTCACTCATTATTTTTCTCCTTAAAAAAGTAGGTCGAGTAATTACGGTTTTCTTTAGCGGGGTTATTTTGTGCGTGAAAAAGGGTTTTTGTTATGACCGCCGTCACATTGAAATCGCGGTGAAATATTTTTTATAGAGGGTTGAAAGTGAAACTGTTTGTCAGGAAGGAATTCGAAACAAGGTAATACAAATTCGAAGGTAACCCGTTAACCCACAGAACCGGTGTTCCACAGTTTAAAAAGCCACGATTAAAAAACTGTAATCTCTGAAAAAGGGTTTTTAATGTTCTTCCGCCTTTTGGTTTTCGTTGAAAATTAAAGACTTTCCTGGCGAACTTGGCGTCTTGGCGGTGAAATTTTTGAGTTTTTCAGAGGTTACAAACTGAATTTTTTCGATGGAGAAAACTTCTTAATTTTCGCCAGAGATTGCCCGGGCGATGGATTCGGAAATTCCCATTGGCTTGACTGGGAAAATTTTCATAACCGTCAAATCGCTCACCACCCATTCCTCCCCCAATCCTTCCACCAAAACCCGAATCCACCGGCGGTTGAGGGAAGGTACCAGCCCTAACAGCAGTATGGAAAGCGACTGGAAAGCCGAGGGAATAGGGAGGATCAACCGCTTCAATCGTTTTTGTTTCGTATATTCCCGAATCAATCTGATCAATGGAACCTTTTCGGGCCCACCAATAGGAAAAACCTGGCTTTCCAAATAAGGTTTTTCCAAAGCCGCCAAGAGATAGGAGAGTACATCGTCAAGGGCGATGGGTTGGCAGGGGGTTCGAAACCATCGAGGGGCTAAAATAACCCAAAAACGTTCCGCTAGCGCTTGAATCATCACAAAGCTATCACTCCCCGTGCCGACAATGACCGAGGCTTGAAACTCAACGGTGGGAACCCCGCAGGTCCGTAGGATTTTCCCTACCTCTTCCCTGCTCTCCAGGTAACGGGACCGCCCCGCGTTTTCACAAATCCTTCCCATGTAGATGATTTTTTTAATATTGCTGCGCCGGGCCGCTTCCGCGAAATTCTTGGCGGAGATCCGGTCAATCTCCTCGAAACGGTTGGAGTAGGCAGGCGCATGGGTCAGGTAATAGGCCGTGTGGATGCCTTTCATGGCGCGTAGGAGAGTGTCTTTCGTGAGCAGATCCCCCGCGACCACCTCCACCCCTTCGGGCACCTTGGACTTGAGCCAATCCGGCTTTCTCGTCAGGCACCTCAAGGCATAACCCCTCTCCGCAAGCAAAGGCAAAAGCTTACGGCCGAGGTATCCCGAGGCGCCTGTTAAAAGAATGGGTTGGGATTGAACGTTATCCATAAAAAGTTGGAAAAGTTTAACTGAAGCGTCTCAATAAAATTGAAAATATCTGACTCATCCTGAACAGAAGCAAGTTCTAAGACTAAAATCGATTTTTATTTTCCCACGATGAGTAAACCCTAGGGAATCGGTTTCCCATATTTTACCCACAAAGCCTTGAAAAAAACGTTAAAACCCGTTGATAATTCCATGACATCCACCGATGATCGAGGGCCATATGAACAATATTTCCGTCTCTGCTTCGACCCATCCCCAACACAAAGACATCACTCTCGTTTCTGCCAAGGGTTTCATTGACACTACCACCGCTCCTGAATTTGAACGTACTTTTCAATCCGTCCTGAGCCAGAATCGATTCAACCTCATCATCGACTTGAAGGATGTCAGTTATATCAGCAGCGCCGGTTGGGGTATTTTTATCGGCGAGCTAAAACGTATAAGGTCCCAAAAAGGAAACTTGTTTTTCGCTTCGATGAACCCCGAAGTTTCCGAAACGTTCGAGCTATTGGAATTGCACAGCATCCTAAAATCGTATCCCTCGGTGGAACATGCCGTCCAAAAAGGGTTTGGAAAAACCTCCGGAAACACCACCGCCCAAGCCCGAAAAGGAAATTCCAAAAAAAGCGTCCCATCTGCCTCCCAAGCAATTCCGGAATCAACCGCCCCCCCCGTGGCCGTGCTTGCCGACGAACCCAAAACCCTTGTCAAACCCGTCAAAACCGGTTGGTTCAATCAATTTTTCAAAATGTTGAAATGGTTTTAATCAAGCATTCTTGATATAGAATAAGCCGCCGACTATTCTGCCCCGAAAGTTCCAAGAAAGCCTTCCATGGATCTCAAAAACCAATTTTCCGCCCTATTCGGTAAAGGTGATCGTTATCTGGACGATTACAAACGTTTCAAGAAAAGCCTGGAGCACAACCCCCAGGATCACGGGCTGAAAGCGCAATTCATCAATTTTTGTCTTCTGAACCGGTTTACCCGCCACGAATCGACCCAACAACATATCACTGAGGCGCTGGCCCTTTTCGACACGATCGACCCCCAGCAATCCTTCGATCTTCAATGCCACTATCTGGTGGGAAAGTATTTCCAGGAAGAACGGAATTTTCGGAAGGCTTACCAGGTTTATCTGGGGGCCATCAAGCTTTTCAACCGGTACATCGGCTTAAACCCCAACCTCAAATCCGATAATGCCGAGCTGGCCTATTCCATGGCCATCAATGTCATCACACTCCAATCCCACCCCATTGATCAGGAGATAGCCTCTTGTTTCAAGATTCTGCGGAAATCCTATCCCCTCCATCTTAAGCGCATCGAGTTGGACAATGAATTGGCTAAACCCGCCCCTGACAAGTCCCGGATTCAACAATTAAAAGAACAAATCCAACACCTGAAGGACGACGAGGAATTGATCGCATCAGTCACGACGGCGAAAAAACGCGAAAGGGCCGTTACACCCCTCCCCCGGGAGGAAGAAAAGAAAAAGAAAGAACCAGAGGTAAATCAAAAATCCGATTCACCCATATCAACCGATGGGAGAAAAAATAAGCAAGAAGACCAAACAAAGTCGGTTCAATCCCAGCCCCTTTCTACCGCTTCACCCAACGGGAAGAAAAAGAAGGATGATGGCAATCCCGAAATCACGGCCGAGGAATCGGAGAATTTGGATTTCCTGAAACTTTCGCCTTATCTACAACCCTCGAAACAGGCATCCGCTTTCATGGTTTATCAAGGGGATCAATGGGAAGGGCCCTACACCTCTTCCCTTCTTAAAGAGAAGGGGATTTTAAAACACGATACCTGGGTATGCCGGGAAGGCAGCCAACACGTGACCCAAGCCTATGAAGTCCCTGATCTGGCCCAGTTAATCAAGGAAAAAGTTTAAAGAACCAATTTCACCGCCAAGACGCCAAGGCACCAAGAACGGCTCTAATTGGATGGTTTTAAACCAAAATCTATTTCGGTTTTGGCGGCATAAAAAACAGGGATTTCTTGGTGGCTTGGTGTCTTGGTGGTGATATTTTTCTTAAATACTTTTATATGGCATCCGAGGGGCCCTCGCCCTGGAATTCATCATCCAGGCTGAAATACCTCTCCCCCATGTCACAACAAATGGTCACCACCACCGCATCCGGGCCAAACCTTTGGGCGACTCTCCAAGCGGCCTCCACATTGGCACCGGAAGATATCCCCAGCAATAAACCCTCCTCCCGGGCCAGCCTTTTGGTCATGTGGTAGGCGCTGCGGTCATCCACCTTTAATACCTCATCAAGCACTTTTGTGTTCAATACCGGGGGTATAAAACCCGCCCCAATACCTTGGATTCGGTGATGTCCCGGCTTTCCGCCCGAAATGACCGCCGAGGCCGAGGGCTCCACCCCGATGATCTTTATCTTTGGGTTTTTCGCCTTGAAATACTCCCCGACCCCCGTAATGGTCCCTCCCGTCCCAATACCTGCCACAAAGGCATCTAATCGGCCCCCCGTATCAGCGTCGATTTCGGGGGCCGTGGTGCACAGGTGGGCTTCGGGATTGGCCCGGTTGGAGAATTGCCCTGGCATGTAATAATCGGGATAGGTTTTAAGGATTTCCTGGGCCTTTTCCACCGCCCCGGCCATGAAGTTCGCGGCCGGCGTCAAGACCAGCTCCGCCCCATAAGCCTTCAGCACCACCCGCCGCTCCTGGCTCATGTCCTCCGGCATGCAAAGGATCAGGCGGTAACCTTTTTGGGCGCAGATCATGGCCAACCCTATTCCTGTGTTGCCGCTGGTGGGTTCCACCAACGTGCCCCCCGGCTTCAATAACCCTCGCTTTTCGGCGTCCTCAATCATGGAAAGGGCAACGCGATCCTTGAGGCTTCCACCCGGGTTGAAGGACTCCAATTTGCAAATAATTTGGGCGTGTTCCTTGTCGGGAATACGCCTCAAGCGCAGGAGAGGGGTCTTTCCAATCAATTGAACGACATTGGATGAAAGGGGGTAGCGGTTATGGATCATGGGGTAACCGAAGCCCCTTCATCCTCCAGCTGGGCGGGACACTTATAAGAAGGAAACACTTCATGATGAATCGAAACGCCGGCTTCCAAAGAGGTAATCCAAACCTTGTTTTCAAGGGGGCTTTGACCCTGCAATAGATAAAGAAGCGCTTCGGAAGCGGCGGCTTGTCCCAGCATCCTTAGGACTGAGGGGGTCCCGCTATTGAAGGCCTTTGGATTTAAAACCTCAAAACATTCAAGGCAGGGGCAACCGCCTTTCCCATGAAGACCCAACCAGATCGCGAACCCGCTCGCGGCGGGCCATGCGAATAGACCCGGTTTTTTACGAGTGCGCAAATCCCGGTTGATCCGCCGACGAAGATACGCCTGACAGTTGACGGCCAAGACCAAATCCGCCTCCACCGGTTGTAGAGGATCGGAAAGCGTTTCAAGGTGGGTCTGCGGGTAGCTTTGAATGAAGGTTTGGAGATCAAAAAGGGAGGGAGAGTAAGCAAACAAGTTTCCCAAGCCGCTGGAAGCCAAAGCGGTTAAGCAGGAATCCAAGGCCGGACCTTCCCCGACCACCTTCACCCTGGATTGGGCCCACTTCTTCTGGCCTTCCACGCCCACACCCTTCAACAGGGTCTGACGGGAATAGCGTTCTATCCATTCGGGTGATTCGGAAGGGGATGCTTGCGAGACCTCGGGTGTCTCAGCCATGGCTATTCGACGATATCTTTGGTGATGGGATTTACGTCAATCTGAAAGCTCCGCAGGTAGGCCAGGGCCTTCTGGACTTCCGATTCCTCGCCCTCGATTTCCATTTGAACATAACCGAACCCCTTGCTGATGGAGGCCCGTCGGATATTCACTGTGACCTCATGGGTTTTGATCATGTTCGAAAGGACCGGACGGGTGACCTGGTCGTTGGGATAATCCAACTCAATGAGTTTCTGAATGGCAGCCATACACACCTCGAATTTTGAAAAGCGAATTAACCGCCAATACGCCAAGGGCGTCAAGAACAGCGAAGGGGAAAGCAAATCTTAAAACTTTTGAATTTTTAAGCCTTTAAGCCTTCCTTGGCGAACTTGGCGTCTTGGCGGTGAAAATGTTTTAAATACCACCCGCGATGGCGGGCACGATGGAAATCACATCCCCAGCTTTGAGGGCCGTGGCTTCCCCTTGTAGGAAGCGGATATCTTCTTCATTTAAATAAATGTTCACAAAACGGCGAATTTTACCGTTCTCATCCAGAATGCGGCCTTTTAAACCGTCATAACTAGTTCCCAGGTTATCAATGAGTTCCTTGATATTGGCACCTTCCGCGGTGACCTCGGCCTGGTTCTGCGTGAGATTACGAAGGGGCGTCGGAATCATGACTTTAACGGACATACTTTCCTCCTGGGATGGCGATGACGGGGGGATTATGGCCTAAAAAGGGCGGATTTTTCCAGCTTGATCCTGGCTTTTAGGGCCCTTTTTAATGCGCCACCAGAGGCCCCCGCAGGGAATCCCGCAAGGCTTTGACCGCTTTGCGCTGGGTCTCCTCCGCCTCGCGCTTCAACAAGACAATCTCCGAATCGAGTTTAGCCAACACCTCCACCCTGAACTTTCCGAAATGCAGGTAGAGGGCCATCAGGGAGATGGCGTTGTTCAGGGCTCCGGGGTTTCGAAAAAGGCAGGCGAAGATCACGCTGAAATAAAGGCGCCGCAGGCCCTTTTGAAAACCCATCTTGAAGGGCAGGGTGATAAAAGCCCGTGCTTCCCTTAATCGGTTGGAAAGGGGGAGATTCAGTTCCCTTCCCTTGCAGTTCAATTGCAGGGCGAGGCGTTTGACCCGCCCGAAATATTTGTCCGCCGAGAAAGTTTCCGAAATCACCCTGCGGAAATCCTTCAAGATCTCAAGCCGAGGCCGGAGGGTCTTGAAATTCAATCCCGAGGTGCATTGGCAGGCGGCCTTGTCCACCGGCACGTCAAAATGCTTCCCCAAACGGCCTTCCTTCTTCAGCCTGCGGGTCAATTGGGTATTGGGCAGGGCGTACAAAAGACCCACCATGCTTACGGGAATGGAAGTATCCTCGATGTTCTGCAAAAGGGCCTGGACCGAGCCCGGGATATCCTGGTCGAAACCGACGATATAGCCCGCATGCACGATCATGCCCTGTTGGTTGATCAGCCGCACGCTTTCCGCGATGGACCTGTGGGTGTTCTGGTGCTTCTGGGTCAATTTCAGGGTGTCCTCGTTGGGGGTCTCAATGCCCGTGAATACCCACGAAAAACCGGCCTTTCGCATCATCTTCATCAAAGGCTCGTCGTCGGAAAGGTTCAATGACACCTCGGTGGAGAAATCGAAGGGGTAGTTGTGTTGTTCCTGCCATTGTGCCAGGTGGGGCAATAGTTCCCTCACGGCCTTTTTGTTCCCTATGAAATTGTCATCCACAATCTCCACATGGCCCCGGTAGCCCAGCTCGTAAAGTTTCTGAAGCTCCAGCAAGACTTGGCCGACGTCTTTGCCCCGCGGCACCCGCCCGAACAACTCGATGATGTCGCAAAATTCGCACATGAAGGGGCAACCCCGGTTCCATTGAATGCCGACATGAAGGTAATTCTTGAAATTCAGCAGCTCAAACCGGGGCAAGGGGCTTTTGCGCATATCGGCTTTTTTATCACCGGGAGAATAGAGGTGTTGAGCCTTCCCGGCCTTGTAATCTTGGAGGAATGGCTCAAAGGTCACTTCCGCCTCACCCAGAATCAGGTGGTCGGCTTCATCATAGATATGGGGGCTAGATGTGGGATCGGGCCCGCCCACCACAACAGTTTTGCCCAGGGATTTGAAATGGCGAATGAGCCGCAAATGGTCGGGTTGTTGGAAAATCATACCCCCTATGAAAACCAGGTCAGTCCATTGTTCGAGCTTGGGGGTCAATTTTTCCACGTTCAAATCGACCAGCTTCACCGGGCAGCCCGGGGGCAGCATGGCGGCCACGGTGATCAGCCCTAAGGGCGAGGTGGGGTATTTGCGGCCTACCAGCTCGCAGGTTTCTTTGAAGTTCCAAAAGGATTGGGCGGTGAATTTTGGGTAAATGAATAGGACTTTGGGGTAGGGTTTCAGCAAGGGAGCACCTCTTGACCGGCCAGCGGCCTTGCCGGGTTTAACCGGCGAGATACCAAAGGGCTCCCCTTCACCAATGGCGAAAAACGATCAACTATTATAGAACTTTTAGTGCCTGGGAACGCGACTTCACAGGCACCCTTTTAGACTGTAGCTGCTTAGACAACTTTTTTTGAACTCTCGGAAGCAAAACCATGCAACCCTCGTCCCAAATCTCGTTGTGATTTTTCTCCACGCGGACGAGGTACCCCTTAAATTCCCCGCTGGCTCCTTTAAATGCCTTGGAAGCAACGGTTCCAACTTTGCTCGTTTTGTAATTCCCGACCTTTTGATTCAATTCAAATTGGGTCATAAATCCATCGTTGTAGGGCATGAGCCCTCCTTGTGGATAAATGTTAATGCAAGAAATAAGCCCCTATTGCAGGGGAATATATTCGTTCAATTCGCGTTTTCTTGAAGGTTTATTTCGATGAGAGACGATCATATTGAGAGTCAAATAAGCATTTGATGCAAGAAGCGTCTCATTTTGATCTAAAGGGCTTTCCTGGCTTACCACTAAGCTTCCAGCGCTTGGGCATTCTCGCCGCCCTTGACACTGTGCTTTCCGGTATTGGGGGCGGTTTTTATTATTCAAGACCTGTCATTGGATAAAATATTTTATCTATTGGACGGTTAGCTTGGTTGCCTTCAACTTGTTTTTTGAACCATCTTTCCATTTCTAGTTTTTCTTTTTCAGTTTCTTGAAATGATTTTTCAGTTTCCGCATTGAAGGCCATCGCTAATTCTTCTCGACAACTATCAGACAAAAAAAATAGGGAGTGCGAATTTATAACCTTTTTTTGAATTTCTAATAAATAAATCAAAATTTCTTTCGGAAGTAATGTCCTTGCTTCGTGACAAACTTGATTGAAATTAATAACAGTTATTCTCTGTTTGCAGAGATGAACTCCTTCTTCAGAGTTGTTTATAAGCTCTATTCTTCCGATTTTATTACAGTGTGATAATTTTGGAAAAATAAATCGGTAAGAGCCCACGGCCAAGGTCTTTTGGGATTGTCCAAAACACCCAGAATTCCCTTATTTTAATTACTCGGATTCCGAGTAATTCACCTAGGGGAATAAGATTCCAGCGTCCAATTAACCCCTTAAGATTCGAACACCCACCATGAACTGGGATTGCTTCACGGCAAAGTTCGCCGTTCGCAATGACACCTTTAAATTCCCTTATTTGAATTGTAGGAAATTTCTACAATTCAACCGGGCTATTCTTCCAATTTATGCGAGTCACGTAATTCTGCCCGGCCAATAACTTACGAAAGAGAATCTCGCGTCCAATTAAAGTTCCGCCGGAACTTATATGCGGGTGGTATATGACAAAATTGACGACTCGGAAGAAGGTCCGTGACATTTATTAGACGCTGGCGGGTTGGCTTGCCCACAGTCTGGGCAAAATTGGCAGGTAAGGTTGGGGGTTTTTCTGGGGGCGAGAAAAAATGCAAAAAAGCCTTAAAAATGAAACTTAGCCGCTAAGTTCGAAAAATAAGGGTTTCCTACAAAATTTGAGATTCTCAGGAAAATGAAGAAACCCATTAAAAATCGTTATGCGCGGCGAATAACCAAAAATAAGGGAATTTGAAAAATGGTGCTTGGAATACCCTGGATAGATCTAATCTACCCCGGGGCATACTTTTTACCCTGTCCGAAAACAAAAAAGCGCCTGGGTTTGGTTGCCCATGCGCTTTTGGTTTTTAACGAGCTAAATAAGCTTTAGTTGCCGGATTGGCCTCCACCCGGGGCCCCTTGGTTCATACGGCGAGCACCTATCGACTGCATCCCTAAAACCATCTTGGCCTGCTGGAGGGGGGTGAGGATTTCACGGAACATATCCTCCGTTTTTTGGCGGTTGGCTTCCATGGCTTTCCGGTCGGCGACGAGGGTGTCCAAGGCCTTTTTCAGGTCTCCATCCGAAGCTTTGGAATCAACCTTTTGCTGGAGAACGTCAATATCGGCTTTTAACTGGTCCCGGAAGGTTTGTCCAGCTTCCATCTGGGCCTTCAAAAGGTCCTTTAACTTAGAGACTTGGTCATCTGAAAGGCCCAATTTCTCCTTCATCCTCTCGAGGTTCATACCCCCCTGTTGTCCGCCGGGTTGGCCGCCAGGAGCAGGATTATCTTGAGCCAGGGCCGTTAAAGCCGGCACCATCAATGCCGCCGCCATCAAGCCCACCAGCCACATTTTCTTATTCATCCTCACGCCTCCTGAAATTAATACGTCGCGAATTAAAGCCAGCCGGGACAAGCATCTCATAACCCATTATGCTTTTCCAGCCACTGGATATAGACGATTCAGTCGATATAAAGGACTTATTCAGGATGAAATAAGTCAATTCCATAAAAAAAGCGCCTGAGCTAATTGCCCAAGCGCTTTTGGTTCTACCTTTATTTCAAAGGGAAAAAATTAATTATCATCCCCGGTGCTAGTCTTAGCGGTGCTCTTGGAGCCCTTCGCGGTCCCACTCTTGGAGGGTGCTTTCAACGCGTTGGGGGCGGGTTGGGCCACCCGGCGTTGAGTCGGCCTCAGCAGCAACAACTTCGCGTGTTGCATCGGAGTGAGATCCAGGTTAAGGCTGTCTTCCACCTTTTGCTCGTCGGCCTGAATGGCTTTCCGGTCTTCGGCAACGGCTTCGAGGGCCGCCTTCAGGTCAGCGTCGGAAGCGCCAGCTTGTACCTTCGAACTCAGGTTGCCCATATCCTTATTCATCTGGGCCCGGAGGGACTGGGCCGATGACGCCTGTTCCTTCAAGATGGTCTTCAATTTCGCGACTTGATCGTCCGAAAGATCCAAGATTCCCTTCAATTGGTCAGGATTCACCCCACCCTGCCGGGGAGCACCCATACCGGCCTGGGCTTGTGAATTGCCGCCGTTTGAACCACTATTACCGGCTTGGGCCTGATCGCCTTGGGCCAATGTGATGGAGGCCCATCCCGCAACAGCCGCAAAAGCTAAAGCAAATAACCAAAACTTCTTCATTAACTTCCTCCTAAAAAACTTAAATTGGAATTCTTTTGAAGCGTTTTAGATGATACCCCGGCGTTTCATACGATTCCCCAAGGTCGATCTTCATGCGTCCCTGGATAACTCTTTCGTTTCAAAGTAAGCAACCAAGGGCGGGGCGAATTCTACAGGCCCGATTCCCCAAAAAGCAACACGAAGCTTTCATCGTCTCTGATATTTTCGGGAAAGATCGTCCAGCCGGAAAAAAGACTTCCGCTTCCCCGAGCCCCAAATCAACGAAACCCTCAAATCCCCTGGATATCCGCCGGGAAATACCCCTTTTCCGGCTCCAGGTCAGGGATTCAGCATCTTGAAGACCTTATTGGGAAAGAACCGGGAACCGAATTTCAAGAATTTTGCCCTCTGGATCTCCATTTCCTTCTTCCCCGATTCCAGGGCCGCCATGGTCTCCTTGATGAAAGCGTCCAGCGGCATCCGGGGATAATCCCGGCCAGGTTCGCCCGGCGATTGGCCCAGTTCGGTCTTAACCGCCGGGGGCGCGATCTCTAGCACCTCGACGGAAGTCTTGCGGAGCTGATAACGCAAGGAGTCGCTAAAAGAATGTACCGCCGCCTTGGTCGCGCAATAGATGGGGGTCGGGGCCAGGGGCACAAAAGCCAGGCCCGAGCTGACATTGATGAGGGTGGCTTCCTTTTGTTGCTTCAAGAGCGGAAGGAAGGTCGCGGTCATGCGGATGAGGCCCTTCAGGTTGACGTCGATTTCTTGAAAGAGATGGTCGTTAAGCCTTTCCCCCAACGCGAAGTCGGGCCAAAGCATCAAACCGGCATTGTTAATGACCACGTCGAGCGCCGGAAACTTTTTGGAGAGGGCCTTGAAGAGCCTTTGCACGTCGGAATCCACCGACACGTCCATGGCGAAGGCTTCCATACCCTTGTACTTTTGGGTCATTTCCTTCAAAACCTTGGCCCGTCGGCCCGTGATGATGACCTTGTTCCCTTTCTCGTGAAACGCCGCCGCCAGCCCCCCGCCGATGCCCGACCCGCCGCCCGTAATCAGTACCGTTCGACCTGTTAATTTCATGTAATGCCTCCCAAAGAAGATGAGAATTGATTTAAAATTCGTTGTTGCCGACACAAAAAGTCCATAAACCTCGGCAAGTGTACACTCTGAACAGGGAGGAATAAAACCATGGATAAAAGAAAACTGGGCACCCAGGGGCTGGAAGTCTCCACCTTAGGGTTGGGCTGTATGGGCATGAGTTACGCCTACGGGAAAGCCGATGAGGCCGAATCGCTGAGGGTGCTTCACCGCTCCCTGGAACTGGGCATCAACTTTTGGGACACCGCCGAAGCCTATGGGCCTTTGAAAAACGAGGAATTGCTGGGCAAGGCCATGAAAGGGAGGCGACAGGAGGTCGTACTAGCCACGAAATTCGCCTGGAAGGAAGGCAAAACCGGATTCGAGAACCTGGATGGGTCGCCCGAAAACGCCCGCCGCGCGGCAGAAGGGTCCCTTTCCCGGCTCGGGACCGACCATATCGACCTGCTTTACCTGCACCGGGTGGACCCCAAGGTTCCCATTGAGGAAACAGTGGGAGGCATGGCCCAATTGGTGAAGGAAGGCAAGGTGAAGTACTTAGGTTTGAGCGAAGTCGGCCCCAATACCCTGCGCCGGGCGCACAAAGTCCACCCGATCACGGCCCTTCAAAGCGAGTATTCGCTTTGGGAAACCAGTTTGGATGAAAAGGTGATACCGGTTTTGAAGGAACTCAAGATCGGCCTGGTTCCTTTCAGCCCTGTGGGGCGCGGCTTTTTAACGGGAGCCATCCAACGGTTTGAGGATATCCCCGAGGGCGACATGCGCCGAAACTTACCCCGCTTCCAGGGAGAAAACTTCCAGGCCAATATCCGCCTAGTGGAAGAAGTGAAGAAAATCGGCGCTAAGCGTGGTGCCACCCCTTCTCAAGTGGCCCTAGCCTGGTTGTTGCGCAAAGGCCCGGACGTAGTGCCTATTCCCGGAACCACGAAGGTCAAGCACCTGGAGGAAAACGCGGCAGCGGTTGGACTTCATCTCACCGACGAGGATTTCACAGAGGTGGACCGAATTCTTTCCACCTTCAAGATTCAAGGGGAGCGTTACGGCGAGGGCATGGCCAAGATGGTGAACAAGGATTAAGAGTCTGAATCAAAATCATTTCACCGCCAAGACGCCAAGACCGCCAAGAAAACCAAAAAAAGGTTCGTATTTACGTCGTCATTGCGAGGAATATCCCCGAATAGGGGATGTTTATGACGAAGCAACCCCAGTTTAATTAAGCCTTTAACAGGATGTTGAAAAAGTCCAAGTAACGGATTTTTTCACATTTATGAACGTGCCACGATGAATAAAATCCACATTTTAAGTGGCTCGTTCTATCCCATGGCTGTCGATTGTCCATGGGCTTTAGCCCATGGATGGTTGGCCGAATTCAGGCCAACTACCACAAGCTTGGTCCAAACCGCCCCGATTGGGGCTGGACCTCGCAATGACACCTAACCTGATACACTACCTTTTTATTTACTATGGGTTGAACCTGATGCAAAATTTCGATTGATCAACTCATTCCCGAGGCCTGCGGTTGGATTCCAAACCTCCGACACCCCAAACCCCCACCACCCTCCTCCAAAAGACAGCTCATTTCTTTTGCGATAAACCCTTCCTGTCCTCCTTCCTCATCGCGACGGGCTTCCTTTTGTTGGTTTACGCCTTTTTCCGCCCCCATTTCCAATACGCGGATGACATTCAGGTTCTCTTATTATTAAAAGGTGTCGGACTCGTTCAGTCTCCCAGTGCCCTTAACCAAAGAGAAAACATCCTTCTTTGCACCCTGCTGAAGGATCTCTACAAGGCTTTTCCCGGCTTCCAGTGGTATAGCGCTCTCCTGGTGCTGACGCAGTTTCTCGCCTTTTGGGCCATGCTAGCGACCTTACAATGGGGCCCGCACCGGGGGTTCCGAACCCTCCTGTTCCTATTCGCATCCGCAGGGCTGGCCGCCTATTTTTTCGGCAACCTGCAATGGACCATGACTTCTTCCCTGGCGGGCTTGGGCGCTTTCTTTCTTCTGGCCGCCCTATGGCGGGAGAAGGACCGGAAGCCCCCTTTAATAGCTTATTTACTGGTCTTCCTTTTAGTGATCCTTGGCGTCCAGATCCGTTATCCCTCAGTCGGCTTGATCATTCTGGTTTCCCTTCCAACCCTTTGGGCATTGATGAGGGACCGGACTCTTACCTCTGCCCGAAAAACACTGGTTTGGTTCTTGGCCGCGACTGCCCTGGTTTCTTGTTTACTGATCGGATATAGCCACCAGTTCTATCAACGCGACCCGGGCTGGGTGAAATTCGCCGATTTCTTCGACCAGCATTTCGGGCTCCACGAAGCCCGTTATCCGGTTTACGACGCCCAAAGCAAGCCTGTGTTCGACTCGGTCGGCTGGACCCCCAATGACCTGGCCATGTTCCAAAGCTGGTATTTTTTGAATGAGAACGTCTACAGCGTGGAAAAACTCAAGAAACTGAACGACTATTTCCCCCGATTCGGGATCGATAAGAACCCCGGCTACACCCTGGCCCAGAAGCTTTCTTTCGACACAACCCAGATCGCCCTCTTATTCTTCTTTGCCCTTCTCTGGCTCATCCCCCGGGGTTCCTTCCGCACCCTGGGCCTCACGGCACTCTGGGCCTTTCTCGTTTTGGCCTTCCTGGACGCCTACGAGAAGCTCCCCGAAAGGGTTTTCCTGCCCGCCTTGTACTTTCTGGTCCTCCTTTGCGTTTTTTACTCCGTGCCCAAGTGGAAAGACCCCTCGCTTTCCCCCGCGAAATCAACCTTTTTCCTGAAGGCCGGCGGGTTGATCCTCATCGTTCTTCTGGTTTTCACTTTTTATTTCCTCGGAAAGGAATATTCCCGGGGCCTGCGGTGGAACCAGGCCGAGGCGCTGATGAAAAAATCTATGGAAGGCCTCCAACCCAAGGGGGACCAGCTTTATGTCTATTGGGAATCGGCCCTGCCCATCGAGTTGAACCCGGCTTTTGGCGATTTCGAGATGTTTCGCCCTATGAATATCGTTCCCTTAACCTGGTTCCAACGTTCCCCCACGACCCGCACCCTGTTGAATCGGTTCGGGGTCAAGGACCTTTTCAAGGACATGGTGGACAACCCGAACATCCTCATGATCTGCACAGATTCGGAAGTGGACCTTTACAAAACCCGCATGATTGAAAAGTACGGGATGGAGACGGACTTCGAGCAGGTTTACCAAAGCCCCTTGTTCCAGGTCTTCCGTATCCACAAGGCGCAATCCACGCATTCATAACATCCAGGACGACTCACCCACCGATTGAATAATTCACTCCCGATTCCCCCTTTTCCAAAACTTACCCGGCAAGGGCCCTATATAATATAAATACACGTTTAACCATTACTGAGGGGGCCATGGGCGAATCGAATTTGGAACGCAAGCTATCCGCCATCATGTTCACGGATATCGTGGGCTACAGCAAAATGATGGGCCAGGACGAGACCGGCACCCTTCTTTTCCTCAAGTTTCACGATACTTTAATCCGGGAAGAGATCGCCAAAAATTTCGGCAAGGTCATCAAGACCGTGGGCGATTCCTTCATGGCCGATTTCTCCAGCGCGGTCAACGCGGTCCGCTGCGCAGTGGCCATCCAAAAGCGCTTTTTAGTCCATAACCGCGCCACGGGGGAGGGCCGCCAGATCCGCATCGGCATCCATATCGGGGATGTGGTCTTGCGGGACAACGACATCTACGGCGACGGGGTCAACATCGCCGCCCGGCTCCAACCCATCGCCGAACCCGGCGGCATCTGTATTTCCGCCGACGTTTACCACCACATCAAAAACAAGATTGAGTACAAAGC
This sequence comes from candidate division FCPU426 bacterium, assembly GCA_963849485.1. Taxonomy (GTDB): domain Bacteria; phylum Oederibacteriota; class Muellerivitia; order Muellerivitales; family Muellerivitaceae; genus CAVTWJ01. The sequence continues at coordinate 106,770 of CAWKIF010000088.1, read as the reverse complement.
GGTTTCCCTCGGGGCCAGGGAACTTAAGAACATTTCCCAGAAAATCGAGGTTTACAAGATCGTCCTGGACAGCCTGGCAAAAAACGGCCGTTCTAAAGGCCGTTCGGGGTTTGTATTCTTTTTCCTGCTGGTTTTATTGGGTATAGGCTGGTATTTGGATGGCATGCCGGGGCTTCCGACGGATTTCAAGTTCTCCAACCTGCCCATACCCTTTATGCAAACCGTGACACCAACCCCCTCCCCCACCTTTTCGCCCACCGCCACGGCCCAATCCACCTTCTCTCCCACCCCCACGCCGACGGCTTCTCCGACCATCACGCCCCGGCCGACATCGACCCCTTTGCCGCCAAAGCGCCCCCCGGTGAAGAAAAAACCGAAAAGCCGCCCAACCCCTAAACCTGCGCCAACCGCCATCCCCCTGCCTAGCCCTACACCCGTCCCTCCTCCCAGGGACGGGGTGGATGTTCCTCCAGCCCCTGATACGGACGTTCCAGCCGTTAAGCCCTATGAAGCACCGCCTACCGCGACCGAAACATTTATTCCCGCGGCGGAATCTCCTAACACCCTTCCTTCCATTCCTTGAGGAGCCCGGTTCTTTTCGACTAGGTTATTTCAAATTATGTTTAAAACAAGAGGAACCATGCCGAACCCTACTCCTTCCCAACCTAAATCCATCCCGCTTTTTTGGATCGGTCTCCTCCCAGCGATCCTGACCTTTCTATTTTACCTACCCGTCCTAAGGCATGAGTTCGTAGCCTGGGATGACCAGGTTTTCATTTTTGACAATCCCCAACTTAAGGCCCTGAATCCCGCTTTTTTCCATTGGATGTGGACCAATACAGATACGGGAAACTGGATTCCGCTTTCCTGGCTTTCCCTGGCTTTGGACTATCAAATCGCCGGTTGGAGCCCCTGGATCTACCATCTGGATAATCTCATCCTCCACACCCTCAACACGATGCTCGTTTTTTTTATAAGCCTGCGGATCCTGCAACACTCAGGGAAAAACCCCGATTCCGTTTCACCCAAGTTGGAATCTCCAACCCTTGGGACACCCCCCTGGGCCCTAACAGCGGCCGCCCTCACGTCGCTTCTCTTCGGGCTTCATCCCATCCACGTGGAGTCGGTGGCATGGGCCGCCGAACGAAGGGATGTTTTATGCGCTTTCTTTTTCTTATTAAGCCTCATTTTCTATCTCAAGGGTTACTCCCACCCAATTCCGGGAACTCCAGGATCAAAGGAAAACAATTCAAGAAAACGGAAAATGGCCGCATCCCTTCTTTTTTTCATTGCAGCACTCCTTTCCAAAGCCATGGCCGTGACCCTGCCATTAGTTCTCCTCATCCTGGATATCTGGCCTCTCAGGAGGTTTCGGCAAGGTTTAAAAAAATTAATAGCCGAAAAAACCACCTATTTTGCCGCTTCCATCCTCGTCGGCGGGGTGACCTATCTCGCCCAATCCCGCGCGGGAGCCATGGTTGCTATGGTAAATCTGCCGCTTGATTTCAGGGTCATGAATGCCTTTCACTCCATCGACTTTTACCTAATGAAATTCATTCTTCCTGTCGGCCTGGGTCCTTATTATCCCTTGGCTTCAGGCTACCAGGCCTTCTCCCTCGTCAATGTCGGTGGGGCCTTGATCGTCATTTCGATCACCTTCGCCTGCTGGTTCTTCCACTCCCTTCAGCCCTTTTGCTTGTCGGCGTGGTTTTACTTTCTGATAACCCTGGCACCTGTTTTGGGCCTATTGCAAATCGGACTGCAGGCTAGCGCTGACCGCTATACTTATCTTCCGAGTCTGGGTATTTTCCTTTTGGTTTCGGCCGCCCTCACCTATTGGCTCAAAACTAAGCTGAAAACGCTGGCCCTTTTAGGACTGGTTCTATCATTAGCCTTAGGTCTATGCACCCTTCATCAATTATCGATCTGGAATAATTCCATCGCCCTTTGGGAAAGCACCGTCAGCTTATTTCCCGACAGCCCCTTACCCCACGCCAATTTGGCAAGGGCTTACGCCATCGCCGGAAGAGCGGATGACGCCTTAAACGAGTTTGAGAAGGCCTCCGCCTATCCCCCGCCGGATGCCCATATGCATATGGAAATGGGCGCGGTCTATATTTCCAAAAACAGCGTGGATGAGGCCATCGGGGAATTTCGGCAGTCCCAGGGCCTCTATGGGCAAAATGTCCCCTCGGAACTTTACTTGTACCTTTGGTTCTCTTACGAGAGAAAGGACGATCAAAAAAACGCCCTGGACTCGATTCAAAAAGCAATTCAGGTCGATCCCGATTTCACCGAGGCCTATAGCGACCTGGGAATCACCTACTGGAATTTGAAGAATTTCAATGAGGCGGAAAAGGCTTTTCAAACCGCCTGTTCGTTGGACCCCACGCATCCCGATTACCTGGATAGTCTGGGGTCCTTTTATTTCAAAACCGGACGCATGGACGCCGCGACCGCCTGTTTCAACAAGGGAATTTTATTGATGCCGAAGGTTCCCGCCTTTCACGAGCACTTGGGTGATCTCTATATGCAAGAAAAACAGTTTTCCCTAGCCGCCAACCAATATAAGGCGGCCGGAGATTTGGACCCTTCCCGCTCGGACCTTTACACCAAGTGGGAGAGTGCCTCTGGTCAGTTAACGGAAAAAAACGCGGCCAGATGAGGCTGCTCAGGAAAAACGAATCAATATCATTAAACTTCATTCGGGGACAAGATCGACTTTTTCACAGAGATTTCTCCTATACTATGCAACGCTTTTCCAAAAAACCGGAAGGATCGATATGAAATCCAAAATCAAATTCACCCTCTTGTTATTCACGGTGGTTTTCGCCCCCCTTTACGCCGAAATTCAGCCCATCAAGGGCCCGACCACCGGAAATCTCGGTTCCATCGCCCAGATCAAGGTGCCCGAGGGATATTTCTTCATCCAGCAAAAGGACATGAAGGAGTTCATGGATAAAACTCATAACTTTTACAACGACAACGACTTGGGGGTCTTGATCAAGAAGGACAAGGCTTCCGGTTATATGGCCCTCTTTAGTTTCGACGATGTGGGTTATGTGAAGGACGCTGACAAGCAGCCATTGGACGCCGACAAGATGTGGACGACCATGGTCGATAACAACAAGGAAGCCAATAAGGAAAGGCAGGATAAGGGCTGGGACACCATGGATTTGGTGGGCTGGCAGTTGAAACCCCAGTACAACCCGGAAAATCACAGGCTGGAATGGGCCGAAATTCTCAAAGACAAATCCGGCCAGTTCATCAACTACCACACCAAATTTCTGGGTCGCAAGGGTGTCATGGTGGTCACCTTGGTCCCCGAAGCCGCCATGGACACCGTGATGGGCAGCTTCAACGAGGACGTTAAAAACTTCGACTTCTCTTCCGGGAACAAGTATGCCGAGTGGACGACCGGGGACAAAGTGGCCGAAATCGGTCTGGCGGCACTGGTGGTGGGCGGGGCCGGCGCTTTGGCGGCCAAGACGGGCCTTTTGGGCAAGCTGGGCGGCATGATCTTGCTTCTTTTCGCCAAAGCCAAAGCCCTGATCGTCGCCGTCTTAGCTGGCGTTTCGGCTTTCCTCAAGAAGATCTTCGGCGGCGGGAAACAAAAGGGCCCCATCTCCGGCGAGAAGGACGATTCAGGACAGCCCCCCTCGGTGATCAAATAATCTATCCAGGGAACCATAAGCCAGGGAAACCTTGATCCACTTTCACCTGTTCGTCCTATTCGCCGCTGTTCTTTATATATTGGATTGCCTGATTCCCGTGCCAGCCGGGGGTTGGCTGATGCTTTCCTGGCAAAGCCGATTTACCCTCTACCGAGGCCCCCTACTGGGCCTGCGAAATCCATGGCCCGCAGGATTCGCCTATCGCTTTAAATTAGCTTCGGAACCCCTCAACCCCGCCTCCAGCCTCAACTGGGAAAAGGCCCAAGACCGATGGGACCAATACCATCAAACGACTGAAAAAATCCATTGGTTTTCACGGATGATGCTTTTGGTGGTGTTTCTGTCGATCCTCATGTGGGAATTTAGATTTGGTTTCTGGGCGGGTTGGACACTGTTGATTGGAGCAATCTTTTTCCTTCACGGGAGCCTTATCCATTCTTTTTACATGGCTCACCAATCCCTTTACCCTGGAGAAAAAAAAGCCCGGCGGGGGAGCTTTCTTCTTTGTTTGTTCTCCCCTTGGCAATCTTCCCGGGCCATGGACCTGTTGGGCGAGGATTTATTCAAGGGTTTCCACCCTTTCACGGCAGCCTATATCCTTTTGGGAGAAGCGGAAAGAAACCGTTTTTACCGCCGGTGGCTTTTGGAACTGAAATATCCTGCCGCGAACCCATCGGAACGCAACAAGGCTCCCCTCTTGCTCACGAAAAACCGTCAGGAAGAATTGAAACTTTTGACCCTTTGGCTGGTTCAGGTGGGCTTGAATTACCAGGCGAGCCTGCCCTCTCCCCTACCCGGAACTCCCAGCCATAAAAGCTATTGCCCCCGTTGCGAAATCGCCTATACCGTGGAAACAGGGATCTGCAACGATTGCGGATTGGAATTGATATCTTTTTAGGAGACCGCCCCGACCAGACGACCCGATGGAGTGTGGATGGCCTCAAAGGCCTCCAGGTTGGGCTGGATAACTTTGAGTTCACTTAAATGGTCGGCGATGGCCTCTTGGGTCTTTAACCCCGTTCCGGTGATATAGGCGACCGTTACCGCTTCATGGTCCAATTGGCCGGATTCCGCCAGCTTTTTCAGGCAGGCGATGGTAACCCCACCCGCCGTTTCCGCGAAAATTCCTTCCGTCCGGGCCAGGAGCTTGATGCCATCGATGATCTCGGCGTCGGAAGCCATTTCCGCCGCCCCATTCGAGTCGGCGATGGTCCTTAAAGCGTAATAGCCGTCGGCTGGGTTTCCGATGGCGAGGGACTTGGCGATGGTGTTAGGTTTGACGGGCTTGAAAGTGTCGGTTTTATTCTTGAAGGCGGTCGCCACGGGGGAGCAACCCTCCGCCTGGGCCCCGAAAACCCTCATCTTGCTTTCTGGGATCAACCCCACCTTCACGAGTTCCTGGGTTCCCTTCCAGATTTTCGTCAGGAGAGACCCGGAGGCGACGGGCACCACCACCTGGTCGGGAGCCTTCCAGCCCAGCTGTTCGCAGGTCTCAAACGCCAGGGTTTTAGACCCTTCCGCGTAATAGGGGCGCATATTGATGTTCACAAAGGCCCATTTGTACTTACCCGCGATCTCGCTGCAAAGGCGGTTCACGTCGTCATAGTTGCCATTGACACCTATAAGATTGGGGTTATAAACCAGGGACCCGATAACCTTGCCCCGTTCCAGGTTGGAGGGAATGAAGACGTAACGTTTCATGCCGCCCCGGGCCCCGTAGGCCGCCACCGCGTTGGCCAAATTCCCGGTCGAGGCGCAGGCCAGGGTGTCGAAACCGAGTTCCAAAGCGCGGGTCGAGGCGACCGCCACCACCCGGTCCTTAAAAGAATGGGTGGGGTTGGCGCAATCGTTTTTAAGGTAGAGATTCTTCAGGCCCAGTTCGCGGCCCAAGCGGTCCGCCTTCAAGAGGGGGGTACAGCCTTCGCCTAAGGAATTGTAAGTCGATCCCTCCACGGGCAGGAGTTCACGGTAACGCCAAATATTGGACGGCCTAGACGCGATCTTTTCCCGGGACATATCCTTCTTGATCTGGTCGTAATCATAGGCCGCTTCTAAGGGCCCAAAACAGAACTCGCAGACGTACTTGGCTGTTTTTTCGTACTCCTGGCCGCATTCACGGCATTTAAGCGACTTCACGTAACCCATGGCTTCTCCCCGTTACACTTTTTAGCCCCAGAATAAAAAAAGGCCTCCATCCGTGAGATGGAAGCCTTTCTGATTGGGTTTTCCATCTCTCATCTTCGCCCGGTTTTGGATCTCCATCACCGAGGCAGGAATTGGCACCTGTCATCCCTGGGTTCTCACCCGGAGACCGGTTGCCGTGGCATCAAAGGGCCTGTCCCTCCGCCACTCTTGATAAGAGTTTTCAATTGTCTGGGAAGTCTAGCTTCTCTCCCTTTTATAAGTCAAGAGCTCCCCCTCCTTCCCGACCCACGGGGGGCTGACGGGTTTAGTCCAAAGTCACCTCGATCTTCAAGATCTGGTATTTCAACACCCCGGCCGGAACCGTGATATCGACCTTTTCTCCGATCTTCTTGCCGATCATGCCCCGGGCGATAGGGGTGCGGATGGAGATCTTGTTGTTGGGTATGTCCGCCTCTTCCTCGCCCACCAGGCGATAGATTTCTTCGGAGCCGCTCTTAAGGTCCTTGACCGTGACTTGGGTACCGATCGAGACATGCTCCCCGGTGATGTTCTCATCCTCCAGCAGGCGGGTGCGGGACAGCTTGTCCTCCAATTCACGGATCCGGGCTTCCAGCAGGCTTTGTTCCTGCTTGGCCGCGTCATATTCGGCGTTTTCCTTCAAATCCCCGTGGGCGCGGGCTTCTTCCAAAGCCCTGGCCACCTGGGGCCTCCGGATCGCTTTCAAGCCTTTCAATTCCTCCTGCAACCTGTCTCGGGTGGCTCGTGAAACAAGAAAATCCACCATGGCACTCTCCTCAGCTTGGATTGGTCCGATTTTATTTAGGCGATTTTTGGCACTTCTGGCAAAGCCCATAAAGCTGCATGCGGTGAGATGTGATTCGGAAACCGTGCTTCCGGCTCACCTGCTCCTGTAATTCCTCGATCTGTGGGTTTAAAAACTCGATATAGGTGCCGCAGGCGGTGCAAATCATGTGATCGTGGTGCTCCCGATTGAATTCCCGTTCGTATTTGACCCGGCCCTCGCCAAAATCCAGCTCACGGGCCAAGCCACAAAGGGTCAGGTGCTTCAAGGTCCGGTAGACCGTGGCGAAGCCCACATTGGACTGCTTCTCCCGCGACCTTTGGTAAAGCTCTTCCGCCGAAAGATGCCCCGGATGCTCAAGGAGGGTGTCCAGGATCATGGCCCTTTGTGGGGTCAATTTCAGGTTCTTCTCGCGAAGGTACCGGCTGAAAACAGCCATCTCATCCCGGACGCTTTTCCCCTTTTCAACCAAAGTATTCACCTTTTGTATCTTTGATTTCATGGATGGAAGCCGTTGATTAATTCAGCATGACCGGCATCAGCACATTGGACCGAACCACATGCTGAAAGGCACCCGCGATGTTATCTGTGACATCGCTCAGGGTCTGGAGATAATCCTCCTCCGCTTCCCGGGTTTCCACCAGGAAGGATGTTTTCAGGAGCACTCCCAGCTGGCCCTTGATCACCTTGGAAACCTTCAACATCTCGCTTCGAAAATAATCCGGTTTTCCTTTTTTAGTCACCTTGACACCCCGCGGCATGGCAAGTTTTTTTTGCGCCATGGCCAAAGAGGCGATCATCTGGGCCAGATGGTTTTCGAGAATCGCCCGGTCCACGGGCTGGTCGTGAAGCAGGCGTTCAATGACCGTTTCCAAAAAAGGAACGTGGTTAAAAAGCTCGCGATAGAGATCCAAAAACCCCTCACGGATCTGGGAATCTTGGGTTTCGGGCATGGAGGCCTCCAAACCTTGGTAAATGAAATTATACCCCATAAAAGGGCCGTATCGCCGCGGCTATTCCTTCAAAAGCTGATCGACCGCGCCGGTGAAATCCTCCGCCGGATGGACTCCCACGAAGGAGAGGGCCACCTTCCCCTGCTTGTCGATGAAAAAGGTGGCAGGTATCCCACGGATACCGTAATCGGTAAGTGTTTCCATCCCTGCCAGCCCCACGGGATAATCCATCCCCGACTGGGCGATGAATTTGGTGAAATATTCCTGGGGCTTCATGTCCTGGCCCTCGCTGGAAAGCCCGAGGACCTCCACCCCCTTGGAATGGTACTTGTCGTACAACTTGATCAAATCGGGAATCTCCATCCGGCAAGGGCCGCACCAGGTGGCCCAAAAATCAAGAACCACCACCTGGCCCCTCAAGCCGGCCAAATCCAGGCCTGGTTTCCAATCGCTGAGGGACTGGGCCTTGATCTCGCGCGCTTGTTCCCGGCTCCCTTTCGGAATCAGTTCGATCGAAGAAGAGGTTCCGCACCCCCCGCAAAGGACGGCGGCCGACCAAATAAACACCCAAAACCATTTGTTCATGGGTCGCCTTGAATTTTCGGGATGGATTAAAAGAAACCGGTGTATTGGATACGGATAATACGGGAGAACAAATCGCCCCGATTGATATCCCTAAAATCGATCCCGATCCGAAGGGGTTTATCCACATTAAAGAGGAAATTTCCGTTGAATTGCCAGCTGTCATTCAAAATTTTATCCGTTTCCAGATTGAACAGTAGGTTGGGGCTGATGGCGAAGGAAGTGCCTAAAAAAGCCCCCAAATCCTGGCTGGAGTCGAAGTTGTTGAAAGTAACGACATTAACTCCCCAATGGGCCTGGAGATATCCCGCTTCCGGAAATTCCCGGCTGCAGGCGATGTAAAAACCTTTTTGTGTGCCGGGATAAAAGACACCGTTTGATTGGGTGCCATAGCCCCGGTTATCCCAAGCCACCGCAAGGGAAAAAGGGGCGGATCTTTCATCCAGAGCCTTGATCTTAAGGGCCAGCTGAGGCATTTGGATCTGAATTTCTCCGTTCCCGATCACATTCGCCCCGTTGACGGAAAGGCCCAACATGAAGATATCCTTCAGGCCCAAATTCCCGCTGATGTAGACTCCGCCGTTGTCGTAGACACGGGTCAGTAAATCATAACCCCCATGCATGAGCACATAGGCGGTAGGAGCCTCCACCATTTCGTAGTTGGTTGGAACCGAGGCGATCTCGCCGGAAGCGGCCAAGGCTTTTCCCCATCCGCACAGAAGGGATAAGATGAATAATAATAGAATCGCTTTTTTGATGGTCACCCTCCGGAATTATTTCTCATTGTAAGTTGAATGGAGTCAATGTCAACCAAAGCTAAAAACGGAAATTCTAGAATTTTTCGATGAAAACTTTTTCCACCTTAGGAATGGCACGGCCGAGGAACCTTTGGGCATGTTCCTTGAACTTGCGGGAAAGGTCGCTGACATAAAACCGCGAGCTTCCCTTCCCCGGAGAACCGGCGCCGTAGGCCTCCAAGTTCAATTTGAGACTTTTGGCCGTTTCCTCGGCCGAATCCACGATCCGGACCTTGGAACCGGCGAATTGTTGGATGACTCTTTTCAAGAGGGGATAATGGGTGCATCCCAAGAGAAGCGTATCCACTCCCGAACGCAGGAGGGGCCTGAGATATTCCCTCACTACGGTTTCGGTCACAAGGCCTGACAACTTGCCTTCCTCCACGAGCGGGACCAGAAGGGGGCAGGGTTGGGCATAGACCTGGGCGTGGGGGCTCAAGGTGTGGATGGCGTCGGGGTATGCGCCGGAATAGATGGTGCCCTCGGTCCCGATAACGCCGATGCGCCCGTTGCGGGTAACTTCCATCGCGGCTTGGGCCCCGGGGTTGATCACACCCAGGATGGGGATGTCGAATTCCCGGCGAACTTCCTTCAAGGCCCAGGCCGAGGAGGTATTGCAGGCCACCACCAGCACCTTGACCTTTTCTTTTTTCAGCAGGAAGCGGATGATCTGGCGGGTGTAATGGATGATCGTGTCTTTACTCTTGCTGCCATAGGGAATTCGTGCCGTATCGCCGAAATAAACCAAATTCTCACCGGGCAGCTGCTTCTGGATGGCCTTCACCACGGTCAAGCCCCCCAACCCTGAGTCAAAAATCCCCACTGGGCGCCGGGACCGGTTTTTTTTTCCTAGGCGGATCAACGGTCTCGCCGTTTCGGTTTTTGATTCTCGTCCTTGAGCAGTTTATAATCGATCGAATCGACCAAAGCCTCCCAGGATGCCTCCAGGATGTTTTCCGAGACCCCGACCGTGCCCCAGGCGTCCTTTCCATCTTGGCTTTCAATGAGGACGCGCACCTTGGCGGCAGTGCCTTCCTTGGCGTCAAGGACCCTAACCTTGAAATCCGTCAATCGGACATCCTTCAGGGAGGGATAGAATTTCGTCAAGGCCTTGCGCAGGGCTTGGTCCAGGGCGTTTACAGGACCATCTCCTTCCCCGACCGTATTTTCCATCACTCCCTTGACCTTGATCTTGACCGTGGCTTCTGAAATAAGATTTCCATCCCCCCGGTTTTCGTCGATGACCCGGAAACCCACCAAGTCAAAAAAGTTATGGTGTTTTCCCATGGCCTTTTTCAACAAAAGTTCAAAGGAAGCTTCGGCCCCCTCGAACTGGTAACCCTCGCTTTCCATCTTTTTCACTTCCGCGATGATGGATCGAGCCTCGGGCGTGTTTTTATCAAGCTTGATGTTGCCCTTGCCAGCCTGATGCAAAACGGCGGAGACCCCCGACTGGTCGGAAAGGACAAGCTTGCGTTGATTCCCGACCTGTTCAGGGTTCACATGCTCATAGGCTTGGGTGGCCTTTTGAACTGCCGAGATATGCATCCCACCCTTGTGGGTAAAAGCGTTCTTGCCCACGTAGGGAGCGCTTGGCCGTGGATTTTGGTTCATGATCTCGTCCACCCGGCGGGAAACTTCGGTCAGCTTCTCCAACCGGACAGGGCGCAGGAAAGCGGCGCCCTTTTTGAGGGCCAGGTTGGGAATCAGGGAGGTTAAATTCGTGTTCCCCACCCTTTCCCCGTAACCGTTGATACAGCCCTGCACTTGGGTGGCTCCTGCGGCCAGGGCCGCCATGGAGTTGGCCACGGCCAGGTCCGAATCGTTGTGGCAATGGATCCCAACCTGCACCCCGGGGAAGCGCTGGAGGACCAGGGTCACCACCGCGTCGATCTCCTCCGGCAAAGAGCCTCCGTTGGTATCACACAAAACGAGGCAATCCGTCTTGGCCTGCAGGGCGGATTCCAGGCATTTCATGGAGAACTCGGGATTTCGCTTGTAGCCGTCGAAGAAATGCTCGGCGTCGAAGAAGACCTCGTTGGTCTTGGATTTCAGATACTTGATGGAATCGAAGATAATTTCCAGGTTCTGTTCCAGATCGATTCCCAAAGCCCGGGTCACATGGAAATCCCAGGTCTTCCCCACCACCGTGATGGTGGAAACGCCGGCTGAGACAAGGTTCAAAAGGTTCGGGTCCTGGTGGGCCTTGTGCTTGGCCCGCCGCGTCATTCCGAAGGCGGAAAGCCTGGCCTTGAGCTTGAGTTTCTTGGCGCGCTTGAAAAACTCGGTGTCTTTGGGATTCGCCCCCGGCCAGCCGCCTTCCAGGTAGTGCAGCCCCAGTTCATCCAGAGCCTGGGCCAGGGCGATCTTATCCTCCACGGATAAATTGATGCCTTGGGTTTGGGGGCCCTCCCTTAAGAGGGCGTCATAGAGGACGATTTTCTCGCTCACCGCTGCACCTTTTCCTTAAAGTTCAGCCTTCGCTCGAGGCTTTCTTGCCCAGTTTGAATTTTTCGTGGATGGCGGAAACCGCCTTGGCCACGTCTTTTTGATCAATTACGACCGAAATTTTAATCTCGGAGGTCGAAATCATGAGGATATTCACGTCGTTCTCCGCCAGGGCCTTAAACATCTTGGCCGCGACCCCCGAATGGGACCTCATCCCGACCCCCACCACCGACACCTTAGCGATATTCTCGTCAAATATCACCCCGGCGGGCTTCAGATCTTGGAGGTGTCATTGACCACCTTCATGGCCTTTTTCAATTCCGAACGGTCAACGGTGAAGGAGACGTCCGAATGGCCCTTTTCACCGATGTTCTGGATGATCATGTCCACGTTGATTCCGGCTGCACCCAGGTTGGAAAACAGGATCGAGGCGATCCCTGGCCGGTCGGGAACCCCTCGAACCGTGATTTTGGCCTCGTTCTTGTTGTAGGTCACTCCGCTGATCACCACTTTCTCCATCGCTTTGGTTTCCTGCATGACGAAGGTCCCTTTCTTTTCGTTGAATGTCGGCCTCACATGGATCTTGATGCCGAAGTTTTTTGCGAACTCCACCGAGCGGGCGTTCAAGACCTGGGCCCCCGCGCTGGCCATCTCCAACATCTCGTCGTAGCTGACCGCCTCCAGTTTCCGCGCGTTCTTGACCATGGCCGGGTTGGCGGTGAACACCCCGTCCACGTCCTTGTAAAATTCGCAAACGTCGGCTTTCAGCGCCGCCGCGATGGCCACCGCCGTCAGGTCGCTGCCTCCCCGGCCCAGGGTGGTGATCTCGTGGTCCTTGTTCTCTCCCTGGAAACCCGCCACGATGACGACCTTTCCCAGGTTCAAGGCGGAGCGGATCTTGGAATCCCCCACTTTCACGATCCGCGCCTTGGTATGCACGTCGTCCGTGACGATGCCCACCTGGGGGCCGGTGAAGGAGATGGCGTCGCAATTCATGCTTTTGAGGGCAATGGACAAAAGGGCGATGGATTGTTGCTCACCCGTGGCCAGGAGTACGTCCATTTCCCGGTCATCGGGGGTTTCGGTAATCTGGTGGGCCTTGGCGATAAGCTCGTCCGTCGTGTCCCCGGGCGCGGAGACCACGACCACCACCTCGTTTCCTTGCTTGCGATTTTTGGCGATACGGCCTGCCACTTCCAGCATCTTTGCCGAGTCCGCCACCGACGATCCGCCGTATTTTTGGACAATCAGTGCCATTTTCTATTCCTTTTAAATCCAAGCATCAAAAAAACCTTCACCACAGAGACACGGAGACACGGATAAAACCAATTAAATTGTTAAAGCTCTAATCTCTCTGTGTCTCTGTGGTAAATGCCGGTTTCTAAAGCTTTAGGGCTTTAAGGATCGAGCCCATTTCAGGCTTCACTACTTGGGGTTGGGCGCACATGGCGACCGCCCGATCTGGATCTTTTAAACCATGGCCAGTGAGGGTACATACAATCCGGCGTTCGCCATCCGTGAAAAAGCCTGTTTTGTTTTTCTTGATTACGCCCGCCAAGGAGGCCGCTGACGCGGGTTCGCAAAAGATGCCTTCCATGGCGGCCAACATCTGATAGGCTTCCAATATCTCATCATCCGTCACGGCATCAATAATTCCGCCAGACTGGTCCCGGGCCTCCTCCGCTTTTTTCCAGGAGAAGGGATTCCCGATTTTGATGGCGGTCGCCAGGGTGTGGGGATCTTTCACTACGTGGCCCCTCACGATCGGAGCCGCTCCATCAGCCTGGAACCCGCACATTTTAGGAAGACGGGTGGAATGGCTTTTTTCTTTGTATTCCCGGTAACCCATCCAGTACGCGGTGATATTTCCAGCGTTGCCTACCGGTATGGCGTGATATTCCGGCGCGTCTCCCAAGGTATCAATGATCTCAAAGGCCGCAGTTTTCTGGCCCTGCAAGCGGTAAGGATTATTGGAATTCACCATTGTAACTGGGTACTTATCCGCCAACTCACGGGTAAGGTTGAGCGCCTGATCAAAATTCCCCTCGACGGCGATCACCTGGGCCCCATAGATCATAGATTGGGCGAGTTTTCCCAAGGCGATCGACCCGTGGGGAAGGAAAACCGCGCAGGAGATTCCCGCGTGGGCCGAATAGGCGGCCGCAGCTGCGGAGGTGTTCCCCGTCGAGGCGCAAACCACTACCTTGGCGCCCTCTTCCGAGGCCTTGGACATGGCCATGGTCATGCCCCGGTCCTTGAAGGATCCGGTCGGGTTCAAACCCTCGAACTTGAAATAAACCTTAAGGCCGTTGCCGAGCTTTTCGGAAATTCGGGGCCCGTAGATCAGGGGGGTGTCCCCCTCTTTGAGGGTCACGACCGGCGTCTTTTCCGTCACCGGAAGGAAGGAACGGTATTCTTCAATCACGCCACGCCAAAAAGCCATTTACTCACCCCTATCCATGCGGATCAGGAGGGTTTCCTCCTGCACGAAAGGCAAACCATTGATCTTCTTAAGGGCTTCCTGCACGTTCTTTTCCAGGGCCTCATAGGTCACGATGACGACCGGCACCTTATCCCCCTTTTTCTGCTCCTTTTGGACGACCGAAGCGATGGAGATCTGGTGTTCTCCCAGGATTCGGGAAATGTTAGACAAGACCCCCACCTGGTCCAAGACCGTGAACTTGAGGTAATAACGGCATTTCACGTCGCCCATCTTCCGGATGCGCTTGATCTGGGGGTTATCGCTCAGGAACCAGGCGTTGGAGATTTCACCGGCGATGTTATCGTGCACGGCCCGGCCCACGTAAATGAGGTCCGAGACCACCCCCGAGGCGGTGGGCCGCTGGCCCGCGCCGAGGCCGTAGTACATAGTGGTACCGATCCAGTCACCCTTCACCAGCACGCCGTTGTACTCCCCGTCCACCTTGGCCAATAAGTGGTCCGCCGGGATCAGGGTCGGGTGGACCCGGACTTCCAACTCATCCCCCTCCAGTTCGGCGATGGCAAAAAGCTTCACAACCCGGCCGAATTCCTCCCGGGCAAAATCAATGTCCTGGGCCGAGATCCTCTCGATGCCTTCCACATATATATCCTCCACCTTCACCCTTTTGGAAAAGGCCAGGGAGGCCAGGATGGAAAGTTTGTGGGCCGCGTCCATGCCGTTAATATCCAAGGTTGGATCGGCTTCGGCCAATCCCTTCTTTTGGGCCATGAGAATGGCTTCCTTGAAGGTCTTCTTTTCTTCCGTCATTTTTTGAAGAATGAAGTTACTCGTGCCGTTCAGGATGCCGTAGATGGAAATGATGTTGTTAGGGGCCAGGCCGTCATTAATGGCCTGGATCACCGGGGTGCCGGAACAAACGGCCGCCTCGAAATAGATATCCACCTTGTGCTGGCGCGCGGTTTGGATGATTTCGTCCCAATGAACCGAAAGCACCGCCTTATTGGCGGTCACCACGTGCTTCCCCCGGCGCATGGCGTCCAAGATGAAGGTGCGGGCGGGTTCATAACCGCCGATCAACTCAAGGATAATGTCGATCTCGGGATCGGTGACAATCTCATCAAATTGGGTGCCTTTCATTTCCTCGGGGACCACCACGTCGCGGGGTTGGGACCAGTCCCGGTCGATAATCTTCTTGATTCGGATGGGCGCGCCGATCTTGGCTTCAATTTCGGGACGGTTCTTTTCGAGGAGACGGTAAACCCCCTGTCCCACGGTTCCAAAACCGATCATGCCCACTTGAATAACGGATTTATTGTCGGCCATACATTCGTCTCCAGAAGTCCGAGTTATGGGCTAAATAGCAAAACGCCCCAAAACCATTAAGTTTGGGGCGTTTTGCTGAAAGGAATAATAGATTAGGGGAAAAAAGTGGCTTATTCAAGCGAAAGACCTGAACCAGCCGAGTCCCTTTTCCAAGGAATTAAGCGGTGATTTCTTTAATGCGTCTCAAGCCCTCCAAGATGGCCTTTTCACTGGTAGCGTAGGACATGCGCAGGTAACCCTCCGCGCCAAAGGCGATGCCCGGCGTGATGGCCACCTTGGCCTTGTCGAGAAGAAAATCGGAAAGTTCCATGGAGGTCGACCGGCCGGGTTTTAACAGGCCCTTCACGTTGGGAAACACATAAAAGGCTCCCGCTGGTTTGAGGCACTTGATTCCTGGTATGGCATTCAAGCCGTCCACGATCATGTCCCGGCGCTTTTTGAACACTTCAACCATTTTTTGGATTTCCGAATCAGGCAGGGCCAGGGCCGCCACTCCCGCTTTTTGAACGATGGAGGTGGGATTGGAGGTCGATTGTCCCTGCAGATCGGCGACCGCCTTCATGATATTGGCGGGCCCGGCGGCGTAACCCAACCGCCAGCCCGTCATGGCGAAGGCCTTGGACATCCCGTTGATCAGGATGGTCTGGGCGGAAACCTCCTTGGAAATGGAGGGGAAGCAAACATGCTCTTCCCCGTAAATGAGTTTGGAATAAATCTCATCCGAGACGACGATGAGTTTGTGTTTCAAGACCAATTCAGCGATGCCTTCCATGGCTTTGCGGCCAACCACCGCACCCGTTGGGTTGCTGGGTGAATTAAGGACAAGAGCTTTGGTCTTGGGGGTGATCTTGGCCTTCAAGGCTTCCGGCGTGAGCTTGAATTCTTCCGATTCAGGGCATTCGACATAAACGGGGACACCTTCCGCCAGTTTTACCTGTTCGGGATAGCTGACCCAGTAGGGGGAGGGGATCAGAACTTCATCGCCAGGGTTGATGACGGCCATAAAGACGTTGTAGAGGGAATGTTTGGCCCCGCATGATGCGACGATCTCAGACGGGGAATACATAACCCCGTATTGTTTTCCCAGGTATTCCCCGATGGCCTTGCGTAATTCCACCGTCCCAGGAACGGGCGTGTACTTATGGTGGCCCTCATCAATGGCCTTCTTGGCCGCTTCGCAAACAGGGCCGGGCGTATTGAAATCAGGTTCCCCAGCCCCGAAATTGAGGACATCGACCCCTTCTTCTTTCAGCTTTTTCGCCTTCGCGTCGATAGCTAAGGTCATCGAGGGGGCGACTTGTTTCATCCGATTCGAGATATCCATGAGTTCCTCCAGTTCAACTTAATAGATAATTAACAGGATGCTGAAAAAGTCATACAATCGGACTTTTTCATATTTACGAACGAGCCATAATGCATAAAAACCATATTTTAAGTGGCTCGTTCTATCCCATGGCTGTCGACAAGGTGCTGAAAAATATTTTTTCAGCACCTTGTAAATTTTCTCCCCGTTTAAACAATCAACTTTTTAACATTTCGCAAAGCTTGCCGAATCCGGTCTTTATTTTCCACAATGGCTATACGGACGTAACCCTCGCCCAGCTTCCCAAATCCCGAACCTGGCGAAACAGCCATTTCGGCTTTGTTCAGGAGCATCATGGCAAAATCCATTGAATTCATATGGGCAAATTTAGGAGGTATCTTGGCCCAGAGATACATGGCTGCCTTGGGACTATCGACCGGCCAGCCCATTTTATTCATGCTCTCGACCATGATGTCCCGGCGCTCCTGATACACAGCGGCCAATTTTCGCAAATGATCCTCGGGGCTATCCAGGGCCGTAATGGCAGCCACTTGGATGGGTGTGAAGATGCCGTAATCCATATAGCTCTTGATGCGGGCCAGGGAGGTGATGACCTTCTCGTTTCCGGCGCAGAATCCGATGCGCCAGCCGGCCATGTTGTAGGATTTGGACAGGGTGAAGAGTTCCACCCCAACATCCTTGGCGCCCTTGGTGGCTAGAAAACTGGGCGACTTGTAATCATCGAACACAATGTCGGCGTAGGCCAAGTCGTGGACCACCATGACCTGATGGCGCTTGGCCCACTTAACGATTTCCTCAAAGAATCCCGGTTCCACGCAAATGGTGGTGGGGTTATGGGGGAAATTGATGATGAGCATCTTGGGCTTGGCCCCCCGCTTGGACGTGGCCTTCTCCAGCTTTTTAAGGAAATCCTCCGGCCCGCCCAAGACGGGAATGCGTACCAGTTTTCCCCCAGCGATCACAATGCTGTATTGGTGGATGGGATAGGTGGGATCCGGCACGAAAACTTGGTCACCCCGGTTGATGACTGAAAGGCCCAGATGGGCAATGCCCTCTTTGGAACCGATGACAGAGACAGCCTCGGTTTTCGGGTCAATCGACACGTTGTATTTGCGTTCATACCAGCGGGAAACGGCCTTCAGGAAGGCCGGAATGCCCTTGGAGGTCGAATAACGGTGCGACTTCTTGTCGTGCACCACCTCAATAAGTTTGTTCACGATGGGTTCAGGCGTGGGGGAATCGGGATTACCCATGGTGAAATCGATGACATCGATTCCCTTTTGCCGGGCGGTCAATTTTTCGGCGTTCAACCGGGCAAAAAGATACGGGGGAAAGCTTTTGATGAGCTTCGACTCGGTCTGGATGGGCATTCTCGGGGTTCCTAATAAAATTTAAGCGCGATGGAGGTTTCCGTCGCGCTTAAGGCTTTGAATTGCGTTGTTGGGTCACAATTTTATGAGAGGCAGGCTGGCAAATCGATAGAATTCTTTGGCCCTTTGGCGTACTTTCGCAAGGGTGAGCCCCGCCACTCCCCTGACTCCCAGTTCCTGTACCGTAAAGGAAGCCGTTAGGCTCCCCACTACGATTGCTTGTTTGAGGGTTTCCAAATTCACCTTGTCCTGCCGGGCCAAATAACCGATAAAACCACCCGCGAAAGTGTCCCCGGCTCCCGTGGGGTCGACCACCTTATCCAGGGGCATGGCTGGCGCCAAAAAGGTACCCTCAGGACCAACCAGCATGGCCCCATGCTCCCCCTTCTTGACGATCACGCGCTTGGGACCCAGCCTCAAGACCACTCGGGCCGCTTCCTTCAAATTATTCATACCAGTTAGCATTTTTACTTCCTGGTCATTCAACACCATTAGGTCCACCTTCTTCATAACTTTTAAAAGGTCTTTCTTTGCGATATTAATCCAAAGGTTCATGGTATCCAGCAAGGTAAACTTGGGTTTCTTCATTTGGCACAAAACGTTCATCTGCAAGGCAGGATGGATATTAGCGAGGAACAAGAAAGGGATATTCCGGTCTTGGACAGGAATCTTGGGGCTAAATTGGGCGAAGACATTCAATTCAGTCTTTTCCGTAATGGCCACATTCATATCTTCCTTCTTGTAATGGCCCTTCCAGAAAAAAGTCTTGCCCTTTGCCCTTTCCAAACCATCTATGCCAATCTTCTTGGAGTTCAAGAGTTTGATATCTTGGGGCCTGAAATCTTCCCCTACCACACCCACGATGTGCGTTTTCGTATAGAGGGAGGCCGCCAAGGCGGAATAGGTACAGGATCCACCTAGGGTCCTGGGAGTGGAACCGTAAGGGGTTGTTAATCCGTCGTAAGCGACTGATCCGACAATGAGAACTTGTGACATTAATGTAAGCCTTTCATTTTTTTATTTCATCTGAGCCGATTCACCCTCGTCCCCGAACAACACAAATCCCCGGTAAGAGCAATAAAACAAAAAGAAAAGAACCGCAATCAGTGTGTCCCCCGTTAGTTTCAAAATCATCGGGTTATCCTCATCCTTATTACACTTCACCTTGGGGCCGTGGGCGGTTTGACCCGCAAAATAGAAATGCCGTTCGTGATCATAGGTAAGAGGCTTAAGAAAACCAGCCTGAACTAATGCATTTTCATCAATGAGCTCGGTGATAGGTTTCTCCAGATGGGTTTGATTCCATTGGTTGACTGCCTTTTGAAGGGTAATGACCCTGCCATAACAATCCAATTCTTCTTTAGGTATAAGAACTTGGCGCAGACCGTAAATAACGAAAAAGCTAATCACCCAACAAACAGCAAAGATCAGCCAGCCTTTTTTCGCGGTGAGTTGTTTGGGAGTCGAGTCCACTTTTACTCCATTCGAGGTGAAGTATAACAAACCAAAAGCCGCCAACAAAATCTAAGTATCACCTCTTGGGTCAAGCTTTGCTACCGATCAAGACAGGTCTGCGATTCGCGTAAGAGATATTCAAAACAACTCCGATCGCAGCATAACTAAACACCAAAGAGGAACCGCCATAACTTACAAAGGGAAGGGTCAATCCGGCAACGGGCAAAAGCCCCAGGGTCATCCCGGAATTGACGATGATCTGGACCGCGAACATGGTGGCGATCCCTAATGCCAGAAGGGACCCTTCCCGATCCCTGGCCTTTTTCCCAATCTCGACGGCTTTCTGGATCATGAAAAAATACAGGAGTAACACGACCAGACAACCCACGAATCCCCATTCCTCTCCCACCACCGAAAAAATAAAATCCGTATGGTGTTCCGGGATAAAAGATAACTGGGTTTGAGTGCCCTGCAGGAAACCTTTTCCCGCCACCCCGCCCGATCCAATGGCGATTACGGATTGGATAATATTGTAACCAGCGCCCAGGGGGTCGTCCGATGGACTGATAAAAACCTCCAGCCTTTCCTTTTGGTAATCCTTTAAAAAATGCCAGATCAAGGGACAGGAGGCTCCGCCCAGAATAAAAATCCACATGAGTCGGCGGACCTGCACCCCCCCTACATACATCATGACTAGGGAGGCCGGAACCAAGAGCAACGCCGTCCCTAAATCAGGCTGTTTCAGGATCAAGAGGAGGGGAAAACCCAGGATGGCCAGGAGTAGGAAAAACCGGCGGAGGTAGGCCAATTCCAAAGTCTGGCTTCCAATATAGCGGGCCAATACCAGGATGATTGATAGCTTCGCCAACTCCGAGGGCTGGTATGAAAGAAAACCAAGCTTAATCCAACGCCTCGCCCCATTAGTCTCATCGCCAATAAACAGAACCAGCACCAGCGAAATCATGGATATGGCGTAAAAAATATAGGAGGCTTCCATCCAAAACCTGTAGTCGATCCTCGAGAAGAGCCACATGACAAAGAGCGAGATGGCGAACCAGAAAATCTGTTTCCTCCAAAGCTGGGAAATGTCGGGATTATGGATCGTCGCCGAATAAACCACGACCGAACCGATGACGGAAAGGGCCAGAACCATGCTGATCAGGATCCAATCCATGGAGCGCAGGTAGCTTTTCAAGGCGCTACCCCAGTGACTACCGTGGGAGCTGGCTGGGGCGTCGCGCCCGGTATGGGAGTGGGATTTTCCCCAAGGGGTCACTTCCATTCCTAATGCCTGTTCCATGATTCTCTTGGCGATGGGGGCGGACACCACGCCGCCTTCTCCCCCGTTTTCCACCAACACGATATCCGCCACCTGGGGGTCTTCCGCCGGAGCGTAGGAAGTAAACCAGGCATGGTTATCCCCATGGGGGTTTTCCGAGGTCCCGGTTTTACCGGCAACGTTTACACCCTTCAAGCGGGCCTTTTTACCCGTCCCATTGTCCGAACTTACCACTTGCTGCATGGTATCTTTTATAAAGTTCAGGTATTTGGGAGTCAAATCGGCTTCCTGGAGAATTTCCGGCTGCTGCTCATAAATCGACCGACCTGTTTTTTGGTCTACCACTCGGTATAAAAGGTGCGGCTGGTGAATTTTCCCATTCATGGCGATCCCGGAGGTCACATCAAGCATCTGAAGGGGCGTGGTAAGCAGGTAACCTTGCCCGATACTCATTTGGATGGTGTTTCCGGGGAACCAGGGCATGTGCTGGGTGCTTTCCTTCCATCGAGGGTTCGGAACCAGGCCCTGCACCTCGTGATCCAGGTCAATCCCGGTTTTGCTGCCCAGCCCCAGGGACCGGGCGACCTTGTAAATTTTATCGACCTTCACCTGCAACCCTAATTGGTAAAAGAATATATCGCAGGACTCGATGATGGCGTTCTTGAGATTCATCCATCCATGGCCCGAGGTGCGCCAACAGCGGTAAGGCCAAGTCTTGTACCAAAAAATGCCCCGGCAAAGAAAAACCTTGTCGAAATCTGCGACCCCGTCCTCCAAGGCGGCAAGGGCCGTGATGAGCTTGAAGATGGATCCCGGCGGGTATTGGCCCTGGATAGCGCGGTTTTCCAGGGGCCGGTCTTTGTCTTGTAAAAGCTTATTCCAATCCTTGAAAGAAATGCCGCTGACGAATTCATTCGGGTCGTAATTGGGTTTACTGACCATGGCCAAGATCTCACCCGTCTTGGGGTTGTTGACGATCACCGATCCATTTTGGCTTCCCATCAGGTCCTCGGCCAGTTTCTGGATCTTCCAGTCGATGGTCAGCATCACCGTTTGTCCCTGGATGGGTTTCACATAAGCTAAATTGCGCCGTTGGATGCCCGAGGCATCGACTTCCACTTCCACGCCCCCGTTTTGGCCCCGAAGGATTTTATCGTAGGTCCGCTCAACCCCCTTCTTGCCGATCCAATCCCCCACCTGGTAACCCGCTTCCCTCATCCGGGCCAGGTCTCCCTCGCTGATCTCCCCGATATAACCCAGGATGTGGGAAGCCAAAGATCCATGGGGGTAATACCGCTCGGGTTCCATTTGGATATATACCCCCGGCAATCGCACCAAGTTTTCGGAAATCTTGGCGATCAAGGCTTCGTCCAAGTGGGATTCAAGGCGAATGGGCTCGAACTTTCTGGTTCTCCTGCGGCTTTGGACCAGAATTTCCAGGTCTTGCAGTGGCTCCCCCAGGATCTGGCTCAATAGCACCAGGGTATTTTCGTAACTTTTCAGGTCCGCCGGGACCAAAAAAAGGGAGTAGGTAGGAAGATTAGTAGCCAAAATCTCACCGTTTCGATCGGTAATGATACCCCTTGGCGCTTTATCGAGAATCAACCGAAGGCTGTTGGAGTCGGATAGGGACCGGTAAGTGGGGTAATTAAGGATTTGAAGGTAAAAAAGCTTACAAAAGATGGCCGCAAAGGCGATGGTGACGATGGAAAAAAGAAAGTTGATCTTTTTTTCGGGTGAAACGCCGTATTTAGGATGGGTTTTTCGACGAGGCACTGGACTTCCCCGGAAAAGAGATAAAAACGAATTCAGAAGGCGGTATTTTACAGAAGTTAACCCGGCAAAGCCCGAGTTTAAACGGTCCTGGACCCAACCCCGCTCGTTTGTCGGTCATTAACTCTTGATCCAAATCATAGAAAAAAAAGGTGAATAGGGTTAGGTTGTTATCGGGGGAGCAGAAGGAGTGCGGAAATGTTTTTATTCCAATATGCCACCGCAGGAGTCTTCAACGCCATTTCAGGGGGCAAAAACCCCATCCCCCCCTCCTACTGGATGCCCACGGACAAAGCATTCGGGCGCAGTTATTACTTCACCGACATTGACCCGAACCAATGCAATGTGGTGAATCTGGCCCAGACCTTCCGGAACGTGTATGTCTTCTCAAAATCCGAATATTACCTGAAATTCAACGTACCCGAGGACCTGCTGATCGCCTGTGGGCCCCATGTGTACCGGGTCAATTCCTGGGATCCCCGGATTCAGCTTTTGGAGAGCGGAAGAAGCCCCCAGTGCTCCCGGGGCCCCTGTGTGATGTGCGAAACTATCCCTAAGGCGAAAAAACTTTTTCATTTGAGCTAAAGGACACGCCACCTAAAAGCGCTCATTTCATCAAATCCAAAACTGTACTTCCCTTGAGTAGCATGCCCTTGATCTCAGCATTCAGTTTTTTCGAAGCCCCATCCATTGCCTTGCCTAGGGCTTCGTAACCATTTTCGCCCGATTTGGATCTTTCCAATTCCAGGACGATGTTTCGAGCTGTTTCCAAGGTAATCCAACTCCAGGGGCCGCACTTTTTAGTAGCCTTTTCAGCCCAACGCTGGAAGAAACGGGCCCAATCAATCATTTCCGGATCTGTAGCCCCCTGGCACATATCATAATGCAATGTCAAAAAATACAGGTCTTGCTCCAAATCGAGATATAAGGCATTCGATGTATCCATTTCACTTTTCCTTGGGCTTTATTCGCCAGTTGTTAACCTTGGCGTGGCTTCATTGATGGTAATGAGTTCCTTCAGGGTCGACGCGATTTCTTCTTCGGAGGATGGCTTGGCGAGCGTCCGCACAGTGGGGTAGATTTTCAGTTCTTCCCTTAATTGAGGGGTAAAGGATCCCGACAATACCAGTACCGGCTTGTTTTTCAATAACGGATTGCGATGCAGGATCTTAAGGAAGGTCTGACCATCCATCCCCGGCATCTGAAGATCGGTCACGATTAAATCAACTTTCTTGTTGGACATTTCGTTCATGGCTTGCCGGCCGTCCTCTGCCTCCCGGACCGTTGAACCGGGAAAGTGTTTCACCACCACGCGCTTAAGGAATCCTCGAATCGTGGGAGAATCTTCAATGAGTAGAATTTGGTATTCCTTGGTTTTGACCACCAGTTTGTTTCCACCGGATTCATTGAAGCATCCCTCAATCCGGGCCAGCATTTCCGTCCTTTGACTGCGGTGAAACACCGCTTTCACCGGGAACTGGCCCTCCAAGTCCCCCCCTTCCGGGAACCGGTCGGTTAGGAGAAACACGGGCGTCCTTTTTGATTGCACCCTTTGAAGGATCGCGTCTCCCTCGGGCCCTGTCAATTTCGCGTCCACGATGATCAGGTCGAAGGTTGATCCGGAGATCATCCGGTCCAATTCCTCCAAGGTTCCCGCTTCGGCCGTTTCATAATCCAGGTACTGAAGCCTGACGGCCAGGACCTTCCGGGCGGTGGCATTTCCATCCGCCAACAAGATGGTTTTTTTACAGTTGTTTGTCATGACTTTCTCCCTTCCAGATCCGCTAGGACGCCCTTCACTTTATCTTGAAGGACCTCCGCCATCTTCTGCAACGGCACGATCTCATCGACAGCGCCACGTGCCACCGCCTCCTTGGGCATTCCATAAACCACACAGGACTCCTCGTCCTGCGCCAGGGTGGGCGCCCCTTTTTTCCTCATGGACAGAAGCCCATTGGCCCCATCCTGCCCCATCCCGGTCAATATCATTCCCACAGCGCGCTTCCCCGCCACATGGGCCACAGATTGAAAGAGAACATCCACACTGGGCCGGCAATGGTTCACGGGAGGGCCTTGGGGGCATGAAACCCTGAACTTCCCACCCGTTTCATCCACTAGCAAGTGTTTTCCTCCCGGAGCGATTAAAGCCAACCCATCCTGGATAACGTCTCCTTCTTCCGCTTCTTTCACCTTCAAAGCACATTCCCGGTCCAGCCTTTCAGCGAAGGTTTTGGTGAAAACTGGAGGCATATGCTGGACAATCACTAACCCGGGATGATTGGATGGTAGGGCTCGCAAGATTTCAGACAGGGCATCCGTACCTCCCGTGGAGGCGCCCAAAGCGCTAACTATCAGGCTAGGTTCGCCCCCCGCTTTGTTTACCGCTGTGGGGATGCTGAAAGGCACTTTTTTCCGGTGGGGCTTGGCGTGGCAGGTTTCCTTCAAGACCCTTACGAGATGAACCATTCCAGGCCCGAAATTGCCTTTCGTAGGTTTTTCCAATACCTCCACGGCACCCAACTCCAAAGCTTTCAGGGCCAAGGCGGTATTTTTTCCAGTGAAGCCGGAAAAAATCACCACCGGCATGGGGCGGTGGGTCATGAGCCGGTCCAGGAAGGTCAAACCGTCCATGCGGGGCATCTCCAGATCCAGTGTGAGGATATCGGGATGGTGCTTCAGGATCATCGCGCGGGCCTCATAGGGGTCCGAAGCCTCGCCCACCACCTTCAGGCCCTCGGCTTCAAACACCCCCGAAAGCGCCTTGCGGACAAAGGCCGAATCATCCACGATGAGAACCTTGACGGGTTCCATTTTCCCGCCTCCTAACGCCTTATCCACGGGCTTCCGGCTGGATCTGGAGTGCCTTTTCGATCACGTCCCTCAAAAGACTGGCCTCAAAGGGTTTGCGCACAACCTGCCGAACCCCCTGTTGGAAGAGCGAATCCAACACCGATTGGCTCCCCTCCGAACTGACCACCACCACCTGGAGTTTGGCCAGGAGGGGATCCTTCTGCATCTCGGCGATCATTTCCTGCCCGGACATATCCGGCATGTTCAAGTCCGCCAAGACCAGGTCCACCCAGTTATCCCTCATCTGGGCCAGGCCCTCCCGGCCGTTGGCCGCCTCCCAGATTTCTCCCAGGGGCAGCCGGGTTAATTTCAAGGTTTTCTTGATAATTCCCCGGCTGGTAGTTGAATCATCCACCACTAAAAAATTGAAAGCCATGACATCCTCCTCCAGATCAAATCTCGTAAGTATGATGGGGGTCCTTAATGGTGACCCGTCCCGTTGCCATTTCCAGTTTTACCGTCCGATAATCGTTCCCACCCGTATCCTTGCGGGTCACGATCAGTCCGTTCATCCAAAACACACGCTGGGCGATTAGAATGTTCCGCTCGCCAATGTTGAAAAAATCCCCGGGAGTGGCCAGGCCTTTGGCTCCCCCGGCGAGTTTGATATCCAAATCGGGCTTGCTGGCCCCCGCCAGGAAAATCCGTCTTAAAAAAGCGTCCAAACCCGTGTCGCCGAACATGGCCGGATGGGTGGAAGCCATGCCGGGATTGATGTCCGAATGGGGAAGCTTGAAATGCAAAATCCCCCCTACCCGGGCCCGCCAATCGTAGGCGGTCACTCCCACGCAAGACCCCAGGGCGTAGGTCACGAGGGTATTCGAGGGATCCGAACTGACGTAAAAATCCCCTACCCCGATCACGATGTTCTTGATGGTCGTTTTTTCCAAGCTCAAGGGTTGATCCTCTTCTCGTGCGGGTTGGGATAGGGTAAGGGTTGGGTCATGTTGTTTCTCCATCAGGGTTTCACGTAAACCGAAGAGGCCACCGATTTGAACGGATGGGTAATGGCCAGCAAGCTCTCCGATAAACCGGTGAAAAAGTACCCTTCCTTCCTGAGGGCGCCTGACAGGCGGCGAACCACCGCTTCCTGGGCCTCCCGGTTGAAATAAATCATCACGTTGCGGCAAAAGATCACGTCAAAGGGGTTGGTAAAACGGAAATTCTCCCCCTTAAGGTTAAACCTGCGAAAGTGAGCAACCTGCCGTAGTTCGGGCCCCACCTCAAAAATCCGCTCCCTTTGGAGCGATTTTTCTAAAAAATACTTCTGCCGCAAAGAGACTGGGACGGGAGCGACCCGATCCTCCGAGTAAAGCCCCATTTGCGCCTTTTCAATCACACGGCAGGAAAGGTCCGAGGCCAAGACTTTAACCTTCACATTGGTACCCATAACGGCTTCCAGGGCGCATATGCCCAGGGTATAGGCCTCTTCCCCGGAAGAGCAGGCCGCGCTCCAAAACCGCAGGGTCCGATCGGGCCTTTGTTGAGCCGTCTGAATGAGGGAGGGCAGGTATTTCTGGGAAAGCAGTGAAAAATGTTTGTCCTCTCGGAAAAAATCAGTCTTGTTGGTGGTCACATGGTCGAGCATCATTCCTAATTCCTCGCCCGACGGATCGGAAATCACAAATTGGTAGTATTCCTTGAAGGAACCCAAGGAAAGGGCCTTCAGGCGCTTGCGAAGTCTGGCCTGTAGCAATTCAAGCTTATGGGCCTCCAAGTGGATCCCACTTCGTTCATAGACCAGTTTGGAAAGCTGGTTGAACTCGTTCCATTTCATTTCCGCGGCCATCGCCATTCCCATTTTTCTTTTCCTTATCCGCCCCTTAGCTCCGTGCGGGATCCTTCAGGCCCTTCTGCAATTCGTCCAGCCCTTCCATTTCTTCCAAGTGCACAACCTGGTCCACGTTCAAAAGAATGACGACCCTTCCCCGGATCCGGGCCAACCCCTGGACGAATTCCAGGGCCCGGCCGCCGCCCAATTGGGGCACCGGCTCCCGGGCGGCTTCCGCCAGGTTGAACACCTCGTTGACCGAATCAACCAGCAGCCCCACCATGGAATCCTCCCGGGACCCCCGGGCGGTGACGATCACGATACAGTTCTCCATGGCTGAGGGAGCCGCTGGCAGGCCCAGCTTACGCCGCATGTCCGCCACCGGGATGATCTTCCCCCGAAGATTGATGACCCCCCGGATATGGGTCGTGGTCATGGGCACCTCGGTGATTTCCATGAGGCCGACGATCTCCCGCACCTTGAGGATCTCCACCCCGTACTCCTCCCGGCCCACACGAAAGGTGAGGCACTTACCCTCGTTGATTCGTTCGATTTGTTCCATGTTATATTCCTCGTACCAATCCTTGAATAACACTTAAAAGTTCCTCATATCCTCTTCGCTCAAGGGGATGATCTTTCCAGGCGCCCCGCCTGCCATCGCCCTTTTAAAAGTCACGACAGGCCGCTTCATGAAGTTCTTTCTTTCCATGGGAATGATGGGTATCGGTTGTTCCTGGGAATCTTTGATTTCAGAGGTTTTGTCCCCTCTCTTTTTCTTACCACCCTCCAATACCGTGACTAGGCCGCCGATCATTTCCTTCAACACCTTCGATTGGGCGGACATTTCCTCGCTGGAAGAGGACATTTCCTCCGCGTTGGCGCTGTTGCGCTGGGTGATGGTGTCCAACTGGGTGACCGCCCCATTCACTTCCTGGATTCCTTTGGATTGTTCCTCGCTGGCCCCGGCGATTTCCTGCACCAGACGGGAGACCTTTTGGGTCTGTTCCACAATCTCCCCCAAGGCCTTTCCGGCCTCGTCGCTGATTTTCAAACCAAGGGAGGCCCGGCGGGCGTTTTCCTCAATGAGGGCCGCCGTGTCTTTGGCCGCGTTGCTGCTGCGTTGGGCCAGGCTACGCACCTCATCGGCCACCACCGCGAATCCGCGCCCCTGTTCCCCCGCACGGGCGGCTTCAACGGCCGCGTTGAGGGCCAGCAGATTGGTCTGGAAAGCGATCTCCTCGATGGTTTTAAGTATCTTGGAGACCTTTTCCGCGCTCTCATTCATTTCCTTCATGGCCGTAAGGGTGAGGGAAACGCTTTGGTTGCCCTTTTGAACGGCCGTCTGGGTTTCCTCGGTGAGAGAACGAGCGCGCTTGGCATTTTCGGCGTTCTGGCGTGTCATGGAGGCCATTTCCTCCAAGGAGGAGCTGGTCTCCTCCAGGCTGCTGGCGGACTCGCTCGCCCCTTCGGCCAGTTGCTGGCTGGCGGTGGATATTTGGTTCGAGCTGGAGGTCATCTGATCGGCACTGTCGCTCAAACTCCCAATAATGTTGCGCAGGGGATCCGAGATCTGCGCCTGGAGTTTCAGGGAAGTCAGGAAAGATACACCGATGGATAACACCAAGACCAGGGCCGTCACCAACAGATAGCCTCCCATGCGGTCGTTCATTTCCTTAAGGTCCGTTTCCAAGAAAAGCGAGCCTTGTTTGGAACCGTTCATGTCGATGTTTCGGAACATCCGAAGGGAACTTCCGGAAACTTCATAGCCCTCGGGTTGTTCCATGACCACTTTCGGATTGGGAGAAGTGCTGTAAGTAGCGAAAATCTGCCCCTTGGCGTCGAAGAGCACCGCGTTCATGATGTGGGAGTTGCTCTTGAGCGTATCCAACATGGATTGGGCCGTTTTATTATCGTTAAAAGCCAGCGCCGCAGTGCTGTTATCCCCCAGCACCTGGGCCAGGGCGGAGAGGTTGTTCGCCATGACCTTCGGGTAGGAAACCCTCTCATTCACCGCCAGTGTGAGGCAGGCGAGGACCAAGGCAATTGAAGTAGAAAGTCCGGTGATCCAAATGACCTTGTTCCTTAAGGAAAGGTTCGAAAAATTTAAATTGAACATGGATTACTCCCCTGGGTTGTAAAGTTTGGCAACCTGCAAAAGTTGAGAGCTGACCGAAAGCCCCGCCTTTTTGGCCGCGTTGACATTGAAAACCAGTCCGATCTTTTGACCGACCTGGTCGAATTGGATCGCCCCACCCTTGACTGGAAAGTTTTCAATATCCGATACGGTCAAGGTCTTGGAGCCCGCTAGAGCCTGCAAAATGTCATGAATCTGGTCCTTCTCTGAGTAGGAAACGAAGAGAATCTGGCATTTCGCCAAGGCCGCCGCCCTTTGGGGGGTGAAACTGCCGAAGCGCTTGACGGAGATCGGGTGGCTACCGCTGGATTTAGTGTTCACCACCGCGTCCAAAGCGCCCCCGAAAGGGTCTTCCCCTACGATCCCGATGACGAAAGGCGCGTCATCGGAAGTGAAGGCAGCGTCCGGCCAACGAACGAACTGGCTGAAGTTATAGAGGAAGGCCGCTTTCACCCCATATTCAGTGACTTCCCCTACCGCCGGCTGGTAGCCGGCGGCCAGGAGAAACAGACCAAAAATGAGAGAGAGGGTTTGTAGGATTCTTTTTTTCATGTCAGTCTCCTTTAATAACGCAGTGCGACTTTGCCGCAGACCGCCGGGACCACTTCGGCTGGCGAGATGAAAGCCGAGGGGAGGGTCTCCACATGAGCGCCCTCCAGATCCAGGCCCCACAAGGAAATTTCCAGGTTTTCCGTGGGCTTATAACTGGCACCCAAGTTCCATTGGACGTAATCGGGCGTGATGCTGTTGCCCGACTGGGGATCGTACATGAAGGTTGCGTCGGTGTAATAGAAGCTGGTGTTCAGCTCGATCCCCGGAAAGGGGTCGAAATAGACCCGCGCGTTGGCCAGGTTGTGCGGCGGTGGCGCGCCCAGCTCGGCGTTGGAAGCGTTGATCATATTCTGGTCGTAGACTTGATAGCTGTAGGAGAAGTTCACCCTCAGGCTGGTAACCGGCGTCCACTGTCCAGCCACTTCCACGCCCCAGATGTCCCCTAAACCCGTGTTCTGCATTTGGAGGACCTGCATCACGGTTGGATCCATGATGCCGCCATTGGGTGTGTTCACAGGTTGGCCGGTATAGTCTTGGAAAGAAACCAGGTTATCGTAGTGATTGTAAAAGGTCGCGATATCCACCGAGGTGTCCCTAGTGGGATTGGTTCGGTATCCCAGTTCATAGGAAACCAGGGTCTCAGCCACGAGGGTAGAGTTGGGAATCAAACCCAAGTAGGTGTTTTCCCCGTCCGGCGACATGGAAGACGGAATCCCGTACAGATAGGTGAAGGCCGTTTCAGAGTACTGGGTAGGGATACGTACCGCCCGGGAAACCGCCGCCCAAAGGCTGTTGGTATCATCCGGCGTCCACAAAAGCCGGCCGGAAGGCTGCAACTCGTTGCCAGTGTAGGGATTGTTTTCCAGCTTGACCCCGCCGGTCAAATAGAGACGGGCCTCCTCAATCGTCAACTTGTCCTGCAAAAAGCCCGCGTAGATGTTGAGGTTCTGGTTTTCGGAGCTGTAAGCGAAGTTGATGGGGTTGAAGAACTGGTCGGAGATGTTCCGGTAGCTTCCTCCCCAGGTGATTTCGTTAACCGATCCCAGGTGAAAGCGGTGTTGGAATTCCAAGTCCGCTTGTCCAACGTTGGTAATGCGATCGTCATTAGCAGTGGTCAGGTTGTTGTAGTCGTAGTAAGCCAGGACCTGGATCTGGGAGTCGTCCTTAAAGTCCCTCGTCCAACGTCCCAGGATGTGGGCATTCTGGTCGACATCAGTATTAAGGTCGTTTTCCTGGTTAAAGGTGTTGGGATCGAAAACCGAAGTGACGTTGTTGGTCAGCCGGGCATAATTGAAATGCCCATTCTGGGCTTCCGCTTCCAGGGTCAACTGGTCCTGCTCGGAATGCCAATCGCTCCGGAACCCAGTCCGGTAGTCGTACCAGGCGTCGTTCCAGGCGGTTCCCAATCCCGTCTCGTCGTAATAGGCTTCCGCGGGGTTCGCGAAATTGTTAACGTTGTTCACCTGTCCGTAAACCCGGTAAAACGTGTCCCCAGATAACTTGCCGCCATAGCGGATGGCGCCGGTTCCATTAAGGGAGGTAGTGCCGTTGACCCCGGCGGGATAAAGGGGTGAGCCGGTTCCCAGACCCAGATAGAGCCCCTGGGTAACTTTCGAGTCTTTAGTGATAATGTTGACTACGCCGTTGACCGCGTTGGAACCCCAGAGCGTGCCCCCGGGCCCCCGGATGACCTCGATATGGTCGATATCTTCCATCAAGACATCCTGTTGATTCCAGTTGACGCCGCCCATGACGGGGTCATAGACACTCCGCCCGTCGATCAAAACCAGCATTTTATTGTTGTACTGGCCGTTGAACCCCCGGGCGCTAATAGCCCACTCGTTGGCCGATTGTCGGGCCACTTGAACTCCCGGCACCATGGCCAATAGGTCAGGCACCGTCTGTGCGCCACTTCGTTGGATGTCATCCTGCGTAATGACGTAAATGGCCGATGTGGCATTCCTGAGGGATTCCGCCTTTTTAGCGGAGGAAGTCACCACTACGTTTAAACCCATCAATTGCTGAAGGCTTTCCGCCGTCAGATCTTGGGCGGGGGTCGCCGTGGCAGCGGCCGCCATGGTCGAATGAGATTCCTGCGCCCTTGAGGTCATTGCGAGCCCCAGGGCCAGGATCATCGGTGAAAAGATCTTTGCGACTTTGCTTTTCTGCTCCCAACTCATCATGACAGCCTCCTCATAACCATCTGGATAGTTTTAATTTCTTCCCTCACGGCTTGATTCACTTCCCAAAACATCCCAACTTGTAACCTTCAGGCGTATCGGACCTCATCCGCGGCCTCTTCCACCGACTCTTCCTTGGCCAAGGAATCCAAATCCAGCAATAGGATCACCCGGTCCCGGAACAGCGCCAAACCCTGTATAAAATCCTCCCGGGCATCTCCTTTCAGGTTGGGCTTTGCCTCAAAATCTTCAGGCGCGATTCGAATAATTTGTTGGATCCGGTCGACCCAGAAACCGATCACCTTGGAACCTCCCCAACCTTTCGCCACGGCCGTAACCACGCATCCATCAACCATGGATTCTTCCAGGCCAAACCGGGCCCTCAAATCAATCACGGGGATTTCCAGACCCCGGCGGCTCAAGACCCCCCTCACGAGGGGATAGCTGAAGGGCTTCAGGTGGGGATCGGTCGCCGGGACAATATCCAAGACCCGTCCCAAATCGACCCCATAAACCTCCTGGGCGATGGAAAAAGTGAGGTAGCTTCCTTCGACCGGCGAGAAACTTTTCTCCATGAAAATCCTCCCGCTTAATTCACTGAAGAAAGACCCGTAAGGGACCTCATCAGCGATTCCATGTCCAAAACCAACCCAACCCGGCCGTCCCCCAAAATGGCGCCCCCCAGCACTCCCCTCAATTCCCTTAGGTTCTCTCCCAGTTCCTTAAGCACCACCTGGTGTTTACCCAGCACCTCATCCACGATTAAACAAGCCTTCTGGCCCTCAGCCTCCACCTGCACCACGACCGAGGTTTCCGAGTCCCCCCGCGCCGGGGCGGCGGCCCGTTCGCCGAAGGTTTTTTTGAGTTCAATGAGGGGCCAATGCCCCTCGCTGGCATGAAGCCACTTGGCGCCATTCCCGACCGAGTGTTCCTCCGTCTGATTCAAAGCCAGGAAACCCTGGACCTGGGAAGCCGGAAGGATGAACCTTTCCCGTCCGACCCTTACCAGCACCCCTTCCATGAGGGCCAAAGTCAGGGGAATGCGTAGCTTGAATGTGGTCCCCTGGCCCGGTTCGCTTTCCAGGGCGATGGTGCCCCGGAGCGTTTGAATTTTGCGCCGCACCACATCCAACCCGACCCCCCGGCCCGAAAACTCGGTCACCTGGTCGGCGGTGGAAAAGCCCGGCCGGAAGAGGAACTCGATCATCTGCTCCCGCGTGGGCTCGACGCCCATCTCAAGAAAACCCATCTGCCGGGCCTTGGCGGTGATCTTGTCGAAATTCAATCCCGCCCCGTCGTCCTCCAGCCGGAGGACAAAATCCCCGCCTTGGTGGCCCGCCCGCAGGGTGATTTGGGCTTCGGCGTTTTTGCCCTTCTCGGCGCGGGTTCGGGAATCCTCGATGCCGTGATCCACTGCGTTGCGGATCAAATGCACCAGGGGATCCACCAATTCTTCAATCAAGTGCTTATCCAATTCGGTTTCACCGCCCTCGGCCTCGACCCGGAGAAGTTTTCCGGTCTTCTTCGACAGGTCCCGGCCCAAGCGGCTCATGCGCTGAAAGAGGGGCTGTACCGGCACCATGCGCAGGGAAAGGATGACTCCCTGGAGCAGACGCGAGATCTTGCCCAGCCGGTTTCCCTCCGCGGCCAGGTGGCCCAGGACCCCGGAGGCGTTGATCCCCTCGGTGACTTGGGATTGGCAGATGGCGAGTTCACCCACGGCTTCCAGGAGTGCGTCCATTTTTTCTACGTTGATGCGGATGGACGCGTCGGAGATCCGGTTCTCGGGAATTTTCGTTTCGGAAGGCGGTGCAGTTTCAGCATCCGCCGGTTCTTCCATCGGGATCTGGGCGGATGTCGCTGTGGTTTCTCCACCACTCATCAATCCTTCAAAGTTCGATATCCTGAACTTTCCCTTTGGCATGCCTTGCTGGATCGCCTGAACCTGGTCTCTCACTTGGTCACAAACCCGTAGAAGCCAGTCCAGTTGTATTTCGGTTAGTTGGGCGTGGCCGTGCTTGAAGGGCTCCAAGAGGGTCTCGGCCTTGTGGGAAAGGGCGGATAACTGGTTGAGGCCCATAAAACCGGCGATACCCTTAATCGTGTGGAAGGCGCGGTAAACCGCCAAGCCGTCGCCCCGCCCTTCCTGGGACAAGGAGAGCAGGTTTCTCTCGATGGACTCCAGGTGTTCGGGCATTTCGGTAATGAAATCCTTGAACCCATCCATGGCGTCAGGCGTAATCAGGAAGGTTTCCTCGGATGCCGGTGCGCCAGACGGGATGACCGGATCCGTCCCGGCCTTTACGACGATACCTGCGATTTCCATTTCCAGGTTTTGGGAAGATTCGGTCATGGCATGGGAAAGCCGGTCCAGGGCGGCCTTGGAGGGTCTTCCGCTTTCCAAACCCTTGACGATCATCTGGGCCAGGACAAAATTCTCCTTGGCCCAAGCGCCGCAGGCTTCCGAAGCCGCTTGGCTCCAAACCTGGAAGAGGACCGCCTGTTTCAAGACCGCCTCAGTCGAGCCTTGAGGGAGGGCCATGAGCTTGGAGCCTAACCGGGAAAGTTCCTGCTCCAGCTTCATTTGCGCGTTCCGGCGGGAATCTTGGGTCATCGTCAGGCCTTCTCTTCTTTAATCCAAAGGCGGACCTCGATGGGAATATCCTCGGTGATGAAGGCGCAAGCGGCGGAGGGTGTGGTCTCGGGCCAGTCGGAGGGTGTGGAAGGCAATGGAAGGTAAGGTTCAAACTGGGCCTTTTCCTTTCCCCAAAGATAGGTCATCAGGTGGCCGCAATAGATATTCACAAACTCATTGAAGGCGTCCTCAGCTCCCTCCACCCCGCCTTCCTCGCCCCGGGCGTATTGAAAGAGCATGGAACCCAGTTCCGGCAGGGTGCGCAGGTTAAGGAACGCCTGATCATGACCCGAAATTCGGACGGAACGTTCCAAACTCAGCTTGGCAGGTCCTTCCACCGGCTCCCCGATATGTCCGGAGGGCAAGTAAGCCCAGGTTTCAAGCACATGGCGCATAGCTTCCAACAATGCGTTCACTTCGGCCGGGGGATGTTCTTCTTGGCGGTGGGGCTTGACCCGATAAGGCGTCATATGGTTCTCCCGTAATTTTTTAAATCGTCGGGAGTCCCTTAACGCAAACGTCGTGCCAAATTCGTTTTTATGTTTTGATAGGAAAAATTAGATGGAAGAAAAAAAGGGATGTGAAAAACCGTTCAAGTGCTGAACGCAATGTTCAGATTTTGGACGGTTTTCGGGTCAGGAGGAGGACAATGCGGAATTCAACAGACTTCAATTAGTAGATTATTCCAAATTATATTTTTTAATCTTTGCCAGAAGTGTTGTCCGGCTCACGCCCAAATGTTGGGCGACTTTGGTTTTATGTCCCCTGAAGGAATCCAAAGCCTTTCGTATGTTTTCCTTCTCGGCATCTTCCCGGCTCATCGGCCCGAGGCCGGGAGTTTCGCCTATGGACGGCATCGGGGGATGGATGATTTCCTGAGGCAGATCCTCCAATGTCAAGGCCGGCCCCTTGGAGTAAAGGATGGCCCGTTCAATCACGTTCTTTAATTCCCGCACGTTCCCGGGCCAGGAATAGGCCACGAGAGCGTCCATGACGGGCTGGGAAAGGGGCCGCAATTTTTTTCCGAAAAGAACGGACAGGTCATTGAAGAAAAACTGAGCCAAACCCCTGATATCCTCGGGCCGCGAGCGCAGGGGAGGGAGGGTGATGGAAGCGACATTGAGACGGTAATAAAGGTCGGCTCGAAACCGCCCCTCCTTTACTTCCTTCCCCAGTTCGCGGTTGGTGGCGGCCACGACCCGAACGTCGATCTTGGTCTCCTGAATGCCTCCCAGCCGGCGAAGGGTCTTTTGTTCCAGCACCTTCAACAGCTTGGTCTGAACCGTCAGGGGCAGTTCCCCTACCTCGTCCAAAAAGATGGTTCCCCGGTTAGCCAATTCAAACAAACCCGGTTTGGATTTTCTGGCGTCGGTAAAGGCACCCGGTTCATAACCGAAGAGCTCGGACTCCAGCAGGTTTTCCGGCATAGCCCCGCAATGGAGCTCCATAAAGGGCCCTGAGGTTCGGGAAGAAAGCACGTGCATCAACCGAGCCACATGTTCCTTCCCCGTGCCTGTCTCGCCCAGGATCAGGACGGTGACCGAGGATTGCTGGGCCGCCTGGTCGATCTGCTCATAGACCTTCTGCATGGCGGGGTCGGAAAGAAAAAGGTAGTCCTTGCGGTATTGTTCCCGGTGATGGTTTTTCAGGGCCACCAGGTCCCGCTTCAGGCCCCTTCTCTCCTCGATTTGTTTGATCAAAATTTCAAGCTCGTCCAGGTCGAGGGGCTTCGCCAGGTAATCCTCCGCCCCCCTCTTGATCGCCTCCACGGCCACCTTGACGTCGACGTTGGCCGTGATCATGACCACCGAAATTCCAGGTTGGGTCGCCATGATGACCTTCAGGATTTCCAGTCCGGTCCCGTCGGGCAGTTGGACGTCCAGAAGAACCAGTTCGGGGTGGAATGTCTCGATCTTCTCCAGCCCTTCCCCCACGGAGGACGCGGTCCCCACCTCATGGCCCCATTCCACGAGGACGGTGGTCATCAATTCCAAGATTGATTTTTCATCATCCACTATCAGGATTCTCATGAGGCCGTTCCTTTCTTTCCCAAGGGAAGGCGGAGGACAAATTCAGCTCCCCCGCTTTTCCGGTTTTCCGCCTTAATCTCCCCCCCACATTCCCGGGCGATGCGCTGGCTCAAGGCCAATCCCAGGCCCGAACCGCTTTCTTTCGTGGTAAAGAATGGTTCAAACAGAAGGGCCATTTGGTTCTCCGGGATGCCCGGTCCGGTATCGCCGACCCGAACGGCCGCCCATTCCCCCTCTTTCGCCAGAGCGAGGAATAGGGTCCCCGCCTTGCCCATGATCTGGTAGGCGTTCAAAATCAGGTTGACCAGTATTTGTTGGACCCTTTGCGGTGGGGCCCAAAGGGTTACTGGCCCGGCGGGCAAATCCCAATCAATTTTAATCATTTTATGGTTGGGGCCGTACTGGATTTGGCAAAGGCGAAGCGCGCTTTCGAGCATGGGTTGGAGGGCAAAAGCCTCCTGCGGGGCGGTTTTTTCAGTCCGGGCGTAGCCGAGGGTGTCCTGGATGAGTTTTTCCAGCCTCTGGGAGTTCTCCAGGATCATGTCGGCGTAGCCCTTCTCCCCGGTCTTTATCTCATGACGTTTCAGGATCTGGGCCGCGGTAAAGATGGCCGAAAGGGGGTTGCGGATCTCGTGGGCCATGCCCGCGGCCATCTGCCCGATGGCGGAAAGCCTTTCGAACTTCAAGAGGGCCTGTTCGGACTTCTTCCTCTCGGTCACATCCCGGTAATTAAAGATGATGCCCCTCATCGTGGGGTGCCGGAGGAGATTGGTGGCGATCGCGTCCACATAGCGGTAAGTGCCGTCCTGGTGCAGGGCCCGCACCTCGATCCGGGCCGTTGCCCCAAATTGACCGGCGAAATCCTTAAACCGTTTTATCACGAGCGCCCGGTCCTCGGGATGGATAAGTTCCATGAAACTCTTTCCTTCACGGTCATCAGAGTCATAACCCATGACGCGTTTCAGGGAAGGGCTGACAAAACGCGTTGTCATATCCGCGTCCACGAGGGATATCACATCGTTGGAATTTTCAATGAGGTTGCGAAACTTTTCCTCTGATTGCTGCAATGCCTCCTCAGCCTGCTTTTTAGCGGTCACATCGCGACTGTTAACGACGATCCCCCTCACCGAAGGATCGTTGATCAGGTTGGTCAAGGTCACTTCCGCTTGGATGAAATGCCCCTCTTTATGGCGGAACTTCGCTTCAGTAAAGAATGGAACGCCGGGATGAGCCAAAACCTCGGCGAACAACTTCCTGTTTCTTTCTATTTCCTCGGGGGCCTGGATCTCGAAGGCGGATCCTTTTCTTTCGCCGATTTTATAACCGAGGATCTTTTCCACGGTCGGGCTTTCGTAAAGCCGGTTCCCTTGGGCGTCCACGACGGTGATGAGATCGTGGGAATTTTCGATCAGACTTCGGAACTTGGCTTCCGATTGTTTCAGGGCCTCCTCAACCTTTATTTTTTCCGTTACATCGCGGCTGTTGATGACAACGCCCCCCACAGCCGGGTCATCCAGCAGGTTGGTGACGATCATATCCCCGTCGATGAAACGTCCATCTTTGTGGCGGGACTTCTGCCGCGTTTGAATTGGCACGCCGGGATTCGCCAATATTTTTTCAAACAATTCCCTCGCCTTATCCTGTTCCTCCGGCGGTTGGCTCTCAAAGGCAATTCCCTCCCTTTCCCCTGGTTTGTAACCCATGATGCGTTCCAGGGAGGGGCTTTCATAAATCCGCTTGCCGTCACGGTCCAGGACGGTGATGAGGTCGTAGGAGTTCTCAATTAAACCCCTGAATCTCGCCTCAGACCGGCGCAGGGCCTGTTCTGATCTTTTTTTATCCGTCACGTCGCGTCCGTTCACGACAATTCCCCTGACCGCAGGATCCTTCAGGAGATTGGTGAGGACCAAATCCAGGTCAATGACACGGCCATCCTGCCTTTTAGCCTGAAGCTGGGCCTGAAGGGGAACACCCGGGTTGGCCAACACCACCTCGAACAACAATTCGGCCTTCTCCTTCTCCCCGGGGGGGAGGATCTCAAAAAACACAACTTCTTTTTCACCGGGCGTATATCCCAGCATCCGTTCCGAGGAAGTGGTCCCATAGGTTCGGCGGCCTTGCGCGTCCAGGACCATGATCAGATCGTAAGAATTTTCAATGAGGCCGCGGAATTTGGCTTCGGAAAGCCGCAGGGTTTCCTCCGCCAACTTACGTTCTTTGATATCGTGCATGAGGACCATGCCGGCGGGACGGGCGTGATACTGGATACCCACCGAGTTCGACTCAACCGGAGTTAAAGAACCGTCTTTCCGGATAACGCGCACCTCCGTCATGGGGTTCGTCGCGCCTTGTAGGCTCGCGTCAATGCGTTTCGTGACTTTTTCCAAGTCCTCACGGTATACAAAGTCCATGGGGGGGCGGGAAACCAACTCTTCATCGCTCTCATACCCCAGCAATTCCAAGCACATTTGGTTGACGTAAACAATCTTCCCATCCTGGTGTACTAGGACAGCTTCCGGCGCCCGTTCGATTAAAGCCCGGAAACTCTCCTCCGATTGGCGCAGGGATTCCTCGATCTTTTTGCGTTCCGTAATATCCCAAACGCTAGTAACCCTTAATGGCACTCCTTGAAAAGAATAATTTTTCCCATGAATTTCGGCTGGAAAGGTGCTTCCATCTTTTCTTTTAAGAATAATTTCGTAGGGCTCTTCCGCCTTCCGGCTAAAGTGATCCCAAGCTTTGTCTTTCGATTCCGGAGCGACATATGCGATCGCCTCGACGCCCTTCATTTCCGCCACCTCATAACCCAACATTCGCCCCAAGGCGGCGTTCAAATCGATGATTTTTCCCCCTTCATTAATGAAAATGCCTTCCTTGGAAATCTCAGCGAACCGTTTGAACCAATTGACGCTCTCGGAGAGTTCCTCCCGGGCCTTCTTGAGCTGGCTGATGTCCCATCCGCTGGAGGCGCGCATGTTCCGTCTGCGGAACTCGAAGTCCTTCCCATGGACCAAGAGGGGGAAAGTAGTGCCATTCTTGCGTTTGGCAATGATCTCAAAGGTCCCTTCCGGATAGCCTTGCCGAATCCGCTCTTGCGTGTTATCGGCGGAACCCTCGTCCATAAAAAGGATAAGGCTTTTCCCGATGACTTCCGTTTTTTTGTATCCCAAATGATTGAGGAAAGATTGGTTTATCTCCACGATTAATCCCCGGTCATGGATCACGATCATCTCTTCTGTTAAATCGTCGAACAACTGGAGCCTCTGCTCGCTCTCCCGGATGGCTTGCTCGGCCTTTTCGGTTAGAATCCGGAAAATCCTTTCTTTTTCAAAAAGGGAAATCTCGTCGCGAAGGGCTTGCCGCAGGTCGGAGGCGATGGAGTAACCAACCCCAATTAAAATGACGGCCAAAAGAGCCCCCAAGACGACCATGACCAGGTTGATTCGGATCAGATTCGTCAACTCTTCCTCTTCCCTCTCTTCCAATTGGGATAATCGTTGGAGATAGGCTTGGCTGGAATGAGTAAACCCATCCCAATTTTTTTTCAGGAAATGATTAAAAAGTTGGTCGGCCGTACCCCGAGAACGGGAGGAAAGGAGAAGATTCTCCAGAGAGGTTGTGAGGTTTTGAAGGTTAGTGTCCATGGGCTGTAAAAGAATCCGGCCCTGGGGGTCCATATCCAGTTGCCCTAAATTATTGAACTTGTCCTGTAATTCCCGGAGGGTTCCCAAGGTCTTGAGCCGATCCTCGTCGGTCTTGAGAATGACGTAATCTTTCGATTCGGAGAGGGTTTGAAGAAAAAGGCTGTCGATTTCATGGGCGAGCCGGGATTTTTGATCAAAGAGTGCGTCTTCCTGACGCTCCCTTAAAACCTGCCGGAACCCCCACATGCACCCGAGGAATAAAAGGATGACCAGGATGAAAAGGACATAGGCGGCGGTCAGCTTGGTTCGAAGGTTTTTGGCGATTTCTGGCATAGAAACTTCTTAGAGTTAAATTCGAAAATGGTTAACCTAGAAATTATAGGGAATTCATACTATTGAAATCGCTAGGAAGATACTATTTTCCCTCTAAGTCCTAAGAACCTGTAACAAAACCTCAAAGCAAAGGCGATTTTTACCGCCAAGCCGCAAAGTTCGCCAAGAAAGAAAAAAATAATCAGGTTTTAAAGGATTTTAAACTTTTATTACCTTAGTTGTTCTTGGCGTCCTTGGCGTCTTGGCGGTTCAATAGGTTTTGTTAGGGATTCTAAGAAGGGAAAAACCGAACCTTCAGCAAATGGCTTTATTTCGACACCTTTTCAACCATTTTCGCCAGATCACGGAGGACCGGTTTTAAAGCGGGATATATTTTTTTGAATATTTCATAAACATCCCTATAACGGGTCACGGAAGCTTTTCGGGGACTGGTACGGTTTGTGACTTTAATCAGCTTTCCGCAAGCCTCCCCAAGATTGGAATAGGCCTTCGAGCCCACCATCGCCAGGATGGCGGCGCCATAAGCCGGGCCTTCCTTTCCGCTGACCGTCACCACCTCTTCCCCGTAAATATCCGCTTGAAGCTGCCGCCAGAAGGGGTTCACCGCCCCTCCCCCCGTCGCGACCACCCGGCGGATGGGGATCTTTAAGTCCCTGAATATTTCCAGTGAATCCCTCATGCCGAATGTGATGCCCTCAAAGACCGACCGGGCGAAATGTTCCCTCCCGTGGCGTGCGCCCGCCCCCACAAATGCGGCCCGGGCATGGGGATCTTTATGCGGCGTTCTTTCTCCCATGAGATAGGGCAGGAAAATCAGGCCCTCACTCCCCTCCGGTGCCCGGGAGGCTTCCCGGCCCAGCAGGTCATAGGGGTCCAGTCCCTCATTCTTGGCCTTTTCTTTTTCGTACATGCCCAGCGTATCCCGGTACCAACGGAGGGAATAACCGGCCGAGAGCATGACCCCCATGAGATACCACTTTTGGGGGACGCTTCCGCAAAAGGTATGGGCCCGCATCTGGGGATCCACCTGAACCTTGTCGGAATGGGCTAGCACCACCCCGGAAGTTCCCAGGCT
Source organism: candidate division FCPU426 bacterium (assembly GCA_963849485.1). Taxonomy (GTDB): domain Bacteria; phylum Oederibacteriota; class Muellerivitia; order Muellerivitales; family Muellerivitaceae; genus CAVTWJ01. The sequence continues at coordinate 65,198 of CAWKIF010000088.1, read as the reverse complement.
TGCCATCACATCCCCGGGCCGGATGATGCCGTTCCCCACCGCCCCGCAGGCGTTGTCCGCACCGCCGCCCACCAGGGGAGTTTTGGGGGAAAGCCCAAGCTTTTTGGCGGTTTCGGCGGTGAGCAAGCCCGAAATATCCTGGGATTCGGTGACCGGCGGAAACCAGGAAACCGGCACCCCAACCTTGGACAATAGCTCCTTCGACCAACGGCGGTTTTTGACGTCAAAGCAGAGCGTCCCCGCCGCGTCCGAGACCTCGGTGGCAAATTCACCTGTCCATCGGTAGCGGATGTAATCTTTGGGAAGCAGGACATGGGCGATCCGGTCATAGACCTTGGGTTCGTGCTTCTTGACCCAGAGAATCTTGGGAAGGGTAAAACCTTCCAGGGCGGGGTTGGAAACCCATTGACGAAGGTTCGCTTCTCCCGCTTTCCGCGTGATCTCGACGCATTCGGTGTGGGTGCGGGTGTCGCACCAGAGGAGGGCGGGCCGTAATACTTTTCCAGCCTTGTCCAAGAAAACCGAGGAATGCATTTGGCCCGAGAGGCCGATAGCTTGGATCTGGGCCTTTCCCGCCTTTCGAACCGCACGAGCCACGGCCTCATTCGCGGCCTTCAGCCAAGTGTCGGGATGTTGTTCCGCCCAGCCCGGATGGGGGGTGGAGAGGGTATATTCCACGGTCACGGAGGAGAGGACCTGGCCAATTTCCGAGACCACGATGGCCTTGGTTCCCGAGGTGCCGATGTCACAGCCAATCACCGCTTTCATACATCCTCCTTGCGATAACAAACGCAGAGACTATAACAAAACCTATTTAACCGCCAAGACGCCAAGTCCGCCAAGAACAACGAAAGGCAAGAAAGTTGAATAAACCCGAAAATTCTTAATGGTTTTTTGGCCGTCTTGTGCCGATTCGCCATAGAAATTATATGGAAATCGGTACTATACCGACTTCTTTAAACTGTTTTATTTGATAGTCGGCATGGCGAACTTGGCCCCTGAACTTCGGGTGTGGGCCCGAAGTTCTTGGCGGTGAAAATTGCCGTTCTTTCTGGGATTTGTTTGGGGGGCTTAATTCGTGTATTTCTGCTGTGCCGAGGGCACATACCAGCGTTCCGGATGCCATCCGATCCCATTACGGTTAGTCAGAAGACCCTTGAAACGCTTGTGCACCGCAGGAAGCGAGTCGGGGACATAGAGGAAGGTGGCCGCCACGTCATCATTCAATATCTTATGGATGCGCTTGTAAATCTTGGCCCTCAGTTCCGGATTGAGCGTTTCCCGCCCCTCTACTAAAAGCCGGTCCACCGTCTTGTTCTTATATCCCTCCAGGTTGTATTGGTTTTCACCCATCTGGGAAGAGTGCCAGGACAAATAGCAATCCGGTTCCGGGCCGAATTGCCAGCCCATGATCATGGCGTCATATTTTCGTTTGTTGACATATTCCGAAAGCAGGGTCGTCCATTCCATGATTTGGGGTTGGCAATCGATCCCCACTTGTTTGAGTTGTTGTTGGACAATCGTGGCAATACGCTCCCGGCTGACATTCCCCTGGTTGGTGTAAAGCTTGAAAGAAAAAGGAGTCTTCTGTCCCTTGACCATCTTGAAGAGCATCCCGTCCGGACCGCTTTTCCAACCCGCTTGGGCCAACAGTTTCTTGGCCCCTTCCGGGTCAAAGGGGAGGGGTTTTACATCGGGATTGTTGGCCCAGGAGGTTGGCACGAAGGGGCCGGTGCAAATGGAACCGAGGCCATAAATCACATTGTCGATAATGGCTTGCCGGTCGATGGCCATGGTCAGGGCCTTTCGAACCTTTACATCCTGAAAAAGAGGGTTGCCAAGGTTCCAACCGATGTAGGAATAAACAAATTGATCGCATTGGTACTTGTTATAAATATCCTTGAAATTGGGGGTGTCGGTCTGGCGGGCGTATTGTTCGGGTGAAAGGGTGCCGCTGGTCCAGGCCCCCATCGCGTCCGTCTCCCCCTTTAAGAGGCTCAACAATTCGGAGGACTGGTCCGGGATGATCCGCAGGACAAACCGCTTGATATGAGGTTTCCCTTCCCAGTAATCCGGGTTGGCTTCCAAGACGATCTGTTGGTCGGTTTTCCATTCAACAAACTTCATCATTCCCGTACCGATAGGATGCCGGTTGAAATCGGCCGTATTGATATCCTTCCCCTCCAATAAATGCTTCGGGAGAATGGACCCGAAGGTATTGGAAAGGGCCGGCGCGAAGGCTTTTTTGTAGTTTACCCTCACGATATAGGGGTCGAGAATCTCAACGTTCTTGATGTACTGATAGTCGGCGGCGTAGGGCGTCTTGACGGTGGGGTCGGTATAAACCTGGTAGGTGAATTGGACGTCATTGGCCGTAAATTCAACCCCATCGTGAAACTTCACGCCCTTGCGCAGGTAGTAGGTGATGACTTTTCCGTTCTTGGAGACGGTCCAACGTTCCGCCAGGCAGGGGGAAAGTTTCATGTTCTCGTCGTATCGGAGCAGGCCGTTGAAAACCAACCCGTCAATGTCCGCGCCCGTGACCTCATCCACCAGGGCGGGATTAAGGGTCTTGGCATCCCCGATGGAGGATTCGATCAGGGTATCCCCATCGGCCACCGGCCCGTCTTGGGAGTAGATTTTCGCGTCTTTTTTTCCGCAACCAACGGTCAGAATGAGCGCCAAGAATGATACCCAGATGAATTTGCGAACCATTGATTCCCCTTTGCGGTCCTCGTTGGGTTTGAACGGGGGTTAAATCCGATCCGACAAGTCTACCCAACCCCGGTTCATCCCGTTAATCAAAGCCATCTTTTTTTGCCGGGAGCCGCCTTTGATTTGCTTTTCCCTGGCGATGGCTTCCTTCACGCTATCAAACGTTTCGTAATAGACCAGCTTGTCGGCCTTATAGCGCTTGGTAAAACCCTGCGCGGTCCCTAATTTATGCTGGGAGATCCGCTTTTTCAAATCCCGAGTGACACCCGTATACAAAACGGTGTTATTGGGATTCGTGGTTATATAGACGAAATAGGGCATCCAAAACACCCGATTAAAAACCTTAAAGTTGTCATTGCGAGGAATAGCCCTCGTATAGAGGGCTGTTTATGACGAAGCAACCTCAGTTTCAAAAAGAAAGATTTTACCAGAGGTAAAATAAACTACTTGGTACTTGGAGTTTTATTTAGACTGAGTTTGCTTCCTCGTACCCGGCCGCCTATTCGACGACCACTCCTCGCAATGACAACAAAACAAAAATTTTAACTACGTTCCGTGGCATTTCTTGTACTTCTTCCCGCTGCCGCAATAGCAGGGGTCGTTCCGGCCGAGCTTGGGGCCCTCCCGCTTGATGGGTGCCACCTTGACGGCCTGCTGGGCGCCGCCCTCGGGGGGCGTTTCCCAAGGCTCGCATCCCCGGGGGGGAAGCCATTCCATCGGGGAAAACCGGGGGGGCGTTCCCGCCCATTAAAGCTCCAGGAGTGGACGCCATCTGGGGCTGGGCCTGCGCGGCCGCGTGGGGATCAAAATCAGGGTGTTGTTCCGTCATCTTGATCGGGCGGGATTCGGCGAACATCTTCTCGGGAGCCTTCACGGTTTGGACCAAAAAGAGGGTCCGCAAGGTTTCTTCCTCAATACGGCCCAGCATATCGAGGAACATCTCCAGGCCTTCCCGTTTGTACTCGATCAGGGGGTCTTTCCCCCCGTAAGACTGCAGGCCAATGCCCTCTTTCAAATGATCCATGGAAAGCAGGTGGTCTTTCCATTGGTTGTCGATGACTTCCAGCAAAATCGCCCGTTCCAGGGTGCGCATGATCTCGGGCCCGATTTGGCCTTCTTTTTTCTCATAGGCCTTGATCATGTCCTCTTTCAAGGCGGCAAAGAGGGTCGGCTGGTCCATCACCTGCAGATTGTCCAATTTCCAGTCCAAAGACTGTTGAAAGATGCCCATATACCATTTTTTCAAGCCTTCGATATCCCAGGCTTCCGATCCGCCCTTCTCTGGTAAATAGGTTTCCACCCCGTCGGCGGACACATCCTCCACGATTTGGATCATATGGGAGCGGATATCGTTCTCGTGCAAAACCCGGTTGCGTTCTTTATAGATGCGTTCCCTCTGCTTGTTCATGACGTCGTCGTATTCCAGCAAATGTTTGCGGATATCGAAGTTATGCCCTTCCACGGCCTTCTGGGATCTCTCGATCGCCTTGGAAACCCAGGGGTGGGAAATCACCTCCCCCTCTTCCATTCCCATCTTGGTCATTAGGTCCTTCAGCCGGTCGGAACCGAAGATGCGCATCAGATCGTCCTCAAGGGAGACGTAAAACCGGGAGGCGCCCGGGTCCCCTTGGCGGCCGGAACGGCCACGCAACTGGTTGTCGATGCGGCGGCTTTCATGCCGCTCAGTACCCAGAACCGCGAGCCCGCCCACTTCCTTGACCCCGGGCCCCAATACGATGTCGGTACCACGGCCCGCCATGTTCGTGGCAATGGTCACCGCCCCCGGCTGGCCCGCCAGGGAGATGATTTCCGCTTCCCTTTCGTGGAACTTGGCGTTCAAAACCTCGTGCTTCACGCCCCTTTTCTTCAAGAGGCCCGACAAGAGCTCATTTTTCTCGATAGAAACTGTGCCCACGAGGACCGGCTGTTTCTTATCGTTCATGACCTTAATTTCTTCCACGATAGCGTCGAACTTTTCCCGCACCGTGCGGTAAACCGCATCCGCCTCGTCGATGCGGACCATGGGGTTGTTGGTCGGTACGCAAACCACATCCAGGTTGTAGATTTCCTTGAACTCGGAGGCTTCGGTCTCGGCGGTACCCGTCATTCCCGCCAGCTTCTTGTACATGCGAAAGAAGTTTTGGAAAGTAATGGTAGCCAGGGTTTGGTTCTCGGCCTCGATCTTGACCTTTTCCTTGGCCTCCAACGCCTGGTGAAGCCCGTCGGAGTAGCGGCGGCCCGGCATCAGGCGGCCCGTGAACTCGTCCACGATCAGTACTTCCCCGTCCTTCACGATGTAATCCACGTCCCTTTTGAAGATGACGTGAGCTTTGAGGGCCTGGTTGACGTGGTGAACCAGTTGGACGTTCTTGTGGTCGTACAGGTTGTCAATCTTGAGCAATTGCTCCACATGCTTCACCCCGCCTTCGGTCAAAAAGGCAGAACGGGTCTTTTCCTCTACGTCGTAATCGGGCCCTTTCTTCAAAGCCGGAATGATTCGGTCAATGCGGTAATAAAGGTCGGTGGATTCTTCCGAGGGGCCTGAAATAATCAGGGGGGTACGGGCCTCGTCCACCAAGATGCTGTCCACCTCATCCACGATGGCGAAGTTCAAATCCCTTAAGACCGTATAGTCCATGGAAGTGGCCATGTTGTCCCGCAGGTAGTCGAACCCCAGTTCGTTGTTGGTGCAGTAGGTGATGTCGCAGGCGTAGGCGGCCTTGCGGTCCCGGTAGGAGAGGCCATGCTTGATGACCCCGCAGGTTAGCCCCAGGAAGTTGTAGATATTGGCCATACCCTTGAAGGTGCCCCGGCCCAAGCTGTCGCGCTCGGCCAGGTAGTCGTTCACGGTTACTAGATGGGAACCCTTGCCGGAAAGGGCATTTAGATAGAGAGGCAAGGTGGCGACGAGGGTCTTTCCCTCGCCGGTCTTCATTTCAGCGATCTTGCCGCTATGTAGTACCATGCCGCCCACGAGCTGTACGTCGAAATGGCGCATCCCCATCACCCGGCGGGAGGTTTCCCGAACCACCGCGAAAGCCTCGGCGAGGATATCGTCCAGGGTGGCGCCCTTGGCCAGGCGGTCCTTGAATTCCTGGGTCTTTTTTTTCAAATCATCGTCCGAAAGGGCCTTGATGTCCGGTTCCAGGGCGTTGATCTCGGCCACCTTGGCCTCAAAAGCCTTCAAGGTGCGCTCGTTTTTACTGCCAAACATCTTGGTTAGGATGGCTTCTAACATGGGTCCTCTTTAAGGGAAATAGGGGGAAATAAAGCTTTTTCTGCTTTCAAGGCGCATAAGTATAGGGTCTTTAATAGGGGGGTTCAAGGCGATTAGCCGAACCCATGGGTACCGTTATGTATTCGATAGCTACTTTCTCAAAAGCCAGGGGTAGGGCCGTTTCTTGGGCGTATTCCTCATCGGTCAGAAAACCTTCCAACTTCATTCGATCCAATATGGATTGGATTTCATTTTTCGCGTAGGGCGTCAGTTCCCCCTTTACGAAAGACTTTCCATAGCGAAGAGGATTGGGAAGCATCATCGCCAGGAAAGCCCCCTCTTTGGCGTTCAACTCGGAAGGCTTCTTCTTGAAATAAATTCGGGAAGCCGCGGAAACACCGTAAAGTTGATTGCCCCATTGGGCGCAGTTGAGGTAAACCTCCAAAACCCTGTTTTTGGTCACATACCGGGGGACCTGGGAAGCTAAAACCATCTCGGCGATCTTGCGGGAAAAGGTCTTTTTCTTAGTCAGGAAAACATTTTTCACCACCTGTTGGGTGAGGGTACTGCCGCCTCTTTTCAACCGGCGGGTTTTCCAATCCACTTTTAGCGCCTTCTTGACCGAGTTCCAATCGATTCCATTGTTCTGAAAAAAGCCATCATCTTCGCTGACGACAACCGCGTCCGCCGCTAAGGGCGAAATATGGTCCAACCGGACCCATTGGTTTAAATTCAGCCGGTCCATGACATAGGAATTGGAATTCAATTGGGGAAGAAAGGGTAAATAGAAAAAAGCTTGTAAACAACCCGCCCCCAGGAAAAGAAGAACCGGAAAAATCACGATCAGAAATACCAACAGCAGGCGCAACCAAGCGGATTTGGGCTGAAGGATGCTTTTTCCGGATGCGTCCGGGATCGGGGAGTCGGTATTCGTCATAAGTTCCAATTTAACCACCAAGACGCCAAGTTCGCCAAGAACAACGACAGAAATTAATCCCAAAAAACTGTACGTCTTTTTTTTGCCTTTCTTGGTGGTCTTGGCCATCGACACTTCGGTTGCGGGCCGAAGTGTTTGGCGGTGAAAATTGCCGTTCTTTTAAGGGTGGAGTTTAAATTTGCCCGGTTTCATGGGGATAAACTTCGCCAAAAGACCGACGACACCAAAAGCGAAACCCAGGATCACCATCATCCATCCGATCAAGGTGATGACAAAGGCGGTTTCGACGAGCCAGGTGATGTGCCATTTCCAGCCGATGGAAAAAATCGCCGCGCCGATGGCCATGACGAGAATCCCTGTCCCCATGATCACCCTTGCCGCCTTTTTTTCCCGCAGCAGGCTGGCGACATAGGGCAAATGCTCGACCAGGGAAATAATGTCAGCCACCCTCTTCCCTATTCCCGGCTTGGACCGGCGGGAAGCCGGGGGGATCTTCTTTTTGGATCGTTTATTCATGGAGTGATCGTATCCTAACTAAGAACCTCTAATAAAACCCCAAAAGAACGACAATTTTTACCGCCAAGATGCAAAGTTCGCCAAGAAAGACAAAAAGCTATTAATAATTTTAATGGTTATACGACTTTCTCTTCTTTCGTTGTTCTTGGCGGTCTTGGCGCCTTGGCGGTGAATAAATTTTTGTTAACGACTTTAAAACACTAGCAAAAAAGAAGGGCGGCACAACGTGCCGCCCTTGGGTACGCAACGATATGTTTTTCCCAGTCGTTAAACTTATTTGATCCCGACCAGGTTGAAAACCACGTCCAGTAAGAAGGCGAAGATGGCCCCGCCCAACAGCATGCAAACCGGAAGGGTCAAGACCCAGGCCAGGGCGATATTCCGGAGGGTTTCCATCTGAAGCCCGGAGCGGTTGGCGGCCATGGTTCCCGCGATGCCCGAGGATAAGACGTGGGTGGTACTGACGGGCAGGCCGAACAGATCGGCCGCCTCGATGGTGGCGAAAGCCACCAGTTCGGCCGAGGCGCCCTGGGCGTAGGTCAGGTGGGATTTGCCGATCTTCTCGCCCACCGTCACCACGATGCGTTTCCAGCCGATCATGGTGCCCAAGCCGAGGGCCAAGGCCACCGCCACCTTCACCCAAACCGGAATGAATTTGGTCAGCTTGTCCATGTGCTTCTTGATATCCCCCGCCGATTTCTTCTCCTGCGCGTCGGTGAAAAAATTCTGCTTGTTGGCCTTCCCCAGTGCTTCCGAGACCAGGTAAAGGTCGTTGCGCAAATCGCGGCGCTGCTGTTCGCTCAACTCGTTGAGGCTCTTATGGCCTTCCAGCTTCGTTGAAATCTCGCGACACTTGGTGCCGATGGCGGCGAAAGTATCCGTGCTCATCTTCCCGCCGGCCTTTAAATAGTCGGAGACGTATTGGTCCGCGATGGGCCCGGCGGCCATGGCCGCTCCGGGCGAGTGCTTGTCCATCTGGAAGGAGATCGTCTGGGCGGTGGCCGAAAGGTCCTGAATCGCCTTCTCATTGGTGCTCAAATCCAAAGCGAAGGTGGCGGGTACGATGCCGATGAGGATGAGCATGATGAGCCCCATCCCCTTCTGCCCATCGTTGGAACCGTGGGCGAAGCTGACGCCCGTGCAGGTCAAGACCAGGAGGGCCCGGATCCACAGCGGTGGCGCCGTATCCTTTTTGGGGGCTTCATAAAGATCCTTGCGTTTGACCAAGGCTTTTAAAAGGAGCAACACAAGGGCTGAGCAAACGAAGCCCACTATCGGCGAAACCAAAAGGGCCATGCCGACATCCTTGGCCTTATCCCAGTTGACGCCTTCCCCGAAAACATGCCCAGGGGTCATCATGGCATTGGCCAAACCCACGCCCATGATGGAACCGATGAGGGTATGCGAACTGGAGGCCGGAAGGCCGAAGTACCAGGTTCCAACGTTCCAGATGATGGCGGAAATCAAAAGCGAGAAGACCATGGCGAAACCGGGGGCGGAGCCTACATGAATGACCAGTTCCACCGGCAGGAGGGCGATCACCCCGAAGGCCACCATACCCGTGGAGGTTAATACTCCGGTCAGGTTCCATAGGCCCGACCAAACCACCGCGATCCAGGGTTTCAAGGTATGGGTGTAAATGACGGTCGCCACGGCGTTGGCGGTATCATGGAACCCGTTCACGAACTCGAAAGATAAAGCCAATCCCAACGCCAACAATAGAAACACCACATGTCCCAGCGAGAGCATTTGCCCAAAGATTTCCACTATTTGGCCTCCCCGAATGCATCGAATATTTTTCAAGACAAGAAATGCGGGAGGAATATCGCTTTGATAGGTTTCGTTCGTGTTACAGAGGGAAGGAACGTATGTTAATAACCAACATGTGGATAAGTCGGTGGATGACTGGTAAAACCCGAGCGGATAGCTGATAGCTCTTAGCTAAAAGCTAACACCTAATAGCTAATCGCTAATTTGTTCCTGGGGTGGGGTTTAATTTCAAATCCAGTTGTTTCATTTTGGCTCGGATTTCAGCTTCATCTTGTTCCTGAGCCAGGGCTTGGAGTTTGGCTTCGTTGGCCGTCTGCATAAAGATTGCCTTTTGTAATTGGACGTAGGCCAACTTGCGCCTTTCAACAGCCAATTGAAGCTCCAAATCAGCCCTTTCTTTCCCCGCCAAGGTCTGGGCACGGAGGGATTTCACGGATTTCACCCACTTTTGATAGGCCCGCTTCGACCGTTGTTCATAGAGGGTGGCTTCCAAACGGGTCTTATCCCAGCCATCTTTTAATTGTTGGACTTCTTTTTTGGCGTTTTCCAAAGCTTGATTGGTTTCTTGGAGGGCCTGGTTTGGAACTGGAGTAGAACCTGATTGAGCCGAAAGTGATAGTCCAGGCCAGACCATAAACAGGATGGACAAAACAATCCAGTGGTAATGATTCAGTTTGATGTGCGTTGTCATTGCGAGGAATGCCCCGCGTATAGCGGGGCGTTTATGACGAAGCAACCCAAGTTTAAATAATTCTTCAAAGACAAACGAGAACGGCGAACTGAGATTGCCGCGTCGCAAATCGCCCCGATTGGGGCAGCTCCTCGCATGCCGACCTTCAATAAATCTTTTAAGGAGGTCGGTATAGTACCGATTACTCTTAAAATATTTTTGAATGTGAATCGGCACAATGACATCAAAATCTTAACCCTACTAATATTTTTCATTTCTTGCTCTTCCCCAACAATTTTTCAAATTCTTCCTCGGATAAAACCTTCACATCCAATTCCTTGGCTTTTTTTAATTTTGAGCCCGCCGCCTCGCCCGCCACCACATAGGTGGTGAGCTTGGAAACGGAACCGGAAGCCTTGGCCCCGAGTTTTTTCACCTTGTCTTCGGCTTCCTTGCGGCTATAGCCCTTTAACTCACCGGTAAATACGAAGGTCTGGCCCAGGAATGGCTGTTCTCCCGAGGGTTCTTCTTCCTTCAACCGTTTGACGTTGACCCCGGCTTTTTCGATCTTTTGAATTACTTTCTTATTCTGGGCATTGGCGAAAAAGGTCACGATGGAATGGGCCACCACCGGGCCGATTCCGTCGATACCGGTGAGTTCCTCCTCCCCCGCTTCCCCAACCTCCTTCAGGTTCTTATAACGGGAGGCCAGAATCTCGGCCACATGCACCCCCACATGCCGGATTCCCAGCGCGAAAAGAAGGCGTCCCAAAGTGCGTTTGCGGCTGTCGTCGATTTGGCCGATGAGGTTTTGGGCTGATTTTTCCGCCTTACGCTCCAATTCGGCGACTTCCAGTTCGGTTAAGGAGTAGAGATCGGCGTAATCCTTAATGAGTTTCTCGGCCAACAGTTGTTTCACGACCGCCGGGCCCGCCCCCCGGATATCCATGGCGTCCCTAGAACAAAAATGCTGGATGACCCTTTCCACCTGGGCCGGGCAGGTCGTGTTGCCGCATCGCCAGGCCGCCTCCCCTTCTTCCCTTTCCAATGGGGAAGCGCAAACGGGACAGTAGCCGGGCATTTTGAAAACCTTCTCCTTGCCCGTCCGCTTTTCCGGGAAGGATTGCAGGATCTTCGGGATCACCAACCCACCTTTTTCCACGAGCACCCGGTCGCCGACCCGCAGGTCCTTGCGCTTGATCTCATCCTCGTTGTGCAGGGTGGCCCGGCTGACGGTCGTGCCTTCCAACAAGACCGGCTCCAGCTCGGCCACGGGGGTGACGGCCCCGGTCCGGCCGACCTGGAGGGTGATTTCTTTCAGGGTCGTTTCGGCCCTTTGGGCCGGAAACTTATAGGCGATGGCCCATCGCGGGATCTTGGAAGTGGTTCCCAGCCGTTCCCTTTGGTCAAACCGGTTGATCTTGAGCACCACGCCGTCGCAATCGAAACCGATCGTTTCCCTTTTAGCCTGGTATTCCACGCAGTAGGCATGCACTTGTTCGATGGTTTTGACCGACCGGAAATGTTTGTCTTTGGGAAAGCCCATTTCCTCCAGCCAGTCCAGGCTCTGCGCCTGGGTTTTAAAGGGGAGAACCTCCGGCGAGAAAACGTAATAAAGAAGGACATGCAGGGGTTTTTTGGCCGATTCCTTTGGGTCGATCGTCTTCAGGGTTCCGGCCGCGGTGTTCCGGGGGTTGGCGAAGAGGGGCAATTCCTTATCCTCCCGGTCCTGGTTGACGGCCTCGAAATCCTGCCGGGTGAAGAATACTTCCCCGCGTATTTCCAACCGGTCCGGCAGGCCCTTAGGTCTAAGGCGCTGGGGAAGGCCGGGGATGTTTTTCACGTTGGCCAATACATCGTCGCCTTTTTCCCCATCCCCCCGGGTGATCGCGTGAACCAGTTCGCCGCGCTCATAAATCAACTCGATACTGACCCCATCGATCTTCAGCTCGCATACATATTCGTACTTTTCGTCGCCCAGCCCCTTTTTGACCCTTTCGTCAAATTCCTTCAACTCTTCCAGGGAATAGGTGTTATCCAACGAGAGCATCGGCACCCGGTGGGGCACGGTTTTGAAGTGCTTGCCCGTGGTTTCGGATAGTTTTTGGGTGGGGGAGTCTTTGACCCGGAGGGAGGGGTACCGCTCTTCCAGGTCCTTCAGTTCGCGGTAAAGCCGGTCATACTCAAAATCGGTTATTTCGGGAGACGCGTCATCATAATATTTCCGGTTGTGGTATTCGATCGTCTCGCGGAGATGGACGACCCTTTTTTTATTCTCGGAGCTGGGCTCAGTCATGTTCCCCTGGGTTTTCCTAGGGTTGAATCTCGAAGGAGGAGACAATCCGGTCCGCGATGTTCTCATGACGCGGCTGGGTAGCGTCGTAGGAAATGATGACCCTCCACCAATAGGGCAGGAGCACCGCATTCAAGACCTTGAATTTGATTGTCTTTCCCGCCTTGTTCAAGGCCGTTCCGTTGGATACCAGGAAACGGGTGCCCTTGTAAAAATAGGGCGTATCGAACAGCTTTAAGCCTGTCACCCGTTTATCACCCGAAAGGGTGTCCAAAACCATCTTGGGAGTTTCGTCGACGGTGAGTGTCTTTTTGGGGTCGGGAAAGAAGGTGACCCCCACCCGGACTTCCATGCCCTGGTATTCCCCCTTTTGGGGGGAGGTTGAGTAAAAAACCGAATCGTTCGTGCTGGCGGCCCGGTCCTTGATCAAGGGAAAGGGCGTATCGACGGAAAAATTCCAATCAAAATCCCGAAACTGGTTCCAATTCAACGCAGGGGGTTTTCCACAGACCAGGCTGATCCCAAAGACCCATAAGGCCAGGGAGAGTGTCAAGGTTCGGTTGAACATGAAGAACTCCTTTGGATGCGAATGGATGAATCAGACGAGAAAGATCACTTCCCTGATTTTAACCTCTGCGCCAGATACTCCGGCAGGCCCGCCGAGATGGTTTTCCGGGAGGCGGCCTCAAAATCGTAGGAAACGCGGCGGATGGAAAGGCGGCGGCTCTGGGAATCATACATCGCATAGCAGGTCCGGGGGTCCCCATCCCGGGGCTGGCCCACGCTGCCCACGTTCACCAGGTAGCGGCAGGAGGGGTCCAGGGTCTTCTCCATCTCCTCCAAAACCCTCACCCTGCCATCCTTGGATTGCTCGGCGATAAATGGCTTATGGACGTGGCCAAAAAAACATGAGGTCCCTTGGAAGTACCTGAAATTCCTCTCCAGATCCTCCGGCTGGGTGAGGTAATGCCATTCCTCGCTTTGGAAAGGAGAGGAATGGACCAATTGGATGTCACCGATTTCCTCCCGAAGACGCAACCCTTGGAGAATTTGAAAGTTTCGGGGGCTCAACCGTTGCTGGGTCCATCGGATCGCCTCGGCGGCGGGGGGGTTGAATTTGGAGAGGTTGGTTTGGCCGATCACGGCTGAATCGTGGTTTCCCATGACCATTTTCCAACAACGCAGGGAATCGATCAGCTCCACCACCTCATTGGGGTTGGAGTAATAGCCGACTAAATCACCCAGGCATAGGTACTCTGAGGCACCGTCGGCCTTCATCGCCTTCGCGACTTCGGTCATGGCTTCCAGGTTGCTATGGATATCGGAAAAAATACCGTAACGCATATGTCCCCAGGACAAGAGATGAAAAACAGCGTTATTTTAACATGGAGAGGGAGGGAAACCCATGAAGGAAATCAGCTCAGGCGTGCTTAATGCGACCTGTTGCGAAGGAGGTAACTGAGGATTCTCAAGCGGTTTTCCTGGTTTTCATTAAAAGCCCAAAACATTTCCAATGCCGGAATATGACCGCTCCCCCGGTTCAACTGGCAGACGATTTCACCGTCCAACCGCTTGACGCGGGTCAAGTAACCCATTTTTTCAAGTTTAGCCACCGGTTTTTCCAATTCGGCGCTTTGACGCCCCAAAAGTTTGGCGATCCGGTCAATCGTCTCCATTTCATCCATTTTCTTGGAATAAAATATCAACAGATCCCACATCACAAAGGAATCCACCACTTCATCAAGAAAACTTTTGATTTCCGGGGAAAAATCCATTTCCATGGTTCTTATAGATCCTCGTTCATATTAAAAACGGTCATTTTAGCCTTTACTCCCCTTAACTTCACAAGACAACCCCTATTAAACAGAACGGATAGGGGATTCCAACGTTTCCCCCGACTGCTTCTCCAGTTTGTCCAGGATACCGTTCACAAATCGGCTGGAGTCTTCGGTGCTGTATCTTTTCACAATCTCAAGAGCCTCGTTGATGGCCACCGATTTGGGGATTTCCGGATCGAAAAGGATTTCATAGGCCCCTATTCTCAACACGTTCCGGTCCACCCCCGCCATGCGGCTCAAATCCCAGTGTTCCGTGAATTTCCGCAGGGAGGAGTCGATTTCCGAAACCCGGTTCCAAATGTTCTTGACCAGTTCCACCGCCATTTCCTTGGCGGCTTCGGGGGCGCTCGCGTTGGGTATGAAGTTTTCTTCCAGATCCTTGATCTGGACGGTTCCTAAATCCATCTGAAACAACATTTGAAGGGCCAGCTCCCGGGTGCGGCGTTTGAGTCCCATTTCTTCCTCAGTTCGCAGTCCGCGGTTCGCAGTTCGCAGTGAGACTGAAGCTGCCAACTGCCAACCGTGAACTGCAATCTATCTTCATTGGATTTGGTCCAAAACCGACATCGTCTCGAGTAAATGCAGGGCCGCTTCAGCCCCTTTGTTGTCTGTCTTCTCCCCGGCCCGGGCGAGGGCCTGGTCCAAGTTTTCCGTGGTTAAAACCCCAAAGGCCACCGGTATTCCCGTTTCCATCGATAGGGCGCCCAAGTCGGCCGCGATTTGCCTTCCTAAAACCTCGTGGTGGGTCGTCTCCCCACGGATGATGGCGCCCAGCGCGATCAATCCATGAAATCGGCCTGTCTTGGCCATCTTGGAAACCACCACACCCAATTCCCATGCCCCCGGAACCCAGGCCGTCTCAATGCCGTCTTCCGGCACTCCCCTTTCCCGAAGCGTCTCCACCGCGCCTGCCAGGAGCCTGCGGCCGATCAGATCATTGAACCGGCTGACCACGACCGCCACGCGCGTGCCCCGGCCTTCGGGTCTTCCTTGGATCATAACGGGCGTCATTGTAATACCTCAATCATGTTTTTCTTGGTTTTTTTTGGTAAACAAATGGCCCATCTTTTCCTGTTTCGTGTCCAAATAGCGCTTATTTTCGGGGTTTGGATCGATTTCAATCGGAACCCTCTCGACCACTCTCAAGCCATATCCTTCCAAGCCAACTATTTTTTTAGGATTATTGGTTAAGAGTCGGATTTCCTTGACCCCCAAGTCCACCAATATTTGCGCTCCGATACCGTAATCCCTGAGGTCCGCCGGAAAACCTAACTTTTCATTGGCTTCCACCGTGTCCAAACCCTGATCTTGAAGCTGGTAGGCCCGTAATTTATTCAAGAGGCCGATTCCCCGGCCTTCCTGCCTCATATAAAGAACGACCCCCCGGCCTTCCTTGTGGATTTGTCCCATGGCCGCATGCAACTGGGACCCGCAATCGCACCGGAGGGAATGAAAGACATCTCCCGTCAGGCATTCGGAATGGACCCGGACCAGGACCGGCGCATCCCCCGAGAGTTCCCCCTTCACGAAAGCCAAACTGTCATCATCCTCCGTGGAGGCCTTGTACACGATCACTTTCCACTCGCCGGATTCCGTCGGCAGCATCAGCTCCAGCACCCGCCGGACGAGTTTTTCCTTTTCCCTGCGGTAATGGATGAGGTCCGCGATCGTGATCAGCTTCATTTGATGCTTCTGGGCGAAGGTTTTCAGGTCCTCCATGCGGGCCATGGTTCCGTCGTCTTTCATGATCTCGCAAATGACCCCCATGGGCCGCAAACCCGCCAGCCGGGCCAGATCCACCACCGCTTCCGTATGCCCCGCGCGGCGCAACACCCCGCCTGATCGGTATTGCAGGGGGAACACATGACCGGGTTTGACCAGGTCCCGGGGCAAGGACGTGGGATTGGCCATGACCTGTATGGTTTTGGAACGGTCTTGGGCCGAGATACCGGTGGTCACCCCGGAGCGTGCGTCCACGGAAACCGTGAAGGCCGTGCGAAAACGATCCTCCTGCTGGTTGACCATCAAGGGCAGGCCCAGCCGGTCCAGATCCTCTGAAAGCATGGGGACACAAACCAGGCCCCGGCCCTCCTTGACCATGAAGTTAATGGACTCGGGCGTCACTTTCTCGGCGGCCATCACCAGGTCGCCCTCGTTCTCACGGTGTTCATCGTCCGCCACGATCACCATCCGGCCTAACCGGATATCCTCGATCGCCTGTTCAACTTTTTTAATCTCCATTATTGGCCCGTTTCGTACCGGCGGTTCCCCGCCGTTTAATAAAAGTTATAAGTAGAGGTCCAGCAACATGCCCCGAATCTCATCCAGGGCCTTCAGGACCCTCATGGAATCCTGCTGGCCCGCCAAGAGCATTTGGCCCAATTGGTCCAGGGCCTCATCCACCTTTTGGGTGGTCAGGTAAACGACGAAATTCCCATCCTTCTTGCGGGTTTGTTTCTCCTCAATCTTGAAGGAACCCTGGATGACCTTATGCATGAAATGCTTGACCGAGGTTTTGTATTCCTCAAATTCCTTCCGGCCCTTGGAGGAAAAAAGCTTTTTGGCCCTTTCTTCAACATCCCCGATGAGGCGGGACAACTCCTCTCTTAGGGCCGGGTCCAGAATCCGCTTCACCCTCTCCTGGATCAGGGGCGCTAAGGCGGGCAGGAGGGGTTCTTGGAGGGGGCTTCCACCTTCCCCCACTGGCTCAATTTTCACTTTTCGCTCCAGAAACCAAATATCCGGCCGCCAGCTTTTCCAGGTGTTTGGCGAGCATGTCCGCCTCGACTTGCAACCGGTCTCCCGGTTTCTTCTCCCCTAAATTAGTATGGTTCAATGTATGGGGAATCAAGGCCGCTTCCATCACATCCCCCTGGATGGCAGCCACGGTGAGGCTGATTCCGTCCAAAGCAATGCTCCCTTTCTCAACCACGTATCGGACCAAAGCCTGGGGCAAACGGACCTTTAATCTTTTACCCTCTCCCTCCGGCAGCATGGAAATCAACTCGGCGGTCCCATCCACATGGCCCTGGACGTAATGGCCTCCCAGTCCCTCCCCGAATTTCAGGGGAAGTTCCAGGTTGACCGCCTGTCCTGCGTTTAAAGATCCCAAGGTAGTACGGCTCAGGGTTTCCGGCACCGCCTCGAATGAAATGAGGGGGGAATTTCGTTCAACTACGGTCAGGCAACACCCGTTCACCGCCACGCTATCGCCCGACCTGGACCTGGCCGGAGGTTTGAGGCGCCCGCAGGGTCAAGCGCAAAAGGCCCCCGCTGGGGATCTTCCGCTCAACCCGGGCCACTTCTTGGATCAATCCGGTAAACATTTCATTCCTCCCAACGGCCCGTCAATAAATAATCCTCCCCCACTTTATCAATCTTCGCATCCTTGAGCCGGGGCGTTTGTTGCGGGTCCAAATAAGCCACCCCCCGGACCCAGGCGGGGCCTTCCCCAAAAACCTTGGGAGCGATCCACAAAACCGCCTCATCCGCGAGCCTTTCGCCTAAAAAGGAACCATGAACCAGGCCCCCGCCCTCCACCAAGAGGGTGCGAACCCCCAATTGGTGAAGTTCCTTGAGCACAGCCCGTAAAGATAGCATCTTTTTAGCCCCGGGAACCCGGAAAACACACCGCCCCCTTCTTTTCAATCGCCCTTTGCCGGATTGCTCGAGGCCCGAGGGGAGGTAAAAACCACGGTTTGAGGGCCCCGCTCAAGGATCCTGGCTACTCGAAGGGTATCCTTAGTTGGGCGTCCAAGACCACCCTGCAGGGGCCACCCATCTTTTCGCCGATAACCCGGCAGACGAACCGTCAACGAAGGATCGTCCGCCAGGACGGTACCTATCCCCACCAGTATCGCGTCCGATTGGGAGCGAAGTCTCATGGGCCTTCTTGCGTGGACTTTTCCCCCGTCACCCACCGGGAAGCGCCGGTGCGAGTGGCGATTCGCCGTCCAGGGTCATGGCGGCTTTCAGGATCACCTTGGGCCTTCCCTTTGGTGACACTGAAAAGGAAATTCTCGTTCAAGGCCCTGGCCTCCCGGCCAACAGCCCCACCTCAACCGAGATCCCGGCGGATCGCAACCTGGCAAACCCCTTCCCCCTGACCAACGGAAAGGGGTCGAGGTGGGAAGCCACCACCCGCCGGATGCCGGCTTGGATCAGGGCGTCCACGCAGGGCGGGGTCTTACCCCGGTGAGCGCAAGGTTCCAAGGTGACGTAAAGGGTCGCGCCCTTGGCTTTTTTCCCGGCTTTTCGGAGGGCATGGATTTCGGCGTGAGGTCCTCCAAATTTCAAATGGGCCCCTTCACCCACCTTCCGGCCCTTGTTTACCAACACCGCACCGACCCGCGGATTGGGCGAAACAACGGGTCCGCCCCAACGGGCCAATTCCAAGGCGCGTTTCATCCAGTGGAGGTCGTTTTTTTTCATGGGATTCACCGTCTCTCGTCGATTCGGGCCTCAAGTATGGTCGAAGGTTTGTTTCCATTCAACCCGTTCCCCCATCCCCCATCCCCCGATCACCCGCAACGCAAAAACGAAACCGCCCAAAATCCTTCCCTAATGAACGAACCAAGGTTAAAATCGGCCCACCTTCGGGCATTGGGGAGAGATTGTCCGGAACATCCCTCGGGAAGGCCCGCATCCTAGGCGGTCCGTCTTGCAAGCGCGGGAAATTTCTCAATCGTTGGAAAGGGGTTTTATATGTCCAAACTGGTTCTCGTCCGCCACGGCCAATCCCAATGGAACCTTGAAAACCGTTTTACCGGCTGGGTGGATGTCCCCCTGTCGGAGCTGGGCGAAAAAGAAGCCCATGAGGCCGGGGAAAAACTCAAGGGTTACACTTTTGACGTTGCCTTCACCTCGGCCCTTCAGCGCGCCCAAAGGACCCTGGCCATCATTTTCCAGGTGGGGGGCATGAAGGATATTCCCGTCTATATGGACCAGGCCCTCAATGAACGCCATTACGGCGGCTTGCAGGGGTTGAACAAGGCCGAGACCGCCCAAAAATACGGCGAGGAACAGGTCAAGATCTGGCGCCGCAGCTATGACGTCCCCCCGCCCAAGGACAGCACCGGTTATTCCGAGTCCCTCAAGGACACCGCCGCCCGCACCCTGCCCTACTATGAGTCCAGAATCGTCCCCTACCTGAAACAGGGTAAGAACGTGCTGGTCGCGGCGCATGGCAACTCCTTGCGTTCCATCGTGATGTTCCTGGACAACCTGACGAAGGAACAAGTCATCGCTTTGAACTTAGATACGGGCATTCCCCGGGTTTACGAAATGGATAAGGACCTAAAAATCCTCTCCAGCAAGGATCTGCGTTAACGGCCATTGACCCCAACCCGCACGAACTCTCACCCGAAACCCCTTCTTCCCCTGGGAAGAAGGGGTTTCTATTTGGCCCTCTTCCTAGTTGGCTCCACGGTTTTGGCCGCAGATCCAGTTCCGACCCGGGTTCCTGCCTCAGCGCCCGCCACCCTCTCCCCCCGTCAATTGACGGGTCAGGACCCTCCCCCACGTTTAGAGGTGGACCTCCTCTCCGGCAAGGCCGCCCTCCCGGAAGTCATTCAGGCTTTTAAGCTCTTGCGATCAGAAGCCCATAAAGCCGGGTGGCAGCTGGTTTTGGTGTCGGGATACCGCTCTTTCATCGCCCAAAAAAACCTCTGGAACTCCCTCTATGACGATACGGGAAGGAAACAGAGGAAGAAAAATCCATCGCCTTGCTCCATTACACCTCCCTGCCGGGCCTTTCCAGGCATCATTGGGGTAGTGAACTGGATATTTCGGAAAAAAGCCTCCGGGGGCTGCTTCTGGCGGAAGCCGATGAGCCCTCCCCCAAGGTGATGGCCTTTTACCGCTGGATGGATTTCAACGCTCCCCGATTCGGATTCTGCCGGGTCTACCGGGGGGAGGCGGGTATCATCACGGATGAGCATTGGCATTGGAGCTATTATCCACTGGCCGTGATTTTTCAAAAACAGTTACAGACCTTGGGGGACCTGGCCCCCCTATTACCCCTGGATGGAATCAAGGGGGAAAGCTACCTGAAAACCCATTTAGCTCAAATCCGTCTTTGGCAGGCCCAATCGGTGGATATGGGCTGTCTCCCCCAAAATTGAGACTGTTGAAAAAGTCCCTGGAACAGGGTTCCAGGGACAAAAAGCTACTTTACAACAGTCTCGACCCCAAGATTTACTAAGGAAATCTTAGGGTTACCTTGAAGGTGCCGTTGAAAAATCCCATCGCAGTTGGGTTTTTCAACACTTCCTAATTAATCCAAGCGTTTTCGTGGGACGCGCCCCTTGGTGGGTTTGAACCCCAGCATCGGCAAGGGATAGGGCGAAAGTTTAGCCAGAAGGTGATCCCCCAGGACGAAGGGGAAGCATGTTGTTGGCCCCGTCCAGGAAGATCTGACCGTCCCTCATATAGGAAACTATTTCCAACCGGTCCTTGGGGCCCAGAATACCCTGTAGGAGGGCGCGGCGGCCGAACTTGGGCAAGTAGGCTTCCCGAACCACGTATTGAAATACTTTTTTCGTGGCGGGAAGGATTTTGCCGCCCGCCGAAAGATTGGCGGCGGTGGATCCTGCGGCCGTGCTGATCCAAATGCCGCTGGACATTTGCTCCTCGGTGACTTTCCCCACCTTGAGGGTATAGCGGGAGGTTCCAGCCGGACTCAGGGTGGTAACCAAAAGGTCGTTCAGGACGGGCCAGGGATGAACCCGGCCGTTGAGGGCGAATTCCAGACGGGGCACAAGCGCCGGCCGGAGGCGGCCCGCCAGAAAGCCCTCCAAAACGTCCGGGAAACTGTCCAAATCGCAGCCGCTGAACCGGGCCACGCTCCGCAAGGGATCGGAATTGACCCCCAACACCGGGATATGCCGGACCAGGTGGGAGGCGTCAAGGACGGTTCCATCCCCGCCCACCGTTATCACGAGGTCATACCGGCGGTCGGCGATCCCCAGCCGGTTCAATTTACGCCGTAAGATATAGTCCACCTGCAGGCCCATTTTCCTCAGTTTATCTTTTACGCCTTGAACCGTGGCGTGATGCCGCTGGTGGCTTCCCTTCAATACTTCCCAGTAGTTCCCCAATTTGATGCGCGGGGGCAGGGGCAGGACCTTTTCAATCCGGGTGAGGGAACTTTCCTTGTATATCACCAGCAGGCGGGGCGATTTCATCGTTTGATTTCCTTAAGGTTTTAAATGGGAGGCAAAGCTTGATTTTATAGGGCGGATACTAGGAATGGAACGATTGAATCCCCACCCGGATCATCATCACCGCGTAGGCGGCCAGGAGAAGGGCGGCCAGCTTGGAGATCACCTGGGACCCGGTTTGCCCCATCCAGCGCAAAAGCGCCACCGACTGACGGAAAACAACCCAACTCAAGAGCAGGTTGGCCACGAGAGCCAGGCCGATCTGCCACCATTCATAACGGGCCCCCAGGAGGATCAAGGTGGCGAAGACGGCGGGACCGACCAGAAGGGGAATGCCGATGGGGACGATCCCTGCCGCATGACCCGCCCCGGGATGGAACATCTTTTTGTCAAATACCACGTCCCGAAGGGCCACCACGAGTACCAGGATGCCCCCGGCGACCTGGAAATCGCCCGTTTTCAAACCCAAGGAGGCCAAAACCATGGGCCCCAAGGGGATAAAAAGGAGACCCACAGCGGTCGCTGTTAGAACCGATAAATCCACCAGCTTTCGGCGGGCCTTATCCCTCATACCCGAAGTCATCTGCAGGAAGGCCGGCAGAACCCCCAGGGGGTCAACGGCCACGAAAAGAGGCAGGAAAAGTCCGACGACTTCCGGCCAGGTCATAATAGCCTCAAGTTGGCGCGCCACCACCACCCGGGAAGGTTCCCGTGGATACCGGTGAGGTATTGGTCGTCACGGGAGCGCTGGTGGTCGAATAATACCAAGTCCCGCAAGCCCCGTTCCCCGCCACATCGGCGGCGGACTGGAAATAGGAGTAGTAGGAGTTGGGGCTTATCCGAAAAAGGAAGCTGGGATAAGTTCCATTCTGGCCGCTCCCGGGGTTGGTCACTTGCATCCAAGCAAACTCGCCAGGCGCGGTGGTCAGTTTAACGCAATAGATATCCCCCGCCGCCATGTCCACCGTAACCCCCGCTGAGGCAGGTGTGGAAGTTAAGCCCAAGACCTGGTTTTTGGACTGACCGGAATTGGGGAAAAACGAGGAGGTCGCGGGAACATAATCGTAATTCACCAAGTTCCCATTTCCCAGGTAAGCAATGTTGGAGTTACCGTTCAGATCCTGCAATTGGTAATTCACGTTACCCGGAAAAATTTCCATATCCGCCGGTATGGGAATCGCGGATGAATAGGTGTAAATCAGGTGGTCGTAAAGATCATAATAGTTTCCGGGTACCGCATTACCGAGAACGTAGCATTGCCGGATCACGGATCCCAATTGCAGGGAAACTCCCATGTTCGCCGAAGGGTTGGTCAGGTCGATCGGCACGGCTCCAACGGCGATCGGCTGGTTGGTGGTACCGTCATTGAGCTGGACGGACAGGATGTTCTTTCCGCCGATGGGCAGGGTGAGAGTAAAGGCCAAATTACCGGTCGCGCTGGAGGAATTAAAAGGCCCCGCCTGGCCATGAACACCGGCCGAGGAACCGGTCTGATAGCTCCATAACAGAATATTACTTGACGATCCTAACAGGCTCGCCTGAACATCCTTGGAGGGGGATAGGGAAACCGCGACACTCACGTTTTGGGCCGGGGAAAGGGGTTTGGGTCCGTCACAACCCCACGCCAACAGGAACAGGGCAATCCCCAGAACACCTACCGCCAGTTTCACTTGATGAGACCTCATTGGCTTCTCCTTAACGAAGTTGAAAAAGAAGGTTTCTATCCCAGGGATTTTACAAAGTGACCTGGTAGCTGGTTCCGACTGTCCAATAATTGTAGGTGGCGTTACTGAGGGTGGTCTGGTCCGAATTCCAAGCGGCGTTGTTTTGCAGGACGAAATCGTAGGCACCGAAGAAGTTAAGGCTGGATCTGTCATCCAAAGTCCATTTCCAAGAGGGCCCCGCCCCGAAGAGCCATCCGCCTCCGAAATAGCGCGGATTTAAATCTCCGTTTGTCGTCTCAGGATAAGCGTTGGCGAAAACATATTTGACTTGGCCGGCCAGTTTGAGATCCCCGAAAGAATAGGAAGGAGCCGCGTAGAGCCGGGGGGCATAATAGGCGGATTCGGTTGAAAGGACGCTGCTGTTAAAACCTTGAGGCGTCTGATCCGAGAGATAATATTGAGCGCCCGCATCCAGCGATAACCCCCTGGGATTGATCCAGCTATAGGAAGCGTTCAAGTTGGTTCCCAGTTGGTATTCGTTCTCCCCGTCGACTTGGGTCGTGAGGGAGTAATAACATGAAACCCGGGCGATTTCTTTATAACCGCCTTGGCCCGGCTGGACGTAATTCAAACCCAGGAAGAGATTATCCCCTAACTGGAGCGAATATCCTGGAGCTCCCGTGGCATCATAGGAACCCGTGTGGAAATAACCAGCTCCAATTCCCAAGGAGTTTTTCCCCATGGGCAGGCTCAAGGCGTAAAGGGCATTGACCCCGAAACCCCTTCCCCGGAAGCGGTAATCCATGAATTCAGTGGGGATGATCGACTGATATTGTTTAGTCTCCCAAGTTTGATCACCTGTTGGGAGGTTCAAATTGACGTTTAAAAGGGAGGCATAACCGAAACTCTTGAACTGGAGTTCCCCCCCTAGTGTGGAATCCGCTAAATTCGAAAGGTTCAAAGTCTGGTTATTAATTCCGTCCGGAGAATAAGTATAGGAACCATTACCAAACAACCCCTGTCCATAGGCTTGAAATCCCGGGGCCAAGTTTAAACTCAAGGCCACGGGAACCCATAACTCATAACCGCTATTGGTACTGGCCAAACTTTGGTTGAGATAATCGCTGTTCCAGCCGTCGTAAACGAACCCCAGGCTCAATTGGCCCGCCCGCAAGGGTAGGACCGCCAAACCCAAGAGAATGAAAGCCAGTACTTTTTTCGTGATGGTTTGTTGGTTCATGGCACGTACTCCCCGGCGGGAACATTAGCGGTCACATTGACCTGTAGGTAAGTGCTTGTTAATGAGGGATTTGTAATAATATTTTCGATGAGATTGTTATTGGAACCAGGATTATTCCAGACATTCCCAAGGAATTGATGGTCGAAATCAAGCAGGGCAATCTGCGGAGAAACGTTATCCCCTTCCCCGCCGGTACCCGGGGTACCGTTTCCGTTTCCCCCACCCGAACCAGCTGTAGGAAGGCCGGTATTGCCTCCGCCCACGACAATGCCGTTATGATAAACCGCGCTGCTCCCGGCCCCATAATCGGTGGTCTGTCCATTGGCGTTGGCGTAAACCGTCCCATCCAGTACACCTAAAAAAACCGTGTTGGTGGCTGGATCGTATTTGACCTGGTATTGAGTTCCCCTCACACCGCAGATCACCCCACCCGCCTCAATCTCAAATGAGGATTTGGCGGTAAGAAGCTTGGTGACCTTGGCCATCAATTGGCCCAGGAGCAGTTTAAAGTGGATCGTTTTGTCATTGTCGCTTGGTTTTTGAAGCTTATCTAACCAGAAATCCGTATTAGGGGTGATGGTAAGCTCAGAGCCGTCAAAGGTTTGAAGGGTGGCCTGGGCGTCTGCGCCAGCCACGATGCGCTCCCCTTCCGTTACCGTGCTGTCTTTTTCCGCTATTCGGAGCATATGCCCCTGGTGCCCCCGGATTTCAATCTTCCCAGTGACGGAGGTAAAAATACCCTCAGAAACGGCCCAAAGCCGTCCAATGGGTAATGAAACAAGCAGAGTCAAAAAAATGATCTGTTTCATAACAATCCTTTCGGTCAATCTAACCACTGAACCAAGGCCTTCTGCACTTACCTTTCATTTACCACTGATAATTCAACCGGATCACTACACTTACTTAGGTTTTATCAAAAGGAATGATGTTCTAAAAAAACTTCTAGTTATTTGTATTCATTTTATGATCGCGTGGATGCAAGCCCGGCTGTTCGTTCGATGCTAGTCCAGGTTTATGGGGGTTATGGTGTGCCTTTGGCAAGTGACGTCCTTTTGTTTTCGGAAATGGGATCGCGGACCAAGCTAAGTTCGACACCATTAGGGCAAAGATCATAACCACGAGCATTCCCATCAGTTTTTTCATCGATTCCCTCCTGTCAAGGTAAGTAATTTAATACTGGGTTAACTTCAATTTTCCCAATCACTTGGGTGAGTAGACATCAACTGTTGCGACGTTATTATCGGAAACATAAAGATTATTATTTAAATCCACAGCGACACAAACGGGGGAATACAACTCCCCCTCGACGTAGCCGGAAGCGCCGATAACATTTAATACCGTGACAGGCTGTCCGCCTGGGAAAATTCTTTGCACACGGCCATTATCGGTATCAGCCACGATGAGATTACCTTGATTATCCACACGAACGCCTTCTGGATAGTCGAATTGGCCGACGACGGTACTGGCGGCCCCTGCAGGATTTCCAATAAAGCCTGTGGAATTCAGATTTCCGTTGTAGCACTGAATCACGTTGTTGCCCGAATCAGCCACATAAACTTTCTGTCCAGAGGGATCAACCGCTATGCCATAAGGGCTAGATAGATTACCGCTATTGATACCGGCTGAACCGGTTTGCGTATAAGCAATCACATTCGTACCCTCATTTGGCTCGGCACTATAATTAAAGTTGGGGGCAATAACATAAATCCCGTCATAGCAAGCATCCGCCACATACATGTTTCCATTTGAATCAACGTCAACATCATATGGACAACCGCTGACCGCAGAATTTCCATAGCTGGCAAATGCGTACACTTCATTACAAGTCAAGGTTTGGGCCGTTTGGGCGATAATATCGGATATGTTAAATTCATCTATGGTTGGCGAACTATTATTCCCATTGGCCACATAGAGATGGCCCTTATTGTCGGCTTTTAACCCCTCCGGACTATAATCTTCTCCCCCGGCGGAATTGTAGGGCCAAAACCAAGTAACGAAATTTCCGTGGGTATCAAAAACTTCTATGTCTTCCATGTCATCATCTGCGACAAATATGTAGTTATTCCCAACGGCAACACCTGTCACGTCATAAAATTGAGCCGGAGAGGGTGCATAACCACAATAAGAATTATAAATTTCTCCGTATTCCATGTACTGCCCAATGTTGGTGAGGAATGGATAGGTAAAGGAGTTGGAAGTCGTGGGAGTTGATGTGGCAGAGGCCGAAGTCTTTGAGGTAGTAGGTGAATTACCACACCCAACGGCCAAAAGACCTATAACTATCAAAATCGAAAATAATCTACTTCCATTCATGAAGTCCTCCTCGATTTATAGCTAAGCCGCTAGTAGCCTTTTTAATCACTCGCAAATTTAGGCGGATTATCCCTTTTAATAGGAATAATTGTCAATTTCATTTGGTTTTAAGATTAATTTCAAGTTCCACTTTGTTGGATAAGCCAAAATCCCAGTATGTTTTCATAGCTAAATGTAGCTAACAAGCCTTTTATGCTTCTCTGCCACTTTTGTGTTTAACAGGGCCAACATGACCAGCCAAACCTTTCGTTTCGTCGAAAACCCTTCCGTCCCATTACTGAAAATTCAATTACTTGGTTTTCTTTTTACCCTTAAACGAAACCTGCGGGGCCCCCTTTTGGGCGGTCCCGGAGACCGTGCGCGGGGGCTTGGCCAATTTGGCGTTCTTGCCCTTGGCGTGGTTCTTTTGGTGCTCCACGACCCAGGCGGGCGGATTTTTACCCGGCGCGGGAGGATCCGCCAACATTAAACTAGGCGCCACGAAGAACAGTAGGGCTATTCCCCATTGGATTTTTTTCATGCTTTCTCTCCTTTACTCGCTTCTTTCAATCTCGTGCCGCAAAACCGAATGAACTTATGCCGCCCTTCCTCATCAATCGCAATGTCCAGCGGCGGTGTAGTAATCGTAACCCCAAACCGTCCAGTAATAAGTGTTTTGCAGGGCATTAACCTCGCTAAAGACCCCACAGTCTTGCAAGCTGATCGGATTACCCGTCACGTACAGGTTCACATAACTGGCCTCGGTCGTATCCGCCAGGTCCTCCAGGGGATACAGATCGGTAATCTGGTTGGCTTCCAAATACAGGTTTTGCAGGCTCGGTACCAAGGATCTTTCGGAATCATTGTAAAGCGGTGAGGGGATGGAAGTGATCTGGTTCCCCGAAATCTCCAATTCGATCAAACTCGGCAAGCCGTTCGGCCCGAAAAGGGACGTAAAGTCGGAGATGTTGTTAAAATCAAGTCCCAGGTAGTTTAAATTCGTCATATTGGCCAGGTGGCCCAGGTTGTTGATGTCGCCACCATTCTGGATTTGGTTATAGCTGAGATCCAAGTCGTACAAATTCGTCAAGTTATCCAGGCCCGTTAAATTTGAAATCTGGTTATGGGCCAGGTTCAGGCTATACAAACCGGTGAGGTCGGACAAGGGCGTCAGGTCGCTGATCTGGTTCCACTCCAGGTCCAAGGTGTTGAGGCTGGTGCAAAATTCAAGACCCTCCACACTGTTGATCGGATAATCGGAAACATCCAATGTGGCCAGGGTGGCCATATCGTTCGGGGTAATGGGGTAGGTACTACAATCACAGGGAGTAAGGATATGGCTGTTCAATAAGACCGTTTGGATGGCGTTTTGCAGGCCCTCATCCCCGAATTGGACGTTGTAATTCACGGTCCAATTGTCATACACCAGGGTCATCATCTCGGGGGCGATCGTGATCTGGTTATTGGAAAGGTAGGAGTTCCCATTCAGGGAAACATAAACCGCGTTACCGTAATAATTGGCGTTCGTATCCAGCGGCGTCAAATCCGTGATCGAATTCCAATCCAAGTCGATGTAATTGAGGTAAGAAAGATACTGTAAAGCCGTTAAATCCAAAATCCCGTTATTGTCCAGGTAGAGGGTTTGGAGATTGGAGGCGCCCGCCAGGCCCGAAATATCCCAAAGGGCGGTTTCGTCCCCGTTATTGTAGTTTCCGGAGAGCTCTAAATAAGACAAGGAACCCATATTTGTAAGGTCCGGAACGGCCTCGATCAAGTTGTAGGAAAGGGAGAGGTATTGAAGATTGGATAGGTTCGTGACCGGCGACATATCGGTCACCTGGTTGTAGTAAAGGTTCAGGGAGTTCAAGCCCGTGAGCCCGGCAATCGGGGTCAAATTGGAGATGTTGTTCCAGCTCAAATCGATCTGGGTCACCGCGGAGCAGTATTCCAGCCCCTCCAGGTTGGAGATGCCATAATCCTCTGCGGAAATATTGGTGATCGTGGCCAGGTCATTGGGGGTAATGTTCGATTCCCCATAAATGATCCCGTTTGTGGTCAAAATGTTATAGATCGCGGAGTAAAGCCCCTCGTCCGGTATGTTCACGGCATAATTCACCGTCCAGTTATAACCTACCAGGGTCATCATCTCGGGGATTGTATTGGGAATGACAAGCGGATCGTTTATCAGGGAAACATAAACATTATAATGCCCTTCCCCGCCCTGCGCGTTGGTTACCAAGGGGGTCAAATCGGTGATTGCGGTGTAATCCAGCTCAATATCCGAGAGGCTTTCCAGGTTCTGCAGGGCGGTTAGGTCCACCACCGTGTCGTAGTCCAGGTCGATGTATTGGAGGTTGACGGCCCCGGCCAACCCCGTGATATTCGTGATCGAGTTGCCATCATTGGGGTTGTAGTTATTCCCGAGGTCCAGGTCATACAAGTTGGTCATACCCGCGAGGGACGGCACCGTTTCGAGGTAACAGCCATATAGATACAGATATTCAAGCTGGGTGAGGCTTAATAGAGGCGACATATCGGTAATGGGATTCCAGTCCAGCCCCAGGTAGGTCAAGTTCGTCAGGCTGGGCAAGTTGGATATATTCGAAATGAAGTTACTGCCCAATTCCAGGTTCACCAGGTTCGTCGTGAGCTGGGACATATTGGGGATGGAACTAATTTGGTTGCCGTAAAGGTACAGGGAGTTCAAGTTCGTCAAGGCGGTCACGGGCGACATGTCGGCGATCTGGTTGTTAGACAGGTCCAGGTAGGTCAAGCCGTTGAGCCCCCCCAGGGGGGACAGGTCCGTGACGCTGTTGCCCTCCATGATGATTTGGGTGACGCCGGTGCAGGTTTCCAACCCCTCCAGGCTTGTGACCCCGGCGGAATTGATCGTCATATTCATGATCGCCGCCATATCTTCCGGATAGATGGGGCTGGAAGTGGCGGGAATAATGCCGTTGCTTACCAACAGGGTTTGCACCGAGCTTAAAAGGTTCGGGTCGGGGATATAGACCGTGGACTCGGGCGTCAGGGTCTGGGTTGGAGACAGAGTGGTCGTTGGTGTTTCGGTCGGGCTGTTAGTGGAAGTACTGCTGGGGGTCGATGTCCAAGTAGAAGTTTCGGTGGAAGTTACAGTGGAGGTTGAGGTTAGAGTGAGGGTCTGCGTGTAGGTAAATAAAGGCGTCTCGGTGGAAGAGGGAGTGGATGTGATGGTGTAAGAGGAGACGGGGGTTAATGTAATAGTAGGTGTTGCGCTGTTCGTGCTGGTGGAGGTATAGGTCAAGGAATTCGTGGGGGTCGCCGTGGCCGCCAAAACCGTCTGATCGTTGCCATTTAAGGATTCACCCGTCACCAGGGCAGGAGTGTGGCTATTGGCCCCCGTTGCGACGATGCCGGATGGTGACAAGTTGTTCGAGAATATCCCTCCTCCGAGGGCATTCAAGCTCAGCACCAATAGGAAAGTCTCGGGCGCGTTCGGGCTCAAAATTAGGTTCGGCAGACCCGTAAAGGTTACCGCCCCACCTGTAAATGTTCCCGACACCACAGGAGTAGGATTGGCCGTTACAAAATAAAGCCCCGTTCCCGTCGGATCATTCGTGGAGGTTTCCGGGAACAACTTCACGCTTCCCGATACCACTTCCCCGCTTCCAATGGAACCTTCCAAACCAAACGCGATCTGGCTGACAGAAACTGGCTCCTGACCTTGATCTGTCAGGACAAACTGGATACCAGTAGCATTGTTCTGGTTCCAAGTGTAAGTCTGGGAAGAGGGGTTGTCGTTCCAGGTAAGAGCTAGCCCCGGCTGGGGCGTGGCAGTAATGGTGTCGGTGGCGGTAATAGTAGAGGTCACCGTGATGGTCGGAGTCACAGTCGAGGTTGAAGTTGAGGTAGTGGTAAAGGTGTTGGTGGCCGTGGGGGTGTTGGGAGAGGTCGGGGTAATGCTGGGCGTCAGGGTAAAGGTCGTTGACAAAGTAGCGGTAAAAGTCGAAGTGGAGGTAGGGGTAGGCGAGTTGAAGGGCGTGAGACAGACCTTCGAAGTGTCGGCGCTGGTTTGCTCATAGGCGTAATAGGGCAAAGTGGTATTCACCCGGAACCGGAAGGAGGGGCCGTTGGTGGCCGTGCCAGGGTTGTTGATCTGCATCCAAGCGTGGCCCCCGCTCGAGAGCTGGACGCAATAAACATCCCCCGATTGCAGGGTGGTTACCGCCGCGCCGCCAGAGGACTTGGAGGCTCCCGAGGAAACGGTGGATTCGGTCGTGGGAGCCGCCGCGAAATTCACCAAGGGGCCGTTACCCATATATTGGATCTTGTCCGAGGTGGTTAGAATTTGATAACCATTCCCTGTTGGCTGAACGCTGATATCCGCGCTGGGATTGCTCGCCGACCAGAGATTGTCGGTCTCAAATGAAAACCATGACCCAGTCGAATCCATCCAGGTGTCCGTTTGATAGCAATTGCGTGAGACCGATCCCAGGTTCAGGGTGATTCCACCGGACAAGGAGCCTGTGTCGAACTGGGCCGCTCCCAAGGCCAAGGGCGTCTGGTTCGACGCCGACAGTAATTCCAACGCCAATAGCCAGGTCCCACGGTTGGGAAGTCCCAAGGTGAAGTTGATGGTTCCTGCGCCGTTAGAATCGCTAAAAGGCCCCGCTGAGCCTGTGACGGCTTGGCCTGGGGTTGTGGCCTTATAAAGAAGGATGTTGCTGTTTGAGCCCAACAAGCTCGATTGAATTTCCTGGGTGTAAGGAACAGCGATGTTTAGCGACAAACCCTGGGTCGGTGCTACGGGTGAGGCCGTTCGGTTGCCGCAACCCCAATAAATAAATGAAGCGGTAACTAATGTCGAAAAAAATAATAAAAGAGTCCGAAAGGGTTTTCGCACTAGCCCCCCAACAAGCTTCAATATCCAAAATCATGCCGATGAGACCGGCATTGTACATGACAAATGTCTAAATGGAATCCTAAAATAATGACATCTACACGTTTTTAACATGCATGAAATTAGAAATAATGAATTTCCAAGGTGAAATAACATTTAAATCTAAGGAATGGTTATTTGGTCTTCATCACGTAGACCCCGTCCCAGTCGGCCGGGAGTGACTCTTCCCTCAAACTATTGCAACGGTCAATAAAGATTTTCGAGGGGCCGTCCTCGGGGTCGAGTTCCAGGCAGACCTTGAACCGCTTGATGGCGTCATCCCACCTTTGCAGGCGGTAATAGCTCAAGCCTTCCTGAAAGGCGTTCACCTTGAGTTCCTTGGCCCCCACCGCCTTCAACCGGTGGTCAATCACCTCGTAAATGCGGATGGGCTGCAGCTTGCCCTTAACCCGGATCAGGTCCAATTCCCGGCAAAGCATGTCCGCCCGAACGTGCTCGTAAGTTTGCTCCCCGATGATGATCTCTACCTTGTACTCCTTCGTGGTACCCTCCAAGCGGCTCCCCAAGTTGACGGCGTCGCCGATGAGGGTGTAGTTCTTGATAGCCTGCGATCCACGAAACCCACCACGATGGGCCCGGTATTGATACCAATGCCGATGTGGAGCTTCTCCTTCCCTTCCGCCTCCCATTTGGGATGGAGGGTGTTGTGGAGCAGGTCCACCATCCCCAAGGCGGTGGAGCAAGCCCGGTAGGCGTGGTCCTTTTGGCCGGTGGGAGCGCCCCAGAAAGCCATAATGGCGTCCCCGATGTACTTATCGAGCGTGCCCTCGGTCTGAAAGATCATGTTGGTCATCTGGGTCAGGTATTCGTTGAGGATGCCCACGACCTCGTGGGGGGTGTGCTTCTCCGAATAGGAGGTGAAACCCCGGATGTCGGAGAACATCACCGTCAGTTCCTTTTCCTCGCCGCCCAGCTCGATCCCGGCCGGCATCTTGAGGATTTCCTCGACGACCTTGGGCGTCACCATGCTTTGGAAAAGCTGTTTCATGTAGCGGCTGTGGCGGACTTCCGTCCGGAACTTGTAGGTGGTTAAAAAGAGGAAGGTGAGCGCGAGGGCCAGGGTGGGATAGGTCAGGTTGATGATTAATCCCGTGTACTGGAACGTAGCGCAGGCCACCGCGAGGTAGACCACCAACAGCGCCCCAAACCAAAGGGAGCCTTGGGTAGGCGTGACCCGGGGAACGAAATACCAAATGATGAGGGACAGGAACAGGACCAGGATATATTTCAGGTAATCCGGCGCCAAGGTCAGGAAATGGTCACCCAGGACGTTCTCGATGATATTGGCGTTGACCTCCACCCCCGTGGAAGCCTTGGTGAAGGGGGTCGGTCGTAGGTCGTTAATCCCCTCGGCGGTGGCCCCGATCATGACGATGGACCCCTTGAAAATTTTGGGGTCCAACCGGTCGTTGAGCACATCACTGGCTGAATAGGTGGGGAAGATGCCCCTTCTGCCGCAATAGTTCACCAAAGCGAAGCCGTCATCCAGGATCGGGACCTTGCGCCCCCCCACTTCCAAATGATCCCCTACGAACACCTTGATCGGGTTCTTGTCCCCCAGGAAGACCCGCGCAACCTGAAGCGAGAGATGGGGGAGCAATACCCCCGAGTAATTGATGACCGTCGGGTAATATCGGATGATCCCGTCCGTGTTCGGGAGATAACGGGTATGGCCGGAATCAGCCACATGTTCCTGCAGGTCCGGTATTGAAATGATGAGGGACGCGGCAGGAAGGAAATTATCGCTAAAACCGCCGAATAGCTGGGCACCCGTCACATGGAGGGACTCCGCGTTGGGTGTGCGTCCCTCCTTGCCCGTCACCAGGGGCTCGATGGGCAGAAAGACATTCCCGCAATCCTGCAGGGCTTGGCCGAAAACCTTGTCCCCGTTTTCCGCGGATTGGAATTTCTGGACGTCGGCCAAAACCGATTTGCGGATTTTCATGGCGGTGGGGGTTGCGCCCTGGATCGTCGAATTCAGGGCCGATTCAAGCTGATTGAGCATCTTTTCTTGGGTGCGCTCGGGTTCGGGGAAGAAAACGTCCATGAAGACGCACTTGGCGCCCAGGGCCTTAAGTTTTCGGATCATTTGGGCGTGGACGGCCCGGGGCCAGGGCCATTGCCCGATTTCCCCCAGGCTCTTTTCGTCGATGGCCAGGATCCGGATGGGAGCGTCCGGCTGCCGTTCCCCCCTCACGGAGAAACGGAAGTCGATGGTTTTGTTCTCGAGCTCTTCGAAAAAGTCGATCTTGAGGAAATTGCAGGCGCAAAGGAAGAAAACGATCCCCGCCGTCATCCAAAGGGAGGTTTTCTTGCTGTAGTTGACCTTAACTTCGCGCACGGGCATGTCAGGCATGGCGTTATTCTAGGCAGGAAGGTCCCGCCGGGCAAAGGATTTCGGCAAAATTCGAAAGTGTTAGGACGAGGCGCTGCGGTATCTCTTCAACCCCTTCCGCCAAATCCAAACCGTGAAGAGAAAAAAGGTAATTCCCAAGGCGAACCCATAATAGAGCCAGCCACTCTCCAGCTTATGAATCAGTACCCCCGCCGGGAAATTCGACACTACCAGCATGGGGATGACCGACATCAGGAGCCGGCGCAAAAACCAGGGATAAATATCGCCAGGGTATCTGGAAAATTGGCCCAACTGCCAATACAACTCCAGCAGGTTGCTGGAGCGGCCGATCCAAAAGGTCCAGACCGACAGGGTGAAGAGCATGGCGTAGTAGATGAGGATGCTGTTCACCACCAGGGCAAGGAAAAGAATTACATCCAATACACTTACTCCCATTCCCAGTCGGTGGAGGCCGAAGGCGACCATGGCAAAACCTACCAGGCTGGTCAGGATGGAGGAATAATCAGTATAACGCAGCGAAACCAGGAACTGGCTGTTGACGGGTTTGATAAGGTTGAAATCCAGGTCCCCCTGGCGGATCTGGTCGGTCAGGCGCATGCAATTGTCGTAAAAGAAAGACTCAAAGAGCTGGGTAATGATATTGTTGGTCCCCAGCAAAATCACCATGCTCCATTTGTCCCACCCGCCGATTTCCTGGGTTTGGGCGTACATGACCTGGATATAGACCAATTGCATCCCGATCCAAAGGCACTCGGTCAAGAGCCGCACCAGGAAATTCACCCGGAATTGCATTTCACGAATCAGGCAATTCTTCATCATCAGCAGGGTGAGCTTGAGGTATCTCCGGAAATCTTTCATCCACCCACCGCCGAATAGCGTTTCAAGCCCCTGTTCCAGAGAAATCGGCTTAAAAGGTAGAAAACGCCCACCCAGGCGACCCCTAAGCCCAATCGAAAGGCCATTTCCCCAGGGGGAACCTTGCCCATCAGGATCACGCAGGGCCAATAGCCCTCATAACCGAAAGGAAGCAGGATTACCCAGGATTGGATGGCGGGTGGCAAAAGGTTGAGCGGAAGCAGGTGGCCCGAGAGAAAAAACTCGATGGTCATCACCACAAAAAGAAAGGTCGAGATTTCCAGGAACCAAAAGGCCAGAGAGCCGATGATGAAGCAAAAGAGCATGCCGATCCAAAAGGCGATGAAAAGGGAGACCACGAAACCCGCCCATTCCCAGGCCGTCGGCGCGTGGGTGAAATAACTCCTCATGAGATAAAGGCACGGGGGAAAAGTAAAAAGGGCCACGTACCAAAAGACCAGCTTATGGGCCAGCCGGTACATCACCTGGTACCAGAGATAATCGAGCGGCCGGGTGAGGTAACGGTTCAAAAGACCGTCCTTGATATCCAGGCTCATGTCCCGCATGGCCCCCGGCATGCTGGAAAACCCCCTGGCGATGTACATCAGGGTGTAGTAAGCCACCATGTCCTCATAACTCATGCCCCGGATGAGGGGAGCGGCCCCTCCCGCCAGCCGCGAACGGTAGATGGCGTACCAAAGAAATATAGTCGTCACTAGGGGGAGAAAGCGGAAGACCGCTCCCACGATATAGTTGGCCCGATAAGCCATGTCCTCCTGGGTGCGGGTGGAAAGGATCGCCCAATATTTATGCAGGGGGGATTTTCTGGCTCCGGCCGATTCTCCTTCCACCACCGAACTCATGAGGTTTTGCCCCCTTGGAAAACCTTTTCGATCACCTCCTCGATGGGCACTTCCTCGATATTGATGTCATCCACATTCAATTTGTTGAGGATTTCGTTGGAAACCTTTTTCACCGATTCCCGGGGCACCTTCAAGATGGCTTTGTGCCGTGTATATTCCAAAAGTTGCCCCATCGAGTTGAAAGCTTCCCTCGATACCTCATCGTCCTCGAAAGTTACGGTGATGAGTTTGCTTTGGGAAAAACGCTCGACCACTTCCTCCAACCTTCCGTCAAAGATTTTTTTCCCCACGTTGATCACCACCACCCGGTCGCAAAGCGCCTGGATATCGTTCATGTAATGACTGGTCAGGAGGATGGTGGTCTTGGTCTTGCGGTTGTATTCCTTGATGAATTCCCGAATGTTCTTTTGGGCCACCACGTCCAGGCCGATGGTGGGTTCATCCAGGAAGAGGACCCGGGGCCGGTGCAGGAGGGAGGCGATCAACTCGAATTTCATGCGTTCCCCCAGGGAAAGTTCCCGCACCATGATCCCCAGAAGTTTTTTCACCTGCAGAAGCTCGGTCATCTCGTCCAATACCCGCTGGTAGTCCCCGTCCTCGACTCCGTAGATTTCCTTGTTCAAATAAAGCGATTCCTGGGCCGGCAGATCCCACCAGAGCTGGTTCTTCTGGCCCATCACCAGGGCGAACTGGCGGCGGTAGTTGTTGTTCCGATCCCAGGGAACGTAGCCCATGACCCGGGCGCTGCCCTGGGAGGGAAAAAGAATGCCCGAGAGCATCTTGAGGGTCGTGGTCTTCCCCGCCCCGTTGGGGCCTAAAAAACCGACCAGTTCCCCCTCCTCAATGGTGAAGGAAACCCCGTCGACCGCCCTTACTTCCGTGTATTCGCGCTTGAACATGGCTTCCAGCGCGCCGCCGATGCCGGGCTTCTTTTTGGTGGTACGGTAGATCTTCGTGAGATTCTCGACTTCAATGATGGACATGGGGTGAGGAGATTCCTTATTGTGGGAAAGCGAATTTAAGAAGCGGGTTTGATTATAGGAATGGCCCCAAACCGTAACAAGGGCACCACTAAAAAGAAAAAGGCTTCGCTTGCGTTCAACAACCGACCCCAAAAAAGTCATCCGGGAACTGAAACGCCTTTATCCCGATGTCCGTTGTTTTCTTCATTACAGGACACCGTTCCAACTGTTGTGTTCGGTCATCCTTTCCGCGCAATGTACCGATGAAAGGGTCAATCGGGTCGCTCCCGGACTGTTCCTGGCCTATCCCACGCCCGAGAAACTTTCCAACGCCAAGCCCAAAGACGTGGAAAAGATCATCCACTCGACGGGTTTTTACAGGAACAAAGCGAAAAACCTAATCGGCTGCGCTCAAGCCTTAATGTCAAACCACGGAGGGAAACTTCCGCGAACCATGGGGGAGCCATCCTTATTCCCGGAGTGGGTCGTAAAACCGCCAACGTGATTTTAGGGGAAGTTTACGGGGTCTCGGAGGGGATAACGGTCGATACCCACGTCACCCGGCTGAGCCAGCGGCTTGGCTGGACCATGCAAACGGATGCCGTAAAAATCGAACAAGACTTGATGAAGATCGTTCCGAGGAAGGAATGGCTGACGATTTCCCACCGGCTGATCCAGCACGGCCGAAAAGTTTGCAACGCCCGCAAACCCCTTTGTGAAAACTGTTCCCTGGCGCCGGAATGCCCCTCGTTCAAGCCCTCCGCGCTATGAATGGCCTTTCTCGTCGCTCTTCCCTTTTTCGGGGGTCGTATAGAGGCCGTTCTCATACTTAAGGATGGTCTTGTTCTTGGGAACATTGTGGTATTCGAGGTTGATATCCTCGTCCGACAGGGAAACCTCGAAGTAATAATCCAGTTTTTTGTTGAACCCCAGGATGAGCCTGCGCATGAAGGAAAAATCGGCCTTCACCGCCTCCGCGTCCTCCAGGCTTCCCACCAAGGTGACGTCCAAGTTTTCCCCGTCGGGGTTATAGAGGATGGTGACCCGGATGGGTTCCTGATTCAAGTTGGGGTATTGGGTTCGGGGTTTGAGGGGAAGGGCCTGGAGCGCGGCGGTGACCATGGTTTGAAGGTAGCTGGCCACCCTTTCTCCCACGGGAACGCTGTCCCAGGCGCCCAAACTATCGTTGGCGGCGTGGGAGAGACCGGCCAAAAGAAGCGCCGCCCCGAGGAAAAGGGTTTGTCGCAACCTCATGGGGTGGGCGTCGGTTCAGGAAGAACGCTTTGACCTTCCTTCATCCGCAGGACGATCTTCCCCGTCCGGACGTTGAGGTAGGCCAGGGAAAAATCCCCCTCCGTCAAATCCACACCATAGTCTTCCTTAATCTTTTTTCCAAAAGACAACAGGGTTTTTTGTATTTTCCCGAGCCAGGCCTGGGCGTAGACCGGGTCTTCCTGGATGCCGATGACCGAGACCCCGATGAGTTTTTCCCCGGGCTCATAGGTGACGGCCAGCCGGAGGTCTTCCCGGTAGTCCATTTCCGCCGGATGGTATTGGGCCCAAATCGCTGATTTCACCAACATCATATTCTGGAGGTAAAGGGAGATCCGCTCGCCTAAGGGCGTGGCGCTGGCCTGGGCCAGGAGGTCATTTCCCGCCTGGGCGGAGACCAGGGACAGCCAAATGAGGGCGGCGAAGATTATTTTTTTCAACTTTTCTCCTTCTGATCTCAAACGTTGAAACGGAAATGCACCACATCGCCGTCCCGCATCACATATTCCTTACCCTCGGTGCGGAGTTTCCCCGCCTCCCGGGCTTTCGCGGCCGACCCTGCGGAAATTAAATCCTCATAAGAGTAAACCTCCGCCTTGATGAAGCCCCTCTCGATATCCGAATGGATCTTCCCGGCCGCCTGGGGGGCCAGGGTTCCCTTCGTGATGGTCCAAGCCTTGGATTCCATGGGCCCGGCCGTGAAAAAGGAGATCAAACCCAAGGTTTCATAGGATTTTCGGATGATGGCGTGCAAGCCCTTTTCCTTGATCCCCAAATCCGAGAGGAATTGGGCCGCTTCTTCCTCGGGAAGTTCGGCGACTTCGGATTCGATCTTGGCAGAGATGGGCAGGCAGGCGGATTGGTGGCCCGCGGCGTATTTTTGCAGGGTCCCGTAAGCCGGGTTCCGGGAGACATCCGCCAGGTCCCCCTCGGAGACGTTGGCGATATAAAGGAAAGGTTTCCGGGTTAGGAGGCTCAGCTCCCTCAACTTTTTTTCTTCCTCGGGTGAAGCCTGAAGGGAAACCGCCGGTTTCCCCTCTTCCAGGACCTTTTTCACAGAATGGAAGATCTCCCATTCGGCGAGGGCGTCCTTGTCCCCGGCCCTTTTGCCTTTATCCGTTTTCAACAGCCTCTTGTCAACCGTTTCCAGGTCCGAGAGGCAAAGTTCGGTGAGGATTATTTCCACATCCCGGGTGGGGTCGATCGAACCCTCCACATGGGTGACATTGGCGTCCTCAAAACAACGCACCACCATGGCAATCGCGTCCACCTCGCGGATATGGGAAAGGAATTTGTTCCCCAGGCCTTCCCCCTGGGCCGCGCCCTTGACCAGACCGGCGATGTCCACGAACTCCACGATTGCCGGGACCCGCTTTCCACTTTTTTCCATTTCCGCGAGCCGGTCAATCCGTTCGTCCGGCACCGCCACGACCCCCACATTGGGCTCGATGGTGCAGAAGGGATAATTTTCCGCAGGGGCTTTCGACTTGGTGATGGCGTTAAAGAGGGTGGATTTGCCGACGTTGGGCAGGCCTACGATTCCGATTTTCAAACGCTTCTCCTAAATTTCTGTCTAATGGGTTGGGAAGGTCATTTACGTCCAAGGCTGGCTGGAACGATCCGGGTGACCCGACTGCGCTTCCCCCCGCCTTACTGGATCTTTTGTTGGGTCAGGGGTTCTTGAGGCGGCTTTGGGATCTGTTGAAGCGTCCAGGCCCGGGTGTCACCGGTCAGGGCGGCCCCTGCCAAAGGTCCCGATTCCTCGTAATAGACGACCGTCTTATCGGAATACTCCTCCAGCCGTTTGAACCTGACAGCGTATCCCGGTCCGGATTTCTGGCCGAGAAAGCGAAGAACCAGGATGCTTTTGGTGAAATCCACCGGGGGGAGGGGCTGATCGGGTTCCAGGAGCGACCAATAAACCTGGAAACGCTCCTGGTCTCGGATGATGTCCCCGTACTCAAATGCCACGGGCCCCGCGTCGCCATCCCAATGGGGCCCGGTCACATCCAATACCAAATCCAAGGTGGAACGAGCCCCGAACAAGGGCACCCCATGGCGGGCCATCCATCGCTGGACATTCCGGATCGTCCGGTATTGCCCCGCGTTTTGCACCAGATGGGTCAAAAGGAAAAGAGCTAAGAAAAGAACGGCTAACCAAAGCAAGGGGCTTCGGTAAAGGCTCGGCTTCTTCGCCGAGGGGATTGGGGATTTTTCTGCCTGGATCGGGGGAGGAGCGGCGGGGGTTTCCCCATGCCGCTTGATTGTTTTGGGGGACGGGGTGGGCGGCGCCTCTTTAGGTTCTTTGGGCTTGGGTCGAAAGATCCAATTGAGGATTTTTTGGTCCCAAGGAACATCGATGGGCCGATCGAGAACCGCGGGCAACTTGACCCCCTGGCGCAAACGATCCAGTTCCTTTCGGGCGTTGGCGCAAAGGTTCAGGTGACGGGCCACCATCCGGCGGTCCCGGGCGGTTAACTTATCGTCAAGATATCCCCGCAAGTGGGGGTGAAGTTGTTCGCACTCGTTCATGCAGACCCATTCCCAATCGACTTCGTTGATTCGTCCTTGCCAAAGGCTCGCCCCGGGAATGCCCGGGTCACGAAAAGCCGGCGCCGTTTCCGCCCCGCTGACCTTCATCATGCACAAAAGCCCCCAAGGAATCAAAACGAAAATAGACCCTATTCCGGCCTATTCTTGACAGGAATCCCATTCGCCCCTACCGTAAGAAACAAGTATGAACCCAGGAATCCCTGGAGGGATCAATGGATATTGGAATCGCCTATCTTGTTGAAATAATCATCCGCTGGCTCCATGTGGTCTCAAGCATAATCTGGGTGGGCTTGTTGTATTTTTTCAACTTGGTCAACGGCCCCTTTAACCGTACCCTGACACCGGAAACCCGCCAAAAGGTCCTGCCGGAACTCATGCCCCGGGCCCTCTTTTTTTTCCGTTGGGCGGCGATGGCCACCTTTCTTCTGGGGTTGGCGCTTCTCTACTTGGTTTATTTAAAACCAGGCCATATCCGGGATCTCAACAGCCCTCCGGGGTATTGGATCTTGACCGGCATGACTTTCGGGGCACTGATGTGGTTTAACGTGTGGTTTATCATTTGGCCTTGCCAGCGCAAGATCATCGCGGGGGTGAAAAACGGGACCCCCGTTCCGCCCTTTTTGGGGCCGCGAGCCGTCAAGGCCTCCCGCTTGAACGCCTTTTTATCCATTCCCCTGGTCTTTTGCATGTTGGCGGGTCCGCATTTCCCCATCTTTAACCCGGTTTTTTATTTGACCGTTTTGGCCCTGGGCTTTTCCCTCGCGTGGGCACTGATCCATTGGGCGGAAAAGATTAAACCTGTCTGTTGAGAATCCTTCCCCGGCGGCTTTTAAAAGCTCAAGTTAGTAGGAAAAAACGGGAGGCAAAAACTTCAATGGGCGGGGAAATAAGTTGAGGAATGAACGCGGAGGTCTAGTTGGCGATGGGACGAACGTCGCCGTGGGCGCTTCCGAGAATTTCAGGCCCGAACCCGATCCGTTCTTCAAAGAACCGCTTGAGATAGGTACGGCGGATGATCCTGAAAAACTTTTCCAGCTCGGGGTCGGCTTCGTTGTTTTCAAGGTGCAGAAGATTCAAAGCGATGGAAAAGGCCAGTTCCACGAATTCATGCCGGAAATCCAGGTTTTTGGCGGAGAACTCGTTGTAACGGGTGATGCCTTTGCGGTAGATCGAGATAGCCTTGGCGTTATCCTGTCCCTGGTAGTATTTCCCCATTAAATAATAAACTTCCAAATCCACCACTTCCGAATGGTTGATGCTCTCGAATTGATTGACCGCTTCGGTCTCGTGCTGTTTGGCGTTTCCCTTGTGGGTGAAATATTGGTTCAGGCAGAACTTGGCGAATCGGACCCTCAGGAGATGATCATTGGGGTTGCGGCGGACGGCGTCCTTGAATCTTTTGAACTCAATTCCACTCACGAGCCTTTTCAAGTAATTTAAAAATGGGGAGGCGATGTTGAGAATGAGTAAGCTCATGTAATAAATTTTACTTCTAACCGATCAATTGTCAAAGTTAAACGAATGAAACATCCAGAGCGGAAGGAGTCCTGCCGAACCATTATTAAAAATAAAATCAACACTTCCCGAGGATTTACCCAAAGTGTAACCCTACAATTTAGTTTTTGGGAGGGGCCGGTGACTCAGTGATCGTCGACTTGAGCTCTTTTAATTTTTCCACTTGGTCCGGAGTGAGAATGTTATGTTCCAATTCGATATTTGATTTCGCCTTCAAGGCGATTCGTTGGCCATAAAGCACGCCGATTTCCCCGGTGATTTGATCCACCTTCAAGGGGTCGGGCTGCGGTTTTTCGAGCTCATTTTCCAGATCTACCTGCGTGACCTGTAGTTTTCCTTTGAGTTCGGCATCAGTTTTGCGGTAATGGGCGCGGAGCGTGTAAAGCTGGTCCATCTGCTGGTTGTTGAGTTGAAGCTTTTTGAGGATTTGAATCCGCGGAAGCTGGCTCAGTTCGGCTTCGGCCGCCTTGGACTTGTTATCCTGTGGGGAAGGGTTATTCCCCGAAACCGCCCAAGCCGGACCGACCCCCGCCACACCTAGGACGATAAAAAGAGCCAAAAGAAAATTTTTCATTTTTGATCCCCTTAATTCACCGCTATTCGACAACTTTACAGAAGCAAGTCCGCCCCGTTCGAGGGG
The DNA here is from genome assembly GCA_963849485.1 of candidate division FCPU426 bacterium. GTDB lineage: Bacteria > Oederibacteriota > Muellerivitia > Muellerivitales > Muellerivitaceae > CAVTWJ01. The sequence continues at coordinate 22,931 of CAWKIF010000088.1, read as the reverse complement.
GCCCCGGATGATCCTCATCCCCAATCAGGATGCCGGAGGCTTCATGGCTGGGCACCTCCGAAAGCACGGAAGAGACCTTCACGTAACCCGGGTCCTTGGTGATATTGTCCGTGGGATTGGAGATGTTTAAAAGATAGGCGTTCAAATCCGCCTGGTCACCCAGTTGATGCTGGTAAAAAACCCCGCCGAAGGCGACGAAAAGGAAACTGGCCGCCAAAACCCAGCGGATGGGATGCCCCAAAGGCCGCCAGACCTGATGGCCCCACCGATTCTCAGCCCTTTCCGATAAACGGCTCTCGATCCGGGTCCAAACCCGGTCGCAGGCATAGGGATCCTGGACGCCGTTCTTGAGCGTCTTTAAGACCTTATCCAAATCTTGTTCTTTCCATTCGTTCTTCATGGCCCGCCTCGCTTTTCCCCGGCCGCCTTAGAGGTCCCCGGAGGATACTCCTGCTTTTTCCAGGGCGGATTTCAAAAAACCCTTCGCCCGGAAGATATTTGATTTGACCGAACCCAGGGATAAGCCCAGTGCTTGGGCGATATCCTCGTAACTTAATTCTTCCATTTCCCTCATCAAAAGGCAAGCCCTTTGTTTTTCAGGGAGCTTTTGAAGGGCGGCCTCGATGACCGGGCTCAACCCCAGGTCCATTTCAGCGCCGCTTTGTTTTTTATCCTCCACCTCCGGGACCTTCTCAAATCCCAAAAAGGAGAGTATCTTCCGCCGTCTTAAAATATCAAGGCAATGATTGGCGGTCATGCGATAAAGCCAAGTACTGAACGCCGAATCTCCCCGGTAATTCTTAACCCGGTCAAAAACCTTTATGTAGACTTCCTGCAGGGCGTCTTCCGCGTCATGCGGGCTTCCCCAGCATTCTCCAAGAAAGGTTGTAAACCTTCTTCCGGTGTAATTCGTATAAAACATGAAGCCCGGCGATATCTCCCGCCCGGCACCGATCAATCGCCTCTAATTCGGTCATGTTCCACCTGGCTTACCTATTCTTAGGACGTTTAAAAAGACCTTACGGTTTCAATAAAAAGCCCAAAAAAACATAAAATTCCGACACTGGTCTTGGACTCGCGGGGACCCGTTCAAACAAGGTTCTTGCAATGGATCAGGCTAAAGCAGCCGGAATCCATCCCATCCGTCATGACGCCTGAAATCTACTCGTTTTCGAGGAAATGGAGCAAACTTCGGACCATTAAACCGGTACCTCCATAAGTAAGGTAGGGTATGGAAGGATATTCCCTTTCCAAGTATGCCGGTCCGGCGATATCTAAATGGACCCAGGGCGGTTCCCGACGAATTCCTGAAAAAAGAGGGCCGCGGTGATGGTACCGGCTTCCCGGCCGACTTCCGATATTCTTAATATCCGCCACCTTGCTCTTGATATCCTCCCTATATTCCTTGAAAAGTGGCAATTCCCAGATGGGTTCGCCTTCCGCTTCGGTCGCTGCCTTAATCCGGCCCAACAGGGCTGGATCATTCGATAAAGCCCCGGCCATAAGGGACCCCAGGGCGACCACGCAGGCCCCTGTTAAGGTCGCCAAATCGACCATCCCATCCACTTTCAGATCATCGGCATAACTCAGGGCGTCCGACAGGATCAGCCGGCCTTCGGCATCCGTGTTGAGCACTTCCATCGTCTTGCCATTCATGGCTTTTAATACGTCCCCCGGCTTATAGGCCCTTCCCCCCGGCATGTTTTCCGTGGTGGGGATGATTCCGTGAACTTCCACGTCAGGTTTGATTTGGCCCAACTGACTGAAAACACCCAGCACGGCCGCTGCCCCCGACATATCCATTTTCATCGTTTCCATGCCGGAAGCCGGCTTCAAGGAAAGTCCCCCCGAATCGAAAGTGATCCCCTTGCCGACGATCGCCAAGGACTTTTTGCTTTTACCAGCGGGTTGGTAATGCAGGTGGATCATATAGGGTTCCTGGGCGCTTCCCCGGTTGACTCCCAAGAGCCCCCCCGCCCCCATCTTTATCAGTTCTTTTTTGCCGAAGACCTTGAGGCGGATGCTTCCCTTCGCGATCTTCCGGGCGGTATCCACCAGAACCCGGGGAGTCACGTCACTCGGCGCCCCGTTGATCAGGTCCCGGGCCAAAAGGGCCCCTTCCCCATAGGCCCGGGCCTTGACGAGCCACTGATCGGTTTTCTTTTTTTTGTCTTTTTTTACCCCAAAATGGACTTTTTGTAACCCGGGCGAGGAGTCTTTGCTGGGCGTCTTGTAACGGGTGAATTGGTAGGAGCCCAAAAGGAGGCCCTCGGCGAAGGCGAATAAATGCTCCTCCGTGAAAGCCCGGGGCCACTCCACGGAAACCTCTGCCATCCTCGTTTCACGGGCTTTACGGGCCAAGCGTCCTCCCGCTCTCCGCAAGGATTCTCCCCCCCACCCCGGGCGGGGCCCCAGCCCCAAAACGATCACTCGGGTGCCTTTTCTTTGGTCCAAAGGGTAAGCCAGGGTCGCGGTAGCTTCTTTTCCGCTGAATCCTTCCTGTTCCAACATTTCCCGGAGCTTTTCCCATTCCTTCCCCAGGGCATTCACAAAACCCTTTTCTTTCTCGAAGGCGAATAACACCAGGTTGATTTCCGCTTTTGAAGCGGGCCAAACGGTTGAGAATTGCATGGAGACTCTCCTTCGGGATGAAAGGCAGGTTCAGCCCCTCCCTGGGGGGAGGGCAAGGACGTCATTTTATCCAATGCTTTTTAAAAGATACAACCCGTGAAACTTCAATCCGCGGTGAAACGGTCATAGAGGTCCTTCTGACGCAACCTGGACCGGATGAGCCGGAAGGCCTTTTCCAGCTTTTGACGGTTCCCGGGCAGGTAAGGCCAGGGACTGGCGCCTGAAGGGTGGGGAATGGGGATCACAAGGGCCTCTCCGCCCGGAAGTTTACTTTTAAACTCCTTTCCAATCACCTCGGAAAATACATGGGGGCCTAAAACTTGTTGAATGGCCATGCTTCCAATGGGTATAACCACCGAGGGGGCCAGGAGGCCCAGGGCCTCCCTTAAATAGGGGGAGCAATGCTCCACTTCCTGTGGCGAGGGTTTGCGGTCCCCCTTGCCGTGGGAATCTTTTCCGGGATAACACTTGGTGACCGCGGTGATATAGGCGTGCTTCCGGATCTTCCCCTCGGCCATACCGATGGTGGCAAACCATTGGAACAACCTCTTGCCGGCGGTCCAGGCGAAATTTTTTTGGGCGGCGGGCTCCTTGATGCCGGGGGCTTGCCCCAACAAAAAAAGGCCCCCTTTTTTCGCCGCACCCGTGCCCGCAACCGGACAATTTCCCCCTTCCGGGAAACAGAGGGAGCATTTCCGGATCCGTCCGTGTAAAGAATTTAAGTTTTCTAGAAGGGGCATGGAGATTACTTGGCGCCCTTCTCATCATCCTCAACCGGTCTCTTCAAACCCTTGCCATCGGGGGTGGAAGGAGAGGGGGTGGCCGATTCGGGGTTCGATTCCTCACCCATCGTTTCATCCGATTTTTCAGTGGATGCTGAATATTGCTTGGCGGCGTCCGGATCGATCTCCCTTAACTCCCCCAGGGCCATCAGGAGGTTATCCTTGTGGAAAGAAGGGTCAATCGCGTTCGCCTTGTAAAAAGCTTCCACGGCTTTTTGAAGCGTCTCCTCATTTCCCTTCCCCGAGTCATAAAACATCCAATAACCGTAACCCAAGTTGTTCAAGTAAACCTTCTCGTTGGGCTGATCCTTTACGGCCTCCTCAAAAAAAGGGATGGACTCATGGGGGCGGCGGGCCCCCAGCAAAACCAGTCCCTGCAGGTTGGCCGCGTTGCCCTTAGACACCGCGGAGCGGGCCTCCAGGCCCGCTTTTTTGAAAATCTTCAAGGCGAGGTCAAACTGCCCTTCCGCCTGGTATTTGTTGCCCAAGGCGACCAGGGACTTGAAGCTTAATCCCTTTTCATCCGGCAGGGGGGAAGGGGTAACTTGGGAGAAGGTCTCCTCCCGGGCTTGGTCCCCCTTGGCCATTTCTAGCAGGTCCGTATCCCCACCCGCATCCAGATGAGTGATGGCGATCTTGAGATCCTCGACCCCGCCCAGCCCGTACTCGTAAATCCGGTAGCTGGCGATCCCCAGGTTCTTTTCCGCGGTCTTGTTGGAGGCGTCCGCCTGGACCGCCTGGTTCAGGACCGCCTGTGAGGCTTTCCATTTTTTTTGTTTGATGAGAATCCAGCCCTTGGAATTAAGAGCCTGGCTTTTGGCCTTATCGGAAAGGGCTAGGGAGGCCGCCTGGGAATAATCTTCCGCCGCCGCGGACCACTGGTGGTCCTTGAAGGCTTGATTCCCCGCCTTATAGGCTTCTTTGAAAGTTTTGAAACTCGAAGAGGCGCGGGAGGCCGTCGAGGAAGCTGAAGACCGGGTTTCATCCAGGATCGGCGTTTGCGCGCCCAGCCAACCTGGGACGAGGATCCAAAGGCCAAGCATCCGCCACTGCTTGCAAATCATAAAACCTCCAGGGGAATAGGGTTTTCATTTTACTTCCCCAGGGGAAACCCCACCATCTTTCTATTTCATCCCAGAGCGCTTCTGTCTCTAAAATCATTTCAATTTGCCCTGTATTTCGGCAAAATACTCCCGCCTTTTCCCAAAAGTCTCTCAGGCGGAAGCGGTTTAAGAAAGGTCGGTATGATCTCCAAAAAGATGGTTTGGTTCGGTTTCGGCTTCATGGCCGTAATGTTTTTTTTACTCTTGCGCAATATCGATTGGGGAAAACTCGGCCAAGCTTTTGCCCAATTCCACGCGATTTGGCTTCTTCCCGCCCTGGCGGTTTATTTGTTGGGGTACGTCATCCGCGGTTTCCGCTGGGTCATCCTCCTTTCCCCTATCAAGAAATGCACCTACCGGAACCTTTTCCCCACCCTGGTGATCGGTTTCATGTCCAACAACCTCCTCCCCGCAAGGGCGGGGGAATTCGTTAGGGCCTATTTGAACGGAAGCAAGGAAAACATCAGCCGGAGCGCCTCGCTGGCCACCATCGTGGTGGAGCGTATTTTTGACGGGGTGACCATGCTCATCATCCTTTGGGCCGCGCTCACTTTCGGCCATTTGCCCATCCAAGCCGAAAACCTGGACCCCCGACTCCAATCCGCCATCCACAAATGCCCTTATTTTTTCGGGATCGCTCTTCTCGTCCTGTTTTTAATGCTTGGACTGAGGGAAAAGGCAGTGAGCTTCATTAGCCTATTCACTCGGTTACTGCCGTCGAAAATCCAGGTGCCCTTAGACGGGATCATCCATACTTTTTTTGACGGCCTTAAAATACTTCAAAACGCCAAGGAATCCCTGCTGGTTCTCTTGGCTTCCCTGGCCGCCTGGACTTGCGAGTTTACCAGTTATTACCTCATCGCCTTGGGGATGGGAGCCTCCCTTTCCTCCCTGACTTTCTCCATGGCCGCCCTGCTCATGGCCATCGCCAATATCGCGATCCTGATCCCCAACGCTCCCGGCGGGTTCGGCCTCTTCGAGTTCGTGGGGGTGGTTCTCTTGGCGCCCTTGGGAATCCCCAAAGAAACGGCCCTCGGGTTTATTCTGATCGTTCATATCCTGGTTGTCTGGTTGCCCATCAATATCCTGGGACTTTATTACATGGGGCAGGAGCACCTCAGCCTGAAAAAACTTGAAAAAAGCCGTGATGAAGAAAAATCAGCTAAAGGATAAATTATGAAAATTGGAATCGTCGGCGCTGGGGTCGCGGGTTTGACCGCCGCCTACCGCTTGGCCAAAAAGGGCCACGAAGTCGACGTTTATGAGGCCTCCAGCTATGTGGGAGGGCTGGCCGCCGGATTTCCCATCGCGGGAACCACCCTTGAAAAGTATTACCATCACATCTTTACCAGCGACCACTATATCCGGGGCCTGGTCCAGGAACTGGGTGTTCAGGAGAGCCTCCACTGGCTTCCCAGTCAAATGGGCCTTTCCTATCAAGGCAAACTCTATCCCTTCGGCACTCCCTCGCAAATCCTGAAGCTACCCGTTCTCCCCGTCTGGGAAAGAATCTGGTTCGGGTTCCAAGGGCTCTACCTGGGGCTCAAAAACGACTGGAAAGTTTTCGAGTCCATCACGGCCTATGAATGGCTGAAAAAACATACCGGCCCCGCGGTCATGAAGATCATTTGGGAACCTCTTTTGAGGGGAAAATTTGACCGCTATTTCGACAAGGTGGCCATGGCCTGGTTCTGGGCCCGGGTGCACACCCGATTTTCCTCCCGCAAGGGTGCCAAGGAAACCCTGGGCTATTTCAAAGGAGGATTCGAGGTTTTCCACCAGGCCCTGGCCGAGGGAGCCCGTCATGCGGGGGTGAAGATTCATCTCAACCACCCCATCCAAAAGATCCTGACTGAAAACAATGAATTCAAGGCCTTGGAAACCCAGGAAGGGGTGAAACCCTTCGATCGGTTGATTTTCGGGGCCGCCACCCCCATTTTCCTGAAAACCTGCCCTGGACTTCCTCCGGATTATGTCAAACGCCTCACCCAGTTGGATTTTCTGGGGGCCCAGTGCCTGATATTGGTCATGAAAGAAAAGTTCAGCGACATGTACTGGATCAACATCGGGGATTCGGACAACCCGATCCTGGCCCTGATCGAGCATACCAATTTCGCACCCCTCGACTGGTACCAGGGAAAGCACCTCATGTACGTCGCCAATTACCTTCCCCAGGATCACAAGTATTTCAAAATGAAAAAGGAAGATATCTTCGCCGAACTGCTTCCCCACCTGCAGTCCATCAAACCCGGGTTCGACCCCCAAGTGGTCGAGGAAGTCCATCTTTTCCAGGACCTTTACGCCCAGCCAGTGGTTCCGCTCCATTACAGCGAGGTCAAACCCGGCTATGAGACGCCCATCCGCCATCTCATCCTGGCCAACATGGCCCTGGTCTATCCCGAGGACCGGGGCACCAATTTCGCCGTGGATGTGGGAAACAAGGCCGCCCGGCTGGTGGATGAGGGGGTTGAAATCCCCGTTTTCAAGGAATGAAAATCGCTATTTGTCGCGGGGGTTCACCGCCCCGTGGTAAACTTTCCGGAATTTAAACCTTAAGGAGCCGTCATGCCTAAGCTTTCTTCCCTCTCCATTTTTTTCCCCTGCTACAACGAGGAAGCCAATGTCGAGAAGATGATCCGCCAAGCCCAGGGGATATTGCCCGAGGTCGCGGAGCAGTGGGAGATTATTCCCGTCAACGACGGAAGCAAGGACAAGACCGGCGAAATCATCAACCGTCTGGCCGCGGAGGATCCCCATGTGCGCCCGGTGCACCACGAGAAAAACAAGGGATACGGGGGAGCGGTCATCTCAGGATACAAGGCCTCCCGGTACGACTATGTATTTTTCACGGACGGGGATCTTCAATTCGACCTGCGGGAAATCACCCTTTTGATTGAGAAAATCGACGAGGGTGATTTGATCCTGGGCTTCCGCAAGAACCGTCAGGACCCGGCCCTGCGCAAACTGAACGCCTTCATGTGGGGGTCGCTGGTAAAACTTCTCTTCGGTTTCAAGGTGCGGGACGTGGATTGCGCCTTTAAACTGATGAAGCGAAAAGTGATCGACAAGGTCGAATTGACCGCGGGCGGGGCCATGGTTTCCACCGAGCTATTGGCCCGGTCCCACAAGGAAAAATTCAGGTTCGTGGAGGTGGGGGTGACCCATTACCCCCGCACAGCGGGGACCCAGACCGGGGCCAAACTCTCGGTGATCATCAAGGCCTTCCAGGAACTCTTCCGACTCTACAACCGCCTGAAATAAACCCGCTCCCGGCCGAAATAAAAAAAAAGCCGCCCTTGAAGAAGGGCGGCTTTTTTTATTTCCGTCTTAGCTCTGCGCTTGGAGGTAGGAAAGATGCTGTTTGGCCTGCTGGATATAATCCGTCTGGCTGGAATACTGCAATACCTTATTCCAGGCGTCCTCCGCGTCCTGTTTGCGCCCTAAACGTTCGCAAGTGAGGGCCATATCCGTGTAGATATCAGCGCTCTGGGGGTTGAGAGTGGAGGCCTTCTGAAAAGCCTGGAGGGCGTCCTCGTTTTGGTTCTTATCCAGGTAGAGATCCCCCAAGTTGAACTGGTAATCGGCGTTGGAGGGATCCAGGTTGACGGCTTGCTGGTACAGGCCCAAAGCGTCGTCGTAATTCCCGGCGTCCTGGTACATTTTCGCCAGGTTGTTGATGGAATCCACATGGTTCGGGTTGAACCGAAGGGACATCTCGTACATCCGAACCGCCGCGTCATCCATGGAAAAGTGGTGGTAGAGGTAACCCATCGCGAAATAGGCCATAGAATAGGTAGGGTCCACCTTGAGGGCCTGCTTGAGGAAATTATAGGAAGCCCGGTAGTTCTTCTGGTCATACTGGACCTTGCCCTTATGGTAGAAGGTTTCGGCGTTGCCGAATTGGACCTCGGGGTTTTCCTCACTGGCCACCGGTACGGGGGGGGCAGGGGGTGCGGGCTTGGCAGCAGCCACCGCCGTCGGGGTGCGGTGATGGGTGTGGCGGGTGGGCGCCGGGGTCGGGGCGGGCTGTCCCAGGATGGGGTTGGAGACGATGCGGGCCTCCTCGGTCTCGGTGAAACGCGGGGGCCAGGCCAGCCTCCAATGGTCCGCCTCTTCAATGAAATAAAAGCCGATGAGGGCGATGATCGCCAAAAGGAAAAGGACATCCACCATATCCCGAAAGAGGTCGCTCAAACGGAAGGAGCCGCCTTTGGCCGTCTCCGCCGGAGCCGCCGTCTTTTTCTTGTCTTTTTCGGTCTTTGGGAGTTCGGTACCGCACTTGACACATATTTTCGTGCCTTCGGGATTTTCAGCTCCGCAGGCCGGACACTTAATCATGAACTAACCTCTTCGAGGGTGGAATTTGCGACAAGACGGGCTCGTCCTGGAAATCAGACGGCCTAAAACCGTTTCAATTTAACTCCCAGCCTTTCAGCCTGTCAACCTAAACCGGGCTAAAGGGAGGAAGCCTCCCGGGTCTCGCTGATTTGAGAACGTATTTTTTGAGATAATTTTTGCACCTGGTCCAGGCTGTGCTGGGCCAACTCGAACTTGTCCTGAACCTGCCCCCCCGCGGTGTTGATTTTATCCAGCAGTTGCACGAGTAACTCATTGTCATTTCTTTGGTCATCCAAGGCCTTAGAGATTTCCCCCAGCAATCCCCCCGCCTTGCGGATGGATTTCACGATGTTCATGAAAACGTCCCCGGCGCTGTAGACCACATTGACGTTCTCCTCGATTTTACCCGTGGTATTGATGAGGGAGATCGCGTTGGTCGTTTTATTGCGGATGTCGTCCACCAGGTGCTTGACGTCCGCCGCCGCCTTCGCGGAAGCCTCCGCCAGGACCTTGATTTCACCGGCCACCACCGCGAAGCCCGACCCCTGTTCCCCCGCCCGGGCCGCCTCGATGCCGGCGTTGAGGGCCAAAAGGTTCGTTTTGCGGGCGATGGAGGTGATGGTCGCCAGGAAATCGCCGATTTGCTCCGAGGACAAATTGAGCTGTTGGATCACCTCGGCGGAAGAGCCGATCGTGGCCTTGATTTCCGTCATGGCCTTGATTTCCTTGCCGACGGTTTTGATCCCATCCGTCGCCGAATGAGCGGCGGCGTCGGTGTCCTGGGCGACTTTCCGGCTGTCGCTGACAATAATCTCGTTCAATTGAAGGAGGGACCGATTGATCCGGCTGGCCTTTTCAATCGTCGAGGACCAGTCCCGGATCACGTCCTTGAAGGCGTAAAAGGACTGGATGGCCTGCTCTTGTTCCCGGACCAGTTTTTCAAGATTTTCAAGGAGGGGCAGGCTGAAAGCGAGGCTGTCCGAACCGGTTTCCTTCACCGGAAGGGCCGTGATTTTTTTCTCCCACTCCACGAGCCCTTGGGAGAATGCCTCCAGGGGCCGGGGGGCTTGGGAGGAGGTTTTCAAGAGGCCGGTGAGCGCCGCGGATGGCCCTTGGGATTGGAGGGCCTGCTGGAACTGGGTAAACCCGTTTTTAAGCCCCAGGGCGTAAGCGCCCGCGCCTAAAAACCATACCGCCAAACTTGCCAGGGGGATCATGAGCCAGGGATTCAGCCAGGTGGGGAAAGCCCCCATGACCCCTCCTAATAAAAACCAAAGATACCAGAGGGGGAAAAACAGGAAGCTTCTTTTCATAATGTTGTTTATTTTCCCGTTTCCGATTGGCTGAGGTAATTTTTCAGGGAGTCGACGTCTTCTTCCTTCATGGCCAGGAAATGAAGGCCCCCTCCCGTTTCGTTGGACCAAACCACCTCGGCGAAAGCTGAAACCATATGCGATTGATTGGGGATTGAGATATCCAGCCGCAGGATGCTGCCCACGTTCATTAACTGTTCGGTGACCAGGTACAAACCGCCCAAACTCACATCCATGGTTTGGCTGGTTTGTTCGCGCTTTTTACGCTCGAAAACGGTTTCGATTTCCTTTTGGTCCTCGATCACCCGGTACTTCACGGGAATCTTCACGGAAACGCGGGGATGAACCCTTTTTTCCATGAACATGTTCGCATCAGGCATCGCCGAACTCCTTCACTCCAGGCTCAAAAGGGCCTAAATTCCAGATCCAGGTTAAACATCACGCCTTGATCCGGGCGGGAACCCCCGAGATACCAAGGATAATAAATCAACTGCCCGTCGGCCGAAAAGTCACGGTCCACTTGGACGTCCAGCCCGAAGGTGGAGGAGGTCAACTGATCGGTCGTCTTATGGTAGCCCAGTTCGTCCGTTTCGTTCCCATAGGTTAATACCTGGCCGTTGAAAGTCATCAAGCCGCTGAACCGGCTTCTCGCGAGCCAGTAGAAAACGACCTTTCGCTGGGCCCTTTTGATAAAGCTGGTAGCTGATCTTGGCCGAGAAAAACCAGTTATCCGGCCATTGGAAAGTTCCCGCGCCCAAATAGGAGCCGCTCGTCAGATAAACGGGATCAGTATTCTCATAGTGTATACTTTGAAAAAATGAAAATCCATACGCTTCTTCGTCCATGACCAGCCCCAGCGCTTTCCGTGCAGCGCCCTTACTGGTGCCTAACATGGGATATACCTCATAAAAAGAATTGGACCCCGTCGCCAGGCGGTACCAGCCGTCCACGCCCATGTAATTCCCTTTTTCCCTTTGGCCCAGGAACAAATAAGTCGCGGCCAATTCAATATCCCCAAACTTTTCTTCGCTATGGGTTGTCGGTGGGACGGTGACCCCCCCGCTCACCCCCGTATCCTCCACGGCATTTCCCTCGAAGGGAAAGGTCACCTTGAGGTTGATTTGATCCGTAACCCAACCGTGCACTCTCAAACCATATTCAATGGTCCGGATGGAATAGACCGTGGGAACAAGGGAAATCTGGCTGACGGGGGTGAAAAAACTGTCCGGGACGCCGGTGTTAACCCAATAAAAGCTGGGCCTCTCTTCACGGAAAAAGTAGATGGAGGATTCGTCCCGGGAGACTTCAGGCAAAGGGAACATGTCCAGATCCACCGCTGACGACGGGCGGGGACAAACCCAAGGAAGGAGAAGGATCAAAAGAAACCGGATCAGCAAGAACCCTTTAAACGCCGGAACCCATCTTTGCGTCTTCAAGGGTAAATCAGAAGCGCAGGGCCAGTTGGGCTCCGCCCCTGGGTTTGATTTGGAAGGTCAAGGAAAGATTGTTACGGCGGTTGTAATCGTTGGCGCCATTGGCCGCGTCCTGGATGCCGAATCCATAGACGGCCAAGGTGGCCAAACCGATCAACTCGCCCGCGTCCTCGTTTTTCACCACGGAGTTGCCGTTATTGCCGGGCACGGACCCCGCGCCATTCGCGGCGCTGTTATTTCCGTTCACCAGGGATAAATTATCGATCGTTTGCCAGAGCCCCACCCCAAAAAGGGTGGCGAAGACCAAGCCGCGCAAGGCGTCGCCGTCATAAACCTGACCCGAACCGGGAATAATCGTTGAAAAGATGGCCGCGGTAGTGGCGTCCTTCGGTTTTAACCCGTCCAAGGGGGTGGCGGTGGGGGTCGGGAAGGTCACGGGCTTGATCACAACGGGGGTCGCGGTCGCCACCAGAACCGCCGGAGATATTTCCTTTTGTTCCTCAAAGGGAACCGTCGGTGTTGCCGTGGCATTTCCCCAAAAATTGGGGCTTGCCCATAGCAAGCGGCCCGGGAAAAGAAGCAGAAAAAGACAAAGCAAATAGCGTGAATTCATGGTGTCTAAGGTATCTTTCCTCCCCGCCCCTGTCAAGAAATCGGCGGAGATTAAAGGCTTACGAAACGTAAGTCTTGGATGTGGGGGATGCCCTTTAACTCGGTCAGCACCTTTTCCGAGACTTCATGGTCAACGTTCACCATGGCCACGGCCTTGCCGCCCACTTCCCGACGGCCCACATAAAGCCCCGCTATATTGACGTTGTTGTTGCCCAAAATGGTCCCCAATTTCCCAACGATACCCGGTTTATCCTGGTGGGCCATCCAGATCATATTGCCGGTCGGGGTGAAATCGGTGCTGTTCCCGTCCAAATTCACGATGCGGGTCTCGGTCTTGCCCAAAACGGTACCCGAAATGGAATGGCTCCCCTTCTCGTTCTTGACGGTCACGGTAATCAGGGAGGAATAATCCTTCGCCGTTTCATTGGCCGTCTCGGAGATTTGGAATCCCTTCTCCTTGGCGATTACCAGGGCGTTCACGTAATTGACGCCCCCCTGTAACCCCTTGTCCAGGATGCCCTTGACCAGGCTGAGGGTCAGGGGCTTCATGTTGTGCTTGGTGACTTCACCGTTGTATTCGATCTCGATATTACGGATATAGGATTCGGCCAACTGGGCATGGAAAGAACCGATCTTTTCCATCAAATCCAAAAAGGGCTTCAACTCTTCCAGTATCTTCGGGTCGAGGGAAGGCATGTTGATGGCGTTACGAACCCGCCCACCCTTCAAGGCTTCCACCATTTGCTCGGCCACCACTACCGCCACATTGACCTGGGCTTCCTGCGTGGCCGCCCCCAAATGGGGCACAAACACCACGTTATCCAGGGTGAGAAGGGGGTTGCCAAAAGGGGGTTCTTGCTCGAACACGTCCAGGGCGGCACCCGCCACCTGGCCGCTGACCAGGCCGTCATAAAGGGCTTTCTCGTCGTAAATACCGCCCCGGGCGCAGTTGACCAGCCTCACACCCTTCTTCATCTTGGCGATCTGGGCGGCACCGAACAGGCCCTTGGTTTCCTTGGTGAGGGGGGTGTGCACCGTGATGAAATCGGACCTCTTAATAAGGTCATCCAAGGTCACGATCTCAAACTCATGGCCCTGCGCCCGGGCCGGGTCGAGGTAGGGGTCAAAACCGATGATCTGCATCCCTAAGCCCTTGGCCTTGCGGGCCACGTTGGTGCCGATACGGCCCATGCCCACGACGCCCAAAATCTTCTCGTTGAGTTCGCAGCCTGTGAACTTGGTGCGCTCCCACTTTTCTTCCCGCATGGATTGCATGGCCTGGGGGATCATGCGGGCCATGCTCATGAGCATGGCCACAGTATGCTCGGCGGTGGAAATGGTGTTGCCGTCCGGGGTGTTCATCACGATGATTCCCCGCTTGGTGGCGGCCTCGATGTCGACGTTATCGACCCCGACGCCCGCGCGGCCGATGATCTTCAGGTCCGGCGCGGCTTGGATCAAGTCGGCGGTCACGGTGGTGCCACTGCGGATAACCCAGGCCTGGAAGCCCGGAAGGATCGCCTTCAACTGCTCGGGCGTCTTTTTCAGGTGTTCCTCAACCCGGAAACCCTGTTCCCGGGTGAAGACTTCCATGCCCTGTTCCGACAGCTGATCCGTAACGAGAATCTTGATCATTTTCTCCCCTTAAATTTTAAGAATCTTTAATCAAAATCAAAAACAGTCTTCAACGCCAAGACGCCAAGGCGCCAAGAACAGCAAGGAAAGAAAAATTCAAAAAGATTCTAAAATCTTTCTTTAGTTTTGCCTTTCTTGGCGAACTTTGCGTCTTGGCGGTGAAATATTCTTTGTTTGTTGTTTTACAGATTTTCTTCCAGCAACACCTTTTGGGCCGCCGCCACGCCTGTTCCCAGGGCTACGGGTTTGCCCAGCTTGTGCAGAATCATTTCCAAACGGGCGATGGCCAAAATCGTATCCGACCCGTCCACGTAACCCAAGTGGCCGATGCGGAAGATTTTTCCCTTGGCCGGTCCCTGGCCCCCGGCAATGCTGATGCCGTAGGTGTCGCGGTAGGCCTTATTAATGAGGCCGCTATCGATGCCCTCCGGCGAAATCACGGAAGTCACGGCGGGCGACGGCGCCTTGGGAGCGTAAAGCTTGAGCCCCAGGGCTTCCACCCCGGCGCGGGTGGCCCTCGCCAAACCAGCGTGCCTCTTCCAGGCGTTTTCCATCCCCTCTTGGTGAATCAGTTCCAAAGCCTTCTTCAATTGGATCACCAACGAGATGGCCGGGGTAAAGGGAGTATCCGGCATCTTTTCCTCAGTCAGCTTCTTCAGGGCCTTCTCGTAGCTGAAATAAAACTTGGGGTTCTTGGAAGCCTTGCTCTTCTCGGCCGCCGCCGGGTTGACGCTCGTGAAGCTTAATCCCGGGGGAATCATGAACCCTTTTTGCGAACCGGAAACCACCACATCCAATCCCCAACCGTCGGTTTCGCAAGGGGTCGCGCCCAAGCCGGAAACCGCGTCCACCACGATCAAGGCGCCCGCCGCGTGAGCCACCTTTGAAATGGCCTGAACATCGTTCAAGTTACCGGTGGAAGTCTCATTTAAGGTGGTGAAAACCAGCTTGATGTCGGGGTTGGCTTTGAGCCTTTTCTCGACCTCGGCGGGGTCGACCGCCTGGCCCCATTCGCATTCGTAATATTCGGTTTGAACTCCATAGACCTTGCAGATGTCGTTCCAACGCTTCCCGAACCAGCCCGAAGAAGCCACCAAAACCTTCTCACCGGGCGAAGTCATGTTGGCGACGGCCCCTTCCATGGCGCCGGTGCCGACGGAAGCGAATGTGATGACGGGGTTTTTCGTGCGGAAGAACAACTGCAAGCCTTCCGTGGCGCCCTTGAACAGGGCCTGGAAACCGGGGGTCCGGTGGTGGGGGATGGGCATGCTGGCTTCAGCCAAAACTTCAGCGGGGATAGCGGTCGGCCCCGGGGCCATAATGAACTTTTTCATCATTGGAAACCTCATTCCGCCCCTTTCGGAGCCTCAAAATGAAAAAACCGTCCTTCCGGGCGGCCTCCCCAACATACATAAAGAAGAATCGCGGTTAGTTTAGCTTTCGACCTTTGGGAGTCAAGGGAGTTTCTGATTTTATGCCGAAATCTGTTTTTAAGGGCGCTACCAGGGAAAAAGCTCTTTATGTTGAATATCAAAGCGTCTTTTTCCCCGCTAAATGTCGGCGGTTATCTCAAGGGGAAAGTGATCCGCGATGAGCTTAAAGTGTTGGTCGTAACTGATAAGTGCCGCGCCGTTTTCCACGGCTAAGGCGGCCAACAGGCAATCGAAAAGATGAATGGTGATCCCTTTTTTCCGAAGCCGAGAAGAAAGAATTCCCGCTTGGCGCCAAGTTTTTACGACTGGGTTTAATATCGTTGTGGAGGAGAAAAGGGCTTCAATCGCCAGCAGGTCAGTCTCTCCTTGGGCACCTTGGGTTAATTCACCCAGGATCAATCCGGTGGAGCAGGCTCGCCCAGTCTTGATCCAATGCCGCAGGGCAGGCCCTGATGGATGATCGGGGTTACGGAGATATTCAATCCATACCGAGGTATCCACCAAAACACGTTTAACGGGCAAGATGCCTCCATTTTAGGGTTCTTTTGTCGATGGAGACTTTTCCCCGCAGGCTCTCAAGTATTTCGAGGTTCTGGAGCTTGAGGGCTTGATCTACGGCAAAAGCAACGGCCTTAGATTTGGTCTTGATTTTAACTGCTTTCATCAACTTCCGAAGCTCGGTGCTTTCTAGCGTCACGGTTGTTCTCATGTTTCCCGCCTTTAATTTTATTGTGCATCCAAGTGCACAATAAAACAAGCTGGGTTAGTGTCTCAGTTCGGGTGTCATTTCGAGCCGCGAACTTTGCGGCGTGGCAATCCCAGCCCTTTGTGGGTTTGCGAGGTTGTTTTAGGGTAATTTAAACTGTAAAACCATTTAGTTTGATTTCTTGAGATGTCGGTATTCTTCTGGATATTCAATCCCAAACCGGTCACACAAAGCAGAGACATCCTTAAAATCTTTGTCTCTTAGTTCATAACCACTATGAGATTTCACCTGATAGTCAGCCGAAATACATCTGACGGTATCCCCATCAATTGAACCTGTCCCGGTCAGTGAGGCGGGTGGATATGGGATTCCGTCCACAACGTTTCCCTGTTTATCAAACACAAACGCGTGTAAATCCACCTTACGGCCCTCTTGATCACCTAAAACAAAGTTCCATTGATTGTCCCTCTTAACTTCTCGGTATCCCTCAGCTTCTAATAACTCGCAAAGCTTTGGTACATCCTTTTGCTGAAGCGCAATATCAAGATCTTCGTGTGGTCTCGTTTGCGCGCCCAGCAGGGCATCCACACCCCAACCGCCATCAATGCAAATCATTATTCCCAAGGTGTCTAATTTTTTATAAAGATCGATTACATCTATGGAAGTCATAACGTTCCCATTTTTCGAGATGAATAACTCCAAATTCTCTCCGTCGCAGTTGACATAACTTTGGCGGTGATTAAATCGAACGATAGTTATGTTTTTTTAAATAATAAGGGTGCGTCAGAATTACCTTCTTCTTTAAAATCGAAAAATCTCCCAGTTTGATATCGAAATCTAATGAAAAAGTAGGCATTTTGGATTTCAGGAGTTGCAAGGATCTTTTTTGTCAATTCACGTGAAGAATAATCTAACCAAACAGTAATGACTTTTTTATACTTTTTATAATTCCCAGAATAAAAACGTACGTATTTCGGTAATAAGACAGAAAGATCTTTAATCAAGATATTTGAAAGAACATACTTAGGTAACCCTTGTTCTAGTCGAGCAATATCATCTTTTGTAGGATTCCAGCAGATACCTGAAGAAATATCCTTGTCGGAACAAGTAGCTATAAATCCTTGATAGTTTTTGCCACGAAATGAATAGTTAGGCGGAGAGCCAGGGTTCATTATGTCCGGGAGGCCTTGTTTAAAATTAAGTGCGTTTTGCGCAGCTGAATTCGATACAAACAATATAACCAGTACCAAGAAGCAATAAAAAAGAGATCCTCTTATTTTCATAATTATTAACTCCACTAAATTATTTGTTCTCCATTATGAACTCAACCCGATATTCCCGATTTATTCTATCTCCTCATAAAATCACCAAGGCCATCACGAACCCATCATGACTTTTGACGCCAACCGTTTGGATGGCGGTTGCGCTCACACGGGGTTCTTTCGACAGCATTTCATAAACCGCGCGGGCTCCCACGACACGGGGGTCACCGTCGGCCGCGGAGACTATCTCCCCCTTGCGCACCATATTGTCCAACAGGATCACGGTCCCCACGCGGGATAATTTGAGCGCCCAGGTAAGGTATTCAGGATAGCCTGGCTTGTCAGCGTCGATAAAAATAAAGTCAAAAAGGCCGCCCTTTTCCGCCGCCAATTTCGTTAAAGACTCCGAGGCTGGACCCAGCCTGACCTCAACCACTTCCGACAATCCGGCACGAGCTATATTAGCCTTGGCGGTTTCGGCATTCTTGGGGTTGATCTCCAGGGTGACCAATCGTCCACCCGATGGCAGGGCCCGGGCCAGCCATAGGGTGCTATATCCCCCAGGGTGCCGATTTCCAATATCCGCTTAGCACCTTGAATCTTCGCCAGCAGGTGAAGGAATTTCCCCTGGTTGGGAGCGACGTTGATCGGGTCCAACCCCGCCGCTTCACTGGCCTGAAGGGCCGATTCCAGAATCGGATCGGCTGGTAAGAGCCAATGGTTAATGTAGTCATCCACGGCTTTCCATTTATCTTGTGTCATGGTTCACCTAAAAACATTTATTGGGGTGTTTTATTCGCGTACCCTCACCCGCTCTTTTTCAATAATCCATAGCCGTTTATCCAACTGTTCTTTTGACAATAAACCTAATACTGGACGGAAAAGGTCAACGATCGTTGGTTTGTCTTGGCGGTCCGATCGGATAACCATGATTCCCGGATATTTATCGGGTGGGTATGCCCGAATATCGGAAAAATCCATATCAATGGTAATGAAGGTCCGGCTTTCAGCCATGCAAACAACGGCTAAATTCGCATCGGGATGACCGGTTAAGTCTTGGTCTTTCACTGTAAGGGCGTCATGCCCGGCTTGAACTAGCAGGTGTTTGATTTCAGAAGGAAGGTTTTCGTCGATCTTGAACTTCATTACGAAGGGGTGACTGAGACTATCCGTTCCCGTGCCAATTCGGCGCCATAAGCTATCGCGGCTTGAACGTCTTCCGCCTTAAGGGAAGGATACTCTTTTATGATATCCACAACCGACAATCCAGCGGCCAAGTTATCGAGAACTACGGAAACCATAACCCTTGTACCCCGAATGCAGGCTTTACCGTGGCAAACATTGGGGTCAGAAGTGACTCTATCGATTAAGTTGGACATAGCTTTAGTACCTCTTATTCATTATAGCCCATTCCATAAACTGAGTTCATTAACGGAACCAGACAAAATATTCACGCAGTTAAATACATAATCGTGACCACATCTACATTTAATAACGAGTTCCGGCCATTAAACCTGCTACCCCGCTGGCCTGAAGGGCCGATTCCAGAATCGGGTCGGCTGGCATGAGCCAATGGATAAGGTAGTCTCCACGGCTTTCCATTTATCTTGTGTCATGATTTTCCTGAATAATCCGGTTAGAAAGTGTCTGACTGATTTTAATTTTATGGCAAGCAATGAAATCCATGTTCTTGGAAATGTCTGTCAAAAGCATGGGCGTTTTTGACGCCCTTCCGGCGCATCACCTCGAAGCTGACACAATCCACCAAGCTCAAATTCCTTCGCTTGGCCGCCAGCACAGCGGCAAGGCCTGCTTCGTGGACGTTCTCGTCTACCCATTCCACCGCCAAAAGAGGCACCACATCCCTTTGAAATTCTCCCACGGCCTCCAAGCCCAACCGACTTTGAATGAGTAAGAAAGTTTCTAAACGCCGGTCGTTCAAATACGGCCCATGCCCAGCCATGTGCGGCGTCAGCAGGACGTTCGGCATGGTCCACAGCGGATGCTCCGACCGGCAGCGGCTCGATTTCGTAAACATCCAGCGCCGCGCCGGCGATTTCCTTGGCGTTCAGCGCCGCCACCAGATCGTCCAGCCGGGTCGTCATGCCGCGGCCGATGTTGATGAAGAACGCGATCGGCTTCATCTTCTGGAAGCGCGCGCGATTGAAGAACCCCTCGGTCGCCGGCGTGTGCGGCACCGTCAGGATCACGAAATCGGCCCGCGGCAGCAGTTCGTCCAGCGCCTCGGGCCTGTGCAGTTCCGCGACGCCCTCGGTCGCCGCGGTCCGCCGGGCGTCGGTCGCCAGCACCGTCACCCCGAACGCCGCCAGCAGCCGAGCGGCCTCGGCGCCGATGCCGCCGAGGCCGACGATCAGCGCGGTGGATTCCGGCAGATGCACGACGTCGCCGGCTTCCTGCGACGATTTCTTCCACTCGCGCCGCAGTTGCTGGGGAATGAACACGTGCAGCCCGCGGGCGAACGCCAGCACGAAGGCGAGGATGTGCGCACCGATGTGGTCGTTGAAGATTTCGCGGAAGTTGGTGACTTTCAGCGGATGCTCGATCAGCGCGGGATAGTAGTAGCCCGCCGGCGGCGCGATCTGCGGCGCCTGCAGCCAGCGCAATTTCGTCGACTTCGCCAGCAGTTCGGCCGGCAGCCGGCCGAACGCGGCGTCGGCGTCGACGATCTCACGCGCTGCGGCGGCGTCGTCCTCGACCAGGACGACGCGGGCTTCGGGCACCTCGGCGGCGAGTTTGGCGGCCCATGCCCGATAAATGTCGTTCTGCGGCGGGAGCATGACGAACTTGAACGCGTTGGCGCCTGACATGGGGCCGTCCTCCGGTGATTTGTGACGCCGGAACTCTGGCGCGTGTCGAGGTCCGGATCAATGCGGCGGCGGCATCCGTCCGCGGCCGGGCCCGCCAACCCGGATGCCGGGAACGATCCGGCGCCGGCTTCGTTTGCGCCGACGTGGCCTGGCGCCGCGTGAACGCTTCCCATGCTGCGGTGCATCATACTTGCCGGAGTTTGGCCGATCCGCTAGTGACACGGTGCCTTTCGGGTCGACCCACGCACGGGCTGGCCGGGGGCCATTGGTCGTTGCATCGGCGCGCCGCCGGCGCGTCTCGAAAGGATAAAGTCATGGCCCGCAACAAGATCGCGCTGATCGGCGCCGGCAATATCGGCGGCACGCTCGCCCACCTCATCGGTCTGAAGGAACTGGGCGATGTCGTCCTGTTCGACGTGTTCGGCGGCGTCGCCGCCGGCAAGGCGCTCGACATCATGCAGTCCGGCCCGGTGGACGGGTTCGACGCGCTGATGACCGGCGGGTCCGACTATGCCGCGATCAAGGGCGCCGACGTGGTCATCGTCACCGCCGGTTTCCCTCGCACCCCCGGCATGTCGCGCGACGACCTGATCGGCAAGAACGCCGGCGTGATCGCCCAGGTGGCCGAGGGCATCAAGACGCATCTGCCCGGATGCGTTCGTGATCTGCATCACCAACCCGCTCGACGCGATGGTCTGGGTGATGAAGGAGAAGTCGGGCCTGCCGGCCAACCGCGTCGTCGGCATGGCCGGCGTGCTCGACAGTTCGCGCTTCCACCTGTTCCTGGCGCAGGAATTCGGCGTGTCGGTTGAGGACGTGACGCGCCTTCGTGCTCGGCGGCCACGGCGACACGATGGTGCCGCTGACCCGCTATTCCACCGTCGCCGGCATCCCGGTGCCCGACCTCATCAAGATGGGCTGGACGACCCAGGCGAAGATCGATGCGATCGTGACGCGCACCGCGAACGGCGGTGGTGAGATCGTCAAGCTGCTGGAACGCGGCAGTGCCTTCTATGCCCCCGCCGCCTCGGCGATCGCGATGGCCGAGGCCTACCTGAAGGACAAGAAGCGCGTGCTGCCCTGCGCCGCCTATCTGACCGGCCAATACGGCATCAAGGACCTCTACGTCGGCGTTCCGGTGGTCATCGGCGCCGGCGGCGTGGAGAAGATCGTCGAGATCGAACTGAACGAGACGGAGAAGGCGGCGTTCGAAAAGTCCTGCGCGGCGGTGCAGGAGCTGATCGACGCATCGAAGAAGCTGATCGGCTAAGTGAACCCGCAGGGTCGCGATGAACATCCACGAATACCAGGCGCAAGGAACTGCTCAAGGGTTACGGCGTCGCGGTTCCGGACGGCCATGTCGCCTGGACGCCGGATGAGGCCGGGCCACCGCGGCGAAGTTTCCCGGCCCGGTGTACGTGGTGAAGTCGCAGATCCATGCCGGCGGGCGCGGCGCCGGCCACTTCGCGGACGACCCCAACGGCAAGGGCGGCGTGCGCCTGGCCCACTCGCTGGACGAGTCAGTGCCGCCGCCGAGGCGATGATCGGCCACACGCTGGTGACGAAGCAAACCGGCCCGGCCGGCGCCGGTGCGTCGCGTCTACGTCGAGGCCGGCTGCGACATCGCCCGCGAACTGTATTTGTCGCTGCTGGTCGATCGCGTCAGCGGCCGGATCACGCTGGTCGCCTCGACCGAAGGCGGCATGGAGATCGAGGAAGTCGCCGCGAACCATCCGGAGAAAATCCTGCGCGTCGGCGTCGATCCCGCCACGGGCATTTCCGGCTTCCATCACGGCGACTGGCCTCGGGCCTGGGCCTGACCGGCAAGCAGGCGTCGTCGTTCGGCAAGTTCGTCACCGGCGTCTACACGGCGTTCATCGCCTCGACTGCACCATCGTCGAGATCAACCCGCTGGTCGTCACCGGCGCAGGCGAGGTGATCGCGCTGGATGCCAAGGTCAGCTTCGACGACAACGCCCTGTTCCGCCATCCCGACCTGGAAAAACTGCGCGACGAATCGGAGGAGGATCCGAAGGAACTGGAGGCCGCCAAGTACGACCTGAACTACGTCGCGCTCGACGGCAATATCGGCTGCATGGTCAACGGCGCCGGCCTGGCGATGGCGACGATGGACATCATCAAGCTGTACGGCATGTCGCCGGCCAACTTCCTCGATGTCGGCGGCGGCGCCACCAAGGAACGCGTGACCGCGGCGTTCAAGATCATCCTGTCCGACCCGAACGTCGAAGGCATCCTGGTCAATATCTTCGGCGGCATCATGCGCTGCGATGTGATCGCCGAGGGCGTGGTCTCCGCCGCGCGCGATGTCCAGCTTTCAGTCCCTTTGGTGGTCCGCCTCGCCGGCACCAACGTCGATCTGGGCAACGAATCCTCTCGAATCGAACCTGCCGATCGTCGCCGCCGACGACCTCGCGGACGCCGCCGAGAAAATCGTCAAAGCCGTCAAGGAGGCCGCATGAATGGCCGTTCTGGTGAACGCCGACACGAAGGTCATCTGCCAGGGCTTCACCGGTGCGCAGGGCACCTACCACTCCGAACAGGCGATCGCCTACGGCACCAAGATCGTCGGCGGCGTCACGCCGGGCAAGGGCGGCACGACGCATCTGAACCTGCCGGTGTTCGATACGGTCGCGGAGGCGCGCGACAAGTCGGCGCCGACGCGACCGTGATCTATGTGCCGCCGCCGTTCGCCGCCGACGCGTCCTGGAGGCGATCGACGCTGAAATTCCGCTGATCATCTGCATCACCGAGGGCATTCCCGTGCTGGACATGGTGCGCGTGAAGCGGGCGCTGACCGGATCGAAATCCCGCCTGGTCGGACCGAACTGTCCGGGA
>CAWKIF010000087.1:0-47713 GCA_963849485.1 candidate division FCPU426 bacterium | reverse complement strand
AGGGCAGGAGGGGCCCTTTAACTCTTCCAATGGGGCGGGTGCCGTGGTTTTCTCGGTGGCCCTTCCCCGGACCTGAAAAGCCTCTTTTCGATCCAGCTCAACGACGCGGCGAGTGGCGAAGTGCTGGCGGTGGGGGCAGTCACCTTGGACACCTCCAACCCGCCCGCCAACGCGACGGTCACCCTGGGGTCGGTCATCCGACAATGCTACGTTTTGGCCGCTTATGGCCCCCTCATGAACAATTGGAATTACTTTGACCTCCCGGACCATCACATGCCCTGCAACGCTTCCACGGCCGACATCTATGTGACGAACGGCAACGTGAATCTCCAGATCACGGATCCGAACGGGAACAATAATATCGCCTACCTGGGGAACGGCAACTGGGTGGATTTCGACGGGGTTCCGGCCACTGGTTTTTTTGCCGCCAGTTCGGACCAAGCCAAGTCCCTGGTGGTGAACGGTTCCTCGGCCAGTCTTGTTTCCGGAGCGAAAAAAGAGGGAACCAAGTTGGTCGACCCCGCTATGTTGGACCTGCAAACGGGGGACCTCGACTGCGTCAAAATAACCACATATCCTGGGGACTATGCCTGGATCCAGGTGACCGACCCGGGCAGCGCGGTGAGTGATATCGGGCCGGATTTTTGTTTTAGGGTCAGCCAAGATCCCTACTTCGACTATTTCCAGGTCCCCGCGGACCAAAATCAAAATTGCACAAGCTGGGGAAACTGCAGTTAAAATTTTCCGACCAAATGTGAATCGCTATTTATAGGGAACCATTCATTTCCCTGTGGCGCTTTTTAACCCCTATTGCAATTGAATGAGCCATTGGTTAGGAACCTCCAATCCTTGTTCCAATCAACTATTTATCAAATGGCTTTACCAACCCTTTCATTTGACCTTGGGGGTGAATTGTCATTTTCTAGGCTTTTATATGGGAAAAACAGATCCAGACCCTGAAGGTGAAGGGAGACCAGGTCAAAATTAATGAATTCCTAATATATCGTTGAGGATCATTAGATTTTGATTTTAAGAAGGTTAATTTTGTTGTGTATTATTTGCGTGGTTATTCAAAATAGAGATAAAATATTAGGTAGATGCTATCAACATTTAAGCCTCGCCGTAATGAATGGTAATCATTTACCGTAGGAAGCCCGAAGGGTCAAAAGGCTTTCGAGTTCATTTGGCGGGTTTTAAAGAAGGCCCGATGGGTCAAGGCCTTTTGAGTTCAGGGGGTGGGGGTTTCAAATGATTCGTTTAAAGACAAAGGGGTTTACTCTGATTGAACTGATGATCGTTGTCGCGATCATCGGAATTTTGGCTGCGATCGCTCTCCCAAAGTTCGCTTATATGCTCGAGAAAACACGCGAGGGCTCCACAAAAGGAAATATAGGAAGCATCAAGTCAGCCACTGTCATTTACTACGGGGACATACAGGGTTTATGGCCCACGACGCTTAACACCGCCAATCCTTACACATTCAGTAAATACCTGGGTTACATTCCGATTGTGAAGGTGACGGGTGCATTTGTGCAAAATTCACCCAGCCCGGTGGGGAATATCGTGATTAACACGACTTCCCAAGCTGTGCCGACCGCGGGGTCATCGGGCTGGCTGTACGACAGCACGAATGGGATGGTTTTTGTCAACAGCACGGTGCAAGACTCCAAAGCAATGCCCTTTTCCTTTTATGGATTTGAATAATAGTAAAAGGGTATAGACGCTTGGAAAAACTACGAATCGGTTTCCTTCCTGAGTCGGACCGGACTGGAAGCGGTCCGCGAACTAGTTGCTCGAATTGAAACGGGGAATCTTGATCGAGGTCCAGATCCTCGCGTAGGTCGGCGGGGGGATGGACCTCAAGGCGCTTTCCACATCCGGGTACAAACCCATGAGTTCCCTCAGGTCGAGCATCTCGAAAGTGGACAAGGCTTCGCCCGCTAGTCCAGTCAAAACCAGCGTACCTCCCGCCTTGCGTATTTGATGGTGCGCGAACAAAACCATACCCCAGCCGGAAGAGCACACACTGGAGCAGTGGGCGAAGTCCATGATGAAGATCCTTTGACCCTGGGCGTCAAGATAACCGCCCAATCTTTCACTCACTTCCGGCAGGGAACTTTCCAAGAAAGCGCCTTTGAGACGCAGGATAAAGGCTTGAGGATGGGTCTGAGGTTCCAATGCGAGAACCAGGGGTTGTGTGCGGATCATGGTCGGCCTCCATTGTGGGATGATCGGCTTGTTCCAGATGTAAAAGCATAGGTCGTACCAATCCGTCATTAAAAAGTAGAGCACCTCATTTTTCACCGCCAAAACGCGAAAGCGCCAAGAAAGGCTTATTTTTTGATGAAATTCAATTTGAAAAGGATGTTTTTGGATTTACCCCATAAGGCTTTTTGGAATCAGGTCATAATGAAAAACTTATATCCAAATACGGAATTGTTTGACGGCTTGGAGATACATACAATCTTGTCGAAGTGTAACAAGGGTTTCTGAGGCATTTTTAGGGACGCGGGGGAAGACGCGAGGGAGTAAGATGTTGAAACAGGGATATGCACCCAATATTTCAATAAACCTGGGGAGGTTGATATGACCGATGGCAATATGTTTTTAGAAAAACGCGCTCATCCGAGAATAACAGCTCATGTTCCCGTCAAATACCGCCTGATCGAGGACCAAAAGGAAATCGAGACGGTCTTTAACAGGGAAAATCGCAACAAAACCGCCCACACTCTGGATGTCAGTTTAGGGGGAGTTTATTTATCCGCCAATGTCGCGGTGAATGTGGGAAGCATCCTCCGCCTGGATATTACCGTTCCGGACCGCCCCGCCTCCATTGCCTCCTTCGCCGAGGTGGCCTGGTCCAACGATTCGGGCTTGGGCCTGCATTTCTTGGCCATCCGGGAGGACGACCTGGAAATCTTGAAGGCCTATCTGGAAAAGGCCTCGAATCCGTAAGCAAATTCCACAGCCAACACGAAGACACGAAGCCACTAAGGAAGGAAAATAATAAAGTGTTTCAAAAAGATTTAATCAAAAATTGGTTTTTTGACGTTCATAGTGTCTTTGTGGCCTTGTGTTGGACGTTGTCTTCCATCAGGAACTGATAATGCCTTACCCCACCCACCGGATGCGCCGATTGAGAAAAACCAAAGGCCTCCGGTCCCTGTTCCAGGAAACCCGCCTCTCAGGTCAGGATTTCATCCTTCCGCTTTTCGTCTCGGAAGGCTTGAAGAGCCCCGCCTTGATCGATTCCATGCCGGGTGTCAAGCGCCACAGCCTTTCCTCCCTCGTCCATGAATCCAGCCAAGCCTTTAGTTTAGGGGTTCCGGCGGTGTTGCTCTTCGGATTGCCCAAAGAAAAAGACACCCAGGCCACCCAGGCCTACGCGAAGGCCGGGATTGTCCAGAAGTCGGTCCGGCTCCTTAAAAAAGAAATCCCAGGGTTGGTGGTCATCACCGATGTTTGTGCCTGTGAATACACTTCCCACGGCCATTGCGGGATCCTGAAGGGCAAGGATGTGGATAACGACTTGACCCTGGCTCTTCTCCAGAAAGTCGCCCTTTCCCACGCCGAGGCGGGCGCCGACATGGTGGCGCCTTCCGACATGATGGATGGCCGGGTCGGGGCCATCCGTAAGGCCTTGGACGCGAGGGGCCTCACCGATACCTTGATCCTGAGTTACGCGGCCAAATTCGCCTCAGCCTTCTACGGACCCTTCCGGGACGCGGCGGATTCGGCCCCCGCTTTTGGCGACCGCAAAAGCTACCAAATGCCTTCCTCCAACCCCCGGGAAGCGATGAAGGAAATCATGCTGGATTTGGAGGAAGGGGCGGACGTAGTTCTGGTGAAACCCGCCTTGACCGCCCTGGACATCATCGCCCGTGCCAAACACCGGTTCCTGGCGCCGGTTTGGGCCTACCATGTTTCCGGCGAATACTCGATGATCAAGGCCGCCGCCAAACTGAAGTGGCTGGAGGAGGATCGGGCCATGGCGGAAAGCCTGATCGCAATTAAAAGGGCCGGCGCGGACCGGATCTTGACCTATTGGGCCAAGGAAGCAGCCAAGTTTTTTCAGTATGGTTAACCCATCAAAGGAATTCATAAAGCCCCCATGCCGACCCTCACCAACCGGACGCTCATCCAAAAGGCCAAGGCCGTGGCCGGGAGAAAAAAGGCCTCGGAAAATTTCGAGTACGGCAACGTGGGCTGCGCCCTCCTAACCGACAAGAACAACGTCTACCTGGGCGTGAGCATCGACACGGCCTGCGGCATGGGTTTTTGCGCCGAGCATGCCGCCATCGCCTCCATGCTGACCCACGGGGAAAAGAAGATCAAAAAGATCGTCGCCGTCTCGGACAAGGGAACCGTCCGCTACCCTTGCGGGCGCTGCCGGGAATTCATATTCCAGCTCAACGAAGACAACAAGTCCGATATCGAAGTGATTACCGGCAAGGACGAAAGCCTGCCCTTGCGGGCGCTCTTGCCCAAACCCTACCGGGATAACCGGTAACTTTTTCGAAGAACGTGCCCCGGGTTCCATGCGTTGTCAGCCTCCGCCACTTCAGTTACACTGAGCCTCAAATTCCAACCAACGAGAAATCATGAAAGAAAGCTTCGAAACCAGCCGTTCCAAAAAACTCTTTGAGGCGGCCCAAAAACACCTGGTCGGGGGGGTCAACAGCCCCGTCCGGGCCTTCAAGGGCGTGGGGGGGACCCCTCTCTTCTTCACCCGGGGCAAGGGGCCCTACCTTTTCGACGTGGACGGGAACCGCTATATCGACCTGGTGGGTTCCTGGGGCCCCCTGATCCTGGGGCACGCGCCCCGGGCCATCCTGAACCAAGTTCAACGGGCGATGCGCAAGGGTTTTACCTTTGGCGCTCCCTCGCCCCTGGAAACCGAATTGGCCCTGCAGCTGAAGAGGGCCTATCCTTCCATTGATAAGGTCCGTTTTGTTTCCTCCGGAACCGAGGCCACCTTCAGCGCCATACGCCTGGCGAGGGCCGCCACGGGGCGCAAGCGCATCCTCAAATTCGACGGCTGTTACCACGGCCACGGCGATTCCTTGCTGGTGGCCGCGGGAAGCGGCCCCGCCACGTTGGGGCTTCCCGACAGCCCGGGGGTTCCCGAGGAAACGGCGTCCCTTACCCTCAGTGTCCCTTTTAACGACCTGGGTTTGGTGGCCTCGGCCTTCGAGAAGTTCAAGGACCTTGCTTGCGTGATCGTGGAACCCGTGGCCGGCAACATGGGCCTGGTGCCGCCGGTGCCGGGTTTCCTGGAAGGTTTGAGGGAGATCACCCGGAAAAACGGCGCCTTGCTGATCTTCGACGAGGTCATGTGCGGATTTCGAGTGGCTTATGGCGGGGCGCAGGAGCTTTACAAGATTCAACCCGACCTGACCACCCTGGGAAAGATCATCGGCGGAGGAATGCCGGTGGGCGCCTATGGGGGGAGGGAAGAGTTCATGAATCTCGTGGCGCCCCTGGGGCCGGTTTACCAGGCGGGGACCCTCTCGGGCAACCCCTTAGCCATGACGGCGGGAATCGCCACCTTGAAAGCCCTCCAAAACGACGTGGTTTACGCCCATTTGGAACAGCTTTCGGCTTTCATCGAGGAAGGGGTCCATCGCGCCATCCAAAAATGCGGAATCCCCGCCTGTTTTCAAAGGGTGGGAAGCATGGGTACCCTCTTCTTTACGCCCGGACCCGTCAACCATTACCTTGACGCGAAGAAGAGCGACACAGCCCGCTTCGCCAAGTTCTTCTGGGCCATGGCGCGCCGGGGAGTCTACCTTCCGCCCTCGCAATTTGAGTGCTGGTTTTTTTCCGACGCCCTCAGTCTTGACTTGGCGAAAAAAATTGTCAGGTCGGTTGGAGAAAGTTTGGAGGAAACGCTCAAAAATTGATAAAATTTAATGTGAAATCAGGAGGGGGCCTTTGCAACTGATATCCAACCTCAGACGACCCTTCGTTTGTTTCGTGATTTTTTCCTCGATGGGACTCGCCGTTCCGAAGCTTTGGGCGAATATGGACATCGATTTGGGGGACCAGGGAAAACCGACTCCCCTTTCTTCCGCCGCGGTGAAAACCGATGCCTCTTCCATCACCCCGGTGACGACGGCCATTCCAACGGAATCGATCCAACGGGAGCCTGCGACTCCCACCCCCTCCTCCCCGACGGAGGCGGCGCCGATCGAAACCCCGACCCCGCGCACGGAGATGATCCAAGGCGTCTTGAAGGCCAAGGACATCTATCAAGCCGGCATCAAGTGCTACCATGAAAAGGATTATGAAAAGGCCATCGCTTATTTAAAAAAGGCCGTTTCTTACGAAGACCCCTATACTCCCCGTTACATCATTGCCGAGGCCTACGCGACCCTGGGCGTGATCTATCAGTTTTATTTCCCGGTCGAGGGTAACCTGAAGATCGCGGCTGAGAATTACAAGAAGGCGTTGAGATATGAGCCGACCAACCCCACGGCCCTGAAGTATCTCTATAAATTGAAAAAAATGAAATCCGCTTCCGAATGACCGGGCGGTCCTTGAGCTGAAATAAAAGATTAAAAGGAAAGAACTTGAAATTTGAAATATCGGGCCGGGCGGTTCTTTTGAGCCTGCTGACTCTTTTCGCCGCCGGAAGGATCCCCGCTCAAGCGGCCGACGACCTGGCCCCGCTTTCCATCTCGGTCTTCGGGCTTTACGCCTCGCCTGTTCAGCCCGCCTTCTTGAGCCTGAGCCATTACGATGGGGCGGGTTTTGACCTGTTGGCCGAATACCAACCCACCCGTTTCGCCTCGGTGGGCCTCGGATATGAAAAGGTGACCTTTTACGGGGGCTCCGGTTTTTCCGCCGGAAGCCTGAATCTGGAGGGCCGGTTTTTTCCCATGGCGGGAATGAAACTGCCTTATGACCCTTATCTTTCAGGCGGGGCGGGGTTGAACCTCTCCCAGGGCTCCGACACCCAATGGGGCGGGGTCGCCGCCCTCAAGGCGGGTTTGGGCACCAAGGTGCAATGCGCCGGGACGATGTCGCTGGATTTCGCCGTCGAGGGGAATTGGCTGGGCAACAATGCCGACTACCTGCAATATGTAGACTTCCGGGTCGGAGTCGATTACGCCATACCTTTTGAAGCGCCCCCAACGCCCACCCCGACCCCCAGCCCAACCTCCAGCCCGAACCCCGCGGTTTCACCCCAACCCACGCCCACATCGACGCTGGAGACGCCCAAGTATCTCTTCGTGGAAACCAACACGCCGACCCCCACCCCCGTTATCACGCCCACGACCTCCAGCGAATTGCTGATGGAGGCGGTTCCCACCCCCGCCGCGAATGAACCCGCCCATTTCCGGATGAAGAAATATTATTCGTTGGGGGTGAAGGCCCTCAAAGCTCACAAGTACCCCTCGGCTATCGCCAGCTTTAAGAAGGCGGTGAAGTACAAGGAGAAGGTTCCTTATTATTATTACGCTGAGTCCTACGCCAACTTGGCCGTGATCTACCAATTCCACTCGAAAGTGAAGAACCATTTGAAGTTGGCCCTGGTTTATTACCAGGCCGCTGCGAAGATCGATCCCGACACCCTGGCAGTGAAGAAGTACTACAAGAAATTGAAGGCCCAATTATCCAAGCCGAAGGCCAAACCGGCCACTGCCTCACTCGCTGGAACGGACGCTTATCCCGCCACCACCCCAGTTCCTGCCTCTTCTGCAGCTCCCGCAGTGACGGCACCTGCCCCGGCGGGCTCGGCGGCGCCGACGCCTTCCGCCGGAAAATCTTCCAACACCGATATTAGTATGTAAGTTGTTGTTGGTCCGTTAACTCACGAACTGGCGGATGCGCTCGATTTTGGTGGCCTTTCCGGTTTCCGCGTCCACCGTTATCACGGCGGCTTGGAACAGGTAGGGTAGTTCCTCGGAAACCTCGAAACGGGCCGGCGCCCCCGATAAAAACCTTTGCAGGATCGGCTCGGGTTTCATGCCGATCAATGATTTGGAAGAGCCCGACATGCCGATATCCGTCAGGTAGGCCGTCCCGCCCGGTAAAATCTCCTCGTCCGCCGTCATGACATGGGTGTGGGTCCCGGTGACGGAGGAAACCCTTCCGTCCAGATAATATCCCATCGCCCTTTTCTCGCTCGTGGCCTCGCAATGCATATCCACCAGCACCACCTTCGCCTTGCTTCGGACCTGTTCCAGGGCCTTGTCGGCGCACTTGAAAGGACAATCGATGGCGTACATGTAGACCCTCCCCATCAGGTTCAGGACCGCCACGGGGGTGCCCTTGCAATCGAAGACGCCCAGGCCCGACCCTGGATTTTCCGAGGGGTAATTGTGAGGCCTTAGGAGGCGTGGGTCTTTTCCAAGAATTTCCTTCACTTCCCGTTTGGAAAAGATATGGTTGCCGGAAGTCACCACGTCCACCCCCATATCCACGAGGCTTTTGAAAGAATCGGGCTGGATGCCCGTGCCGTTGGCGATGTTCTCGCCGTTGGCCACGATGAAATCGATGGAATAATCCGCCTTCATTCGGCTGAGGCTGTTGTGGACGGCGTGGCGGCCCGGTTTGCCGACAATGTCACCGATCATGAGGATATTCATGGGATAAGCCTTTCTGGCTTGGAATTGGCCCAAAGATTAAACAAAAGGGTTGTGAAAGGCAATGCGGCAAAAAAACAAAATAATAATTGCCGATTACGCGGGATTTTTACCGCACAGATGGAATCCGGTTTCGCAAAGCACCGCCCGTACCGGAGCGTCATGCTTGTCTGAAGGAACCTTCTCGACGAGCTGGAAGGCGTAGCCCAGGCCCACCACGAGGCAGGATTTCTTAAGACGCGGAATCACCCGGTCATAAAACCCCTTGCCGAACCCCAAGCGGTTTCCCTGGCGGTCAAAGGCGAGGCCGGGAACCAGGACCAGGTCCAGTTCATCCCATTCGGCGGCATTGGGGGAGGTGGGTTCGAGGATACCAAAAGGCCCGGGCTGGAGGTTCTTCAGGTCGGTCACCGGGTGGAACTCGAAAGAATCCATCGTCTTGTCCACCTTGGGAAGGAAAAGCTTTTTACCCGAAGAAAGGGTGCCCTCGAGGATGGAATAGGTGTTGATTTCATGGGGGATGGAAGCGAAGGCGCCGATCCCCCTGGCTTTATGGTATTCCGGGCGGGCTTTGAGGATGTTCCAGATCCCCTGGGAGGCCGTTTCGGAGAGGCCCCGGTCCACGGAGTCGCGGATGGTTTTGAGTTTTTCCCTCAACAAGATTTTCGGGTCCGGGGGAACGGGTGGGTCTTTAGCCATGCTGGGTCTCCTGGTTGAGGGGTCGGGGGGGGAGGGTTGGGGCCTTTTGGGCGATTTCCTTCAGGTGTTCCATCCAGGCCGTGATTTTGGCTTCATATCCGAGGGTCGTGGGGAAATAGTATTGGGGTAGATCGGGGGCATATTCCTGATGGACGAAATGGTCTTGAAAGTCATGGGCATATTGATACCCGACGCTCTTGCCGAGTGCCTTCATTCCGGGGTGGGGGGCGTTGCGCAGGTGGTCGGGAACCTCTTTAGTGGATTCCTGTTGGACATCGGCTGTTGCCTTTTCCAGCCCCATATAGGAAGCGTTGCTCTTGGGGGCGGTCGCCAGGTAAACCGTGGCCTGGGCCAGGGGGATGCGCCCCTCGGGAAGCCCCACGAATTCCAGCGTTTGCTGGGCGGCGGAGGCGACTAAAAGCGCTTGGGGATCGGCGTTACCCACGTCTTCCGAGGCCAAAATCAGGAGACGTCGGGCGATAAACCGGGGGTCTTCCCCCGCGTACAGCATCTTGGCCAGCCAATAGAGGGCTGCGTCCGGGTCCGAGCCTCGCACGCTCTTGATGAAGGCGGAGATGGTGTCGTAGTGCCCGTCCCCGGTGGAATCGTAACGGACCTGGCGTTTTTGGATGGATTCTTGGGCCACCTCCAGCGTGAAGGCGATTTTCCCATCCTCCTCTGTTGGAGTGGTGAGTACACCCACTTCCAGCGCGTTCAAGAGGGTCCGGGCATCGCCCGCGCAGGAGACGATCAAGTGGCGGCGGGCCTCGGGAGTGAGTTCAACCTTGTATTGTCCCAAGCCACGGGTTCCGTCGGCAAGGGCCCGGTCCAAGATCACTTCCAACGACTTCTCTTCCAGTGGCTTCAGCTCGCAAACCCTCGAGCGGGAAAGCAGGGCGTTGTTGAGTGCGAAAAAGGGGTTCTGGGTGGTAGCCCCCACCAGGACCAGCGTGCCCTGTTCCAAATGGGGCAGGAGGGCGTCTTGCTGGCTCTTGTTGAAATGGTGGATCTCATCCAAAAAAAGGATCGTGGAGCGCTGGTAAAGTTTCTTGTTCTCGGAAGCCTCGTCAAAAACCTTGCGCAGGTCCGCGAGGCCGGAGGTGACGGCGTTCAGGGCGGTGAACCGGCTTTTGGTGCGACGGGCCACCAACCGGGCGAAGGCCGTCTTGCCCGTTCCCGGCGGGCCGTAGAGGATCAGGGAGACCACCCGGTTGGCTTCCAGCAACCGGCGCAGGAGCTTGCCCTCGCCGAGCAGGTGGTCTTGGCCCACGTATTCTTCCAGGGTCTGGGGGGACATGCGGATGGCGAGGGGGCGGACAGGGTCTTTATCCTCGGGGATTGAATCAAAAAGGTCCATGGGTCTCTGGCTCTAGGTTTAATGGTTGGGATAAGGAAAGGGTATGAGATGTGGAAAAAAGATAGGGCCCCCGCCTGTGCCGGTTGAAACAGTACTCTTTTGAGGCCTGACAAGAGTCAGGTGGGTTCCCGCCCGGACGGTTCAATCGCTTCCGAAGAAGACTATCCCCGGCAGGTTAATGGAAACCCGTTTTTTGTTTTGTGGCTCAAAATTTCCCATTTCAAGGTCGAACACCGCAGTAGGCTTAGGGGTTATTCTAGGGGCCGTCCCCCCTGTGTCAAGTTGGCCGCCCGGAGTGGGAATGAAAAGAAACGGAAGAGCTTGACATTATTGTCGGGGAGGGAAGTCGGTGTTTTTTTCAGTAACTTCCATGTTTCCGAAGCAAACAGTTGTTGAGAAAAGGGTTTCCCTTGGGCACAATGCTGGGCAAAAGTCGGCCCTGGAAGAAAGTTGCAGGAGGGGGGACGCGGGAGGCTGGTGATGCCGGTAATGGTGCGAGCTTACAACCTGCCGCGCTGGCTGGGCCCCTTGGTCGGTCTGGCGGTGATCGCCCTGATCCCTTTTGCCGTGATGTTGGCCTTGGCGCTGGCTGGTTTGTCCTTGGGGTACCTGGTTATCCGATCCCTTCTGCCATCCCCTGGCAACCCCAAAACAGCATTTCCGGTTACCGGATCAAACGATCCTTCCCAACGCCTTCACTCCGCCCACCCTTCCCCGCAGGTTTTGGACGCAGAATTCAAGGTAAAGGAAACTCATGAAAAAGACCAGTAAGGTTCCCAAAGCCCAGGCGGCCCTCAAATCGAAGTCCGCCTTTGTTTCCACCGATCAACCGCCCATAGACCACGATTACCACAAAGGCGTGTCTCCCGAGGATTTCCTCCATTCCTACCACAACAACCTGAAATACCGGCTCATGAAAGAGGAGGAGACGGCCACGAACTACGACCGGTTTTTGAGCCTGGCCTACGGCATTCGGGACCGGCTGGTGGAAAATTGGGTTTCCACCCAAAGGGTTTATCGTTCCCAGAAGGTGAAGCGGGTCTATTATTTTTCCCTAGAGTTCCTCATCGGGAGGACACTGGGCAATTCCATCCTCAACCTGCAAATCGAGAAGAACCTGCTCCAGGCGCTGGACGAGCTGGGCCTTCACCTGGAGGAGGTCCGCGAGGCGGAAGTGGACGCGGGGCTGGGGAATGGCGGATTGGGTCGCCTGGCGGCCTGTTACCTGGACTCCCTGGCCACCCTGGAGGTCCCCGCCTACGGTTATGGCATCCGTTACGACTACGGGATTTTCAGGCAAAAGATCGTCCGGGGTTTCCAGGTGGAGGAGCCCGACGAGTGGCTGTCCAAGGAGCATCCCTGGGAGATCGCCCGGCCCGAGTACACCTACCGGGTCAAGTTCGGGGGCAAGGTCATTCAGCGTACCGACCGGGATGGGAAGCTGGTCTTTGAGTGGGTCGACACCGAGGACGTGCTGGCCCAGGCTTTCGACACCCCGGTGCCGGGTTATGGCAATAAGACGGTGAACAACCTGAGGCTCTGGTCCGCCAAGGCCACCGAGGAGTTCGAATTGGACTTCTTCAATAAGGGCAACTATTTCGCCGCCACATCCCGCAAGACCGAGTCGGAGACCATCTCCAAGGTCCTCTACCCCAACGACAACAACCCTGAGGGACGGGAACTGCGCCTCAAACAGCAGTATTTCTTTGTTTCGGCCTCCATCCAGGACATCCTGCGCCGCTTCAAGCGCGAGCACGATAACATCCGGGAGCTTACTCAGGCGGCGTCCATCCAGCTCAACGACACCCACCCCACCATCGCCATCGCCGAATTGATGCGGGTGCTGGTGGACGAGGAGGGGGTGGAATGGGAGAAGGCCTGGGCCATGACCAAGGAAATCTTCGCCTATACCAACCACACCCTTTTGCCGGAGGCATTGGAAAAATGGTCCCTGGTGCTGTTCGGGAAGCTTTTCCCCCGCCACCTGCAGATCATCCAGGAAATCAACGCGCGTTTCTTGAGGGAAGTGGCCCTTAAGTACCCCGGCGACGTGGACCGCCTGAGGCGGGTTTCCATCTTCGAGGAGGGCCCTGACCCCCACATCCGCATGGCCTTTTTGGCCATCATCGGAAGCCATTCGGTCAACGGGGTCTCCGAACTTCACAGCGAGCTGTTGAAAACAACCGTCGTGCCCGACTTCTACGACCTTTTTCCCGACCGCTTCAACAACAAGACCAACGGCATCACCCAGAGGCGCTGGCTTCGCAAGTGCAACGCCGCCCAGTCCCATATCATCACGACCCGCATCGGGGAAAAGTGGGTCACCGACCTGAAGGAATTGAAGAAGATCGAGAAGTACGCCTCCGATAAGAAGTTCCAGGAGGAATGGCGGGCCGTCAAACGCATGAACAAGGAGAAGTTGGCGGCTCTGGTGGCCGTGGAGCAACGGCTGGCGCTGAACCCGGACACCCTTTTTGACGTGCAGGTGAAGCGCATCCACGAGTACAAGCGCCAGCTGTTGAACGCCCTTCACGTGATCGCGCTTTACCGCCGCCTCAAGGCCAACCCGGATTTCCCCGTCACCCCCCGCACTGTGATTTTCGGGGGCAAGGCCGCCCCGGGATATGCGATGGCCAAACTGATCATTAAGTTCATCAGTGCTATCGCGGACGTGGTCAACGAGGACCCCCAAATTCGTGGAAAACTGACCGTCCTGTTCATGCCCAACTACCGGGTGTCCCTGGCGGAAAAGATCATCCCCGCCACCGACCTGTCGGAGCAGATTTCCACCGCCGGCAAGGAGGCCTCCGGGACGGGCAACATGAAGTTCGCCCTCAACGGGGCCCTGACCATCGGTACCCTGGACGGGGCCAACATCGAGATCATGGAGGAAGTGGGGAAGGAGAACATCTTCATCTTCGGCCTCAAAGCCGAGGAGGTGGCCAAACTCAAGCGGGAAGGCTACAAACCCTGGGAATATTACGAGAGCTCGCACGAGCTCAAAGGCGTGATGGACCTGATCTCCAGCGGGTTCTTCTCCCCGGAAAACCCGGCTCTTTTCAAGCCCCTGGTGGATTCCTTGATGGGCCAGGACGAGTACCTGCTCTTCGCAGACTTCGACTCCTACCTGGAGTGCCAGGAGAAGGTGTCCAAACTCTACCAGGACCAGGAAAAGTGGACCCGCATGTCCATTCTGAACGTGGCCCGCATGGGGAAATTTTCCAGCGACCGGGCGATCCAGGAATATTGCGATGACATTTGGAAAGTGAAGTCAGTGAGGATTCCCTAAAGATTTACGGGGCGGGGAAATTTACTCGAGGATGGCGTCAATCTTCTTCAGGAGGGCCTGGACCTTCTCGTGGGTGGGGAAGGTCAGGGGCGGCTGGTCCGGATGGCTGATCTTCATGGAGACTGGGCCCTTGGCGGCGGTTTCCCGGAGTTTGTCCATTTCCGCCTGGGTGAATTTAAGGTCCTTCTGGGCTTTTTCCAGCTCTTCCAAAAGCTGCTCAGCGTCCAGGTTGGATTTCTCCTGGGCGGTTTTGGAGTGGCTCATTTCCTTCTTGGCTTTTTCCGCTTCTTCCTTGGCTTTTTCAGCCTCGATCTTGAACTTGCCCAATTCGCCCTTGGCTTGTTCGGCCTCGCCCTTGGCCTTTTCCAGGTCATCCCGGGTTTTCTGTAACTCGGCCTTGACCTCTCCCAGGCTGATCTTCAACTCGTTGATTTCCTTGTTGCGGCCTTCCGCCTGGGCCATTTCCGAGTCGAGCATACCCTGGACCTTCTGTGATTGTTTTTTCAGAATCTCGGCGTTTTCCTGGGTCTTGGCCAAGTCGGCCTCAAGCGCGGCAACTTTCTTTTTCGATTCCTCCATCTCGGCCTTCGCCTCGGACACCTCCTCCAGCATCTGGTTTTTCCCGCCGGATTCGGTCTTGTAACGGTCCAACTGTTCCTTCATTTCCAGGGAATGGCGGAGGGAGCCATCCTGGGCGCGTTTCATTTCAAGCAGGTTCTTCTCCAGGGTCTCGATCAGCTTGAGGTTCTCGGCCTTGGCCTTCTCGAGCCGGTGGAACTCATCAGCGATGTTCATGGCGGCCAGGATGGCCACCTTGGCGGCCGGAGCGGAGGACTTGCGCCCGATATCGGCCATCTTGGAATCTACGAACTTGGCCAATTCGGCGATGTAGGCGGGATCGGCCTCGCCCTTGAGGGTGTACTCGTTGCCGTAGATATGGACGGTGACGGAACGGCTATCGCTCATGGGGGCCCTCCGTCAAGGTTTCCGAGTCTTCCAAGTGGAACTCCCGGGCCAGGGACTCGAGTCGTTGCAGGTTGGTCTTCACTTTTTTGAGGTCGTCCAGAGCCTCGTCGTATTGCTGGCGCAGGCGGGTCTCCTCGGGGCTGGGTCCCTTCGGGGCGGAGGGAGCGGTGGAGGATTCGGGCTCCTTATCCTTGAGCTGATTTTGCAGGATCACGTTTTCTTTCATCAAGGCCGCGTTGGCGTTCCGCAGCTGGACGATGGCTTCCAGTAGCCGATTGATGCGGTTTTCGATCAGGGGCCAGGGAGTCGGCGTTTCGGAGGGGAAGAGCTCATCGGATTGCAATGGAGAATCGCTCCTTTAAATAAGAAAGGATTTGAGACATAGAAGCGCTGACCTCGGCGTCGGTCAGGGTGCGTTCCTCATGGCGGAACCGGAGCCGGAAGGCCAGGCTGCGGCTCCCCTCTGGAACCCCTGGTCCCCGGTACTGGTCGAAGAGGGCCATGGATACCAGGAAGGGAGGTTTGGAGGCTTCCACCCCCTCCACAACCTGAGCCGATGTTACACCATCCGGTACGACTAGGGCAATGTCTCTCCACGCCTCGGGGAAGCGCGGCAGGGGACGGTAGGGATTCCCTTGACCGGCGGATCGGCCCAGGGCGGTCAGGTCGATTTCCAGGGCGGCCACCGGGCCCTCCAAGCCGAAATTTTTCAAAACCAGGGGACTCAGCATTCCGCCCCAGGCCAGGAGGTCACCGGAGGCATGACTGATTTTGAAGCTTTCCGGCCTCCGGTAGGGCATGCCGAGGGTTCCGAATTCCCACCGGACTTCCTTCTGCCGGGCCAGCTGGAGGAGGCTCTCGGCCAATCCCTTGACGTCATAAAAATCGGGAGCCCTTTCCTTTTCCGTCCAGGTGGGTTCACGCTGGAGACCCGCAAGGACGGCGGTAGCGCGGAAAGTTTCGGCCGTCGATTTTTCCGCCTGGGGACCAAAGACCTTGTTGAGCTCATAAAGGGCCACCCGGGGCTGTTGGTGCGCGAGATTCAACTGCACATTGGCCAACAGGGAGGGAAGCAGGGTGGGCCGAAGGACCTTCTGATCCTCGGCGATGGGGTTGAGAAGGGAGACGGCCAGGGCGGCGGGGTTCTCCCCCGAAAGGCGCAGCTTTTGGGTGTAATCGGCTGGAAGAAATGTGGAATTGACCGCTTCGAAGAAGCCGTATTGATGCAAGAGGGAACGTGCCTCGTTTTCGAGGGGAATAGCGGACCCGACGGGGGAAAGATGGGAGGAAATCTTGGGGGCCTGGGAGGGGATCAGGTCATAACCCGCCACCCGGGCCACTTCCTCAATCAGGTCGATTTCCCGGGCCAGGTCCAGGCGGGCGGAAGGAGGGGTTACCCGGGCGGGCCCCTCCTTCAGGTTTTCTTCCACGGTACAACCGAGGTTTTTCAGGATGAGGAGCTGGCGGTGCGGGGCGAGCTCGACCCCCAGGAGCGATTGGGCCCGGGCGGGCCGGAACTCAATGGCGGATGGGCCGGAAAGGGATACCCTTTGGGAAGGGATTCCCCGAAGCAGGGAGCCCCCCGCGACCTCCAAGAGCAATTGGGCGGCCCGGTTCAAGGCCCACTCCACTCCCTGGGGATCCACGCCCCGCTCGAAGCGGTAGGAGGAGTCGGTGGAAATGGCCAAGCGTCTGGCGGTTTTACGCACCGTGCCGGGATGAAAGAGGGCGGCTTCCAACAGGAGGTTCCGTGTGGTTTCACTCACTTGGGAATTACTTCCGCCCATGATGCCGGCCAAGGCCACGGGTTTTTGGGAATCCGCGATGACCACCATGGAGGGTTCCAAGTCCCGTTCCGAATTGTCCAAAAGGGGGATTTTCTCACCCTTTTTCGCGAACCGAACTTGGATTTCCTTTCCCTCCAGTTTCTCATAATCAAAAGCGTGGAGGGGTTGGCCTATCTCCAGCATCACATAGTTGGTCACGTCCACCACGTTGTTGATGGAACGTTGTCCCATCCGCTCCAGTATTTGGGAGAGCCACCGGGGGGAGGGGCCGATCTTGACTCCTTCCAGGATCCGGCAGGTATAAAGAGGGCAGCTTTCCTTATTCTCCACCGCGATCTTCACCCGCTCGGAAGCCGAGGTGCTGGATTCTGTTAAAGAGGTTGCGGCTGGGAAACGCAGCGGACAATTAAAAAGGGCGGACACTTCCCTAGCCACGCCGAAATGGCTGAGCAGGTCGGGACGGTTGGGAAAGATTTCCAGTTCGAAGAGGCAGTCGGGGAGGCCCAGGTATTCCAGGAAATTCCCTCCTAACGGCGCGTCGGGGGGCAAAATCAGGATCCCTTCCGCCTCCTCGGCCAGGTCCAGTTCCTTGGCGGAACAAAGCATGCCGAAAGACTCCACGTTGCGAATTTTCGCCGCCTTGATGGCGAAATTTCCGGGGAGGACCGCCCCGACCTTGGCGAGGGGTACTTTTTGACCGGGGGCGATATTCTTGGCCCCGCAGACCACTTGAAGGGTTTCGGACCCGGTGGAAACCTTGGTCACGGAAAGCCGGTCGGCTTGGGGATGTTTTTGGACTTCCAAAAGTTCCGCCACGACCACTTGGGTGATGTCCCGGCCCAGGGGGCGCACCGATTCCACCGGTACCCCGGCCTTCACCAGCTTTTCGATGATTTCGGAAAGGGGGGCGGGACAATCGACGTACTGGCGAAGCCATTTCTCGGATAGGAGCATGGAGAATCCTTAAGCCCAGGGGGCGGAAAAATCGTGCAGGTGGCAAAGTTTAAATTAGGCGAAAACCCCTGTCAACAAACCATCCCTAGGACCTCCAGTGGCTTTTTTTGGTGAATTCACCGGCCCTTTTCTTTAAGCTACAGCGGCTTTCATTTCATCGGCCCTTTGGGCCGGTAATTTAAGATGAAGGGTGGTGGTGGTTTTGGCGTTGTTTGAGTTGGATGTCCGCGAACTGGAACGCAAATTCACCGAAGTGAGGGATCATCTTTGACCCCGCCCAGGTCAACCGTGACATTGAGCGCTTAGAGGCTCAAACCACACAACCGGGCTTTTGGGACGATCCCAAGGCGGCCCGGGACGTGACTTCCCAGCTTTCCCGGCTCAAGGACACCCAGTCCCTTGTCAGCCATTTTGAGAAGGAATACCACGACCTCTTAACCTACCAGGAGCTGCTCAAGGAACAGCATGACCCGTCCCTGCTTTCCGAGATGGAACAGACCTTCCACCGTTTCGAGGTGGATTTCCGCAATTTCGAGTTGAAACGGAATTTCACCGGCAAATATGACTTCAACAATGCTTACCTCTCGATCCATCCTGGTGCGGGGGGCACGGAGAGCCAAGATTGGGCCAGCATGTTGTTGCGCATGTACCTGCGCTGGATGGAGTCCAAGGGATACGACGTGGAGACCCTGGATTACCAGGTGGCGGAGGAAGCCGGCATCAAGTCCGTCTCGGTTTGGGTGAAGGGACCCTGGGCCTTTGGTTTCCTGAAGGTGGAAAGGGGCGTGCATCGGCTGGTCCGCATTTCCCCCTTCGACGCCAACAAGCGTCGCCATACGTCCTTTTCCTCGGTGGATGTGATGCCCGAGGTGGAGGAAGTTGAATTCGAGATCAACCCCGATGACATCAAGCTCGACACCTTCCGTTCCGGCGGAAAGGGCGGTCAAAACGTCAATAAGGTGGAAACGGCAGTGCGGCTCACCCATCTACCGACCGGGATCATTGTGGCCTGCCAGACCCAGCGTTCCCAGCTTCAAAACCGTGATCAGGCCATGAAGATGCTCAAGGCCCGTCTCTATCAGTATTACCAGGATATCCACGACGAGGAAATGGCCAAGGTGGCTGGAGCCAAGAAGAAGATCGAGTGGGGAAGCCAGATCCGCTCTTATGTCTTCCAACCCTACCAGATGGCGAAGGATCACCGCACCGAGGTGGAAATGAACGACATCAGCCGGGTCATGGACGGGGACCTGGACCCTTTCATCGAGGCGGCCTTGAAGGCCAAGCTGGTGGAATAGAAAGGCTCTCATTTAATTTGAATATGCTCCCGGTTTTCGCCCGGCCGGCCCGCATTGACCGCCTTTCGGGGCATTGATATGATTCAGCAGTTCCGGTCCACCCCAACCCATCTGTCACCAACGAAGGATGAACCCTTGTCCGAGCTTAATGAATTCGTGAAGATCCGCCTGGAAAAATTAAACACCCTCCGGGAAAAGGGGATTGCCCCCTATCCTTCCGCGGCCTATCCCCAAACCCACCATTCCGCCGAGATCCTCAAGAAATATCCACATTTGCAATCGGGGGAGCATGCCGAGGGGGACAAAGTCAGTCTTGCGGGTCGGCTCATGACCATCCGGGGCATGGGCAAGAGTTCCTTCGCTCATCTTCAAGATGGACAGGGGCGGATCCAGATCTATGTGCGCTTAGACGTCGTCGGGGAGGTCGCCTATGACCTGTTCAAGTCCATGGACCTGGGGGACATCCTGGGGGTAAAGGGGTTCCCCTTCAAGACCAAGACCGGCGAGGTTTCCGTTCATGTGGAATCCTTCCAGCTCCTGTCCAAGGCGCTCCATCCACTGCCCGAGAAATGGCACGGCCTGACCGATGTGGAAACCCGCTACCGCAACCGCTACGTGGATCTGATCGTGAACACGGAAGTGAAGAAAACTTTTGAGATCCGTTCCAAGGTCGTCTCGGCCATCCGCCAAACCATGGACGCACAGGGCTTTTTGGAAGTGGAGACCCCCATGATGCATCCCATCCCCGGCGGGGCTGCGGCTCGGCCCTTTGTCACCCACCACAATGCCCTGGACATGGACCTTTACCTGCGCGTGGCGCCCGAGCTTTACCTGAAGAGGCTGCTCGTGGGCGGATTCGAGAGGGTTTACGAGATCAACCGGAACTTCCGCAACGAGGGAATCAGCATCAAACACAACCCCGAATTCACCATGCTGGAAGCCTACCAGGCCTACGGCAACAACGAGTCGGCCATGGCCCTGACCGAAAACCTGCTGGCGGCGGCGGCCCTAG
This sequence comes from candidate division FCPU426 bacterium, assembly GCA_963849485.1. Lineage (GTDB taxonomy): Bacteria > Oederibacteriota > Muellerivitia > Muellerivitales > Muellerivitaceae > CAVTWJ01. The sequence goes on along the minus strand of CAWKIF010000087.1, from coordinate 27,760 downwards.
CCGCGGGTCAGGGGACCCGGATCAAAGTGGGGGAGGTGGAGTTGGATTTCACCCCGCCTTTCGCCCGTCTGCCTCTTCTCACGGCTTTGAAGGAATTGGGCGGCGTGGATATCGAGACCTCAAGTCTGGAGGAACTCAAAAAGAGAGTCCAGGGGACCAGCGCGAACGTAAAACATATCGAAAAGCTTTCCAAGGCCGAACTGGCTTACCTGTTGTTTGGAGAACTGGTCGAAACAAAACTAGTGCAACCTACCTATATCACGGATTTCCCCGTGGAGGTCTCCCCCCTGGCCAAGGCCCGGGTCGACCAGCCGGAACTGACGGAACGCTTTGAGCTCTTTATCCTGGGACGGGAAATCGCCAACGGTTTTTCCGAGTTGAACGACCCAGTCGACCAGCGTCTCAGGTTCGAGAAGCAGGTGGAACTGCGGCAGTCGGGCGATGAGGAGGGGATGTTCCTGGACGAGGATTACATTCTGGCCCTCTCCTACGGTATGCCTCCGGCGGGCGGGGTGGGTATCGGCATCGACCGGTTGTTGATGCTCCTGACCAATAGTCCCTCGATCCGGGATGTCATCTTGTTTCCTCTCCTTCGTCCCAGGGAGGATGAGGAAAAGATCGTGTTTGAATAAATTCGCCGGGGAGGGGTTCCACCTCCCGGCCTGAAGGCGTCGAAGTGAATTTCCCTTTTGAAATCTTTCTGGGCTTGCGGTACCTGCGCTCCAAGCGCCAGCGCAAGGCTATATCGGTCTTGACTTGGCTCTCGGTATTGGGTGTGGCCATCGGGGTGATGGCTTTGAACGTGGTCCTTTCGGTGATGAACGGTTTTGACGACGACTTGAAGTCCAAAATCGTCGGCTTGAACGCCCATATCGTGGTGTCGGGCTACCGCAACCGGCCCCTTTCTGAATTTCAGAAAATTACCGACACTATCCGGACCCTCCCTCACGTCAAGGCGGTGGGCCCCTATGTCGAGGGCCAGGCCCTGGCCCGGTCCAAGGAAAGGTCTTTGGGCGTCATGGTTTGGGGCGTCGACCCCAACGCTCCCCAGGCCATCGCGGACCTCAATAAATACCTCTGGAGCGCCAAGGCCACCGACCTAGTCCTGCCCGCGAGCGCCGGAGCCGGGCGAAACGAGCGCATTTTCCTGGGCGCCGAGTTGGCCCAAAGGCTTCAGGTCACGGTGGGCGATGACCTGATCCTGTTCCTGCCCATCCTCCAGCAGACACCCCTAGGGATGATGCCCCGCAGCCTCAAGTTCCAGGTCGTGGGGATTCTTTCCACGGGCATGTACGACTACGATTCGGCCTATAGTTATGTATCCCTCGACAATGGCCAAAAAATGTACCAACTAGCCCCCAACGTGACGGGGGTCGCGGTCAAGGTGGATGATGTGGACTTGGCACCCAAGGTCGCCAAGTCCATCCGGGACAAGTTCAATGGGGCCTATTTCGTCCAGGACTGGCTGCAGATGAACCACAACCTTTTCATCGCGCTTCAAACGGAAAAATGGGTGATGGGGATCATCCTTTTCCTCATCGTGCTGGTGGCGGCCCTCAATATCGTGAATCCCTTGACCATGATGGTCATTGAAAAGACCCGGGAGATCGGCATCCTCAAGGCCATGGGGGCCACGAACCGCAGTATTACGCTTCTCTTTATCTTTGAGGGGATGTTCATCGGGATCATCGGTATCGTCGTCGGGCTGTTTGGCGGTTTTGTCCTTTGTGAGATCATCGCCCGATTCCCCATTCCCATGCCGGGCGGTGGAATGGTTTATTACATCGACCGTCTACCCGTGAAGGTGGAACCCGCCCTTTGTTATGGCTTGATCCCGATTCTCTCGGTCGTCCTATGTTTCGTGGCGACCCTTTACCCGGCCGTGCAAGCCGCCAAGCTGGAGCCCGTCGAGGCGATCCGCTACAGTTAAAGAAAGGAGGTGAGGCGAGATGGAAATTCTGGAAGTCGAGAAGGTCACGAAGACCTTCCGTATGGATGGGCAGGAAGTTCAAGCCTTGAAAAACGTCTCCTTTACCCTGGACGCGGGGGACATCACGGTCATCCTCGGCCCATCGGGTTCTGGCAAGAGCACCCTCTTGACCCTGCTCGGGGGTTTGAGCAGCCCTTCCGAGGGCAAAGTCTATTGCCGCCACCAGTCCCTCTACGACATGGCTGGGGATTCGTTGTCGGCCCTGCGGAACAGGTTCTTTGGTTTTGTTTTCCAATTCCACCACCTGATGCCGGAACTGACAGCACTGGAGAATATCCTTCTTCCGGGAAGGGTTGGCCGGAAACCCTATGACGAATGCGTGGAACGGGCGGGAAAGCTTTTGGCCCAGGTGGGCCTGGCCAACCGTGCGAACCACAAACCCGGGGAACTTTCCGGCGGGGAACAGCAAAGGGTGGCGGTTTGCCGGGCCATGATGAATGAGCCGGAGGTGATCCTGGCCGATGAGCCCACCGGGAATCTGGACGCAAAGACCGCCGAGGGCATCCATGACGCCCTTTGGAAACTCTGCCAAACCGAGGGCCGGACCCTGATTGTCGTGACCCATTACGAACCCCTGGCCAAAAGAGCGGACCATGTCTTGACGCTAAACCAGGGACAAGTGACCCAAAAGAGAAACTGAAGAAGGTTGTATCTCAGCCTAACGAATTTAAAATAGATTTGTTTCGGCGCAATTTTTTATAACGAAAATCTGAGAAGATGAGAAAAAAACCAGCGTTATTATTTGAGGGGTGAAGATGCTTTGCCAAAAATGCGGACAGCGGCCGGCCACGGTCTTTTTCTCCCAGACCGTGGGCAATGAGACGACCCAGGCCCACTTGTGCGAGGAATGCGCACGGGAACAGGGCCCTTCTTTTGGGGTTTGGAGCGCCCTCAATTTCCATCCCCTAGCGGCCTTGACCGGCCTGATTCACCAAATGCTGCCTTGGGGCAACCCGGACACTCCCGCTGGAGGGGTGGATTCGGGTGGTCCTGCCTTTCCAAACCCCGACACCCAACTCCAATGTCCCCATTGTGGTTATCAGCTTTCAACTTTTCGACTGAATGGCCGCCTGGGATGCACTCGATGTTATGAGGCATTTGCCCCTGTGATGGAGAACCTGATCACCAGCATTCACGGGCATGCTCGTCACTTGGAGGAGTTTGCGGTAGAGTCTCAAGCCCCGGATCTTTTAGAAGTGGCGGCGTCATCCGACCATAATCAACCGGGAGACCCTATCGTCCGGATGAGAAATGACATGAAGCTAGCGATCAAGAAAGAAAAATTTGAGGAAGCTGCTCGATTGAGGGACGAGATCAAGAAACTGGAGAGCGAATAGGATGGCCTTTGAGGAACTGTTGAAATCCACCGGGGAATGGTTTGTCCAACCGGGCCCCCTGGATGGGACCGTGGTCTCAACCCGGGTGCGTTTCGCCCGGAATTTCGATGGGCGGAAATTCCCCCACCATGCCAGCGCGTCCGAACAGAGGGAAATTGTCGAGACAGTCCAGAGGGCCCTCCTCACCGAACCCGCGCTTTCCCATCTCTCCTTCGTCCGCCTGAACGAAGTCTCCTCCCTGGACCGTCAGTTCCTAACCGAACGGCAGATCATCTCCACGGAGCACGCGGCGAGTCTCGGGGAACGGGCCGTGGCTTTTGATGAGTCACAGGGTTTCAGCTTCCTGATCAATGAGGAAGACCAGATCCGCCTGCAGGCATTCCGAAGCGGGCTCGCCCTTAAGGAAGCCACCCAGGCCCTGGGCCAGGTGGAACAGCGCCTCTCGGAACGGCTTCCTTTCGCAAAGAATCCCCAATACGGCTATTTGACCGCCTGCCCCACCAATCTCGGGCTGGCTTTCCGGGCGAGCGTAATGGTTCATTTGCCCGCTTTAGTCTATTCCAACCGAATCGCCCAGGTTCTGCAGGGGGTAGCCCAGGTGGGCCTGAATGTCCGGGGATTCCAAGGGGAAACAACCCAGGTTGCCAGCGCCTTTTTCCAGATATCGAATCAATCCTCCCTGGGGAAAACCACCAAAGAAATTGTGGAACACATCGAGCGGGTGGCACGTCAAATGGTAGAAGCGGAAACCATGGCCCAAAAGGCCCTCCTTCAGCACGACATGGAAAAGGTCACCGACCGGATTTGCCGGGGGTTGGGAACCCTGAAGTTAGCCCGTTTGGTGGATCTGCAGGAGGGGTTGGACGGGCTTTCGGGTCTGAGGGTTGGGATTTTTCAAAAATTATTAAAGGGTATCGACTTGCCAAATTTGAACCGTCTTCTGATCATGATTCAACCGGCCCATTTGGCCAAGAATACGAAGGGTGATATGAACCCTTCTGCCGAATTAGTCGGGAGGGCCCGACTGTTAAATCGGTTTTTGCGGGATGTGGAACCGGCTTAAAGGTTGGGACTTCCTCATTGATTTATCCCCGGGCATCGGCTGAAATGTCCCATTGACAGCTAATTTTAAGGAGAACTTCATGTTCGAGCGTTTCACGGAACGGGCCAAGAAGGTCATTAACCCCTTGGCCAAGGAAGAGGCCAGGCGGCTGAACCACAACTTCATCGGCACTGAGCACTTGCTTTTGGGGCTCATCCGCGAGGGCGGTGGGGTAGCCGTGGCCGTATTGGAATCGCTGGGTGTGGATCTGGAATCGGTCCGGATCGAGGTGGAAAACCTGACCACCCCCTCCTCAGATACCTTGACGATCGGCGATCCGCAATTCACCCCCTCCGCCAAGAAGGTTTTGGAATTGGCGGCGGAAGAATCCCAAAAACTCGGCCATAATTATATTGGAACCGAACACCTTCTATTAGGCATCATCCAGGAAGGGGAAGGGGTCGCTGCCCGGGCGCTCGAGAACTTAGGCGTGTCCTACGAAAAATCTCGTGATATGGTCATTAATCTTTTGGGCGGCACTTTTCCCAAATTTTCCAAACAAGTCAAGAAATCCAAAACCCCGGCCCTGGACGCCTTCGGCCGAGACCTCACCCAGATGGCTCGGGATTCCAAACTTGACCCGGTCATAGGCCGGGAAGATGAGATCGAGCGAGTCATCCAGATCCTTTCCCGCCGCACTAAAAACAACCCAGTCTTGATCGGCGAGCCGGGTGTTGGAAAGACAGCCATTGCTGAGGGTCTGGCCCAGAGGATTAAAGAGGGAAACATTCCGGAATTACTTTTGGACCGGCGCATCGTGACTTTGGACCTGGCCGCTTTGGTGGCCGGCACGAAGTATCGGGGCGAGTTCGAGGAACGACTAAAAGCCGTCATCAATGAGATCCGACAATCGGGCAAGGTGATCCTATTTGTGGATGAGCTCCATACCCTGGTGGGGGCGGGAGCCGCCGAGGGGGCCATTGACGCCTCCAATATGCTCAAGCCCGCCCTCGCCCGGGGAGAACTCCAGTGCATCGGTGCCACGACCTTAAATGAGTACCGGAAGTACATCGAGAAGGACGGCGCACTGGAAAGGCGATTCCAGATGATTATGGTGGACGAGCCCTCGGTGGACGAGACGGTTCAAATCATCAAGGGACTTCGAGACCGGTATGAGGCCCATCATCGGGTCCGCATCACGGATGACGCCGTCGAGGCGGCCGCCCAGCTCTCCCACCGTTATATCTCCGGCCGTTTCCTGCCCGACAAGGCCATTGATTTGATCGATGAGGCGGGAAGCCGCACCCGGCTTCGCATCACCACGATGCCGCCCGAGATACGCACCCTGGAGAAGGACCTGGAACGGGTGAAGCAGGAAAAAGAGGAAGCCATCAAGACCCAGGAGTTCGAACGGGCCGCCGATCTCCGGGACAAGATGAAAAAAATGCGCCAGAAGCTCCAGGAAGAAAAGGAAAAGTGGGAAAACATGAAGAGCAAGGAGGAGGCCCTCGTCACTTGGGAAGACATCGCCTATGTCGCTTCCAAATGGACCGGGATTCCCATGATCAAACTGGGGGAAAAGGAAAGCGAAAAGCTGATGCGTATGGAGGAGGAACTTCACAAGCGAATCGTGGGCCAGGATGAGGCCATCGACTCGCTGGCGAAGGCCATACGCCGGAGTCGAGCGGGAATCGGCAACCCGAAAAAGCCGATTGGGAGTTTCATGTTCATGGGTCCCACGGGGGTGGGCAAGACCGAATTGGCGCGGGCTTTGGCGCAATTTCTATTCGACGACGAGGACGCCCTGATCCGTTTTGACATGAGCGAGTATATGGAAAAATTCAACGTGTCCCGCCTGGCGGGAGCCCCCCCGGGATATGTCGGCCACGACGAAGGGGGTCAATTGACCGAAAAAGTCCGGCGCAAGCCCTATAGCGTGGTTCTTTTCGACGAGATCGAGAAGGCCCATCCGGAAATTTTCAATGTGATGCTCCAGATCCTTGAGGACGGCCGCTTGACCGATTCACTGGGACGGGTGGTGGATTTTCGTAACACCGTGGTGATCATGACCAGCAACCTGGGGGCGAGGGAAATCGGCGTGGAAAAAACCCTCGGCTTCAACCCTGAGGCTGCCGGTGGTTCCTTTGACAGCATGAAGGGGAAAATTCAGACTGAATTGAAGAAAGCCTTTAATCCCGAGTTCCTCAACCGGGTGGATGAGATCATCACCTTCCATCCCCTGGACCGAGGACACATCGAGAAGATTGTGGACATTCAACTGGCCGACGTTCAAAACCGCCTGAAGGACAAGAAAATATCCCTGGCCCTTAACGAATCGGCCCGTGATTTCCTGATCGAAAAAGGCTACGACAAGGTCTATGGTGCGCGCCAGATGAAACGGACGATCCAGCGTTATGTCGAGGACGCTTTGGCCGAGGAAATGTTGAGGGGCAATGTCAAGGACGGCCAAAACTTGGTCCTGGGATCCGCCGGGGACAAACTGGTTTTCCAACCGAACGAGGCTCCAGCGGCATCACCCTCGGCCGTCTAAGGAAGGGGAAGGGCTATGCCCGACCGACCCCAACCCCGCCGGCCCCGATGGCTGTTAGGGTCCATGGGGCTCCTTGCGCTTTTGGGAATCCTCTTCCTGCTTTTTAACCGTTTGGTTGAATCGGAGCTGAAGCCCCTCATCACGAAGGCCCTTTCTCAAGCTGCACAAGGCCCGGTGACCCTTTCCTCCGTGGTAGGGAGCCTGGCGGGCAACGTGGTCCTTAATGGATTGTCCCTGGACCTTCCCGGGTCACCCTGGCGGGTCCATATGGACGCCGATCAGGTCGCCGTGAAGCTGGATTTGATCAACCTGATCGTTCGCAGGAAAGCCCTGCAGAACTGCGTTCAGTCCCTCACGGTCACCCGTCCCCAGGTTACCTTGATCCGAAATGACCACACTGATTCCGCCGGTATCTCATACGTCTCTCCGTCGAACGGCTCAACCCTTTCTTCCCCGCTGACCCAAAATTCCCCTTTAAAATTTCCTGTTTTCTTGGTTCCGGCTCCAAGATTGTTTGTCAAGAACGGGAACCTCAAGGTAAAAGCCGGGAAGGATGCCCAAACCCTATTGGCTGGGGTTGATTTTGAGGCTTCCTCCAACGACGGTAACGACTGGTCCTTGATCCTCACCTCCCGCCCCCCCGCCGGAAATGAGGAAGGACTTTTGCGATTCAACGGCAGCCTTCACCTTGATAGTTTGAAGGTCTGGGGAAAGATGAATTTGGCGGATTGGCCCTTGGCGCAGGCCGGGTTCATTCTCCAGGACCTGGCGGGTTGGCAATTGACCGGGGGGACCTTGGACGCGGATTGCCCGCTCGTTTACCAGCCGGACCGGGGGCTTTGGTTTGCACCAATGGTTGAATTGCATGACGCCAACCTTCTATCGCCCAAACCCCTTTCCGCTTCCTTCGAAAAAATCAATGGAAGGGTTCAAGTGAGGCCCGCGCAAATCGAGATCCTGGGCGACTTGAGATTTGAAACCGGCGGAACCCACTGGAAGGCCCATGGGACCCTACCCTTAGACGGCCGACCGATTCAGGTCCAGGCCTCGACGGAAGACTTGCACCTCTCCAGCCTTTCCACCGGCCTATTGAAATTGAAAGGAGCGCCCTGGGAGGGCCAGGGCAAGGCTTCCTTGGAAATCGCCGGTACATTCCAAGACCCCCTCTTGACCGCCGAGGCCGACCTGGGGGCCTCCCATTTGGGCTTGATCTCCATCGAGGGGTTTAAGGTCCAGGCCCGTTATGAAAATGGCCAGCTTTACTTCAGCGGACTGCAAGGCAATCTTTACAAGGGCACCTTCACCGCTCAAGGCCAAATCGGTTTAACCGGCCAATCGGACGCCCCCCTCTCCATCACGGCGGATTTAAAGGACCTGGATCTGGGGAGTCTTTTCTTTTCGTTGGGTTGGAAGGAATTTCCGGGAAAAACCCAGGCCCAAATCCAACTTTCTGGGACCCTTCAAAATCCGGTTGTTTCAGCTTTGAACCAGGCGGATTTTAGCGCCACCGATTCCCATGACGCTTATTCCATGCAAAATCTCTTTAAATGGGAAGAGGGGGTCATTTCCCTGGATTCCAAGATCAACGGACAGGATCAAATGAAGAGCCGGGTCCTTGAAACTTCGGATGGGTGGAAAGTCCAGCAACTGGAATTGGCCTTTTCAAAGAAGGGCGGGAAACTTTCGGGTTCGGGTTTTATCCCGAAGGACCCGAACCAGCCGCTGACCCTGAGTTTTAACACTCTCCCGGGGGAGGAAATCGACCTGGAAACACTCCCGTTTTTTCATGAGCGTTTCCAGGACGTGAAAGGAAGGGTGGAACTGGAAGGCCGGACTTCGGGGACCGGGCGGGATCCCCAGATCGTGGTTCGTTTGAACGGCCCGAATATCACCCTCTCCAAACTCTCCACCTCGCCCGGGGGAACGCCGAATCGAAACAAGCCAGGCGATTCCTATCCTCTTTCCGTGGAACTGGCTTATACCCGCTCGGAGGTCGTGATTCGAGACCTTGAATACGGGCAAATTTTTTCAGCCAAGGGACGATATGGTATCGCGGATGATTTCCTGGATCTGACTTTTAACGCCAATGGTTTTCCCCTCCCGACTCTGGTCGAGCTATCGGGATGGTCCAATCCTCCCCAGCCGCTGGAGGGCGTATTGACCGGCAGGTTGCATTTGACCGGGGTCCGAAACAACCCTGTTTTAGATGGGGACGCCGTAGTGACTCAATTCAAAATGGGATCCTGGTGGGCGGACCAAGCGGAGGCTTCCTTGAACCGGGACCAAGGCAAAATCATCATCCGGAAAGTCAGGTTAACCCAAGGCCGAAACGACCTTATCGCCAGCGGGAGCTGGGACACGAATACACAACCCGGGCAGATGAACCTGAGATTTTTTTTAAAAGGTTTTCAATTGGGCAAGGGACCTTATTTGACCGGAAATTTCCTCTGGGGGGCCCAAACAGGAACACCCTGGTTTAAGAACTGGACGGGCCGGTTTTCCTCCGATTCCTTCCGCATAGACGACGGAAAAAGCAAGGGCTATGCCTTCACGCATTTCCTCGTGGACGCCACCTTTCAGGACATGAACTTGGAAGGAAAATTCCAGCTGGGCGATTCCATCGAAGGGCGGGGAAGTTTCAATTTGAGCCAGACCCTTCCTCTCCTCAAGGGATCCCTCACCATCGCTCCGACCTTGGTCTCCCATTTACCCGAGGTGGCCCAATTCATTCCCCCGGACTTAAAAGTGGATGGGATCCTGTCGGGAAAAATTCGATTCGGGTCGGGCGTTTGGGACCAGCTCCCCCTGGAAGGAAGCCTTCAGATCTCGGATGGGGTTATCGCTAAAAAATACACCTTCGAAAATCTCAGCCTCGGCTTTTCGGGAAGCCGGACCCATTTGGAACCCAGCCTCAGGTTGGAGCAGAAAAACAGCGCTTATGAGCTTACCGGTACCCTTGATTCACCCAAGGGTTTCTGGTCACCCAGTGCCAAAGTGGATCTCAAGGGCCCCTTTAACGATAGTCTCGCCCGCCTTCTTCGGTTGGCCGATTTGGATCCGGTCAAGCACCAGGCGGAAGGCTCGTTAAAGGGCGAACTAGTCGTCGGGGGAGCCTGGTCCAAGCTCGATTTCGATTTTTCCATGAGCGGTGACAACCTGCGCTTTGACGATAACCAGGTGGTCTCCAGCCAGCTCCATTGCGGCTACAGCGATGGTCGGCTTTTTCTGGACAAGACCCGTTTGACCCTTAATAAAGGGGAAATCGATATCGAAAGGGGAAGCTTGTCCTTCGATCCGTCGGACCCTTCCCACCTTTCCCTTGCCATCACCGGATCCGCCAATGATCTTTCTATTTCGCTCTTTCGTTTGACAAATCGGGTCAACTTGGATGGGGATCTCTACCTGGATGAGAAAGCCGAAAAACCAACCTTTGCTGGGAAACTTTCATTTCTAAATTCGAGTTCCTCAACTTCCCCCGCCTCTCCCTTTGTCCTGAATCTGAGGGTCAAACATAAAGTTTTGGAACTGCTTCCCCTTGAAAATTCCAAACCCCAGCTAGTTGGAGTCCTGGATCTTTCCGTTAAGGATAAAATCCAATTTCAGCAAATCCAACTTTTAAACGCCCCGGGCTCCTTCAGCGTCGACGGGACACTCGACTTGGCTGGGGAAAGTCATTTGAGTTCGGACGCGAAGGATATCCCGATCCAACAGGTTGCGAAATGGGTGATGAAGGATTTTCCGCTTTCCGGCCAGGGGAATTACCACCTGGTGTTCGACGGGCCCCTTACGCACCCGATCTTGACCGCTTCCCTCACGGTGAACAATGGGCAAGTCGGCAAGCTGCCCTTCGACCTATTCACGGCCCAATTGAAGACGAAAAACGACACCCTTTTCCTGGGTGATGTAGAGGCACCTGCGGAAATAAGCCGGAAAGGTGTATACGACTTCACCGTCTTTGGAAAGGTGCCCCTCGCCCTCACCGCCTCGACTCGGGAAGAAACGAAAGACCGGGAAATGGACCTGACGGCCCGGATGGACAAAGGGGATTTCAGCTTGCTTCTGGCCGCCGGGTTGGCGAAGGCGGCCTCGGGTTCGGTCTCCTTTGAGGCGCACGTGACCGGTACGCTGGACAATCCCGTTGTGGACTCACTCGACCTCGACTTGGAGCAGTGCCGGATGGTACCGCCGATGATCGCCCAATCGCTCGAAGACATTAACGGAAGGGTGAAGATACGGGATAATAAACTGGCGGTGGAAGACCTGAATTTCCGCATAGGCCAGGGGAAGATCTTTATCACCTCCCCTCCGATCGAAAAGACCCGGATGGTTTTGGATAATTTCGTCCCCCAATACCTGGATTTCAGGATCCGCACCGTCGGCGACCACGGGTTATGGCTGAATGTGCCCACCATCATGAAAAAGAATGAAGAGTGGGGCGAGATCTTCTTTTACGGCCAGACCCCGGATGATCCCTTGCTAATCACCGGTCCTTTGAGCGAACCCCATGTCATTGGGACCGCCCTTCTGGAAACCGGCCATTACACCTTTCCGCCAGTTCCGACCCTGGATGAAAATGGCCAGCCCATCGAATACCGCGAGCTTTCAAATGTCTATTTCCGGCTCAACCTGGTTTCGGGCAAGAACTGCTGGTACCAGAACGATTCCAACACCAATTTTCTCGAGCTGAAGGTGGATCCTGGCGAAACCATCAGCATTGAGGGAAAGGACTCGGACAGTGTGCCTGGAGATGCGGGTATCAAGGCCCAGGGTTCGCCAACCTCCAGCAAGGGATACCTACGCTACCTCAGTCACGAGTTCAAGCTCCAGGACGCGAGACTGAACATCCCTAAGGGGAAGCTCCCCTATATGCAGGGGCATGCCACCGACAAGTTCCTGAACGTGGAATTAGTGACTCCCGGGGGCTCCGTCCAACACACCGATATGGACGTGTTTTTGACATTTCAAGGCACTTTTGGGAATATCGACTTCACCTTGGATTCCAACCCCCGTTTCAGTACCAACGACAAAGAGATCCAACAGAAGGTGCTTTTGTCCTACATCATGTTCGGCCGGGACATGACAGGTTATTCCGGGCAGGCTTACAACAGCCAGCAGCTCCAACAAATCTATCAGCAACAAAACCTGGGCCAAGTTGTCCCTTCGGCGGTGATCGATACACTCAACCGCCTGGGGACCAGCCAAATCAGTTCTTATATCCGGCCTTTTTTCTCATCCATTGGAATCGACGCCCAGGTTACGGGGAACCCGTTGGGGGGAGGATCCGGGCCCTCAGCCGCCCCCACACCCGGAGGCACCACTCCCGAGGCTTCGGGAAACACACTGGCAGGAACTACCCAGTCCATGGTGAACCTGCAGATGATCAAACCGATTGATTCACACCTTTCCGTTGAAACCAACTTTGGTTTGGGCCGGGATATCTATACCAACACAGCAGAATTGCAAGCTCGTTTAGGGTTGGATTTATCAATTACTAACAAGCTTCTTCTCAGTGGGTCGGTAGGGCAAAACGATGTGAACCAAAATGATGAAAGATTGGAGATGCGATTTAAGACCGACCTCCCGGATATTATTTCCCCCAAGCCCGGGGATAAGGAGAAACCCCGGTTTGAACAGGCCGAATTCTATCCGGTGGGGAAAGGGAAGTACCACTTATCCTGGACCCTTGACAAATATACTCAAAGCGCCGCGAGGATTTTCGACTCCTCGGGTAAGATGGTCCAAGTTCTACCTGACAAGGCTGGCTATGGCTATAAGCACGAGCTGGACGTGCAGGGTTTGAGCGATAGCCAGGACTACAAGATCTTAATCACTGCCAAGGATCCTAACGGGAACGAAGCCACTACGACCCTTAAAATTCCGGCGCTCTCCGATTAATTTCGCTGTTCCGAGCCCCTTTTCGACCATCAGGTCGTCCAAAGTAATGTTGGGGGTTTCGTTTGCCCAATTTCCTTTTGTCATGCTAGAATTACCGCCTTTGTGCGGACCCCTGACCTCTGGTTCCACCCCGTGGACCGGGAAATAACATCTGGAGTGATCGATTTTGCCCAAACCAACTTTTAAAAGTCCTTTCTTGGCACTTTGCTTCTTCGGCCTAGGGATCTTGACCCTGCCCTTCAACCTTTTTGCCCAAGCTCCCACCCCGAATTCCACTCCGGATACCATGGGTAAAATCGCCGCTTTGAAGGTGGAGGGAAACAAGAACGTTTCCACCCTTTTGATCTTCGGCCATTTGGTGGAAAAAGAGGGCGACCCCTTCTCTTTAAGAAAGATCCGCATGGATCTTCATAACCTCTTCGCGATGGGAAATTTCACCGATGTCAAGGCCGATATCCAAAAAGGAACCCATCCGGGAGAGATGGTCCTGACCTTCAAGGTGGAGGAACGTCCCTTGGTGGGTAAGATTGTTTTCCGAGGAAACAAAAAATGGGATTCCCATAAATTTCTTGAGGAAATGAAGAGCTCTCCGGGAGACGCCTTTGATCCCTCCAAACTCAACGCCGATAAGGACGGCATCAGGAAACTTTACCAGGATGAGGGTTATCCCACCGTGCTTGTGGATTCAACCACCCAGTTGGATCCCCAAACGAACAAAATGACGATAATCCTGGACATTACCGAAGGTGATCAAATTAAGGTGGGCTATATCACGGTCGAGGGGAACAAGCTATTCAGTTCCGCTAAAATATCCAACCAATTCAAGAAAAACAGGGAAGGGGAAAAGTACCAACCCGAGGCCCTGGCGGATGACTTGAAAGCCGTCGAGGACTTTTACCATAACGAGGGATATTTGAAAGCGGTTGTACTCAGCCACCGGGAAAAATTAAGCGCTGCCCGAAAACGGGTCTATTTTTACATTACCCTTCAGGAAGGGTGTTCAATACAACCTGGGGGAAGTCCAATTCCACGGCAATGTCCAATTTGACGACAGCGATCTGAAAAGGGCTTTGAACCTTGCTTCCAAGGAAATGCTACGCCAGGACAATTTGGATGACGGGATGAAGCAGTATTAAGACCCTCTATGCGGATAAGGGGTACATTTACTCTGGCATTACACCCAAAATCGATTATGACGACGAGCTGAAAAAAGCCGACATCAACTTTAATGTCATTGAGGGCCAAGTGGCCTATGTCCAGGACATCAAGATTGTCGGGAACTACAAAACCCAGGATTATGTCATCCGCAGGGAGCTGCTGATCAAGGCGGGTGATAAATTTGAGGCGGACAAGATCAAGGCTTCGGCTGGTGATCTCTATAACCTGGGTTATTTCGACGAAGTGAACCCGGAGGTTGAGCCGGGGGATTCTCCTGGAAAGGAAATCCTGGTTTTCCGGGTTAAGGAACGCAAGACTGGGACGATCAGCTTGGGCGGGGGATATAGTTCCGTGGACGGATTCATTGGAAATCTTAAACTCGAGGAGGCGAATCTTTTTGGGAAGGGCCAAAAGGTCAATTTGGACCTCCAGTTCGGGGCGAACGAAAACAGTATTCAGATCGGATTTACCGAGCCGTGGCTTTTTAACACCCCGACCTCATTCGGGGTCAATTTGTTCGATACAACCCGAATCTACACCACCGCCGTTCCAGACCCGGTTTATGGTTCCACCCAATTTTATACCGAAGTTAGCGTCGGCGGTTCTATCAGCCTGGGTCGGCGGTTAAGCCGTTTTTGGACCGTAAACGGCACCTATTTGCTCGAGAACGTCCAAATCAATAATGTGGGACAGTATTATTCGACACCCGGCACGCCCCAATACGTCCAGGCGACCAATTCCACGACTTCCAGTTTGACCCCCCGAATCACCTATGACGACCGGGACAATTACTTTGATACCCACCGAGGCTGGCGCCATCAACTTTCCGTTGAGTTTGCGGGAGGGCCCTTGGGTGCGGACAATAATTTCGTGAAACTCATCGAGGACTCGAGCCATTTCATTCCCTTGCCGTTGGATTTCGTTTTCGCGGAACATGTTCGCTTTGGTGCCGCCCAGGGATATTGGTTCTCGGGCCGGGGCTATTCGGATGTCCCTATTTATGAGAAGTTTTATTGCGGGGGCACTGACACGGTACGTGGTTATAACGAAAGAACCATCGGCCCCATCCAGGGTGGGGATGCGCTCTTCGTCAACAATACGGAAATCCATCACCCCATCGTTGGGCCCTTGCGGGGGGTGGCTTTCTTCGATGTAGGGGACGCTTGGGACTCTCCCTGGGACGCCTTTGTCGGTGAAAATCAGGTCCAATATGGTGCTGGAATCGGCCTCCGGCTGACCATTCCTGGTACGATCATGGATATTCGCCTTGATTACGGCTGGCCCATTCAATCCCAATTACCCGTTAGCGCAGCGCCTCCCGGCGGAGTGTTGCATTTTAATTTGGGAAACCTTTTTTAATTCATCGTACAGACCTTTTAATGCATCAGCCATGAAGCGGGGAACAAGGGAATGTTTGTTGATAGTAGGTACCTTCATGTGGAAGCGGTGGGCAGGCTTGCCCGGTTGAATGTCTTCTTCTATACTTCCACCCCATGAAAATTCTCCTCACGAATGATGATGGGTTCGACGCTCCTGGCTTAAAGGCCTTGTTCGAGGCGGTACAGCCATTAGGTGAGGTTTTTATTTCCGCTCCGGATGAACAGGCCAGCGCCAGCGGACATTCCATTTCATTACGGGAGCCCTTCCGGGTCCAGAGTGCAACCTGGTTGGGAGCGACCGCCGCCTTCCGGATATCCAGTACCCCTGCGGATTGTGTCCGAACCGCGGTCTTGAAACTATTGCCAACAAAACCAGACCTGATTATCTCGGGGATCAACCAAGGGGCCAATTTCGGGTCGTTGATCCTCTATTCCGGTACGGTCGCGGCCGCTGCCGAGTCGGTTCTCTTGGGCATCCCTTCCATCGCGGTTTCCCTGACCTCCCACCAATCCAAGGACTTCTCGGTCGCCGCTCATTTCACGGCGATGCTTTGCAAAAAAATCCAACGGAAGCCGATCCCCCCGGGTGTGTTTCTGAACGTGAACGTTCCTCCTTTGCCTGCCGACCAAATCCAGGGAGTCCGGTTAACTGCCCAAGGACTTTTCCGCCACATTGATGATTTGGAGCCTCACGCCCAGATTGAAGGCCATTTCAACTATATTCTGGATTCCCCTCATGAGCCTGTGGATGAACATCCGGAAACTGATGTTTACCAGGTTAAAAAAGGGTGGATTTCGGTGACTCCTCTCCAATTGGACTTGACCGCTCGGGATTCTTTCTCTCATTTCGAATCTTGGCCCTGGGAAGAGGGTCTGTGGAAAGAATAATTTGCGCCGGGAAAGATTCCTGAGTTTTAAGAGAAAGAGTTTTTCACGTTGATTCCTCTCACTCCCCAACTGGATAATAACGGGAACAGGAGGAAGCCATGCTCGAGGAAGTTAACCGTGTCATCGACCAGATTCGGCCCATTCTGCAGGCGGATGGGGGCAACATCGAGGTGGTTTCTGTTTCAGCGGACGGGATCGTGAGCGTAAAGTTAAAGGGTGCCTGCGTGCATTGCCCCAGTTCTATCATGACCCTTAAACAGGGCGTGGAACGAATCCTCATGGAACAGATCCCCCAGGTCAAGGAAGTGGTCGCGGTCTGAGGATTCCTTCACCAAATTCATTTGGGGTTTTTTTCGAAGTCTTTTATACTGTCGTCACTTTTCCTTTCCAACTCCCAAGATACCACCGTTGAGACCGACTCACTTACCGGTTTTACGCTTAAAACCGGAGTGAATTCTTTTTTTCAAGAGGGGGAGATTTGATTCCGCGTTACAGCCTTCCGGAAATGGCCGGCATTTGGTCCGAGCAGTCCAAGTTCGAATCCTGGCTCAAGGTGGAACTGGCTGCCTGCGAGGCCTGGTATTCCCTGAAGCGCATCCCTAAAAAAGATCTCTCTGTGATCCTGAAGAAAGCCAAGTTCAACCTCAAGCGCATCGAGTTCCACGAGCGCAAAACCAATCACGACCTGATTTCCTTCCTCACCTCCGTGGCAGAGAACGTGGGACCCGCTTCCCGTTATATCCACCTGGGGCTTACCTCAACCGATGTGGTGGATACCGCCCAGGCTCTCCAACTGGTGTCTTCCTGCGATCTTCTCCTGGGGCAATTAAAACAACTGCGGGAAGTCCTGGCCCGCCAGGCCAAGGCCCATAAATATTCCATGATGATTGGCCGCACCCACGGGGTCCACGCCGAGCCGGTCACCTTCGGATTGAAAATGGCCATGTGGTACGACGAGGTGGGACGGAATATCGAACGGCTGGAACTGGCCCGCAAGCAGGTGGCGGTGGGAAAGATATCCGGGGCGGTTGGCACCCTGGCCAACATCGACCCCCGGGTTGAGAAATTTGTTTGCAAAAAACTGGGCCTCCTCCCCGCACCCGTATCGACCCAGACCCTTCAAAGGGACCGTCACGCCTTCCTCTTGTCGGTCCTGGCGGTCGTCGCCTCCTCCTTGGAAAAGTTCGCCACCGAAATCCGGAATCTACAGCGCACCGAGTTGTTGGAAGTGGAGGAGTTTTTCGCGGAAGGGCAGAAGGGCTCTTCGGCCATGCCGCACAAGCGAAATCCGCTCACTGCGGAGAGAGTGGCGGGACTTTCCAGGGTCATCCGGGGTTACGCCGTGGCAGCCCAGGAGAACGTGGCGCTTTGGCACGAGCGGGATATCACCCATTCCTCGGCCGAGCGAGTTATCCTGCCGGACGCCTTCATTCTGCTCCATTACATGCTTCACAAGTTTATCGGGGTGATGGACAAGCTCCAGGTGTACCCGAAGCGTATGGAACGCAATATTCAGCTTACCCGGGGCCTGGTCTCTTCCCAGAAGGTTTTGCTGGCCCTCGTGGGGAAGGGTTTCACCCGTGAAGAGGCTTATACCATTGTTCAACGGAACGCCCTGAGGGCCTGGAAAAATGAGCTGAGTTTCAAGCAGCTCTTGCAAGAGGACGCCGAATTGTCCAAAAAGATGTCCCGAGGGGAAATCGACGACTGCTTCGATTTGGCCTATCACTTGAAAAACGTGGATTATATTTTCCGACGCGCCGGAATCCGTTAAAGGAGAACAACATGGCTTGGCATATCAACGTTTTCGTGACGCTGAAACCCTCCGTGATGGACCCCCAGGGGGCCACCGTCCAACGGGCCTTGGGCCAGATGGGGTACCCCTTCGTGACCGGGGTGCGCATGGGTAAATTCACCGAGCTGGAATTCGACGGTTCCTTGAGCGAGCCGGAGGCCAAGCAAAAAGCGGATGAGATCTGCGACAAGCTTTTGGCCAATCCGAACATCGAAACCTACCGGTTTACCCTGGAGAAAAAATGAAATTTTCCGTCACCGTTTTCCCCGGATCCAATTGCGACCATGACTGCGAGTACACGATCCGCGATGTGATGGGCCAGAAAGTGGAGATGATCTGGCACAAGGAGACGGATCTCCAGAACCCCGATTGCGTCGTGGTGCCGGGGGGATTCTCCTACGGCGATTACCTGCGTACCGGGTCTATCGCCCGTTTCTCGCCCGTCATGAATTCTGTGGCCGATTTCGCCGCGAAAGGGGGCTTGGTCATCGGAATTTGTAACGGTTTCCAAATCCTCTGTGAGGCGGGGCTCCTGCCCGGGGCCCTGATTCGGAACAAAACCTTGAAATTCATCTGTCAGAACGTCTACCTGAAGGTGGAACAAACCGACACGCCTTTTACGATCGCCTGCCAAAAAGGACAAATCCTGAAACTGCCCATCGCCCACGGTGAGGGGAACTACTTCATCGATCCAGAGGGGATGCAAAGGCTGGAAGGGGAGGGCCAGATCGTGGTCCGTTATTGCGATTCCCAGGGCGAATTGACTGAGGAGGGCAACCCAAACGGGTCGCTCCGGTCGGTGGCGGGTATCCGCAACGTGGGACGGAATGTTTTCGGACTCATGCCCCATCCGGACCGTTCCTGTGAGGACGTGTTGGGCAGCCACGATGGGAAATACATCTGGAATTCCATTCTCCAATCTTTCACGGGAGCGGTCAAATGACTCCCTCCCCTGAAATCACACCGAAAATCATCCAGGAACACGGCCTCAAACCGGAAGAGTACCAGCGTATTTGCGACATCCTGGGACGAACGCCCAACCTGAACGAACTGGGAGTCTATTCGGTCATGTGGAGCGAGCATTGCGGTTACAAGCATTCCCGGGCGCTATTGAAAACCCTACCCACGAAAGGCTCCCGGGTTCTTCAGGGCCCGGGTGAGAACGCCGGAATCCTTGATATTGGCGAGGGATGGGCGGTGGCCTTTAAGGTGGAATCCCACAACCATCCCTCGGCCATCGAGCCCTACCAGGGCGCCGCGACCGGCGTGGGCGGCATCCTGCGCGACATCTTCACCATGGGCGCCCGGCCCGTGGCCAGCCTGAATTCCCTCCGCTTTGGCCCCCTCACCGACCCCAAGGTCCAGCGGCTCTTCGCGGGGGTGGTGAACGGTATTGCGGATTATGGAAATTGCATGGGCATTCCCACTGTGGCGGGGGAAGTGCTATTCGATGAGAGCTATAGCGAAAACTGCTTGGTCAACGCCATGAGCGTGGGCCTGGTTCGTCACGATCAGATTATTCGGGGCCGTGCTTCCGGCCTGAATAATCCCGTCATTTATATTGGGGCTACCACCGGCCGGGACGGTATCCACGGCGCTACCTTCGCTTCTACCGAGATCACCGACGAGTCGACGGAAAAGAGAAGCGCCGTCCAGGTGGCCGATCCCTTCATGGAGAAACTCCTCATGGAAGCCACCTTGGAGCTTATCCACGGCGGCTTCCTAGTGGGTATCCAGGACATGGGGGCGGCTGGCCTCACCTGC
Organism: candidate division FCPU426 bacterium; assembly: GCA_963849485.1. Classification (GTDB taxonomy): domain Bacteria; phylum Oederibacteriota; class Muellerivitia; order Muellerivitales; family Muellerivitaceae; genus CAVTWJ01. Next base: position 7,961 of record CAWKIF010000087.1, on the reverse strand, counting down.
TCCACCTGCGAAATGGCTAGCCGGGGCGGGGCGGGCATCGAGATCGACGTGGCCAAGGTGCCACAGCGCGAAAAGGGAATGACCCCCTATGAGATACTCCTATCGGAATCCCAGGAGCGTATGCTTCTGGTGGCCAAGCCCGGATACGAGCAAAAAGTTCACGAGATCCTGGCCAAGTGGGACCTGCACGCGGCCACCATCGGTTTCGTGACCGATACCGGTCGCATGGTGGTGAAAGAAAACGGGAAGGTCGTGGTGGACGTTCCCGCTGAGTCATTGACCGAGGCGCCTGTTTATCACCCGGCGAAATCCGAGCCCGCGATCCTAAAAAAACACAGGGAGTTCAACGAGGGTCAAGTGGACGTCCCTTCCGATTCCCTGACGGTCCTGGAAAAGCTGCTATCCGATCCTACCATCGCCAGTAAGCGCTGGGTTTACCGGCAATACGACCATATGGTGCGGTCCAACACCCTTATCCGGCCTGGTTCCGACGCGGCTGTGATTCGGGTGAAGGGAACCCCTCTCGGCCTCGCCATGACCATTGACGGAATCGGTTCCTATTGCGCGCTGGATCCATTCGAGGGGGCCAAGATCGTCGTGGCGGAGTCCGCCCGTAATATCGCCTGCTCCGGCGCCGAGCCTGTCGGGATGACCGATTGCCTGAATTTCGGAAACCCCGAAAAACCCGAGGTTTTCTATTACTTCGACCGCGTTATCGCGGGGTTGGGGGAGGCCTGCCGGTTCCTGGATATCCCCATCACCGGCGGAAACGTCTCTCTTTACAACGAGAACCCTTCCGGGGCCATCGACCCCACCCCCATCGTGGGGATGATAGGCTTGTTTCAGGATGTCACTAAAAGCGTGACTCAATGGTTCAAAAGAGAGGGTGATGTCATTTATCTTTTAGGGGAGATCGGGGATTCCATCGGGGGAAGCCGGTATCTCCAGCTCTCCCAGGGCCTCAAAACAGGTCTTTGCCCCCAGCTTGACCTCTCAAAAGAGAAAAGCCTCCACCAAACCCTCATCGAAGGCACCCGAAAGGGCTTGTGGCAAAGCGCACATGATTGCTCCGACGGCGGATTTGCGGTGACCCTTGCCGAATGTTGTTTTACCGGATTAACGCATGAGAAGGAACGCCGGGGCGCGAGGGTTTCCCTGCCAGGAAATGGCCGATTGGACGGACGCCTGTTTGGCGAGGCCCAGTCCCGAGTGATCGTTTCCTGCAAGCCTCAGAAAGCCGCGGAGTTGGAAAGCCTGGCCCGCACGCATGGCGTGCCGTTCGACAAAATCGGGGTGGTCGAGGGAGAGGACCTGGAAATTACAGGAGTTCTCCAAGCGCCTGTTTCCCGGCTGGGAGAATTGTTTTTCACGGCCATTGAAAAAAGGATGGGCTAGGCCCTAGGTTCATTAGGCCGAGGGTGGTTCTTTTAACGACTTGAGGAGGTTGGCGTGCCCTATTTGGAAGATGACAAGCCACATGACCAGTGCGGTGTATTCGGCGTTTGGGGTCATCCGGAAGCCGCCAAAATCACTTATTTAGGCCTGCATTCGCTCCAACACAGGGGCCAGGAATCCGCCGGGATCTGCACCATGCAGGACGGGCAGTTGTTCAACCACAAGCGCATGGGGTTGGTGGCGGATATCTTCCATGAGGAGGACTTCAAGCATTTGCCGGGTACGACGGCCATCGGGCATGTCCGTTATTCCACCACCGGCTCGTCGCAGTTACGCAACGCCCAACCCATCGCGGTGGAGTATGCCCGTGGTTCCATTGCCCTCGCGCACAACGGCAATCTGGTCAACGCCCGCCGGATCCGGGACGAGTTGGAGGCACACGGATCGATCTTTGTTTCCACCGTCGACTCGGAGGTCATCATCCACCTTCTGGCCCGTAACAACAGCCACACCATGATCGAAAGCCTGATCGAGTCCCTGCGTAAGGTAAGGGGCGCTTATTCCCTCCTGGTGCTCTCCGACGAGGGTTTGATGGGCATGAGGGATCCGAACGGCTTCCGCCCCCTGTGCCTGGGCAGGCTGGAAAACGCCTGGGTCCTGGCCAGCGAAACCTGCGCCTTCGACATCATCGACGCCAAGTACGTGCGCGACGTGGAGCCGGGGGAGATCGTGCTGATCAACGAGAACGGGCTGGTATCTATCAAGCCTTACGAGACCGTCACGCACTCCGCCTGTATTTTCGAGTTCATTTACTTCGCCCGGCCCGACTCGCATATCTACAACACAAGTGTGCAAAAGGTCCGCAAGCGGTTGGGAGCCATCTTGGCGCAGGAATCCGCCGTTCCTGCGGATGTGGTGGTACCGGTGCCGGATTCCTCCAATATGGCGGCGACGGGCTTCGCGATCGAGGCGAAGATTCCCTATGAAATGGGGCTGATCCGAAACCACTATGTGGGCCGTACTTTCATCGAGCCCAACCAAGCGATCCGCGATTTCGGGGCGAGGCTCAAATACAACGCCGTGAAGGAATCCCTGGAGGGAAAAAGGGTGATCCTGATTGACGATTCCATCGTCCGGGGAACCACCATGCGCAAGATTGTTAAGATGATTCGCAATGTCGGAGCGAAGGAAATTCACCTGCGCATCACCTCTCCCGCCATCATTTCCCCTTGCTTTTACGGGATGGATTTCCCCAGCCGGAAGGAACTCATCGCCGCCACCCACAGCCTGGAAGAGATCCGGACCTATTTGCGGGTGGATAGTATTTCCTACCTCTCGGTGGAGGGGATGATGAAGGCGGTGGAGGGAACTCCCCAGGGCCATTGCGCGGCCTGTTTCACGGGCAAGTACCCGGTCGCGTTTGACGAGGAGACGGAGAAGTACAGCCTCGAAATGAGCAAATGCTGATAAGCTGCCGGGCTTATTTCGCCTGCACGACCCGGTTGCGGCCCTGACCCTTGGCCTCGTAAAGCGCTCGGTCGGCCTTCTTAATCACTTCCCGGTAATCCAAGTTGTTTTTTTTACGTTCGGCGATCCCGACGCTAATGGTAATCTGCACTTTGCCCCGGTGCCCGGCTTCCTCTAGTGAGGTTTCCGCTTTCTCGTCCTCCCGCCGCCTCTTGCCCCGGAGGGAGAATTTTCTTTTTTCCAGGGTTCCCCGGGCCAGTTCCATCCGGGTTTCGGCTTCCTCCCGCTTCTCCCCCTCGAACACCACGCAGAACTCCTCCCCGCCATAACGGTAGATGTCCCGGCCGAGGTGTCCCATGAGGTGCTGGGCCACCATGCGAAGGACGTTGTCCCCCTCGGCATGGCCGTAGGTATCGTTAAATTTCTTGAAGTGGTCGATATCCACCATGGCGATCGCGTATTGCCCGCTGAGGCCGTGGAGCCGGTCGTCCAGGGCCTGGCGGTTGGGGATGGCGGTCAAGGGGTCCTGGTAAACCCGCTTCAGGTATAAACGGATGATCTCGGCCAGGAAAACCGCCGATAGCGAAAGGAAACTGCAAATCACCAGGAAGCGGTTGACGGCCAGAAGGGGCTGAACGTCCAGGGCCAGCGAGAGGTAAAGCGAAAGAAAGAGGGGCAGGCGGGCCACATAGAAGGCCACCAGGAAAGGCTGGATCTTGTGGTCGTGGGTGAAATAAACCGCCGCCCCGAACCCTAGCAGGGTGAGGGCGGAAAGCTCGGGCCAGACGGCCATTGGACCCCAGAAAAATTTCCAATGGAGGATCTGGTGATGGATGTCGGGCGCCCATCCGGCGAGGGCGAGAAATAAGAGGAGGGGGCTGACGGCCAGACCTATCCGGCTGAGGGTGGGCTCGCTGATGAGCTTGCTTTCCCGGATTAAAAATAAAATGGTCCAGTAGAGGGGCAGCCCCACCACGAGGATCTCGAAGGTTTTCAGCCGGTCCGCCGGAAGCGCCACCAGCGTGGAAGGGTGGAGCAGGTAATGGTAGAGCAACAGGTCGGTCAAGGCGGCCCAGAAGATGCGGGTTTGGGAGATCTGCCATCCCAGCAGGGCCACCAGGGCCAGGATCAGGTCGGGAGCGTAGGTAAAAAAGGCGTTCATCACGGGGGGTGAACCCGTTGGGAATAGATAGGTTTGCAGGAAGTAAAGGGAAAGGGGCACCAGGCAGATCCCCAGGTAAAGGGCCGTCCATCGGCTGGTGAGGGTCGTGGTCTTCGTCATTTCAGGATCTTTCCCGAACGTAATATTCAACTGTGTTGGAACCAAGGCCCGCCTATTGTAAACGGGGCTTTTAACAGGGTGCTGAAAAAGTATTTTTCAGCACCCTGTCGACAGCCATGGGATAGAACGAGCCACTTAAAATATGGTTTTTATGTGTTGTGGCTCGTTCGTAAATAAGAAAAAGTCCGTTTCTCGGACTTTTTCAGCATCCTGTTAAAGAACGATAGGTTTCTCAGGGGTGCGTCCGGTAAAAGTTTTCCCACTTGTTCTGGGAGGACCCGACCCTTACGATATTCCCTCGTCCAAACTTCTGACACCAATGAAACTTAACTTGGGGGATTTCTTGAAACAGATTTCTTACGAAGACGCCGGGGTGAACATTGAAAAGGGAAACGAGTCCATCCGGCGCATCAAACAATTGGTGAAAAAGACCTTTAATCCATCGGTGCTGTCCGACATCGGCCTTTTCGGGGGACTGTTTGAGTTTGACACCACGAAATACAAGAAACCGGTCCTCGTATCCTCAACCGATGGCGTAGGCACCAAGACCCAGATCGGCGTGGAAATGAGGAAATACCGGGGCCTCGGGGCGGATATCATCGGCCATTCGATCAACGACATCCTGGTCCAGGGGGCCAAGCCGCTTTTTTTCCTCGATTACCTGGCCGCGAGCAAGTTGGACGTCTCCGTGGTGGAAGAGATCGTTTCCGGCATGGCAGATCAGTGCGTCAAAGCGGGGCTGGTCCTGATCGGCGGCGAGACGGCGGAGATGCCCTCGGTGTACAAGGAAGGGGACTACGATATCGCTGGAACCATCGTGGGAGTGGTCGAGAAGGACAAGGTGATTCGGGGCCAAAATGTGGTTCCCGGGGGATGTCTTGCATCGGCCTGCCCTCCGTCTCACTCCATACGAACGGTTATTCCTCAGCCCGGAAACTGGTCAAGGAGGTAGCGGGGTTAAATTACACCGATGTCGTCCCCGAACTCGGGGGGCCCATCGGCGACTTGCTATTGATTCCCCACAAGAGCTATTTCCATGAGGTTTATCCCATTCTGGACCTCGTCCCGGTCAAAGCCATGGCCCATATCACGGGCGGGGGCCTGATCGACAACCCGCCCCGGGTCCTGCCCGAGGGATGCCGGATCAGGTTCAAAAAAGGCTCTTGGCCCCTCCCGCCCCTGTTCCAATGGATGGTCAAGACCGGGAACCTGTCCGAGTTTGAGTCCTACCGTTCCCTCAACATGGGGATTGGAATGATTCTCCTGGTCGGGAAAAACGATCGGGAAAAGACACTGGCGGAGCTTTCCAAAAACGGAGCCAAGCCCCTGGTGATCGGGGAAGTGGTGGCCGGGGAAAAGGGGGTCGAGTTCGATGCCCCCTTGAAAAGCTGATTCATTCTCTTTTTTTTCACGGTTGTTAATGCCTTGCAAATTTAGCTAGTCCTTGTTGTTTTTTCCAAAACCTTCTTGATAACATCAACGGCGTCAGAACGTTTGGGGAGAACAATTTAGAGCCGAGGACCATGTACGAGATCCATTTGGTTTCCCGTTTTGAGGATGTCCGGGCATGGCGCCTTATCCTGTTCTTGATTTTTTGCCTCGGCAATTCCGTTGTGATGGCCCAAACCGCTGCCTCGCCCTCTTCCACACCAGTGAAATCCCCCCCAAAAAACCGGCCGAAACCAAAAAAGAATTGAAAGAAACTTCGGATGATTCCGGAATGAAGGATCCGTCTTTAAAGGAACTGCACCTAACTGAATTGGGTATCCGAACCTATTTGGATCAATCCTTAAACGACCCGAACGCCGCGGGCTATGGCTACCGTCTAAATTCCCCTGTCACCAACTTGGGTGTTAGCAGTAAGCCAGTAGTGATTCCGGGTGGAACCCAGGGAATCATCCAGGCGGTACCGTGAGGGTGCGGCTTTCCTTTGGCCTGCTCCTGCCCCTCTTGACCCTCGGGTGGGGAAGCCCCTCAGGTTGCGAGTTCAAGACGTACTATCCCTGGGTTTGAGCTATGACGGCTGGCAGGCCGCCAATACCCTTATGCCGTTCAATGGAGCGGAGGGGTTCGCCCCTTTTCCATGAACTATGTCCTCGATTCCCATTGCGAAGTCTACGGACAAACCTCCTTCGCTTTTGGAAGTTATACCGATTCACTCAATGGGACGGAAACCCAAAACCTGACCAACCTTACCGCCACGACCCTGGGGGGGCAGTATTACTTCACGGCTTTCGGGCTTTCTTCCATAGCCGAGCTGGACTTGACGGTTCCCACGGGGGACCCTTCCTGGGAAACGAAGCAGATCGCCTCCAATGTCCCTTCTCTCTCTTCCCGGCCGGTACTCCGACGAGGGTTGGGGAGTGAGCGGGCTATACGGGGTTTGGTACCCGAGGGCAAATCCGTGAAATATGGGGCGGCCCTGGGGTATTATTATTTCGGAACCTACGACCCGAACGCGGGGGGGCTCCAGGACATCCAATTCAAGGTAGGGGACTCCTTTTTCCTGGCCCTCAACCGCACCGAAATGTTTCCGGCGAACCAATCCAGCGTCTTTCGCCTGACGGCTACCGCGGCGCGTTCCCATGGATGAGAACGGCATCACCGACTACCAATTGGGGCCGAACCTTTCCGGTTCCTATTCCTTTTATGATCCTGCGGGTTTTTGTTGGGGCCTTGGGGCGCAGGTCTACAGCCTGGCTCAGAGGCATTATTTTGATTCTCTCGGGGAACCCCATCTTTGGCACCGAACCCTTTGGCTCCTCGGGCGCTCAGTTTTACGTGACCCCCGGCTACAATATCTCCAACCTGTCCCTCACGGGTCTTTTCAAGTTCGTGACGGTCAACGGATATCCCCTTTGGGACTCCTCCGGCCTATACAACGGGGGGGGATGGCTCTTCGTGTTGAATCCCGGCTATTTCCTGCCTTTGGATAAACAAACCGCTTTGAGTTTGACCGGGGGCTTCGATTACATTATCGCCCATAATGCGGCCTATGATTTCAGCCTGAATGAGGCAGTGGATTTACGTTACGTTTATTGGACCCTCGGGGCCACTTATCAGATCAAAATTGAGGCGGTGGCGGTAAAGGTTCCCTGACACAAATAACGGCTTTCGCCCCTCTTTTTTCTTATTTCCTTTAGGGGCCAAACCCTATCCACTTTGCAAACCACCACGCCCTTGGGCCCTTGCCGCAAGCCGACGCGAAAGGCCACCGCCTCGGAGGAAACCAGCTCCCCCTGGCTATTCAGGTCGCTTTTACGGGTCATGATCCCCACCACCTTGAATTCATCCGTGCGGGAGTCCGCTTTCACGAACTGGCCGGGCTGGGTGCGCGTAAACGTCACGGTTTCCTTTTTGTTTTTGATCCTTTGCAAATAGTTGGGCGAGAAATTGTTGCCTATGAACGAATCGTAATAATCCGGCGACACGTGGGCCTTGAAATAATCCAGCAAGGCGCCGGTGTTTTGGTAGGACTCGCCGCATAAGTAATCGACGAATTCTCCGAGGAGTTTCTTGTCCGATTCGATCCGGTCTTTGAAGGGGTCGGAAGCTTGGGAAACTATTGGCGTGGATGGCGCCGGCATTGGGGAAGATGTAGCAGGAGGGGGAGAAGAAGTAGAGTTTTGAGTCCCACCTACGCCAACCACCGCTACCGCTCGGCTTCGGTCGGCAGGTTTAAAAATAAGTTCTGAATTTTGAGTTAAGACCCTTTTAACCGAACCAGAATGCTTTTTAGGGATAGGCTGAGGGGGTGGGGGAACCGCAGTAGGCACTGCCTGGGGTGGCGCTTCGACCGGTTTAGGAGCGGATACTT